>CAMAZY010000005.1 GCA_945863885.1 uncultured Clostridia bacterium
ACATCATCCTTACCTTGTCAAGTCCTTTTTCTAACTTTTTTCAAAGTTTTTCGGGCGTTTTCAAGGTGTGTCTTTCCGTGATATCTCTTTCTTCACAAACCCGCTCCGCTTCCGCTTCGCACGTTTGTGTACCGTATTCTATCACTTGTTTTTCCTCTTGTCAACTCCTTTTTCGCCCTTTTTTATCCCTTTTCGTCACTCTTTGTACACCCTCCCGTGTGTTTTTGGGCTTTTCGCCTTTTTATATACTATATTTTGTGCCCTGAACACTTTCTTGTCTTTGCAGCCTATATCTTGTCCTGAAAATGTCCTGTTTCTTTCTGACGTTTTTGATGGTGAAACACATACATTATCTTTATTCAACCTTCGCAGACACACTCATCTGACCGGGGTTGACTGCAAGCAGTCTTGTAAGGAGACCGCAAAAGGTAGTCTTACAATATTATTGACATTTTCATTGACATTGATAAAATGTTGTGGTATTCTTGTTTTGCGTCACAAAATATCTTTTGTGATATGCCCTTGTCATTATCTTTGTAAACAACCGTACTACGCACGATCCGAGGAGGTGAAAAAGAAGCTTTTATCCGATTAAAATTCAATACTATTCAGAAAAAGGAGGCCACCTTATGTACAGGCCAAGCGGCATCAACGCTATTTTAAAACTCTTTGCCGGTCTTATGATTTTTGTTGCTTCTTTTATAACAGCAACGCCGGACAATGTCAACATCGACAATGTTATTCTTCGGGTTTCACCGCTTACCACGCAATCAACCGAGCTTGAATATTCAGTCACAAACAAGACGCCGTATGCGATTCAGCATGAACCGGATATTATTAAGTTTGAAAAGCTTGACGGTGACACATGGAACGAAGTGGCTCTTGACTAACACAAGCTTCAATATGTCTATGAACTTTTCGCAAGTGCGTTCCTTTATGATTCTATTCTTCCCGGCGAAACCTTCACACATCATTTTCAGCTTTCTCTGTTGTTCCCGGACGACACAGCACCCGCCGGAGCTTACAGGCTCACGGTCGAATATAAAACACAAAAAATATACTCAGCAAAAGGTATTTCCACTTCTGCTCAGACCTCGTGTGAATTCACGGTAACCGAGGCATAAATCATGGAAAAGGAGAATTTCATATGACAGCTTACAGACCCGATACTTTCATCGCAAACATCAAAGCATTCTTCGGCATTATAATTGTTCTTGCCTGCTCCGTTATGTATATGCTTCCCGGCTTCGAAGCAAAAATTGATAACGTCACGTTTGAAGTCGCAAGCCGGGTGACAACCGAAACGGAAGAAATCGAATTCAACGTTACCAACCATACCAATTGCCCGATTAACTGGTGCATCGGTGTCGAAAAGGTCGAAAAAGAAGTTGACGGCGAATGGGAGGAATTCACTTTCAGCGAATGGCTGAATGTTCATCCGACGGTTTATTTAACCTTACCCGGACACATTTTGCCCGGAGAAACGCAAAAATGCAATTGGTCAACGAAAGGCTTACTATCCGACAATGAAACCGCCGATGCCGGTAATTACCGCATCACGTTCATTTATAACAACACTTTCAGCGGAGAAAAGAAAACCGCTTTTTCTGTTTGTGAATTCACGGTTGTTGAAGCGTAAGGTGCTGAATTCATACAACTGCCGCAGTCTGCATTTGTATCGGCTGCGGCAATTCTTTCCCGTTAAGCAAAAATCACCCGGCTGCCGTGCTGACAGTCGGGTGGGCATCATAAAATCTCGCAAGTATCCCGGACAGACGTCCCCTTAATTCACTTCTACAAGATACTCGGCCATGATCCAGCCGTAAATGGTTTCGCCGGTTGCTTCATCGTAATAGCTGACCTTGATATACGAGTTGTTGGCATAATCGAACTCTTCCTGAATCACAAGCGTTGTTCCTTCGTGCAAAAGCCGGAGGAGCTCGCTCTCCTTCGTGGGTCTGCTTCTTAAGTTCAGTCCGTCATGAAGCGGCGTTGTATAGTCGATCATGCAAACCGTTCCGACTTCAAAATCTTCATACGCCTTATCCGAAGAATCCGTCTGTGTAGTCGTTTCGGTCTTCGGTGCTCTCCAGCCCTTTGACCGTTCGTAATCCGCAATGGTTTCAAGATTGGCGGCTTCGATGCTGTTGAAGCGTTCCCTGACGACCTCCATTGAAGTATCGGTACCGTAATACCACGACTTGGACTCAAAATAGCTTTTATACGGTTCCTGCGTATAGATCTTTCCGTGACGGGCGTACATTTCGTTCGTGATATACCGTATCTGCTCTCTTGTATATTGAGAGAGAATGTCATACGTCAGATAGGTCGTGTCACTCGGAAAAAGATATTCCTGCGAATAAAAATCGGTCTGAGAATACGATCCGGCGGTCGTTGGCGGATTGTACACCGGAGCAGGAGCCGTGGGTGCACTATAGGGTGCAGCGGTTGTATTCATAATATCGGGATATGTCTGCGTTCTGTCGTCGGGCGTTGTCGGTGCAAGCGGATCTCCGGTAATATTGATCATCTTATCCGTCGTACCGCTTGCCGTCGTATCCCTGTCATCGTCAGCAGGAGCTAACGTGACGGAGGTAACCGTTGTGTCACGGGAATTCCGGTTCCGGTCTCTGTTGTCGGTGGTTTTATCGGCACTAAAAACAGTGACCAGAATAACGGTTACACAAACTGCCAAAACAACAACAAGGCTTGCAATCACACCGATTGTCACTTTTCGTCTTGACTGATCGTTCATTTCAGTATCCTCCGTTTTTTTCTTTCCGGCATTTCTCTTATGCTATCTTTCCTCTCTGAAATAGGCCAGTCCTAAACTTTGCGGCGGCTGGTTTTCTTTCTTCTTTGCAAAGCTTGTCGCAATCAGAACAATGATCGTAACAACATACGGAAGCATCTTGAATATTTCCTTTGTAAGCGGCGTAAGATTCGGAACAAAAACATCCGCAATATAAAGTGCGCCGAACAGGAAGGAACCGACAAGGGCAAGATTGGGCTTCCACATAACGAAGATAACCAGAGCGATCGCAAGCCAGCCTCTTTCGCCGAAGCTTTGCGTATCCCAAAGTCCGTTTGAATAGTCAATTGCGAAATACAAGCCGCCAAGACCGGCAACAATTCCGCCAAGACAGGTCGTAATGTATTTATACTTGGTGACATTGATTCCGGCCGCATCCGCAGTAGCCGGATTTTCACCGACCGCCCTCAGATTCAGGCCAACTCTTGTCTTTTTCAAAATGATCGCACTGACAACGGCAATCATAACACCGACGTAGAACAAGAACCCATGAGAGAAGAATATCGTTCCGACAGCTCCGAGCTTGTCATAAAACGGAATGATCGGTGTTTTATAGGCGTTGACGGTTGTTGTAATCGTATTGCTGCTCAGTCCGAGAAGCGAAGCGATCGCACCGCCGAAATAATTACCGAGCCCCGTGCCGAACGTAGTAATTGCAAGACCGGTTACGTTCTGGTTGGCTCTTAAGGTTACCGTTAAAACACAATATATCAGCGAAACCAAGAGAGAACAGGCAATCGAGCTTAACAAAGAAATCAGAAGGCCGATCCAACCCTTGGGGTTGGCAACGCTGTTTTCATAAATCGTGGCGCTGACGATACCGGCGACACCGCCGGAAACCATGATTCCCGGTATACCGAGGTTAAGGCTGCCGGCTTTTTCGTTGAGTATTTCACCGTTTGAGCCAAACAAAAGCGGCAGTGCCTGTGCAACGGCTCTTTGAAGAAAATAGACCAGATCAAATCCCATTTATGCCGCCTCCTTTGCCTTTTTTGAGTTTCTGAAAACAACCTTGTAATTGATAAAGAACTCACAGCCTAAAATAAAGAACAGGGCAATTCCTACTACGATATCCGAAGCATAGGTGTTCAGCTGACAGCTTGTCGCAATCTGCGCCGTTCCGATATCAAGGAACGAAACAAAGAAGGAGGTAAGAAGCATGAATATCGGATTCAGATGGGCAAGCCACGCAACGATAATTGCCGTAAATCCGTTTCCGCCGACAATTCCCGTATTCAGGGTGTGGTGTGTTCCGCTTACAAGCAGGAAGCCGGCAAGTCCGCAAAGTCCGCCGGAAATCATCATCGTGCGGATAATAACCTTCTTGACGTTGATTCCGATATACCGTGCGGTGTTTTCGCTTTCACCGACAACGGAGATTTCGTAACCCTGCTTGGAATATTTCATATATACATAGATAATTGCAGTAAGTAAAAGGATAACGACAATACTGATGCCGTAATCGACCCCGAAAAGCTTCGGAAGCGTTCCCCGGTCAAATACGCCGATATCGCTTGAGCCCTTTTGCTTTTCCCAAAAGATACAAACAACATTGACAAGCTGATAGGCGACATAGTTCATCATAAGAGTAAAAAGGGTCTCGTTCGCTCCGATTGTCGCTTTAAAGGCGGCGGGTATGACACCCCACAAAGCGCCGGCAACAACGGAAGCCACAAGCATCACAAGCAGCATAAGCCACCATGGAAGCCCCGGGCAAAGCTTGATGATAACGGTTGAAGCAAGAGCACCGATCAAAGCCTGTCCTTCGGCACCGATATTCCAGAATCTCATCTTGAATGCAGGCGCAAGCGCAAGACCCAGACAAAGCAGTGCACAGGTATCTCTGAGCGTGATTTTCACCCGTCTTACCGTACCGAACGCACCTTTCAGCATTTGGGAATAAACATCCCACGGCATTGCTCGTCCGTTTGTGATGGCCGTAATGACCAGCGCACAGACAATAAATGCCGCCGCAATTGCAATCACTCTGACACCGACAGAAAGCTTCGGGGAAATATCCGTACGCTTCGATATTCTGACAAGCGGTTCACTTGATTTAGCCTTTTTCATTCGTCGCTTTCCTCCTTACTTTCTTTTTCGGGCAAAGTCGTCATCATCAGTCCGATTTCCTCTTTTTTGGCGCCTCTGCCGTCAATAATGCCGCTGATCTGACCGTGACACATGACAAGAATCCGGTCACAAAGCTCAATCAGCACATCGAGGTCTTCTCCAACAAAAATAACGGCGGTTCCGCTTTCCTTTTGCTGGTTTAAAAGATTATAAATTGTATATGACGAATTGATGTCAAGACCTCTGACGGGGTAAGCCGCCATCAGCACCGTAGGCGTTGACGCTATTTCACGCCCGACAAGAACCTTTTGAACATTACCGCCCGAAAGCTTTCTTACCGGAGTTTCCGTTCCCGGTGTTACAACCTCAAGCTCATTGATGATCTTTTCGGCAAGTGTTTTCGGACTCTTCCTATGAAGGAAAAAGCCCTTGCCTTTATTGTAGCTGCGAAGCATCATATTATCAGTGATACCCATTGAGCCGACAAGACCCATGCCGAGCCGGTCCTCCGGAACAAACGACAGTCTTACGCCGAGATTCCGGATCTGAAGCGGCGTCTTATCTTTAAGGTTTTCGTCCTTTCCCGTCTTAGGATCATGGTAGACGATCGAGCCGCTCTTGAGGTGCTGCAGGCCGGCGATGGCTTCCAGAAGCTCTTTCTGGCCGCTTCCGGCTATACCGGCGATACCGAGAATTTCACCGGATTTCGCCGTAAAGTTGACGTTTTTGAGTACGCTGACGCCCTCGCGGTTGACAACCGAAACGTTCGTCAGCGTCAGTCTCGTTTCACAGCCCTGCGGTTCGCTTCTTTCGATATTCAGACTGACTTTTTTACCGACCATCATTTCGGTAAGTGACTGTTCGGTCGCTTCTTTCGTTTCCACTGTTCCGATATATTCGCCCTTTCTCAGAACCGAAACACGGTCGGACAGCTCCAGAACCTCGTTGAGCTTGTGCGTAATGATGATAACCGCTTTTCCTGCGTCTCTCATATTGCGCAGAATCGAGAAAAGCTTTTCGGTTTCCTTCGGCGTCAGAACAGCCGTCGGTTCGTCAAGAATCAGGATTTCGGCCCCGCGGTAGATTACCTTGATAATTTCTACGGTCTGCTTTTCGGAAACGGACATTTCGTAAATCTTTTTCATCGGGTCGATTTCAAAGCCGTATTCATCGCAGATTTCTTTGATACGCCTTGCGCTTTTTTTGATATCGTACTTCCCGTCCTCATTGAGTCCGAGGACAATATTCTCAGCCGCAGTAAAAACATCAACAAGCTTAAAATGCTGATGGATCATTCCGATCTTATAATCGAAAGCATCCTTCGGGGATTGGATCGATGCTTCCTTGCCGCCGACAAAAATCTGGCCGCTGTCCGGATGATAAATGCCGGACAGCATATTCATAAGCGTCGTTTTTCCGCTTCCGTTTTCGCCGAGAATTGAAAGTATTTCGCCCTTGTTGACCTTCAGCGAAACATTTTTATTTGCGACGACAGAACCGAAGCTCTTCGTAATGTCTTTGAGTTCAATTGCCACTTCTGACATTGGATTTCCTCCCGTCTTACCCATTATAAATACCCAGGCAAAAGCACAAGCACTGTCTTTCGAATAATCAGCCTTATAATTTTGCCTGAAAATTTATAATCGTATGTGTTTTTTTGTCCCATCGCAGGGAGAATAAACACCTATCATTAACAACCATTAGCGGAGTGCGAACACTCCGCTAATGTTAATTTAAAAATTGAATCAGCCGATAACGTCAATACCGTCAATGTTTACATTGAAGTACGGTGCCGAACGCTCGCTTGACTCAGCAAACTCGCCGTCCTTGATTACGTCGGTATCGGGAGTGTACTTTTCGTCAGCGACAGCATCTGCCATGTAAGATGTCAGATGTCCGTCTGCATCGGTCTTGTAGTTGTCAGCCAAAACGAAGTTAGCCTCGTTGGTCTTAATGGTGGATTCGTCCTTAACGGTGAATGTGCTGGTATCGAACACCTTGATCTTGCCGCTTTCGAGATCAGCCTTCACTTCGTCAATCTTTGCCTTCATTTCATCGGTAACGTTTTTGTCGTTATACTCAGTAAGAAGAACAGAATCAGTTGTGAAGTCGCCGCAGTAATCGTTTTCAAGCTCAGCGCCCATAGCAACACCGTTGAAGATGTGCTCAAAGTACGGCGTCCAGTCGATCTTCGAAGAAACAAGGTTAGCGGTGGGAGCAACATCGTTGAAGTCAATATTGTAACCGATATGGTATACAGTCTTGTTTTCCTTTGTCATAGCATCTTCGCAAGCCATCGGAGAACCGTCGGTATCAGCGTGCTCAGAAATGATAACACAGCCGTCCTTGATAAGCTTCTTGGCAGCTTCCTGCTCTTTGGCAAGGTTTGCCCACTCATTGGTGTAGGTAACTTCCATCGTTGCGCTCGGGCAAATCGATCTTGCGCCGAGGAAGAAAGAGGTATAACCGGAAATAACTTCAGCGTACGGCTTTGCACCGATGTAGCCGATCTTGGCTTCGTCTTCCTTGATTGTGCCTGCCTCGATGAGCTCGTTGAGCTTCAGACCGGCAACAACACCGGCAAGATATCTGCCTTCAAAGATCTTGGCAAAAGCGTTGTGGAAGTTCGGGAGATTCACGATTTTTGCGTTTACGCCGGTCGCATGGAAGAACTGAACGTCTGTGAATTCCTTAGCAGCCTCGATAACGTATTCTTCGTGAGAAAATGAGTCAGCGAAAATAAGGTTGCAGCCTTCTTCGGCAAGCTCTACGCAAGCGTCATAGCACTTTTTATCTTCGGGAATGTCCTTCTTGAAGATAACCTGAGTAGCTTCATCAAGGCCGAGATTCTTAACGGCGTTCTTAACTGAGTTGATGAAGTTTTCGTCGTAGCCGACGGTCTCGTTGTGAAGAAGAATGATACCGATCTTCAGCTTGCTGAGCTGATCGGCTGTTGCTTTTTCTTCACTTGCTGCTGTGGTGTCGCCCTCGGCGGTTGTGTCAGCTGCTGCGGTTTCACCTGCTGCTGTGGTTTCTCCTGCTGCGGTTGTCTCGTCGCCGCCGTTACCGCCGCAAGCTGCGAGGGAAAGGCAAAGAACTGCTGCAAGCAGGATCGCAAGAAATTTTTTCATGCTTTTTTCCTCCGTTTGATATAAATTTTTGGCAGGCTCTAAAAACTCAAGGCGTTTGGCATAGTGCACAAATGATGTCGGCTTTTAGGCAAAAATCCGCAGACATACTTTGTGTATTTCAAGGATTTTTAACGACAAAGACGGCATTAGTTGTGTTCTATGACGAATGCCGGGATGTTTTCAGAGATTGCCTTTAATAAAACCCTTTGCGGGTATTTACCTGAACTTGATTTCGCCGTCGTCCATGCTGTCGATTACGGCAAGCGAGTCCACTCTCACGCCAAGCTCTCGGATACGCTTCGAGCCGGGCTGGAAGCCTTTTTCGATGGCGATGGCGCAGCCGGCAACCTCGGCGCCCGCCTGGCGGCAAAGGTCGATCAGTCCGATAAGGGCATTGCCCTCGGCAAGGAAGTCGTCGATAATCAGCACCTTATCGTTTTTGTTTAAAAAGTCCTTCGAAACGATTACGTCGTAGACCGTTCCGTGCGTAAAGGACTTGACGCTTGTTTTATAAACCGCGTTTGCGATATTCTTTGTCTTGGTTTTCTTTGCGAAAAGCACCGGACAATCAAAAAACTGCGCCGTTATACAAGCTATTCCTATACCTGACGATTCAATAGTAAGGATTTTGTTAACACCGCAGTCCGCATATAATCTTTTTATTTCTTCTCCGATAGCATTAAGAAGCTTAACGTCGATCTGATGATTCAAAAAAGAATCGACCTTAAGAATGCTTCCCGGATATACCTGTCCGTCTTTGAGAATTCTTTCTTCAAGAAGCTTCATCGTAATCACCGCCGCTTAAATAAAATTGGGAAACGAGCGGGTCATACCGAAAGCACGATTCCGCCGATATCAGATACAAACAGATTTTATCAAAAACGCTCGAAATTTGCAATACATTTTTTCATTAAACTTGAATTAAAGTAACAATTTGTTCTTGTATAGTTTGCACAACTGATAACGGATAGTATTATAAATACCTGCTTCTTGCCACACAGACCTTTTCGATAAATGCGGTATCCGCTTCGGTCAGCTTGTATCCCTTTCGGTAAATGAGCACGTCCCGGTATATCTTTTTGTTGGCACTGCACGGCTTTTGAACAAGGTTATACTTTTCAAGCAGACTTTCCGGAATCGGCGACACCCACATAAAGGTCGTCGGCACTCGCGAAAGAAGCTCAAACTGACTGCCCCGTTCAAAAACATTGATTCTCTTGTCAACAAAGGCGGAAAGCTCCGCTTTTTTTACGTCAACGTGCGGCATGGACGGCACATAGGGGTCGGAATGGGCGATTTCGATATAATCGGCAAGCTCCTGCAAATCAATATCGTCTTTTTTAGCGAGCGGATGTTCCCGACTCATGAGAAGAACATAAGAAAACTCGCTGACGACTTCACTCATGAGCTTCTTTTCCGTAAACATACTCCGGAAATACTTGTCAAAATTGCTTTGATAGCGAATGATTCCGAGGTTATACTCGCTTGACGAAACATTGTTGATGGTTCGCATGGAGTTTGTCTCTTTGTAAAAGAATTCAAGCGGCTCGTCGGCCTTTGTCTCACGGCAGAATTCCGCAAAGGCTTCGGAAATATAGCTTGCCCTCGGGACGCAGACCGAAAAACGGCGCTTTTTCGCCTTTTTATTGATATAGATATCCTCGACCTGCTCGACCTGGGCGATGATACGGTTTGCATATTCCAAAAATTCTTCGCCCTCAGCCGTTACGGTAATACCCTTTGAGGTCCGCTTAAAAATGGTGATGCCGATATTTTCTTCAAGCTCCTTGATGGCACGGCTTAAGTTCGGCTGACCCATATACAGGTTTTCCGCCGCCTTGCTGATGGATTTAGTCTTTGCGATTTCGACCGCATATTTAAAATGTAAAAGATTCAAGAAAACCACTTCCCGTACTTATTATTTGGGCAACCTCTTAAAACTCAAGGCGTTCGGCATAGTGCACAAATGATGTCGGATTTTAGGCAAAAAACCGCAGGAATACTCTGTGTATTTCAAGGTTTTGGGGCGACAAAGACGGCATTAGTTTTGCGCTATGACGAATGCCGGGACGTTTTTAGAGGCTGCCTTTAGTATTATCCTTTACTCTGTCTGTAATCGAAAAAAATTCTTTCAATCTCTTCACTGTCGGTGTTGTCGGCGTTTTGCATAATCAGGTTCTTTTCGATCGTCACATGACTTTTTGCGCCCCTCTTGCCCTCAACGAGAACAAGCCACGGCGGCTTGCCCTCCTGCTGACAGACAAAGCGAAGCCGTTTGACCTCAAGCTTGTTTTCTCTCATACTGCAAATGATGTCGCAAAGCCGTTCGGGTCGGTGACACAGACAGAACCGTCCGCCGAAGCGCAGTAAAGACGCCGCCGCCCTGACCGCATCGTCAACGGTACACATCGTTTCGTGCCGGGCGATTTTGTCCGCTTCGCTTTCGCTTTCGATGCCCGTACCGACGGGCTTATACGGCGGATTCATCGTCACAAGATCAAACGAGCCGAAATCGAGCACACCTTTGAGTTCACGCAGGTCGGCGTTGACAACCTTTACCCGTTGTGTAAGTCCGTTCAGAGAAAGCGACCGTGTGAGCTGACCGCAGGCGGCCGGCTGAATATCGACCGCCGTAATGTCCCCGGTTTCTTTTTTGCACCAAAGAAGCGGAATAATGCCGCAGCCCGTTCCGAGGTCGCAAAGCGTTTCTTTTTTCTTCGGGTTCGAAAAATCCGCAAGCAAAATCGCATCCGTGCCGAACGTGTGCGCCTTGCTTACGATGAGGCTCATATCTTTTCCGAGCGGCTCAAGTTTCTCCCCTGTTTTCAATTCAATTTCCATTTATTCACCTTAAAAGTCAAAAAGGCTTATCTGTCTTGATTCCGGCATTCCGTCAAGGGCTCCGACCTGCCGCAGTGCGTCGATGACGGCACTCGAAGCACCTGCCTTAGCGGCAAAATCGTCAACACAGACAAAGGTGTCAACACCCTCTCTCGCCTGAGCAAGACCGATGGCGGCATTTTCACCGACACCGCTGAGTGCCGAAAACGGCATACGGATTTTTCCGTCCTCAATTTTATAGGTTTTCGCGTCAGACTTATAAATATCAACAGGCAGAAATTCGATTCCTCTTGCCATCATTTCGTTGACGACCTGAAGTCCGGGGTACATATTTCTGTCCTTAGGCGCCGCCGCCTTTCCGGCCTCCTTGATTTCTTTCATGCGGTTTTTGACTGCCTGCCGGCCGGCAAGCACGGCAACCGCATCAATATCGCCGCCGCGGACAGTCATATACGCCGCATAGTATTCGAGCGGATAATAAATCTTGTACCAACCGAGCCGCAAAGCCGCACTGACATACGCCGCTGCGTGGGCTTTCGGGAACATGTACTTGATTTTCATACACGAGTCGATATACCACTGTTCAACGCCGTTGTCCTTCATAATCTGCTGAAGCTCGGGGGTGAGCAGTTTCTTGGACTTACCCTTACGGACGATTTCCATAATTTTAAACGCAATACTCGGTTCAACGCCCTTATGCATCAGGTAAACCATGATGCTGTCTCTTGTTCCGATAACCTCGGAAATCGTGCACACGCCGTCCTTGATAAGCTCCTGCGCATTGCCGAGCCAAACGTCCGTACCGTGGGAAAGACCCGAAACCTGCAACAGATCGGAGAAATTTTTCGGCTGAGCTTCTAAAAGCATACCGATTACGAAATCCGTACCCATTTCGGGAATCGACAGCGTACCGGTCGGACAGTCGATATCCTCCGCCGTAACACCTAAAGGAGCAGGACTTAAAATCATCTCGTATATTTTCGGGTCGCAAATATCCGTTTTCATTGCCGGAATACCCGTTAAGTCTTCCAGATACTTATAAAGCGTCGGCACATCGTGGCCGAGGTTATCAAGCTTAAGAATCGTATCATGAAGAGCATGGAAGTCGAAATGCGTTGTAATCATGCCCTTGCTGGCATCGTCGGACGGATGCTGAACGGGGGTGAAGTCCTCCGCCTCGTACGCATTCGGCACAACAACCATGCCGCCCGGGTGCTGACCCGTTGTACGCTTGACGCCCGTACAGCCCTTTGTCAGTCTGTCCTCCTCGGCACGGCTGACGTTGAGGTTTCTTTCTTCGAGATATTTTTTGACAAAGCCGTAGGCGGTTTTGTCCGCAACAGTCGCCATGGTGCCCGCCTTGAAAACGTGAGTGATACCGAAAAGCTCTTCGGTGTAGCGGTGTGCTCTCGACTGATATTCACCCGAGAAGTTCAGGTCGATATCGGGGCTTTTATCGCCCTTGAAGCCGAGGAAGGTTTCGAACGGGATATCGTGACCGTCCCGCTCCATCGGGACATTACAATGCGGACAGTTTTTCGGCGGCAGGTCATAACCCGAACCGACCGAACCGTCCAGGAAGAATTCGGAATGCTTGCATTCGGGACAGCGGTAGTGCGGAGCCAAGGGGTTAACCTCGGAAATACCGGCGGCGTTCGCAACGTAGGACGAGCCGACCGAACCTCTCGAGCCGACAAGATAGCCGTGATCCTCCGAGTTTTTGACAAGCTTTTGCGCAATGATATACAAAACGCCGAAACCGTGCTTGATAATCGAGTCAAGCTCTCTTGTCAGGCGGTTCGCCACATATTCGGGAACGTCGTCACCGTAAAGACGCTTTGTCTTTTCCCAGCAAAGCTTTTTCAGCTCCTCATCCGCCCCGTCGATGCTCGGCGGGAAGTTTCCGCTCGGAATCGGAACGATCCGTTCGGTCATGTCGGCAATGATGCCGGGGTTCGTGATAACGACCTCCTTCGCCGTTTCATCGCCGAGGTAGGCAAATTCCTTTAACATATCCTCGGTGTTGCGTAAGAAAAGCGGCGCCTGCTTGTCGGCATCGGGGAAGCCCTGACCCGCCATGAGAATCGCACGGTAAACGCTGTCGCCCGGGTCGATAAAGTGAACGTCACAAGTGGCAACAACCAACTTATGAAGCTTGTCCGCAATATGAATAATCTTTTTATTGAAGTACTGAATATCCTCGACGCTGTTGACGTGCGGATATTTTTCGCTTCTTATCATGTATTCGTTGTTGCCGCAGGGCTGAATTTCAAGATAATCGTAAAATGAAGCGATTTCGAGAATTCTCTCTTCGCTTTCTCCGTTCACAACCGCACGGTACAGCTCCCCTGCCTCACAGGCGCTTCCGATAATCAGTCCCTCACGCAGCTTGACAAGCTCGCTTCTCGGAATGATCGGGCGGCGGTGGAAATACTGAAGATTCGAAAGAGAAATCAGCTTATACAGGTTTTTCAGTCCCG
Organism: uncultured Clostridia bacterium; assembly: GCA_945863885.1. GTDB lineage: Bacteria > Bacillota > Clostridia > Oscillospirales > Acutalibacteraceae > UBA6857. The sequence goes on from CAMAZY010000005.1 coordinate 13,335, forward strand.
TGTTGTTGCGGGCAAGAATAATCATGTGATAATACTTCGCCTTTTTCTCTTTTTTCCATTCGTCAAACGAACGGTGTGAGTCGTCAATATAGTACGCCTCCATGCCGTAGATGATTTTGATTTTTCCGCCTGCCGCCGCAGTCGCTTCGGGGAATGCCTGCACAACGCCGTGGTCGGTGATGGCAATCGCCTTGTGACCCCACGCAATCGCCCTCTTGACAAGGTCGGCGGCGTCCGTCATGCCGTCCATCATCGACATTTTCGTATGAAGATGAAGTTCGACACGCTTTTCTTCGGCGTTATCGATCGGCGGAATTTTATCGACAAGCGAAATCGCCCTCGGAGAAATGACATTTTCGCCCGAGTATTTATCATAGGTGATGTCGCCTCTTAAAAGCACGGTCACGCCGTCCTTAAGCTTATCCAAAAGCTTTTCGCAGTGCTCTTTTCTTTCGAACACCTTACAGCTGTACGCATAGGTTCCGTCACTGATATTAAACGTGATGATACAGCTTCTGCCGTCTCTTGTTTCACGGCTTTCAAACGAAAAGATGTCACCCCAGACTACACAGCTTCCGTCCTCGGGACTGACGGATTTAATCGGTACGGGCGGCTTTGTGATTTTATTGCCGAATATCGGCTTCGCCGTTTCGAGATACAGCGGAACGCCCTCAACGGTCACATGCTCCTTGGGTTTGCCGGTTTCCGCCTGTTCCCGGACAAAAACGGGGGTCGGTGTGTTTTCCTCCGCCTTTCTGATCATCTGCTTCACCTGCTCGTCCTCAACGGAAACGTCCGCTCCGTCAAAGGCAACACTGATTTCACGGGAGAAAAGCTTTCGGACGGTGTTTGACATATAGGTATCACAGCCGCAGCTTCTTAAGATGTCCGCTCCGCCGTGCGTCAGCGTGATTGTCAGCGTCTTTCCGTCAAAGTCGCAGGTACTGCCCTTGAAAAAGCCGTTTGAAGCGGCAACCGCTTTATTCGTTCGTTCCACAAGGCTCGTATAAAACTCGGGTGAAAAACTTTCGGGCGGCATTTTCGGGTTGATGACCGCCGAATCCAGTAAGAGCTTTTCACAAATCGTCTTTTGCGCCTTCGAAAGCACGCTGTCGGTCACAAGACTGCCGAACACGAGGTCAAGCTCCATCAATCGCTTTTCTTTAAAGATTCTTATATTTTCGACCTCGCACGAGGCAAACGCCTGCGAGAGGGTACTGTCCTCAAAAAGCTCTCCGAAAAGGGAGCCGAAACTTACACTCATTGTGATTGCTATTCCTTTCTTTTGGGAAACAATATAGATAATAGATAAGAGATAACAGATAATAGATAATAGTGAACCATTATGGGAGCTTTTCAATCTCCTTGAATAATTCGTCTACGATTTTTTCTTCGGGGACTTTTCTTAATATTTCGCCGTGGGCAAAAATCAGTCCGCAGCCGTCGCCTCCGGCGATTCCGATGTCGGCTTCCTTGGCTTCGCCCGGACCGTTGACAACACAGCCCATAACGGCAACCTTAATGCTCTTATGTACGTCACGAAGCCGTTTTTCCACTTCGTCCGCAAGAGAAATCAGGTCGATTTTCGTTCTGCCGCAGGTCGGGCAGGAAACAAGCGTCGGGCTGTCGGTTTTCAGTCCGATTGCCGAAAGAATGTCGAAGCCGGCGTAAACCTCGTTGACGGGATCGGCGGTCAGTGACACCCGGATTGTGTCGCCGATTCCTCTTGTTAAAAGCGATCCGATACCGACCGAAGACTTGATGATACCCATTCGCATCGTGCCGGCCTCGGTAACACCCAAGTGAAGCGGATACGGACACATACCGGCTACGGTTTCGTACGCTTTTATCATATTCCCGACATCCGAGGATTTAATCGAAATCACGATATCGTCAAAGTCGAACTTTTCCAGTAATCTTACATGATACATGGCACTTTCCGCCATCGCTTCGGGCGTCGGTGCGCCGTATTTTTCGAGGATCTCCTTTTCGACCGAGCCGGAGTTGACACCGATTCTGATCGGCACGCCCGCATTCTTACATTTTACGGCGACCGCTTTAACATTTTCGTCACAGCCGATATTGCCCGGGTTGATTCTTATTTTATCGACTCCTGCGTCCACACACGCAAGTGCCAGCTTATAATTAAAATGAATATCCGCCACAACCGGCACGGCCACGGCTTCTTTTAAAGCGGCAATTGTCTTGACCGCTTCCATATCGGGCACGGCGGCTCGTATAATCTGACAGCCCGCCTTTTCGAGTGCGATTGCCTGTTTTACGTTCCCCTCGATATCGTGAGCCGGAATATTGAGCATCGACTGCACGCTGACCGGGCTGTCGCCGCCGATAAAAAGGTTACCGACTTTTACTTTTTTACTGTTTCTTCGTTCTGTCATGTACTACGCCCTCCTTAGTCGAAGTCAAATTCATCCTCGTTTTTTATCCGGAAAAGTTCAAACACTTCATCGAGGATTTTTTCGTCTTTTTCTCTGATGTAAAGCTCGTCTCCGTTCAGAATCTGAATCCGGAAAATATCAACATAACCGTCGGCGTCGTCGGGCGAAATGACAGCGTATTCGATTCCGTCACGGCAGACGATATCCAGAAATTCACCGTTCACCGTTTCACCGTCGGTATCAATGAAGCTTACGGAAAAATCAAGATTCTCATCATCAAGCTGGTCTAAAAGGCGACTCATTCGGTTTCCCCCTTTATGGCGTTCATATCGAAACGGTAAATGTCCTGACTGTCGATGTCAACGTTCTGTACAATAATCGGCGGAATTCCGGCCGTAGCGGAAAGGGTCGTGATAAGCGCCTTTGCGTACGGGAAAAGTTCCTTGAACGTTTCGACGTGGACAAGCTCTTTTTTTGCGTCGGGCGAAACGGAAAAAACGCCGCAGACCGTCACCTTGACGTTCAGTACATCGGGCTGATTTTTATCGAAAACCTCAACGGTCATCGTGCCCTCGCACATACCGTTATTGTCGTATCTGACGTTGTAGCTTACTTTATTGTTAAAATGAAGCTGTACCTTTGCGGTGATGTTGTTCGAAAAAACAACGTCCTTGACCTTATAGGCTTTAAGCTGTGTAAGATTCATGTCAATTCTCCTTTTTGCCCGTTTCCGCTATCGTTGCCGGAAACACGAGAAGCTCTCTGATATAGTTTTTCACTCTTTGCTCCTTCGGCGACGGTGCCGCTACGCTTCTGACCTTTACGCCCGTCCGCTTTGCAATATACAGCGAACGCATGAGATGAAATTCGCTTGAAAGGAAAGCGATTTTCGGCTCCGACTGAAGAGACATGCCGTCAATGATCTTTTTTGCGTTCGAAAAATTTTCCTTGGTCGTGGTCGATTTATCTTCGAGAAGAATGCGGCTTTCTTCAATCCCGGCTTTCATGAGTCCGTCTTTGATCGCTTCGGCTTCGCTTTTTGTCTGGTCTGCGTGGACGATTCCGCCGCAGCAGATTGCGATTGTGTTTTTATGTTCCGAAAGAAATTCAGCGGCTTTTGCGGTACGCATTTTAAGCGTCGGTTCGGGCTCATCTCCTCTTACCCGACAGCCGAGAATCAGAAGAAAATCCGGCTCAAAATCAAGATTGCCTTTGCTCTCATACGCCTCGGCGGCAAAAAACGCACCGACGGCGGTGCCGACAGCACCGAGAGTCAAAGCGGCTAATTTGGAAAGCGGCATAACATTCACCTCATAAAAAATTCAAAGTATCTTAAAATAAACAACAAAAACCATACATATAATAGTATAACACATCATAAGCCGAAATGAAATACAAAAACCGCAATTCGGCAATCTAAATTCGAAAGAGGTGTCAACTATGTGCGGAATCATCGGATACATCGGGGACAAGCTTGCCGTTCCCTATCTTCTTGAGGGGCTTCGGGATCTTGAATACAGGGGCTATGACTCAGCAGGCGTCGCAGTGATAGCCGAAAGCGCAATTGAAGTCCGAAAAAAAGAGGGTCGGCTGTCTGAGCTTGAAAAGCTGCTTGACGAAGAACCGCTCAGCAATTCCACAATCGGAATCGGGCACACCCGCTGGGCAACGCATGGCAAGGCCAACAGCATAAACGCCCACCCTCACCTGAGTGAAAACAAAAGCTTTGCCGTCGTTCATAACGGCATCATCGAAAACCACGCTTCGCTTCAGAAAATGCTTGAAAGCGAGGGATATCATTTTACCGGTCAGACCGACACGCAGATTATACCGACGCTTCTTGAAAGAAACTTCAAAGGCGACGTTGTAAAGGCGATAAGCGACACAATAAAAATGCTTGAAGGCTCGTTCGCACTTGCGATTCTTGTTGCCGGCGACACAGAACATATTTACTGCGTCTGCCGCTCAAGTCCGCTGATTATCGGTATTTCCAAGCACAGCGGTCATATCGCTTCGGACGAAACCGCCCTTGTAAAATACGCAAAAGAAAGCGTGCGGCTCGGAAAAGACGAGATTGCAAAGGTGAGCAAGGACGGCGTCCGCTTTTTTGACGCAGACACCAAGCCGATCGCGAAAGCTTTCAAGGCTATCAGCCGTTCGGCTCTCGACATTCAGAAAAACGGCTTCGAGCATTTTATGCTCAAGGAAATTTATGAACAGCCGAAAGCGATAAGAGATACGATAAGTCCGCTTATCGAGGACGGGAAAACAAGAATCGGCGAACACCTTGAAGAAAGCGGAATTGTTCTTGAGAACATAACCAGAATTGCTGTCACCGCCTGCGGTTCGGCGTATCATACGGGACTTGTCGGAAAGTACGTCATCGAAAGACTTGCAAAAATTCCCGTCGAATGTGACATTGCGTCGGAATTTCGCTACCGTCAGCCGCTTCTTGACGAACATACGCTTGTCATCGTTATCTCTCAAAGCGGAGAAACTGCCGATTCGCTTGCCGCCTTGCGGCTCGCAAAAGAAAAAAGGGCGAAAACGCTTGCTGTCGTCAACGTTCCGTCAAGCACAATCGCCGAGGAAAGCGACTGTGTTCTCTATACAAGAGCCGGTCCCGAAATTGCGGTTGCCACAACCAAGGCGTATTCCGCTCAGCTTGCGGTGCTGTATGTTCTTGCCGTTTATTTGGCATTTGAACGAAAAACAGCCGAGAAGGAAACACTTGACGCTTTATTAAAAGATATTCAGCATCTTCCCGAACTTGTCGAAAAAACGCTTTCTTTAAATGCAGACATTTGCAAAAAATATTCCGAAAGCTTTACGGGGCTTGAGCACGCCTATTTTATCGGCAGAGGCTTAGACTATGCGAGCGCCTGTGAGGCCGCTTTGAAAATCAAGGAAATCAGCTATATTCACTGCGAAGCCTACGCCGCGGGTGAACTCAAGCACGGCACGATCTCGCTGATTGAAAAAGATACCGTTGTCGTCGCACACGCTTGCTGTAAGAGCCTTTTGAAAAAGACACTCAGCAACGTCATGGAGGTCATCGCAAGAGGAGCCCGGGTCATTCTGATTGCCTGTGAATCCGAAAAAGAGGCTGTCAGCGGATTTGACAACTGCATTTTTGTCCCCGATACAAGCGAATTTCTTCTTCCCTCTTTAGAAGCTGTCGTTTCCCAGCTTTTAAGCTATTACACGGCAAAGGGACTCGGCAACGACATCGACAAGCCGAGAAATCTTGCCAAGTCGGTAACCGTAGAATAAAAAGACAGCCGGAGTACTGCACAGACTCCGGTTGCCTTTCTGTATTGCCGTATTTATTTCGTTACGTTAAATCTCGCTTCGGCCGTTATGATTTCGCCCATTTCATCGTCAAACTGCATAATAAGCCGATAGGAATACCCTTTTTTGATGTTGTAGGTCTTGACGCCCTTCGCCGTTGCGATAACGGTTTCATTCGCTTTGACGGCACCCTTGATCTCACCGACATTGATCAGTGCCGATCTTGCAACGTCATACCAACCGTCGTTCGTGAAAACTTCGATATCAGGCTCAGCCCCGAACTTATAATATTTGCCGGTATGATTGACAACTTTAATGTTGAGTTTCGTTGTCTTTGTAGTAACCTCATCTTCGATTTCGATTGAAATTTTGTCGCTTGTGATTTCTGACTGCTCCATGCCGGGATTGAGCTTATCAATGACTCTGCTGTCATCATAATCATAAAAGAACCCGAGGAACATTGCCGCAAACAGCAGCAGAAAAGCCATAAATTTTTGCATAATGAAACCCCCTGTTTTATTGTTAATAAGATTTTAAACGGAAATTCATAGTTTGTCAATATTTTTTACAAATTTATTGTCGGATTTTTAACTTTTTTCGGCATATAGAACAAATGTTCGAAAAAAGTATTGACAAAACGGCTTTTTTCGTCTAAAATAAAATTGTGCGAATCCGCAATTCGCATCTTCCGCAACAACCGGGCTGCTTATTCTTGATAAGCAGTCTGTTTTTTTATTTTTCAAAGGAGGAAATAAATGACAACAATAAAAATCAATGTCACAAACAAAACCGCAATTTGCCAAAAGCGCTATCTGATCAGTGCAAACAGCAATTATCAGATTCAATTTGCCTTTGACGAGGAATGGTCGCTTTCGGACGCCAAAACGGCAAGACTCGTTTTCAATTCCGATTATTACGACATCATCTTTACGGGGAACACCGTTGACCTGCCGAAAATTCCGGTCTGTGAGACGCTTGCCGTCGGCGTATTTACGGATACGCTCGCAACGAATCTTGCCGAGCTCGGCTGCATCGTCTCGGCGGCGGATTTTGACGGAAACGCCGTAACCGAATTTACAAAAAGTCAGTACGATCAGATCGTTGCTCTTTTAAACGAAACCGAGCTTCGTCAGATTTCCGATATCACAAGGGACGGAGACTCTCTTATTTTCACCTACAACAACAGCACCTCCGATTCCGTTGTTTTAAAAGACGGAACGGGAATACAGGGCGCCTGCGTCAACGAAAACGGTAACCTTATTCTCACGCTTACAGACGGAAAAACCGTGAACTGCGGCAACACGAAAGGAGACAAGGGCGACAAGGGTGACACCGGCGCACCGTTTACCTACGCCGACTTCACCGCCGAGCAGCTTGCCGCCCTGAAAGGCGAGAAAGGCGACAAGGGAGACAAGGGTGACAAGGGCGACAAGGGTGACACCGGTGCACCATTTACCTATTCCGACTTCACCGTCGAACAGCTTGCCGCCCTGAAAGGCGAGAAAGGCGACAAAGGCGAGAAAGGCAACAAGGGCGATAAAGGCGATACGGGCGCAACACCGAACTTAACGATCGGGAATGTCTCAACAGTCACAGCGGACGAACAGGCGGACGCTTCCCTTTCAGGCTCAGCCGACAATCCCGTATTGAATCTGAGCATTCCGAAAGGTGCCGACAGCGATATCAATACTTGGGAGTTAATAGAACAAGCAAACCGCTTCGTTGACTACAACACCGGGGTGCTTTCTGATGAGCAAGTCAAAGCAGGATATCTCTCGATTCTTCAGACGGCGGGATATACCAACGTAAGAAGTCAGTTTGATTGGGAATTTATCAGTGGTTCAGGAAATAATAAGTTTTTCTTTCCAAAAGCCGACGCTGTGATTCCAAATAGAATAGTATTTTCTTTTTTGAAAGAAGATTACACTTCATACGGTGTTAACTTTAAAAACAACGAAAAATATGAAGGCGTGACTGACGTAATTTTCGACTACGCACAAGGAATAGCCAGAGCAATCAACGATGGAAATAATAACGGACTAAGAGCAATGTGTCCGTCAATACGTTCGATTGTTTTTCCGAAAAATATAGGAATTATAGGTGTCTGGTCGTATGGCAATATGCCAAATCTCGAAAAAATCGTCTTATATAACGTCAAAGAAATATGGAGTAACGGTTTTTACAATCTTCCGAAATTGAAAAAGCTCCACTTGCCTGTCGGCACAGGAGATTGGGGCTCAAGCGTTGCGTTTAACGGAGTAACCCTCGACGAATTTACTGTTGAAAAAGGTTTTCACAGTCTAATCTATGTTTCCTCGGTCATCAAAAAAAGCAACCCGAATGCGGCTTCAATCTGTCACGCCATTATCGAAAACCTTGCGGATTTATCAGGCTATACACTGACAACGCAAGAACCGTCCGATTGGAGTACAAATTATGCCGCCTATTACACAGAAGCGGACGGCGTTTATACCCCTGTTACGGGTGAAACGACGCCCGAGTGGGCAGAGAGCACCTACTATTCAAAAAACAGCAGCAAACCGATTTACTTCGGCACCGATCTGCTCGCATTGATTGACGACGAGCACAAGCAGATGATGACCGACAAAAACTGGACATACGCATAAAAGGAGGAACGAAACATGACAGAACCGATCATTCAGAATGCGGTCGTCATGGTGCGGCTGACCGAAAAGGGCACCCGATGCTTTGATATTACCGCCGACGACGGCTATATGCTGTACAGGAAAAGCGACCTTGACGAAAACACAAAGCAGGGCTTTCCCGAAGCAACATACTTTTGCCGGTACATCTGCGCAACGGAAAGCGAAAGCTTCGCGGACATTCTGACTATGGCAGAAAGCGAAGCGGAAAAAATCATGAATACCGAAACGGAGGTACTTTAAAATGTCAGAACTTTCAAACTTAATTTTTCACAACAAAAGCAACTACATATCGTCGCCGTATGGTCCGAGGAAATCCATGAACACGTCAAAAGGGAAAACGTCAAGCTTTCATGACGGCGTGGACTACGCAACATACAGTGTGAAGCTTGCACAGTACCCGGTCACGGACGGCGTTGTGCTGTCTTGCGGTACCGACTGGGCGTACGGAGGCGCAAAGTATGTGTGGGTGAAATACGACAGCTTAGGCGTCAAAATGCTGCACTATCACCTTGACAGCATTTGCGTCAAGAAAGGGCAGGCGGTCAACAAGAATACTGTCCTCGGGTACACCGGCAAGACCGGCAGGGCAACCGGTATTCATCTTCATCTCGGGCTGAAGAAGCTTTCCGGCGGCGGATATATCGACCCGGAAAAGTGGTGGAGAGAGAACCCCTCTGTCGGCTCGCCGACATCTCCCCGGAAGTCGGAGAAACCGTCTTCCGGGAAAAAGTACTCTCCCGGAAATTACAAAGTCACCAAGGCAAACGTGCTCAATGTCAGATCGGGACCCGGAACGAAGTACAAGAAGCTCACTTTCAAGCAGCTGACCACCGATGCACAGGAGAAAATCCGCAAGATTACCGGAAAGGAAGTCAATGGATACGTCAAGGGCATAAAGTTTTCCGTTAAAGAAACGGCATTAAACTGGGGACGCACACCGTCGGGCTGGGTCTGCCTTGACTACTGCGAGGTGCGGAAATGAGTGATACGGTAATTGTCTCGCTGATAAGCCTTGTCGGAACACTCGGCGGCACCTTCGGCGGTATCCTTGTTTCGAATAAGCTGACAAAACATCGGCTTGAACAGCTCGAAAACCGGGTCAACAAGCACAACAATCTCATTGAGCGGACATACAAGCTCGAGGAAGACATCAAAGTTCACGAAGAAAAAATCAAGGTTGCCAATCACCGGATCGACGACCTTGAAGAACACAATTGAACCATTCTGAAAGGAGAACGGATATGAACGACTATACAGCTATTATCGAACTTATCATTACTTTGCTTTCCGCTGTCATGACAGCTTTCATTATTCCCGTATTAAAGCAAAAGCTTTCAGCGGAAAAGGCAGACCGGCTTCGGTTCTGGGTTAAAACTGCCGTGAGCGCAGCCGAGCAGCTTTACGGCGGCAAAACGGGTGAGCAAAAGAAAAAATACGTTGTAAACTTTCTTTTGTCAAAAGGAATCGTTTTTGACGTTGACGAAGTCAGCGCACTGATCGAAAGCGAAGTGTATAAGCTTACCGGATGTCAGAACTGAGAAACGGTAAATTCAAAGGGGCAGTTGACCGGCTGCCCCTTTCTGTTTATTTGATTTCGTTCCAAACCGTCTCGGCAAGAAGCTTTGCGCCTTCAGCCGCCGGGTGAGCGCCGTCGGAGAAAAGGTCACTTTTTCCGTCAAACACAGAATTCATATCAATAAGCGTCAGTCCCTTTTCTTGCGCTAACTGCTTCGCCGCAAGGGTAATATCGCCGCTGATCAGTACGGCGTCAAGATCGTACGGAATCTTCCCCCGCTCATTCGGAAAAACCGGCGGAGGCGTAAGGATATAAACCTCAGGCTTACTGTCAAGTGCTATATAGCTGTCGATGATTTCGCCGTAATCCGCCTTGAATTTTTCAATTCCTTTCCAGTTACAGGATTTACTGTCGTTCGAGCCTAACAGCAGAACAACAATGTCCGGCCTGAAGTCGAGACTTTTCTGATACAGCTTTTCTTTTGTAAAGGGCTTATTTCCGTCAGCCTGCACCGTGCGGCCGGTATAGCCGAAATTGTTGACGCAGTACTTGTCGCCGAGAAGATCCGCCAGAACGACCGGATAGGCATTCTCTGTCCAGTCTTTGATTCCGTAGCCGTAGGTAATACTGTCGCCGACACAGGCAACCTTTATCTGTCCGTCCTGCGGCTCGTTGTAAGGGTGGATCTGACGAAAGTTTCCGGTGTGGTACATATATACGCCGACTGCGGCGGTCAGCAAGCCGAGCACAATAACAACCGAGCAGACAATCACGGCCGCTTTTTTACCCTTTGTCATTCCGCTTTTTCCCCGCTTTTTGCCGGCTGTCTGATTTCAAGCGTACAGCCGTAGGGCTTCGAAAGCTTTTCAAAGGCTTCTTCACGGGTGATCTTGCCGGTGTTGCAGTCCGCCATAATCTGAACGTCGGTATCCTTAAGACGATAGAAGAACCATGTCGCAAGGGCAAGGATACAGCCGATTGCCGGAACCATGATATAAACAAACCAAAGCACATTAAGCGCGTGCGGAGTCTGCGTAATACCGCTTTGCTGAAGCTGTTCGAAGTTTTCAACCTCAACGCTTACCCATTCGGAAGACTTGAGGCCGAGAATGAACATACCGAGTGCACCGGAAACGGCACCGGTAAGCTTCGCCATAAAGGTCTGAATGGAGAATGTAATGCCCTTTGCGTCGATTCCCGTCTTGAACTTGCCGTATTCTGCACAGTCCGGTGTAAACATGAACATAACAACACCGATGATAGCAAGCGGAATGGAACGAAGCGTCGTGAGAATGATAAACATGACAATACTGCTGTAACCGATTACCCAATTGAGTACGCTTAAGACAATTACCGAAATCGTGCAGATTACATAAAGCTTCATCTTATCAATCCTGCGGATCATATGCGGAACAAGAAGTGAGAAGATGAGCATCGGAACAACACCGAGCGCACCGACAACGAGTGAGAACAGGGAATTGTTGAAAAGATAATAGGAAACAAAAAGATTCAGGCTGTTCGCAACGTTTGCGGACGAATAGAAGAAGTATCCGAGATAGTAAATAAGAAGATACTTGTTGCTGAACAGATACTTGAACATATTGCGAAGCGTAAACGACTCCTCGTTGACGGGGACACAGCGTTCTTTCAAATTCTTTGCGGCAGGATACATTGTGGCAAATGAGAACACAGCAATGATCAAAGCAACGATTGCATAGCTGGAGCCAACCTTTTCGCTGACAAGTACGGAGGCTAAAACGGTCGCAAGTGCATTTCCGACGCCGCCCCAGATGCTCTTGTAGGAAAGCATGGACGTTCTTTCGTCAAGGTTTTCGGTCATAGCGGTAATGATGCCGTAAATCGGCACGTCGCAAAGCGTGTATGCGGTATCCCAAAGAATATAGGCAACAGCAAGCCAGGCAAGCTTTACGCCCTCACCTGAACCTTTCGGAATGATAAACAGCAGAATTGTCGTAATGGCAATAAGCGGAGTTGAAACCTTGAGCCACGGAGTAAACTTTTTACCGCTCTTGAATTTGACGGCGTCAAAGATAACACCGAAAATTGCATCGTTGACGGCGTCCCAGATCTTTACCGCAAGCATGACGGCGGCTGACTTTTTCAGGTCAACGCCCTGGAACATCATGTAGGTTGTAAGATAGGTCGCAATCAGGAAATAAACGGCATTCTGACCGGCAAAATACAGGTAGTAGCACATTCTTTCCTTTTTTCCTGTCTGCCAATTAGCAGGCGTTGGCAGATTAAATGGATTCTTCATAAAATTCCTCCCAAAATTCTGTGATTGTGCACAGATTTTTATATATTTAAGCTAAAAAATTATACATGATATCAAAAGATATGTCAATACAAATGCGCCTTGTTTTTGAACTGTTCATAAAAAAATATCAGGGCAGCTGACCGGCTGCCCTGATACAAAACGGGGTGTACGTGAAATTTGATTCAGGTTATTTGATTTTTGCGTACTTAACAGCCGAATAAGCACCGTAAACGTTTGTGCTACCGACGGTCGAATACGCTGCGACCTTGAAATAGTAGGTCTTGCCCTTGGTAAGGCCGGTCTTGGTATAGCTTACACTGCCGTTGCCCTTAAGCGTGGCAATTTTCGTGTAGGTACCGCTCTTGCTCGTTGCCATGTACAGTACATAGCCGTCGGCTCCGGTCTGCTTGTTCCATTTCAGTGCGGCTTTCTTTGTGCCGGCGGTTGCGGTAAGGGTCGGCGTGCCCGGCTTGGTTGTATAGGTGAACGTTTTATAGCCGGACGCCTGATAAACCGTACTGCCGGACTTTGTATATGCCTTTACGGCGAACTTGTAGTCGGTTCCGCTCTTGAGACCGGAAACCGTATAAGTGGTCGAGGTCACGACCTTCAGCTTTTTGTAGCTCTTAGCCGAATTGCTGTAATAATAAACGTTGTAACCGGTTGCGCCGGGAACGGCTTTCCACGTCAGCTTGATTTTGGAGGTTGAAGAGGAAGCGGCAATCTTACTTGTTTTACCCGGAAGGATATACATCGTAAACGACTTCGAGCCGCTGTACTTTCCGATAAGCGTAACCTTAACGGTGTATTTGCCGACATTCTTTCTTCCCGAGGACGCCGAAATCTTATAATCGACGTTCTTGACAAGCTTTTTGCCCGTGCTGTCCTTTACGGTAACGGTCGGGTTCTTGACTTTTCCGTCATAAACATATTTCGTGGCGGAAATGGTGATGGAGCTTGCCTTGGGGATAACGGTAGTTATGATGGTTTTCTCACATACGGTGCAGACTTCCTGTGACGTACCGTCTGCTGAGGGTGTTGCCTTTGTTACGATCCTGGTTTCGGTTTTATGATCCTCTGTTGCGGCAATTTCTTCATGACCGGAAATCCATGTCTTGCAGTCGTTGCAGTATACACCGGCGGTATAGCCGTTTTCTGCGCAGGTAGCGGCAACGGCGGCTTTTTCTTCGGTGTGCTGATGACCCGTTGCCGGAATCGTTGTGGCGCCTTTAGTATAGCCGCAAGTACAGTTATAACTCTCTGTTTTACCGTCAGTCGTGCAGGTGGCGGCAACGGCGTTGGTTTTTCCGTTGTGTGCTTCATAGCCGGTCGAAATACCGCAGCCGGTACAGGCCTTGTAATGTCCGCCTGCCGTGTTGACGAGCGTTGAATAAGAGTGATCACAGTAAAGCTGAGAGTCAAAGTTCATGTCGCATTTTATGTCGAAATTGACAAGCTTCATGTTGGGGTCAATGCTTGTGTATGTCTTTTTGCCGTCTACCGTAAGAACCTTGAAGGCATCGGCGTATCTGCCGGTGATCCCACTAAAGGTCAGCGTGCAGTCTGAGGGCAGATCGAAAACCTTGTAATACTGTTCGTTACAGTCAAGGTCACTGTACATGAAGTACATCGATGCCCAGTCGGAATTATCTTCATAGTCGATACAGTAAATCGTGGATTTGATTACAGAGTGCAAAATCTTTATGGAGCTTTGGTCATAAGAAGTTGCGGTGTTCGACTTAAATTTGATACCGGCACCGTTACAGGTGTAGTTTGTCAGCTTGCTGTCAAGCAGGTAAAACCGATAAAAATCGAGACAGCTGATAACGCTCGTCTGCTGATAGCCGTCCGTATACTGATAATTGGTATCAAAGCTAAGAGAGATGTCAACATCGCTTACTATAAGAGACGCCTGAACATTATTCAGTTTAAAAACCGAAGCATAGCCTTTTGTGCTGTTGAAGTTGATATAGCTATCATAGACGGGGTCGCCGTTGATAACAAAAAGCTGGGTCTTCTCGGTAAGAACGAAGAGATTCGTCAGCTTATCCGCGGTGATGTCAAGCTTATAACCGTTCAGGTCAAGAACGACTGTTCCGCCGGGGTTCGATGCGTACGACTGAAACTCGATCGGATTGTTATAATCAATCTTTTCAACAATGTCGTCCGTAAGAAGAATCCGGTCACCGCCGTCGGCTCTTGCAGCGGCTTCCGCCAATCGGTCAAAGGTGTCGACCTTAAAGGTGTAAAACGCATTGACACCGGCGGCACTTGCCGTGAACGGTACGGCGAACATGACAGAGACAATCATGAGAAGCGCCAGAACCATGGAAATTGTTTTTTTCATAGGTATACTCCCTTTCGTTTTAATATAGTATAAGGCAGAGAACTCCTTACGCCGTAATTATAAAACAACCGAAAATTTTTTACACCCTACAAATGTAGGGGTCTGAATAAAAAATTGAAAAAATTTACAATTAACCCTACATTTGTAGGGTGTGGAAAAATTTTCGGTGAATTATAATTATATAGAAAACGACAAGTCAGCCGTGACACCCGTCACAGACGGCTTTCTGTCAATTTTATCAAAAGGAGAAATGATATATGGGTCTTATCAAAGCAATTGCCGGTGCGACAGGCGGCGTTCTTGCCGATCAGTGGAAAGAGTATATTGTCTGTGATGCGCTTGACAAGGAAACGCTTGTCGTCAAAGGTCAGAAGAAAGTCACAGGTCGTTCGTCCAACTACAAGGGCGACGAGAACATCATCTCCAACGGTTCGGGAATCGTCGTCAACGAGGGTCAGTGCATGATTATCGTTGAGCAAGGCAAGGTTGTCGAGCTTTGCGCCGAGCCGGGTCGGTTTACATACGACACCTCCACCGAGCCGAGCATCTTCTCGGGTCCGCTCAAGGAGAGCATCAAAGACACCTTCCGCAATATCGGAAAGCGTTTTACCTACGGCGGCGAAGCCCCGAACGATCAGCGGGTCTACTACTTCAACACCAAGGAAATCGGTGACAACAAATTCGGTACGGCAAGCCCGATTCCGTTCCGGGTCGTTGACGAAGAAATGGGCTTCCGCCTTTCGGTCGATCTTCGCTGTAACGGCGTATTCTCGTACAAAATTACCGATCCGATGCTGTTTTACACCAATGTCTGCAGCAATATTTCAGACACGTTTGACAGAAGTGAGATTGACGGAATGCTCAAGGGTGAGCTGATGAACGCACTTCAGCCGGCGCTTGCTAAAATTGCCGCAAAGAAAATTGCTTACTATGAAATTCCCGCTCACACGGTGGAGATAGCCGATGCGCTCAATGAGGTGCTTTCCTCACAGTGGCGCGAAACGAGAGGCATCGAGGTTTTCTCGTTCGCCATCAACTCGCTGACTGTTCCCGAGGATCAGAGAAAGAAGATCACCGAATGGGAAGAAAACGCCATGACAAGAGATCCCCTGACCGCCGCTTCCCGGATTGTCGGTTCACAGGCGGACACCATGAGAATGGCTGCTTCCAACGAGAATGGCGCTCTTACCGGCTTTATGGGTATGGGCATGGCGATGAATCAGGGCGGCATGAATGCACAGGATCTTTTCGCCATGGGTCAGCAGATGCAGCAGCAACAGCCCGCTCAGCCTGCCCCCGCCGCTCCGGCCGCCGACAGTTGGAAATGCTCATGCGGCAACACGGCAAGCGGAAAGTTCTGTACCGAATGCGGCGCCAAAAAACCCGAACCGAAGCCGGCCGCCGACAGCTGGAAATGCTCGTGCGGTGCCACCGTAAGCGGAAAATTCTGCACCGAATGCGGCTCACCGAAGCCTGCACAGCCGCAGGGCTGGACGTGCCGGTGCGGGGCGGTCAACCAGGGCAAGTTCTGTATGGAATGCGGCGCCAAAAAGCCCGCCGGCGCACCGCTTTACCGCTGTGACAAATGCGGCTGGCAGCCGGAGAATCCGAACAATCCGCCGAAATTCTGTCCCGAATGCGGCGATGTGTTTGACGACAACGATATACAATAAATTCAGGAGGTATTACCATGGGACTTTTTGACAAGAAATACTGCGACATCTGCGGAGAAAAAATCGGCCTGCTGGGCAACAGAAAGCTTGAAGACGGCAATATGTGCAAAGACTGCGCCAAAAAGCTGTCACCGTTTTTCAGCGACAGAAGACGCTCAACCATTGATGAAATCAAGAAACAGCTTGAATACCGCGAACAGAATAAGCGTAATCTGATGTCCTTCAATCCGACCATGATCTACGGCGAGGGCAAAAAAATCTACGTTGACACCATGAACGGTGCCTTTGTGGTTTCCCGTTTTTCTCCCGGCTCGTGGAGCGAGGAAAACCCGGATATCATTCCGCTGTCTCAGCTTGTTTCCTGCTCGCTCGATATCCGTGAGGACAGAGACGAAATCTACACCCGGGGCAAGGACGGCGAACGGGTCAGCTACAATCCGCCGAGATATGAGTTCTATTATGATTTTTATCTTGAATTCAAGGTCAACAATCCTTACTTCGATGAATTCACCGTTCAGCTTAACGACACAAGGGTCAAGGACGTCGGCACAATGGAATATCATCGGTTCCAACAAATGGCGGCGGAAATCCAACGCTGCCTGATGCCGGGAATAGCCGGCGCAATGGGAACGATGCCCGGTTACGGTCAGCCCGGTGCTTATGCGCAGCCGAACGCTTACGCTCAGCCGAATGCCTATGCTCAGCCGAATGCCTACGCTCAGCAAAACGCTTATGCGCAGCCGAACGCCTACGCCCAACAAAACGCTTACGCTCAGCCGAACGCTTACGGCGCACCGGCGGCCGGCGGCTATGTTCATCAGCAGGCACAGCCCACCGCACAGCCGAGAGCCTTCCGCTGTGATAAATGCGGCTGGCAGCCGCAAACCGGTGAAGCGCTTCCCAAGTTCTGTCCGAACTGCGGTGACGTCTTTGACCTGAACGACTTAATCTGAAAAGGAGCTGAGGAAAGTGTCAACCGTACTGGAACACAAATGCCCCTGCTGCGGCGGTGCCGTTGCGTTTGACAGCAGTTCGCAGAAGATCAAATGTCCTTATTGCGACACCGAGTTTGATCCCGTTGCCTTCGAGAATACGGCAAACGCCGAAAAGACCGGGGACTCTATCGATTGGCAGTCCGGAGAAAATGAATGGAAAGACGGAGAGTCCGATGCGATGTCGGTCTATGTCTGCAACTCCTGCGGCGGTGAAATCGTATGTGACAGCACAACCGCCGCCACAAGCTGTCCCTACTGCGCAAATCCCGTCGTTTTTTCGGGCAAGCTTACGGGTGCTCTTCGCCCCGATATTATCATTCCGTTCAAGTTCAACAAAAAGCAGGCCAAGTCGGCTTTGGAAAAGCACGTTCATTCGAACAGATTCATTCCGAAAGTGTTTCAGGATAAGAATCATATCGATGAAATCAAGGGCGTGTATGTCCCCCACTGGCTTTTTTCCTGCGATTCCGACACAAACGGCGAATTCGATGCGGTAACCGTCCGCCATTGGAGCGACAGCAACTACCGTTACACCGAAAAGACCTTTTACAATGTCAGAACCGGCGGTCAGATGCATTTTTCCGACATTCCCGTTGACGGGTCGAAAAAAATGGACGACAATCTGATGGAATCCATCGAGCCGTTCAATCTTTCCGAGGGTGTTGACTTCAGCACCGCTTATCTCGCCGGCTATCTTGCGGACAAATATGACGTCAATCTCGAAGAAAGCATTCCGAGAGCAAACGAAAGAATCCGCCAAAGCGCTTGTGACGCCTTGAAAAAGACCATCACCGGGTATGATATCGTAACACCGAGAGATATTCAGCTTCACATCGCAAACGGTCAGTACAAATATGCGCTTTATCCCGTATGGCTTCTGAATACCACATGGAACGGCAAAAAATTCACCTTTGCCATGAACGGTCAGACCGGAAAATTTGTCGGCGACCTGCCCCTTGATAAAGGAAGATTCTGGAAATATGTTTCACTTTTTGGGCTCGGCATCGCCGCCGTCATGTATGCCGTACTGTGGATTATCGCATTAATGTAAGGAGGCAGACAAAATGAAAAAGAAAACACTCGCTCCCCTGCTTGCGTTCATCATCTGCTTCTTTTCGGTTTTACCCGTTTTCGCCGTAACGCCCCGCCCGCTTCATATCATTGATGACCTCGGTCTCTTCAGCGAGGCAGAATTTGATGAACTGGAAGCGGACGCATCATCGATCGAAAATACATACGGATATTATATCATGTTCTGTATCACGGAGTCTGTCGAAGACGCCGACATATACGATTACGCTCAGACACAGTACGCAAGTCAGACCAAGCTTGAAAACGGTATTGTTCTTGCCATCAGTACCGAAGATAAATTGTATTCATTTTATGCCTGCGGCGAAGCGGAAACAATTTTCACCGAGGATATTCAGGACGATGTACTGTGGAAGGCTTACCGTGAGCCGGACTCCTACTTCGACGGCGTTAAGAAATATTTAGAGGCGGCCGAAACACAGTTAAAAGCAGCCGGCGTGACATCTGCCGCTGATACTGAGGCAACAGACGGCAATACCGACGTTACCGTTGATCCGAATCTTCCGACCGAAAGGCTGTTGCCGCTCGTTGTAGACAAAGCCGGCCTTTTAAGTGACGAAGAAGAACAGACGCTTGCCGCAAGGCTTGAAGAAATTTCCGACCGGTTTGCGCTTGACCTTGCCGTTGTCACCGTGACCGATTTCGGCGGAAAAACACCCGAAGCATTTGCCGACGATTTTTATGATTACAACGGCTACGGAAGAGGAGAAGACGCCGACGGCGCCGTACTTGTTTACAAGCCCGGCAAAGAGGGCGAAAGACGGCTTCAGATTTCAACCTGCGGAAAAGCGATTGACGCTCTGACCGATTATCGCATTGATTCGATGCTTAGCAACATCAAAGACTATTTTATCAACGAGGATTACATAGACGGCTTTCTTGCTTTCGCCGATATATGTGAAAATGATTTTAAGGTCGAATTCGAACCGAGCGTCAGCCCTTTCTGGATCCCGATTTGTCTGATTATCGGCTTTGTTATTGCTTTTGTCATCATGAAGAGCCAGACAAGATCGCTCAAATCAGTCCGAAAAAAGGTTGATGCAAGCGACTATACAAGCGGTGTCAATGTCACGGGAAGATCGGACGTTTTCCTTTACCGCAATGTCAGCAAAACACCGATTCCGAAAGATACCGGTTCAGGCGGAGGCGGCGGGAGCAGCACGCACACCAGTTCGTCGGGCAGAACGCACGGCGGCGGCGGAGCCTCATTTTAACAAGGGGGGAGTAGGATGACACAACGAATCGTTTTTCCGTCTGTTCCGACTTCGCTCGAACAGTTTTTGTCGCTGCCGCAGTCAGCGATGGCAACCCCTTTTGATACGGCGGCTTTAACCGTGCTGGCTTTAAGCGTCTATCCCGACAAGAAAGAGCTTGCTTTTACAATGCTTGATGCGTTGCGCGGGCCGAGACCGCTTAGCAATATGGATAAGCAGTTTATCGCTGACCGCTTCCGGGGCAAAGACTATATCATGCGTTCATACTTTGACGGATCGTCGCCCGAAAATGATTACCGGCCGACCGAGCCGCTCACGGTCACGATCAGCGAAAATCAGGTTCCCTTTTCCGAGCCGAATTTTGCCAAGCTGTTTGTCGCCTGTTCGGGGGCAGACAGTCCGAGACCCGTTCAGCTGCGGAAAGCAAAAGACGGAAAGTGGTACTTATGGGAGCAGTTTCTGCTGACCGGAATCCGTCAGCCGGAGAGCCTTGACCCTTGGGCATAAACTGATTAGGGGCTGTCGCATTTAGCGCAGAACAAAAAGAAAAATGCTTATATTAAAAATTAAATGGTTGCATTTTTCTTTTTTAACCGTTTTTTCACCCGCTCGCAGTATCTTTATACAGCTTCGGGGTGAAGAAAACGGTTTCTGCATCTAAATGCGACAGCCCCTCTTTTCCTGCAAAACCCATTCAGCATAAAGCATCACGGACCTGTCAGCCAAAGGACAGGCCCGTGAATAAGAAGGGTGTGGAGATTATCTTCGTCAAGCTTTCCTTTATTTTTGCACAAAACTCAAAAAAGCAGTATTTTTTTCATATGTTTCATGAATATCGACAACCTTCAACTTGTTTTGCGCCGGGCTTTGTGTTACAATTCAGTTGTCATTGAAAGGAAGCTGTATTTACTTTAGCATATCTATCGCACAAACGGAAAGCTTTTGTCTCAACGGTATGATTTTTATGTTCAAACGGTTACTTATACAAAGGAAACCGTTTAATACAAATTTTTCTACCGTTTGATACAATAATTGACAAAATTCTTTGCATTCAGACTATACTTAGTATGATAAAGATCCTGTCTGAAAATTATCTGAATACGGAGACTTTGTATGAACGGTAAGCTGAATCTTGACACACCGGCCAAAAGCTTAATTGTCAAAATCCTCTCCGGCGACAGCAAGTCTGAGCACCGCTTCGGACGGTCGGAGGAAAACGACAATTTCTTTTGCGATCTGTTGTCCATAGGCTGTGACTTTTATGACACGCTTGCGGTTTTCGCAAGCTGCGACGCCATAGACCAAAATAATATAACGGATATCACGGAAAATATCCCCTCCTTTTTGCCTGTTGATATTCACGCAGACAAGCAGATCCGGAAAATGCTTCCCCATTGGACGTCTTCACGCTATCATACGTCTTCCATTGAAACTATCTGTGATGAACTGAAACAGCATGTACAAAGCAAGGACGAAGGCGTATACATATATAACAGCAATCTCAACATAAAGGACAAACGAGCCTACAATGATATGTATATCCTGATAAGCCATGAAAGCGGAAGCTTTTTCTTCGATATCAACCGAAAAAAGGCATTCAGGTTAGGGTGACCGATATTCCGGTCTTCACGCCACCCGGCTCTTTAAAATCAGGAGGACACCCCATGATAAAAATCACCGTCTGCGACGACAGCGAACAGGACATACAGCTTATCAAAAACGAGTTGGAACGCTATTGTACGAAAAATCATCTTCAATATTCACTTACCTGTTTTTATAAGCCCGAGCTGTTGCTTTATGAACTCAAGGACTCAAACACGTCTGATATATTCATTCTCGACGTTTCGATGCCCGGAATGAACGGGTTTGAGCTTGCCGCCGGGATTCGTGAATATGCGAAAACTGCCGCTATCATTTTTCTGACTTCCCACGAAGAGCAAGCCGCCGAAGGCTACAAGGCCCGTGCCCTGCGGTTTGTTATAAAAATGAACATTGAGCGTGATTTGCCCGAGGCTCTCGATTGTGCCGTTGAAGAGATCTTCAAGTCCGACACAAACGTGCTGACCCTCCGGCGGTATAACGACTACCGACGGATTCCTTACAGCGACATCATCTGCGTAAACCGGGTAACAAGACAGCTGATTATTTCCACCGAAAGCTACGGAGAAATCACCGACAACCGCGGAATCAAAGAGTTTTTTAAAGAATTGAATGACCGCCGTTTTATCTTCATCGACCGAAGCTGTTTTGTCAATATCGATTATATTTCTCAGATAACGGGATACAGCCTGAAATTGAAAAACGGCGTCATGCTTCCGATAAGCCGACGCTCGATGCAGAACGTCAAACAAATTCTCTTAGAGCAATGGGGACTTTAAATCATGAATCTGTTTTATCAGTTTATGGAATTATTTGCGACCTTTTCGGAGGGCATCATAGCGCTGTCCGTATCCATCCGAATGGCGGACAAAAAATTCGACAAGAGGAAGAACGCCATTTTAATCCTTTCCTGCACCATATTTTATACGGTGTTCGTTACCCTGATGAACAATTGGAAGGTCTTTTCCTTTATTACAATACTCTGCTGTATTTTATATACTTTCCTGATAACGACAATTGTCTGCCGCGGATCGCTACTTGTGAAAGCGACATCGACCATGATTACGTGGTTTTCCATTCATGCAATCGACTACCTGATTTTCTACTGCTTTTTAATGATTGCCGGACATTCGCTTGATATTTCGAAGTGTGTGGAAACGGTCATGTCCTCGGGAAATATGCGTGCGGCCTTTCTTGCGATCAACAAGCTGATTGAAATCGTCATTTTTATCCTGTGCCGGAAAATGTATGACAGACTCCGTCTTTTAGACAGAAAATATCTCGGCGTAATCTTCACCATCACAACCGGATCGTATATCGTTATGTCCGTCATAACGGCTTTCATTATGTCGAGCAAGCTTTGGATTATCCAGATAACGGTGATTTTTGCCCTTGTATTCATTGTTCTGTCTTTTATTCTGACCGTTTTTGCAATCTCTCTGAGTTCCAAATATCAGAACGAAAAACGTGAAATCGAACTGATGTCGATAACAAATGCCATGATGAAAAAGAACTTTGAACAAACCCAGACCGCTCAGACGACTATCCGCCATCAGGTTCACGACTTTAAAAACCATATCCGCACCATAAACGGTATGCTCGAAGAAAACTCTCCCGCGAAAAAGTATATTGACGAACTGCTTGCCGTCTCTTATGAACAAGCAAAACTATGTCATTGCAGCAACGATGTCATCAATTCCGTCATCAACTGTAAAATTGACGATGCGCGGCTTAACAATATCCCGTTTGAGCATTGTGTCATGCTGTCTTCCCCCGTCTATATTTCACCGGTTGATATCTGTGCCATTCTTGCCAATCAGATCGACAACGCCATTGAGGCCTGTAAAAAAATCGACGACGGAAACGAAAGACGGATCAAGGTCAGAATATGGCAAAAGGAAGCTTTCCTGTTCTTCAAAGTAATCAATACGGTGTCGGAGGATCCTTTTGACGAGAAAAACGAACTGAAAAGTACCAAAACCGACGACACCGATATGCACGGTCTTGGAATCAAAAATATCATGCGGACGGTCAGCCGATACGGCGGGACGCTCAAGAACGAATATGCAAACGGATACTTTACTTCTGTTGCGATGCTTCCGAACAATCAGCAGAATTAGCGGACGGAGGAATTTTTATGCTGAACAAATGCGCTTGTTACTGCGTGAAAAAGCTTGAAAAATACTATCCGATCGAAGACGACGACAAAGACGTCTATATTTACGGCTTTGAAATAACATTTTCGACTCTTTTCTCCTTAAGCAGTGTAACGCTTCTTTCGCTTCTTTTGGGTCATATTGAATACGCTTTGTTCTTTGTCCTCTTTTTCTTCTCGCTTCGTCTGTTTTGCGGCGGCTATCACGCCGACACCTATGCCAGGTGCTTTATCATAACCAATCTGACGTTTCTTTCGACAGTCGCTTATACCGATCTTGTCATGATGGCAAAAGCTTCTTTCGTTATGCCGGTTCTGTTTTTCCTTGGCGCTGTCGTAATTTTTCTCTTTTCTCCCGTAAAAAATGAAAATCATCCGTGTTCTCAAAAGACATTCAAAAAGAACAAGTTCATTTCCCGCTGTCTTGTATGTGTATATGCTGCGGCCTATATTCCGATCTTTGTCTTTGTTCCGGACCGGCAGGTCGCCGTCAATGCGGCATGGTCGTTAATTTCGGTTTCAATAATGATCATTATAGAAAAAATCAAACAGAAAGGGGTAAAGCGTAATGAAAGCAATCAGTGCAAAAATTGCTGAAGTTATTAAAGCCATCGCCAATCTCGGCGCAGGCGCAGCTTCTTCCGGCGTTGCTTACGAGCCGAAGATGCCGAAAAAGCTTAAGAAATAAGGTTTGATTTTCAAATGAAACAGGCTGAACCCGTGTCGGAGCTCAGCCTGTTTCTTTTTATTGTATTTGCTGTAAGAATTCCTCAGTCGTAAAGAATTCAACAGTAATAAGACTATTGATCGTTTTAATAATGTCCTTCGTCTCAAGCTGTTTATCCAACGGACAGTCAAGAATATAAATATAACCGCTATTCCAGCTCGCCAGAGAGCTAAAGTCGATTTTGTCGCTATAATCAATAACGATCTTTGCCGAGGAAACAAATTCCAACGGTTCGATTTTTTCAATCTGATTGCCGTAAAG
The DNA here is from genome assembly GCA_945863885.1 of uncultured Clostridia bacterium. GTDB lineage: Bacteria > Bacillota > Clostridia > Oscillospirales > Acutalibacteraceae > UBA6857. The sequence goes on from CAMAZY010000005.1 coordinate 37,545, forward strand.
ATACAGTTCCTTATAGGGGCCGGACGGCAATTTCAGATCGGTTATCCTATTGTCGCTGAGATTGACTTTTGCGCCGTAATCGCTTTCAAAGCTATTGAGTGCCTGCGTAGAACTGATTTTGTTTTTCGAAAGGTCAAGAACACTCAGACTGTAAAGTGTCGACAGCCCGTCGATGTTGTCGATCGTATTATCTGACGCCAGAAGCGTTGTAAGGCTTTCACAATTCTTCAAAGCGTCAAGATTCGTAACCCTGTTTCCGCTGATATCAAGCGTTTTTAAAAGCAAACAATCCTTCAAAGCGGAAATATCGTTCAATTCGTTTTCGCAGACATTGAGTTCTTCAAGCGTCTTTGAGGACTTTGCCAGCACCGAAATATCGCTGATCTTGTTCTTACTCAGATCGACCGTTTTCAGGATCGTTGCGTTATTCAGACCGGAAAGATCTGCAATCGCATTGTCGGCGGCGATAATTTTTTCAAGCTCAATACTTTCTTCAAGTGCCGACAGGCTTTCAAGCTTGTTTCCGCTCACTTCAACAGTGTGCAGCTTTTTACTGCCCTGCAGAGCATCAAGGCTTGTCAGTTCGTTGTCATTGAACTGAACGTAGGAAAGCTTCTTGTTTCCGGACAAAGCGGAAATATCCTTGATTTTGTTATTGTTGGCTGTAATCCGATACAAAGACTGAAAATCTTTCAATACAGAAATGTCGGAAACGTTGCAGTTTTCAAAACGCAGATCCGTTACTGTATCCGACAAAGGCGCGATCGGAGAAAGATCGGACAACTCGGCGTTATCGCTCAAGACAAGATAAGTCAGCTCCAGATCTTTAAAACGGATCGTTTTCAGATCGTCATTTGTCAAGCCGCAATTGCTGATTTCAAGCGTAGCTTTTGCATAGTGGCAAAGCGAATCAAGCAATTCGCTCGGAACCGTACAGTTTTTTACATATAAGTACCGGATATCCGTAAACTGCGACAAAGCCTGAACATCTTCCTTAGTGATCGTAACGTCCTTTATCGTAACCGAACTGCTGCTCTTTTCAACAGCCTGTCCGGCCACGGCAACCGTCTCGGTCGAATCGGGTTTCAGTGAAGGGCTATTGCGTCCGTTTAAAGCGAAAATCACTACGGCGGAAATCACGAAAATCACCGCCATGATGATCAGAAGCCGAACGACACTCTTTTTGTCGAGCGGTTTGGCTTTTTTCTTTTCACCCGCTTTTCCGCCGGACGTTTTTTTCACGGCGGTTCTGACTGCTTTATTTTCAGCAGGCTTTTTAACAGCGGCTCTTCCGTCTGTTGTTCCGTCGGGGATCGTCTCGTTTCCGTCTTCCTTTTTCTTGTCATTGTGCGGCTTGTTGTCCGGAAAAACCACCGTTTCAATTTCGGGTTTTATCAATCTGACAAGACTTTCTGCCGCCTGCTTTCTGTCCTTGAAAGCGGGAATAATCTGAACGTTTGCAAGGAAAAACTTGAATTCATCGGTGAGAGGACAGTCTTCCCATGCAAACGGAATGATGGTCTTTTCGGCGTTAACAGCCCCGTCGATCTCTTTCGGCACCCATGCGGATTTTTGAACCTTTTCGGTCAGTATCAGAACGAATTTTTTGCATTTTTTAATGGCCTTCGGAATTTCAGTAGAATAACTCGTTGAACCGGGTATGCTTTCGGGAGCCATCCAGCACGAAATGCCGTTTGCTTTTAAAACGCTCCTCACCCAATCCGCTTTCTCATAGTCCTCGCTTTTATAGCTGATGAATACGTCCATTCAATCACCCCTTAAGTAAAATACCGGATACCCGCAGCAGGAGCTTTCGGTCTCATCTCAAAAACGGTTCATTATCAATTACTGTTTGTTGTCGTTTCCGTGTTGAAATCGGGCTGATCGTCGGGTATTGCTTCCCGGACGACATCGGACTGACCGTATGCTGTCGTTTCCCGGTTGTAACCGGGTTGACCGTATGTCGGCGCTCCCGGATTGACACCGGGCTGACCGTACGTCTGTGCTCCCGGAGTGACACCGGGCTGACCGTACGTCTGTGCTCCCGGATTGTAACCGGGCTGACCATACGTCGGCACTCCCGGAGTGACACCGGGCTGACCATACGTCGGCGCTCCCGGATTGTAACCGGGCTGACCATACGTCGGCACTCCCGGATTGTAACCGGGCTGACCATACATCGGCGCTCCCGGAGTGACCCCGGGCTGACCATACGTCGGCGCTCCCGGATTGTAACCGGGCTGACCATACGTCGGCACTCCCGGATTATAGCCGGACTGAGCGGTCGCCTGTCTGAATTTTTCGGCAATACCGGGATACTTCCATATGAGCATCGAAGCGACATACCGATTGTCAAGCATATCGGTCGCCGACATTTTCCGTATCACCCCGAAGCAGTAGATATACAAACCGATCAGCAGACCATAAAAAGCAATGATCAATATGTAGTCGCCAACCATTAAGCAATAGTCATATAATCCGTGGATCAGGATCGGGATCAGAAGGCTGAGCGCAAGATGTTTTTTCCCGGAAAACTCAATCGATTCCGACGGAATAACGCCCATCCCCTTTAACTGCCTCTCCACTGCTCCGGCCTTTTCGTTCATATGCCACATACTGTAAAAATAGCCCATGAAAACAGCGAAGAACATATGTCCGGGGATTGAGGTGACCGCTCGCATAATTGCAGTACCCCAGCCGTACTGAAGAACATAGAGAATGTTTTCAAAGCCCGCAAAACCGAGCGATACAAAGACAGAATAAATCAAACCGTCAAAAAGACTGTTGAAATTTTTATTTCTCCTTGTAGTAAAATATAAAGCCGTCCACTTCAGACTTTCTTCCACGAACGCCGCAACAATAAAGCCTTCACATGCGTAGTAAAGATATCGTAAAGGACCTTGGCAAACCAGTCCTTCTTCTGTCTCAACAAGTTGCGAAGCAAATGCTATATCAAACAAAGATTGTAAGACCGATTCAAAAAAAATAGCAGGAATACTGATAAGCACTCCAAAAACAAGCAGCCTGATCAACAACCCGGCAGGTTCTTTTTCGGCGCGGTCTTTTATAAAAATGTAAATGCACAGAACGATCGCCGGTAAAAGCGCTGCCCCTATCAAAAGAATAAATTCATTATCCATAAAAACTCCGTTCATTTGAATTGTTAAGGAACCTCTGATTAAGGAAGCTCTGATTAAATCTGATGTACAGATTACGCCGTCAGATTTTTCGTCAGATTGTGCAAAAGCCGCGCAGGAATCCTGTCGGATTTCAAGCGGTTTTTGTGCAATATGGCGGGAAATATGCAAGTAAGCTGTGCATCAAAGCGTATGCTGTGATTTATTCAGAGGTTCCTTAAATCTGATGTGCAGATTACGCCGCCAAATTTTTTCGTCAGATTGTGCAAAAACTGCGCAGGAATCCTGACGGATTTCAAGCAGGTTTTGTGCTGTTCTGGCGGAAAATTTGCAAGGTAGATGTGCATCAAAGTGTATGCTGCGATTTAATCAGAGGTTCCTTAAAACGTTTTATAAAGGAGCATAAACGCTGTCAGCACAATCAAAAATCCGAAATTGAACAAGGAGAACATCCCGACATAGTAACCGGTCTTGCCTGGATTATGCTTGGTGTACTCACGAAACGTTATCAGACTGGCGAGCGACGCAATAAGCGTACCGACGCCGCCGATGTTCACGCCGACAAGAAGATCCGGATAGTTGGTTGTAAACTGCGACAAAAGAATCGCAGACGGAACATTACTGATGCACTGACACGAGGCGACGCTGAAAAGCAGGGTGTTCTTTTCCGGTGTAAGCCTCAAATTTTGTCTGCATCTGTTCATATGCAACTGTTTCTTCGCTGTTTATTTTCTTTTTCGTCTGATTAGCCATAATAAATTCCCCTTTTTATTATTTATCATCATCTTTATCAGTCGTCATCTTTTATTTGCTCTTTTTCGGGAAGCTTATAAAACGGAACCAAAAAATTATGCATCTTTGCAATATCGTTTCGTCCCTCCGGTTCGATCGTTCCGCCGTAAACATACCCTTCGGAACGCATATAGGCATTCCAACGGGCGTGTTCGAGAATACGAATCGCAACCTTTTCGCTTTCCTCCCTTTCTCCGGGTTCTTTTTCTATTCCCGGAATTTTACAAAGAAGCTTCATTTTGCGGTGAATTGCCGAGGCAACAGACGACTTGTAATTATAGTCGTATTGCCAGAATTCACTCTCCTTACCCCATTTCAAATGGCGCTTGAGCGCCTCTTCTTCCACATCGGAATGAAGAATGACCGCTTCGGAATATGACGTTTTCATATCTCCGATAAAATCAATTTTGTATTCCTGATTTTTAAAATTCGTCACACCGTTGAGCGCCTGATTCTTTTCGGAATTACAGACAACCGCCTGTATTACCGGCTCACTTCCCCTTCTTAAAAGGATGCTGCGAAGCTTGACAGCGGTCTGAATATTCTTTTCATCGCTGCCAAGGGCAACAAAAACATAGGTTGTTGCGGGCAGGTCAGCGATACAATCATCAAAGCTTTTCGTGTCAACATCGACGCCGGGATGAACAGTGATCTTGTATTTTGTTTCCCCTATAATATCGAACTGCCCGTTCAGCTGCGGACTCATCAGCTCCGGACAAAGCGAAACAAATCTGTCCTCGGCAGACGGATCGATGTCAAAAGAGTCGATCTGTGCCCGGTAGCCGTCCATCTGACAAAACCAGGCTAACGCTTTCGTCATTTCCGTGCCGTGCTGACCCATTCCGATCACAACGGCATTGATTTGTCTGATTCCGTCCCGTTCGGCCAGAGCGCTTTCAAAAATGCTCCGATAACCGTCCTCATACAGTGTTCTGAGAATCAGGGACTGCACCTCGTTCACTCTTCGGACCTTGATCTGAGCCTCTTTTCCGCCCTCTTCGTCCGGGCTTATCTTAAACGAATTTTCAAGCAGAATTTCCGACTCAACACGGGTAGAAAAGATATAAAGGTCGGTATTCTCTCTGTATTTATATTGTTCGATGAGCTTCAGTGACTGGCTGATGTTTTCCGACTCGTCCGCTCCGATTGTGAAAAAGCTCAGTTTACTTGCTTTGCTGTGAAGCCGGAAGTTGACCGTCACTATATCTTTCTTGAACCGGATTGCACCAAGTTCCTTTGCGCTTTCGACAAGCTCAAAAATTCCCTCGTCATTATTTTCAAACACGTCGGTAAAGATAATCACACATTTTTTCTTCCGGTTTTCCTTGATGCTTCTTGCAAGCTCGAGAGATTTTTCATTAAGCTCCGAAAAAATATAGGCATCGGTCTGAAACTTCAGCATAAAGTTCTTGTATGCGGATAAGTTTTTGAAGAACGAAAGGACAAATCCGAAGGTAAGAAGCGGTGCCGCAACGAAAAACACGGCAAACAAAGCCATGTAACAGCGGAGAAGAACATCCGGCAAATCCTTGATATTGGCAATAATAAACTCGAAATCGCCGTCCACAACGAACAGTCTTATCGTATTATGAACGGAAATCAGGAATATTTCAATCGGAGTCTTCTCGTAAGCCTGAAACACCTGTGTATAAATCGGAATAAACAGCAGTATAGAAGACCCTACGACGCCCAAAAGCATGACTTTTGTGGAATCAAGAAGTCTTCCGCTTTTATATTTTGTTTTCGACAAGCTCCCTGCCGCCACGACCGCACCGGTAAAGCAGACTACAGAAAGAATTAAGCAAACGATCCAAACCATAGGATTCCTCCTCTCTCATTTTACAAAACTATCGGATAAAAGCGGCAGACATATTCTGCCGCTTTTACCCGGAAAAAATCAATCACCGAACAAAGGACGCTTATAATCCTTCAGCTGCTTGCCGACGGCAATTTCCAAAGCATGCTGCGTCTCGGCACAGTCTTTGCAAATAATCTGTTCCTCATCGGACACAAGATCGGCAACTACATTCGCTTTGTAGCCGGTTCCGAAAAATGTCTGTTCGCAGGAGCTGCATTTATGCACAAGTCTCGGCACAAAAACAATTCCGGCAACAATTACTGCGACAACAACAATGATTGAAATAACCTTTTTCATGATCTCTTTCTCTCTTTCCTGATTTTTTTCGATTCGGGGCGTCACCGCACTGCGCATCAAAAAGAAACTCTTTTCAAGCGAAATGCGGACGCCCGTTTGTGTAAATTATAACTTGTTCATATAGATCGCTATCGTACAAAGCTCATCGCGTACCGAATAGCTGTAGCTTGAACCGATTCTGATATCCGGCTTCAGATTCGCAAACTGAATGATCTCCCGGAATTTTCCGTCGTCAAGAAGCTGTTTTCTGGCGTTGTTGTACGCCGAAGCCGAACCGAATTTGAACGAAAGGTCGTACTTGTTATTCTTTGCACTCTGACAAACAACAGACCGTATCGTATCAAAATCATAATCCTCAAAGTAAAGCCCCTGACGGATATGATAGTTGCATTTTGTTGCGGTGCATTCCGGAACCGGGAAGTCGGCTTCCGGTGTGTGGGAATCAAGCTTCAGAACCTCTTCGGTCGTGATACAGAAGCAATCGTAGTTGATTGAATCGATCTGAACCTTTTCTTTCTTGGTGTCCGTTCCGTCGCCCCACGTTACGTCAAGATGGTAATAATCACCCTCAAGCTTGATCAGGTTCCATGCGTGCGTACTGCTTGTGACATAGGTGCATTCGATTCCGCACAGGTTCAGCAGGTACTGCATCGCCTTGGCATAACCGGCGCAGACCGCCTTTTTGTTGACGAATACGCCGTAGATCGAGCGAAGATCATCGGGCACTTCGGACGACACGGTTTTGGACTTTTGCTTTTCGAGTCCGAGCGTATCGTAATCGACAAGCTTGATAATATTTTCGTAAATCCGGAGCGCAACCTCGTAATCGCTCATGCTGTCGTTTATGGACGACAAGAAAGAACGGATATGGGAATCGATCTCATCACGGCGCTTTTTCGCCTCCCGCTCGGTCATACAATAGGTAAGCTCAAGCTTGTTGACGATATGCGTGTTCGTATCGAAATAGAACGTTGCTCCGTGCTGGAACCAGAAGATTTCCGGATGGTCTCTTTGAACGTAATCGACGACTTTCTTGATCTGCGAATCGGTCACGGACACTTCGAACGAGTCGATCTGTTCGTCAAAGCTGTTGACAGCCTGCAAAACCACGTCATACGCTGCCTTTTCCTCATCGTTTAACAAGTTGTACGCATAGCGGGCAAATGTCTCCGGGTCACGTTCAACCGGGCCTTTGATCGGATCGGTGCCGGTCGGCGTATTCGTGCCGCCGGTCGGTTTTTCACCGTTCGGATCTTCTCCGTTTTCGCCGTTTAAGTCAGGCACAACGATCGAGAACGAGCCGCAGTATTGCGGATCAAGCGGCATCGCTACGTTCAAAAACGGGGTCGGTTTTGTGATAACGGTACCCGTTGAAAACGGATAATTGGCAAGATAGCGCAGGAAGCCCCGTCCGTATTCGTCGTTGCGGTAGCTTGTGATGATTTCCTCACGCTTTGCAAGTTCCGGCTCATTGATCAGATAGGCGTACTGAATCTCGACCCATTTGGCCATGCCTTCGTAAATTTCAAGGCGCAGCTTCTTGCCGTACTGCTTGCGGATCGCTTTGTCGTTCCAGTTGACGTACTGCCAGATATGGGTCAGTTCGTGAGCAATTGTCAGCATCGACGCCATTCTCGGCGAGCCGTTTTCCACATAAAGCTTATACCCGTTTTTATCCTTGATCGCAACGCCGAGGACACGGCCGTCGCTCTTCGGCGTCGGAATAAAGGCCTTGCCAAGACGCTTGTGAAGCGTTCTGGAGTTGACCATTTCGACCCGGATTCCGACATTGATCTTGATGCCGAAGAAGGACTCCATGTTCCTCTTGACATCCTCAAAGATCTTACGGAATTCCTTTTCGGTCTTGATGGCGGTTCTTCCGCAGCTGATACATCTGTCCCGTCCGTCCGTCAGCGTCTCGTACTCAACGCCGTAGATCTCGGCGCCGCAGAAATCGCAGTATCTTGCGTCGGGCTTTCCGGGCTTGAAGGTCGCTTCAACCTGTTCTGCGATCTTCTTGCCTTCTCTTGCTTGCTTGAGTGAATTGTTTGCAAGCCCCATTTCGGTCAGATAGTCCAGCGTTCCCGCAAGGTCGATATAGGACGGCTCACTCTGATGACCGAAGAGCATATAATAGCGCTCATGATACGGCTTTTTCCTGGAATCGAAGCCTTCGGTAATGGCTTTTTCAAGCTCAGCCGAATCCATCACCGTGCTTTTCATCGGAGACTCAACCGCTTCGACTGTTTCTTTTTCAACACCCTCCTGATTGTCTGCACTGTCGTCAGACGCATCGGCAGGCTCTTCCGGTTCCGATGCATCCGGATTCTGTACGGGTTCTTCCTTTTCCGGTATCGGGAACTCTTCATTCTGAGTATCCGTATCCTCTGACGGAATTGCAGGAATTTCGGGAATTACGGGAACTTCCGGATTCTCGGGTACTTCCGGATTTTCGGGTACTTCCGGATTTTCGGGTACTTCCGGATTTTCAGGTACTTCCGGATTTTCGGGTACCTCCGGATTTTCGGACGGTTGACCGTCCTTTTTCTTTGACTTACGCTTAAACAGACCCTTGAATTTTTCAAACGCCGTCTTGATCTTCTTGCCGATTTTTGAGAAGAAGCCTTTGATGCCCTTCTTTTCAGGCTCTTCCTCCGGCGGGCCGAAAACAATGTTCGGTTCGGGATCAACCGGCGGATTCAGACTGTTTTCGAGTGTCATGGCGTGCCAATCAAGATAGTCATGCATAACGCTGAAAATACGCTGCAAATTTCTTTCAACCGCCACGGTCAGACCTAAGTCAAGCTGGCTGTCCTCGATAATATAAATGGAGTTCTTGTTGATCTCACACTCTTCCGCATTAAGCGAATAGGTAAAGATTCTGTCTTCCTGTGAACCATCCAGGAAAGAATCATCGGTGACGGCGCAGATAAACGCCTGATTTTCCGCAAATATTGTTTTGAAAATTTCGTTGAAAAGGACCGTGATCGTATAGCGGATACTGTCATTGAGCTTTTCGCCGAAATCGGGAAGCTCAATACGGAGAATTTCCTTGTTATAGTAGTTGCGTTCGGGAATCGAGCCTGTTTCGCCCTCAAAGCAGATCTTCTTTGCGGTTTCGAAATCGTTATACCGTTCCATCCGGTAGTATCCGTCGGTTTTTACCCGGATATCGGCAAATTCCTTGATAACACGAAGTCCGGCGATATTCTGTCGGGCGCCGATCCGGTCTGACGGTTTGATTCCCCGAAGGGTGTACTCTCTGATCTGTCTGTAAGACGGACGTCCGTTGATGTGGTCCGCCGCACGGCGCAAAAGAATTTGTCCGTCAGCGGTCAGATACTGCATCTCATAATACTTGCCGGCGAACGTAAAGAACTGTCCGGGCAGGTATTTTTGATAAATGTGTCCGCTCAGCTCTGCGCCGAGATAATAGCTTTCGCCCTTTTCATCCTCGGCAATATAGGCTGCGGAACGAAGCTCGGATACACAGTGGGCCAGAAATTCAGGGTCGGAGATCGAATACATGGTCTCCATTTGTCCGTTCTTGATATTGAACGATTCGGAAACCTCTATCAGATCGTGATTCCACTGCAGCATGCCGAAATTGATGTATTCGTAATAGACGGAGTTAACGGCATGTTCATACTCATCAGGCAGCCGTAAAATCTTGGCGACCGGAGAGTAGCAGACAAAAAGCTCATACCAAAGCTGCTTTTTCAGATCAAACACATGAATGCCGAGAAGAGACAGCTCTTTTTCGAGAACCTTTGCATTAACGGGGAACGTGCTCATCATCAGGATCAGACGCAGAATCGTATTGCGGTTGCTTCTTGTGTAATCGGCAACGATATACGGAATCGCTTTTGCGTCGGTTTCAAAAATCGAGGCGTTGTCCGCCATATAATCCTTTAACAGATAATCGGACGAAATCACGTTGATGAAGCCCTGCTGTGTTGTTCTTGTCGAAAAGTTACGCAGGATTTCGAACATATTGAACGCTTCGTCTTCAACCGTCATATAATTGTTCTTTTTGACCTCAGCGCTCCAGAGGTTCGGGCTTGTCGAAAAGAATTCGTCCATTGCCTCCTGCCCGGTCGGCAGTCCGGCATATTTCGTAAGATCGTAATAATACTGCTTGTCAATCCATTTAATGTCGGTTACGGGGAAGGCCTCGCCGGCGTACCATTCGGTTTTCGCAACCTGGTTTTTCAAAGCGGCGAAAGACAGCTCCGTTCCGAGACCGAGATATCGTGAAATGTTCGGTACCAGTCGGTGGTGAAGATATTCTCCGTCCGCCTCCCAGCACATATAAGAAGAAGTTCCTCTGTGCTTTTCGGTTGCGGAAACCTGCGTGATGCTGGTCATCAGAACGTGAGACATGGCATCGACAAGTCCGTCACAGTTTTTATCGCAAAGACAGTAAACGATTTCCTTGTCCTCATCGGTCTTGCATTTTTTTACAAGAAGGTTCAGACCGATCTGAGCGGTCGAAAGAAGCTTCGACGGTTCAAGAATCACGAAAAAGCCGACCTGCTCCAAAAACTCCGCATTGGCTTCATGAAGCCTGATGTCGAGAACGTCGGATCGTGTGATGATTCCGATATCAAGCTCGGACGGCTCTTTTCCGAGAACGCCGATATTCCACAGCGACGGAATATTGGTGACGGATTCGATTCCTTTTTCAAGCCACGCTTTTACGTCCTGTTCCACCGAATGTCTGCCGAGCACAACAAGCACCTTGCGGTGGCTGAGCAAGCAGCGGTTCATCGGATAAAATGCATACGGAATCAGATCGTTATAAAACGGATTGTTGAACAGAATGCTCTTTCCGTTGAGCATCTCGAGTGACGAAAACAGGTAATTGTGGTCAATCTTGACGCCTGTTGCGTTGAGCGCTCTTATGTATTCGGAAAAGGTAACGATTTTCTGGTCTTCACTGTTTTCGAGCCGGCGGATCACTTCGTCGGTCGTGATGTCGTTTGCAAGAGCGTTATTGATGCTCGTGTTTTCCGTAAGAAGCTTGTCGCCGAATACTGAGCGTAAAAACTTTCTTAAAAGAGAATAGTTTACCGTACGGTAAGCGTCCTCGTCCTCGCCCAATATATCGGAAGCATACTCACGCTTTGTCGTTCCGTCAAGATAGAAATATAGCTCTCCGAGAATGATAATTCCGAATACGGGGTAATACATCGACCGGAACAGCTGTTCATTATAAAACTTATAGCTGATCAGCATCAGCGCCGAGGACAGACATACGCTTGCAAAGTAAAAGACCTTCAGCATACTGCGAACCTGAGAAAAATTGTCCTTCAGGCACCATCTTCCTCTTTCGACGAAGTATTCGTAAAAATTGCCTGCTACTTTTGCGTGCAGTTCGCTGTCGAGCTTGACAGCCGCAGACATGATCTTAATACAAAACTTCTTGAGTATCAGATAGACAAAAATGATAACCGCATTTGCGATAAAAAAGATCCAGAAGCTGAGCGTCAGACCGTCAAGCATTGCCTTGACGCCGTCCGAAAGCTGAAGAAGCAGTGACTCAAGCTTATCCGGCATCCACGATACATTCGCCAAAGAGGCGATCCAGATCGGAATATTTTTTATCAGCGTCAGCAGCCATTGATTGATACGATTCATCAAAAACATCGCAACAACCGTATACACCGGGGCGATGACCGGCATAGCAAACTGCTTGCTTCTGTCTGTTTTCGGCAAATTGACTTTTGCGCTTGAAATGCACAAAATGACAAAGGGAAGAATTGCCAGCAGCATTTTCAGAATTAAAACAATGGTATCAATCATATAATTCCTCCCTCGTCAACGTTATCGAATCCACATAATCAACCGGAACCGTGATTTCATTTCCCGGCTGACAATACTCGATCTTCTTGATCGAAAGAAGACTCGGCATCGAATACTCATAATCCTTCATGACCGTAAAATCGAAATCGTAAGGGTCACATTCCTTAACGGTGATTTTTCGAAAGTCGATATATTTCGAGAACATATCGCTTACGGTTTTGATCTGTTCGTCAATTTTCAGATTATGATACGACAGGATTCTTTTGATCCGGGAAACCGCTGATTCCCTCTTTTTCAAAACCGAGAATTCACGCATAACATTGCACGCGCTGCTCAGGTATTTTGAGAACTGCGAAAGACCGCCCATGATCGTCCGGCAGATTCCGCTCATAACATAATTAAAATGCTTGAACCGATTGATCAGCTTTTTCCGTAAAACGAAAAGATAGAAAAAGCCCACAGCCGAAAAAGCGGCTATCGTAATTCCCGTCATCAGAAGCGAACAGGTGACGGATTTTACTGTGTTGAGATTGCTGAAAATCAAAGGCAGAAAGCCGACGAGATAAGCGAGCGCGGAAAAAAGGAAAACATATCCGGTCTTTTTCTTCGTCATTCTCTTTGAAATTTCCCGCCGGATCTCCTTATCCGCCTGCTGAATCTGCTCGTTATAGTTCTTTACGTCAAATATCTGAGAAGTAACCGTACCGACCATTTTCTGCTCTTCTTCAAGCAACCGGTAGCCGACGTCCTCCGCCTGCGTTTCGCTTAAAATCAAAGCACGGTCGTCATCAATACTGTTATTTTTGTGAAAGCCTTCGGAAACGGCGGTTTTGACCGCACGCCGCGGCTCTCTGAGATACTTGACAAATTTTTTGGTAATATCTCTGTACTGCCCTGACCAATAGACGTCCTCATGCTTCGGCGTATCCGTTGCAAGACCGATATCTTTATACTGTGCATAAAGCTCATTCTCTTTGTTCGGATCTTTGATTTCAACCGGTATCGTGATATCCGATTCAAAAAGCCGCTGCGCCGTTTTGTCATCGATCGAAGTCTCGTGCTCATTATCGAGGGCACGTTCGATATCTTTCAGATGCAGTTGGGTCGACTTGAGCTTGCTGATATACGTTTCACAGATTCTTGATATCATGCTGTCGTCGAAATCAATATCCGTACGGTATACGCGTCCGGGATTGACGACGCCTTTGGGCAAGGCGTAGTTTGCGATAATAAGCAGCACACACATCAGCTTGATCCGGTCAAACTTATACTGCTTATGATCCTTGGGCAAAACGTCAAACAAAAGAAACTTCAACTTTTCATTATATAAATTGAAGTCGGCAAACCGGGAAGAAGAACTTTCATCTCGGTTTTTCCATTTGACGTCCTGCTCCGAATTTTCGAAGTCAAATGTTCTGGGTGCAAGGCAAATAATCTGCGCAGGCAATTTATCTTTCATGGAAAAGTCGGCCGTCACGGTATTGAGCAAATATGCCTTCTTTGTGTTTTCAATCAGGCATTCCGTATATTCGGGATCGCAATATACCGGATCGTTGCCGATAAACTTCACGAACTCAGCAATTCCGGTATCGGGAATCAGTCCGGCGATTCCCGATACGTCCTTGTTTTTCACAAATTCAATTAAAGAGTCAATGTCATCTTCTTTAACGAACCGTAACAGTTCCTGTCGCTGAAACTTTTCAAGCCGTCCCGTCACTTCACTGACATTTACCGCCTCAAGCTGACGTTTGAGCATAAACTCAAAAATCCCCGTCGTTCCCGAAACGATATTCTCGAATTCCGTACCGTCCGAAATGACGGATTTCAGATTCGGGACTTCGCACAAAGCGGTCGTCAACTTTACAAGCGGATTCAAAACGGCTTTTTCGTATGAGGAAAACCGGTTCACCCGCCGCGTTTCGTAATACGCGCCATCCTTTTGTTCCTCGCTGTAAAAAGGCTCTTGATACATCGTATAGTCAAAAGGATTGAGACGGTTACGGTCTTCGTCATACAAAATCACTGCGCGCCATTCGCTCTTGTATTCAATTAAATCATAAAGCTGCGGAACCATTAAATCCAGTGTGTCAGCATACTTGTGCCATTCGCAAAACGCCACTTTCTCGTTGTTAAGCAGCGGACCGAAAAACATTTTTGTTTCTTCGAAGAGTTTAATCGTTTCTTTTTCGGCAAATATTACCGTAAACATTCCATAACCCTCCCTTGAAAACTCAGTTCAAATCTTATTTAATAAGAGCTTTCAGTTCATCGATCGTCTTGTCGCACTCATATGTATTGAGCTTCTTGAGCTTGTTGCTGACCTTTCGTAATACCATATTGACAACACGGTTGTCGATGATATCGGTATTCTTTCTCATGGCGTCGTTCTCATTATATGCGTCGTTTTTGAAGTTATCGATAAACAGTCTGAACTGTTTTTCAAGTCTTTCGGCAAGGAAAGGCTCTCGATCTACTTCCTGCTCATACTTGCAGATTTCATTTTCCATTACGGAAATGACGCTGTCGATCATGATGGAAAGCTCGTTGTCGTCCATCTTTGAGCGGGGAAGAGAATTGTAATAGCAAAGAGGAATTTCAAAAACACTGGTCGGGGCCGGATGTCCGTCGCCGATTCTGAAGGTTTCGATATCACGTACGAAAGCGCTTTCAACGTATCTGCGGTTGCTGTCGATATCGAAAGTACAACGTTCCTTCTGCATTCTGTAGATGCTTTCAACGGAAGCCCTGTCTCTGTAAAGCGCATCGAGAACCTCATAGAACTCATCACACTCGGTGTTATTCGATACGATCAGAGCCGTTCTGTCACCCTCGGTATCCTCAAGGGCAAAGATACGCTTCTTTGCGTCATATCTTGATGACGGATGCGTAATGATCATTCCGTGAACGATACCGTAAATCAAAGCGGAATGGATCTTGACCATCTCTTTATAATGAGCGTCAAGAGAGATTTCCGGCATTTCGGTAAGAGAATCCCAACGCTTATCGATGTGAAGCGAGATCGCTGCGCTCTTCGTTGAATCGGGGCCGATCTTCTTGACGTAATCGTGATAGGCCTTATAATATATACCGGCTTCCTCATTATACTGGCTGTCGTCCTTGCATTCTTCGGGGCTCTTGAAGCGGGAAAGCATATCCGGCGTAATGTTATAAAGAGCATTGAAGAAATGCAACTCATATTTTGAAACCGTATTTGTTCCCGTAGCCTTAATGTTGAACGGCTGGACAAGGGACTTGATGTCGATGTTGCGAAGCTGGTCAAGCTTACTGTTATAGGCGCAGAGGTTGACCGTTCTCGGCTCATTGAAATTCGAGAATCCGATGCCCGGAGATGCAAGCTTGTAACCAAATTTAAACTTATCTCTGAGGTAATCGGTTCTCTGCGAATCGGAAATTTCGGGTGCAAATACGATTTCGTTGTCATCTGCTCTTTCAATGGCTTTAAAGTATTCTTTAAACTCCAGTTCCTGAGCAATTGCAGATACGATGTTGATGTTCAATATCTCATCATTTTCATCACGAACGGCATCTTTAAAATATCCGATCAGAACATTGTCAAAAATATCAACTCTCGGCTTTGCCATTGTCGGGTCATACGAACTCACTCTGACGATTTCTGCATTTTCCTTGATCGAGTCAAAAATAACTTCGCACAAGTCTCCCGGAAGCATCAACTCATTGCCTGTGGTGGGACAAACCTGAACCAATCTGTCAAGACACTTGCGATCCGCACATACATAAGCAACACTGTTGCCTTCTCTGAACTTAAGCTTTTCAACAATTTCGTCCTGTGCCTTTGCAAGAAGAAGAACCTTGGTTTCAAGAGAAGCATACAGCTTTTCAAATTCTATACAAAGCTGTTTGATATATTCTTTACCAACTTTATATGCGGCTTCTTTCATGCATAAGTCACGATACTTTTTAACCGCTTTTGCATAGCCGGGAAATACCTCGTTTAATTTATCCCAGAGAGCCTTATAGCCGCCGCGCTTTTCAAAGAAAGATGGTTCATTATTTTCAAGCTTACAAACACTGTCAATATTGCATTCCTGTGTCTTTGACGTAAAGCCGCCGCGGACGTCGAAGAAATCAGGATCGTTTGCATTCGGAGAATATTTATCCAAAGATTTGGTTGCAGCATCAATACCGGATTTTGCCGATGTATAGCCTTTTTCAAATTCTTCTTTCAGCACATAAAGCATATAACGCATGGCGTTCGGATGCATCGCTCCGTCAAATCCCTGAAGCAGATGTTCAACATGGAACGGCAAGATCTGACCCGAGTTTTTCATAGACGGCGCATCATAAAGAATCGAACTTGCAGCCGATTTGGCTCTAAGTGCAGCTGAATTCTTCACCAAGCTTTCATAATTTCTGATCAGCTTGAGATTTTCCTCCGCATGTCCCCTTAAATTATCATCGCCCTCATAATCTCTGTCGTCTCTTTCAAGCTCATCAACTTTGATTCTGAGCTCCGAATCGACCCTTGCAAAAGCCCGATTGATTTCCGCATTAAATGCCGAAAAATAGGTGTTGACTCTGGCTCTGACTTCATCGGAAATTTCATCAATAGAGGTTGCAATTGCTCCTTTAATTTCGTTATCAAATCTTGCTTTACCGTCATTTACTTTATTGACGTATACATCACCACGCTCCGGAGCAGGATCAAGAGTGGTGGCACGTTTCTTTTTAAACTCGGCATATTCCTTTTCATATGCCTTGTCATACTTGAGCCATTCTCCGACTGTATCGCCCGTTCCGATACACGAAATTGCTCTTGAATAAGCGATATAGTCTACAATATCCTCATACGGATATTTCAGAACCGAAGCACCGATTCCGCCGAAACGGTTACGACCGAGATTGTCCTCATTTGAAAACTCTTTGATAATGTTGTCTTCAATACCGAAAGCATCTGCCTGCATCGGTCCGATATTCTGCTCATAAAGGCTCTGGGCAGCAAAGTCCTTATACTGATCGAGCGTCTGCATGCTTTCCTGACTCTGATCAACACGGTCAAGAAGGAAGCAGAAGTCATACGGAAGCCCTTCCAGTCTGTCAACGCCCTGTGCAATATTCGGAACATCAATATGCAGATCTTTATATCTTTCAAGATCCTTGCGGACGCCGCAGAAGCCGCTGGCCTTGATCATGAAAGCATTGATTTCCTTAATAGTGGCATAGCCGTTTCTGCGCTGGCTGTCCTTTTCAGTTTCCGAAGTAATAACCGTATCCATAACGCCGGGAAGGACAAGATAGCCTCTGATAATGGCTGCCTTTTCGCGGTAATGCTTGTGAAGATATTCACGGATAAGCATGCCGACGATCATTGCAATTCCGGAACCTGTACCGCCGGTTGCCGACGAAACGATTACAACACGAAGAGCTTGTTTCAGCTCGCCGCCGTCCTTGAGAAAAAGTTCATCAATTGCCGTATAAAGCTTTTGAATTGCTCCGGTCTTGATCGTGGCGTTCATAGCAAGTCTCGATATGGCACGAACCTGACCGGCACCCTCGGAAACCGACTTTGAATAAAGCGTTGTGTTGTTGGGGAACCACTTGAATCTTGCTTCTTCATCATTCTTAAGATAGTCAAGAACCCTCTGCGTTGACGAGGTCTGAATAGAAACAATCGTTGCATTTGAATTCTTAAGCTTTCTGATGTCGTTGGCATTGGTATCCATTGTAACAAAACGGATATTGTCTGCTTCCGTGCCTCGGCATCGTTCCGCTACCTTGACAACAATCGATGAACCGACTCCCCCGACACCGACGAACAGAGTCTCCATTGTCTCGTTACACTGAATGTTTTCTTTTTTGACTGACATAATTTACCCTCCAAAATTATTTTTTCGTTCTGCAATTACAGATAAGGTTAGATACATTTGCTCCGTTAGGAGAATTATAAATTTCAAACGACGGACCAACCGAAAGTACCTTTTCAATCGGCGGAGACGGTCTACCTTGCTCAGCAGACTCAACGAATGATTCTTTCATCCACTGTCCGTTATACTTGACATAAGTCGTTGCACCTATATTGATCTCGTCAGCGGATGATGAAATGCCGATAACCGCTGTCCTACGTTTGTTGGCTTTCGTAAATCTGTTATCAACAGGTTTCAGCTTAAAGGTAACGCTGATCTGCTGTTTGAAAGGAATCGCTGAAGGTCCTTCAAGTACTAATACTCTTTGCTTTCGATTATACTTGACACTGACAAAATTTATATCCAGATCGCCTGCGCTGATCGACCAGAAACTTGCCGAATCTTTAATTATTTTGTTCGGCATTACTTTTTGCCTCATAAAAGCAAGCCATACGATCAGGATAACCGCAATAGCGATGATCCAGACGAGCCATCTCCAGAAGCGGCTGTATGTGTTGATCTCAAACGAGACGTCTTTTTTGTTAGCGGTATGCTCGTCGCCGATTTCGTCGATGTACGTCGTCCCCTCGAAGCTGAGAGAATAATTGCCGACTGCCGGCTCAACAAAGTTGCCTTTATCGTCGCAGCCGATATAAATTCTGTATTTCGATTCGGTGTCCGCCGTTTCCACACGGTAGGTAAGATTTCCCGAAGGCGTCACGTTAAGCTTCACGTTCGCCATCTGTTCTTTCGTTGCCGGCTGTCCGCCGATCAGGACCGTCACTTCAACGGGTTTCCATTTTTCGTGGTCCTTGACCCGGTACCAGCTTTGTTCCTGAAGAACCTTGGGTTCAAGCGAAATCGACAGCTTACTGTCGCTGAATTTAATGGAAAGCGGAAAAGCGTTCGGATTGTCCTTTGTGGAAACCGAGTAGTTTTTCAGGAAGGTTCCCTCAATATAAACCTCCGTCTTGCTGTCCGGCTCAAACGTGATCTCTGCTCCGTTATCGTACGGCGTGGGGGCACTGTCCGTGGACTTTTTGACGTAAGTCTTCAGATCAACTCCGCCCAGAAGCTTGTTGCCCGAAACGTCTTCGTTGGTTTTTGCGTCAACGAGCGTGCTTGTCAGCTTATAAGTACCCGCGGCGATATTTCCGGACGACGGGTCGACGATTTCTTTTGTATTCATGTCCATGAGCTCAACCTTGATGTCAACGTCCGGCTCATAAAAGATCTGAACATTGTTGTCGCCCGAAAAATCGAGGGTGTATTCACCCTTGGGACATTCGGAAAACGTCACGACCTGACCGGCCAGGGTTGTGTCGACCGGCGGAGCATTCAGACCTTGATTGGTGATTCTTTCTTGTATTTTGCTTCCCAGTCCGGTAAAATTACATGAGATGTCGCTGTATTTTCTCTGTCCGCTGTCAACAATCTTACTGATCATCTTCCCGGAGCTGTCGGTCAGCGAATTGATCACGGCGTCGTTTCCCTGAACAAAAACGATCAGCTTTTTCATCGAAAGATCAAGCTTCAGCGTCTTTCCGTTCAGACATTCATCGGTAGACAGACGCTCTCGTTGAAAAATCTTGTTGCAGATACCCACAAGATCGTCCTTCAGACTGGTATCTGTCGATTTTACAGCATAGAATCCGTTCGCTTCGTTTGTCTTAAGCTCTGCCGCATCATCGAAGCCTAAGTATTGAACCTTGATCTGATTGTTGACCGCAAGGCTCAGCAGCTCCTTTTCAAGGTTAAAGCCACCTTTGAACTCATCAACATTTGTATCACTTCTTAAATTCCGGTCGAATTCACCGTCAGTCAGAACGATAAGCCATTTTTCGTCTGCCTTTGAGGTTTTCAGATGAGCAGCGGCACTCGTAACGGATTCATAGGGCGTGCCGTACGGGTTGGTCGTATACATTCTGGAAATGCTGTCGATCTTTTGCGAGATGCTGTCCGTTCCGCCCTTTCCGCCGGAAATGGTCAGCGGAGCATAACTGCCCGCATACGGATCGGTCGGTGCGCTTCCGTCGTAAACCGACTCCCACATCGGGAAGATCGTCAGCTTGTCCCCGTTTTCGTAGTTGAGCATGGACGCAAAAATTTCCATTGCGTATTTTGCTCTGCACCACGCCTCGGTGTCGTACATCGAACCCGAGTTGTCGAGAACAACAGCGATCTCATATCTGGTTTCTTTTTTTTGGACCTTTGCTTTTGAAGCCGCATTCGCCGTCATCGGAAGCATCATTCCGACAAACATGAAAGCCGTCAGCAGAACGGTCAGGATTCTGCTGAAAAGTACCGAATGCTTTTTCATTTTATCCCTCCTCTGAAATGATAAAGCCGTATTTTTGAAGGCTTTCGTTTATTTAAGGTACGGCGTGAGTCCTCAGACCGTACTCTTAAAGACAGATTTTTAAGGAACCTCTGAACAAATCACAGCATACGCTTTGATGTACATCTTACTTGCATATTTTCCGCCAGAAGAGCACAACAACCACTTGAAATCCGACAGGATTCCTGCGCGGCTTTTGCTCTTTTCTGACGAAAAATCTGACGGCGTAATCTGTACATCAGATTGAATCAGAGCTTCCTTAACGAACCGGAGCGTTCCGATTCGACACCGATTCACAATTTGTTACAATTTACCACTAATAATGATAAATTATACTATCATTTGTAAATTTTGTCAATCGAAAAATCGGAAAAGACTCCATAATAAATCGCAATGTTCAAATCCGCAAGCAGTCCGCCTGAAGCGGTCGGATCTGATCGATTACAAACGATATTATAGCGGATTATACAAGTGCTTTGGTCGCATCAAAAGCGACAAAACAGACAGCCTTTTTTCACGGAAACGCACAATAATTTCTATACATTATAAATAGGGGCTTCTGACGCCGAATACACTTGCTTTAATCGGAGCCAAGATGTATAATAAGGCGAGAACAGGAAAAAAGGGAGGGTGCTTTTATGCCCGATACAATCGCCGCCATTTCAACGCCACAGAACACAGGCGGAATCGGCATCATCAGAATCAGCGGAGAAAACGCAATCGAAATCGCCGGAAAGGTATTCAAGGCTGCCGACAAACGCAATCTCGATAGCATGAAAGGCTATACGGCGGCGTACGGTCGCGCCTGCTATAACGGCGAGGTGATTGATGAATGTATTGCGCTCGTTTTCCGTGCGCCGAAAAGCTACACGGGCGAAAACACGGTCGAGCTTTCCTGCCACGGCGGACTGTTTGTTTTGAAAAAGGTTCTGCGTGCGGTATTCGAAGCCGGAGCCAGACCCGCCGAAGCCGGTGAATTTACAAAGCGAGCCTTTTTAAACGGAAAAATCGACCTTACCGAAGCGGAAGCGGTCATGAATCTGATCAATGCGCAAGGCGAACAGGGAGCCAAAGCTGCCCTGACCGCCCTTGACGGTGCTTTGAGCCGGAAAATGAGCGAACTGAACGAAATGCTGCTGTCCGTAGCGGCGCACATGAGCGCATGGGTCGATTACCCGGACGAGGATATCGAAGAACTCGACGAAGAAGCACTTCTTCATACGCTTAAAAATGTAAAAAATCAGCTTTCGGGGCTTTTGTCCCGATTCGATTCGGGAAGTGCCGTCACCAAAGGCGTTGAAACCGCCATCATCGGAAAACCCAACGTCGGAAAATCCGCCCTCATGAATCTGCTTTCGGGTTTCGGACGTTCGATCGTCACCGACGTTGCGGGAACAACAAGAGACGTTGTTGAACAGACCGTCAGTCTCGGCGATCTGCTTTTACATCTTGCGGATACGGCAGGCATTCACAGCACCGAAGATGTTGTGGAATCCATCGGTATCGAACGAGCAAAGAAAAAAACCGACCGGGCCGGCCTTATTTTTGCGGTTTTCGACGCTTCACGACCGCTTGACGAAGCGGACGAAAAAATCATGGCGCTTTGCCAAGGAAAAAGAGCCGTCGCCGTTCTCAATAAAAGCGACCTCGCTCCGAAAGCCGACACCGAAAAGATAAAAGACTCATTCGCATACACGGTCAGCCTTTGTGCGCTTGACGGCAGCGGACTTGCTGAGCTTGAAAAAGCCTGTGCGCTTCTGCTTTGCACAAACGAGCTTGACACCTCTCAGGCGATGCTTTCGACCGAACGACAACGGAAGAATGCGCTTGATTCGCTTGCGGCGGTTGATGAAGCAATAAACGGTCTGAAAGCCGGCATCACGCTTGACGCCGTAAACGTATCGATTGATGCGGCAATCTCCTCTCTGATGGAGCTGACCGGGCAAAAAACAACCGACGCCGTTGTGGACGAAGTTTTCTCGCAGTTCTGCGTCGGAAAATAAGCGGCTTTTATCCTCTCTTTCAATAAAAGTGCAGAAAAATTGCCGTTACCCTATTGCTATTTATTAAGAAATTTGAGATAATATATAGGATTATTAAGCAGAACTTGTATTGGAATCAATACATATTGGAGGACTACCATTGAACGACTTTGAAAAATTAGCGGAACTTTTATTTCCGGATGTCAATAAAACGGTGGAACAGCTTGAAGCAGAGTTTCCGCCCCGTGCGCTGAAAGAGGGCGCAAGAGTGACCCGTTTTGCGCCGAGCCCGACCGGCTTTCTTCATATCGGCGGACTTTTTGCGGCGCTCATCTCAAAGCTGAACGCACAGACGACGGACGGCGTATTTATTTTAAGAATCGAGGACACCGACAAAAAGCGTGAAATCGAGGACGGCGTTTCCGAAATCATCAAGGGACTGAACGCTTTCGGCGTGACGGTTGATGAGGGCGTTATCGGCTTTAACGAAGAAAAGGGCGACTACGGTCCGTATCAGCAAAGTCACCGTGCTGAGATATATCATGTTGTCGCAAAGAAGCTTGTCTCGGAGGGACTTGCCTACCCGTGCTTCTGCACGGAGGACGAGCTTTCGGCTCTTCGGGAAAAGCAGGAGACCGAGGGCACGGCTATCAAAGGCTACTTCGGAAAATGGGCGAAGTGCCGCTGTCTTACCTTTGACGAACAAAAAGCGCTTGTCGAAAGCGGAAAGCCGTATACCTTAAGGCTTCGCTCCCCGGGTAAAGAGGACGGCAAAATCAAATTTGACGACCTGATAAAGGGCAAGATTGAAATTGCCGAAAATATTCAGGACGTGGTTCTTCTTAAGACCGACGGCATTCCGACCTATCATTTCGCCCATGCGGTGGACGACCACTTCATGAGAACGACTCATGTGATAAGAGGCGACGAATGGATTTCCTCCGTTCCGCTTCATATTCAGCTTTTCAAGACCTGCGGCTTCCGTGTGCCGAAGTACGCCCACATTTCGCCGATTATGAAAGAGGAAAACGGCGGCAAACGTAAGCTGAGTAAGCGAAAAGACCCCGAAGCGGCGGTCACCTATTATGCCGAGCAGGGCTACCCGAAGGAAAGCGTTATCGAATATCTTCTGACGCTTGCCAACTCGAACTTTGAGGACTGGCGAAGAGCCAACCCGAAAGCGCCGCAAAGTGAATTCCCGTTTAATCTCAAGAAGATGAGCGTCAGCGGTGCGCTGTTTGATCTGACGAAGCTTAACGACGTCAGCAAGAACGTGATAAGCGTTATGACCGCCGAGCAGGTGCTGTCCTATGCGCTTTCATGGGCAAAGGACTATGACAGCGAGCTTTATGAACTTTTAAGTCGGGATCCCGACTATGCAAAAGCGATTTTCTCGGTTGACCGTGACACGCCGAAGCCGAGAAAGGATATCGCAAAATTCAGCGAGATCCGCTCGTATATCGAGTATTATTTTGATGAGCTTTACCAAAACGACTTTTCGCAAATGCCCGAAAATATCACCGCCGATATGGCAAAAGAGATTCTTTCGGCTTATATCGAAAGCTATAGCCCCGACGACAGCAAGGACGAATGGTTCAACCGGATCAAGAGCCTTTGCGAACCCTTAGGCTACACGCCGAACGTCAAGGAATATAAGAAAAATCCCGAGCTGTATAAAGGTCACGTCGGCGACGTTTCAACGGTAATCCGTATCGCCGTCACAGGCAGACGCAACACGCCCGACCTTTATTCCATCATGCAGATTTTAGGCGAAGATAAAGTCAGAGCCAGAATGAAAACCGCTCTTGCATTTTACAAAGCGTAAACCGGAAAGGAACAAACCAATGGAAGAAATGACAGTGACTTCAAACTTCATTCATGATTTTATTGATGAAGATCTGAAAAACGGCGTATATACCCACGTGCAGACAAGATTTCCGCCGGAACCGAACGGCTATCTTCATATCGGCCACGCAAAGGCGATTCAGATCAACTTCAGTATTGCCGAAAAATACGGCGGAATCTGTAATCTGCGCCTTGACGACACGAATCCGTCAAAAGAGGACACCGAGTATGTGGACGCCATCAAAGAGGATATCCAGTGGCTCGGCTACCAATGGAACGAGGTGCTTTACGCTTCGAGCTACTTCGATTTTATCCATGAGTGTGCAATTAAACTGATTAAACTCGGCAAGGCTTATGTCTGCGACCTTTCCGCCGACGAAATCCGGGAGAGCAGAGGTACGCTCACCGAGCCGGGAAAGGAAAGTCCGTACAGAAACCGCAGCATCGAAGAAAACCTTGACCTGTTCACCCGTATGACGAACGGAGAATTCCCCGACGGCGCAAGAGTCCTCAGAGCAAAAATCGACATGGCGTCCCCGAACATCAATATGCGTGACCCGGTCATTTACCGTATCGCTCACGTCACCCATCATCAGACGGGCGACAAATGGTGCGTTTATCCGCTTTATGACTTTGCGCACCCGCTGTCGGACACAAAAGAGGGCGTCACCCATTCGCTGTGCTCGCTCGAATTTGAAAATCACAGACCGCTTTACGACTGGTTCTTAAAAGAGCTCGGTCTCCCGAATCCGTCAAGACAGATTGAGTTTGCAAGACTGAACCTCAACTACTGCCTGACCAGTAAGCGCAAATGCTTACAGCTTGTCAAGGAGGGCATTGTTGACGGCTGGGACGACCCGAGAATGGCGACCATCTGCGGTATGAGAAGAAGAGGCTATCCGGCGGCGGCAATCCGGGATTTCATCAACCGTGTCGGTGTTTCGAAGGCATACAGCGTGGTCGATTTCGGACTGCTTGAGGCATGCGTAAGAGATGACCTGAACAAGAACGCACCGAGATGCATGGCGGTTCTGCGTCCTTTGAAGGTCATTATTGATAACTACCCCGAGGATAAGACCGAGGAACTCGAGCTTCCCGTCAATCAGGACAGACCCGAAATGGGCACGAGAAAAATCACGTTCTCCAAAGAGCTTTTTGTTGAGCAGGAGGACTTCATGATTGAGCCGGTCAAAAAGTATTTCCGTCTCTTCCCCGGCAACGAGGTCAGACTCAGAGGCGCCTACTTCGTCAGATGCGTCGGCTACGATACGGACGAAAACGGAAATGTCACCGCCGTTCACTGCACCTACGACCCCGAAAGCCGGGGCGGAAACTCCCCCGACGGAAGAAAGGTCAAGGGCACACTTCATTGGGTCAGTGCCAAAGACAGCGTACCGTTTGAAGCAAGGCTGTACGACCGTCTGTTCAACGCCGAAAACCCGTCCGATGAATCCAAGGGAAGCTTCAAGGATAACCTGAATCCCGATTCACTCGTGGTACTTGACGGCTGTCGGCTTGAGGGCGGACTCTCTGACGTAAAGCCCGGCGACACTTTCCAGTTTATGAGACAGGGCTATTTCTGTGTTGACAAATCGTCAGCTTCTGATAAAATAATATTCAACAGAACCGTTCAGCTCAACTCATCATGGAAATAAGAAAGGATTGAAAACAATGAAACTTGCATACAGAATCGTAACGCCGATCATTGCCGTCGCTTCGGTCGTTCTCGGTATTTTTCTGAAGATGTTCTATTTCACGGTCGGTAACGCAGACGAAACAATCGGCAATCTGATTAACGCCATCGCAAGTATTACCGACAAATTCAGCACGACCTTTGAATATTCGATTTTCGACCTTTTGAAATTGACATCGAATATTCAGCCGCAGACAGGAGAGGACGCAAAAACCTTTACTGAGGTTGCCGGTCCGGTCATTCCGCACCTTTGGGCATTCTTCATTATTTTCGTCGTCGTTCTTCTTGTTGTGCTGGCAATCGGTATCATCAGCACCCTGCCTGACAGCAAAAAGAAACGATACACCGTAATCGGCCTTTCCGTCGGCGGTCTTGTTCTTCTTTTTGTTGATATTCTTGTCAGCAACGCCGCTTTTTCCAAAATCACAGGCGGTGAAATCGATCTGACCGAACTTGTCTCCGTCCTTTCCGACAGCTCAATTGCCGCCCTTGCAACGGCGATTCTTACGGTAACAAGCGCTTCGCTTTCAGCCGGCTTCTATTCGGTATTCGGCCTGTTCATTCTTATCATTCTCTGGACAATTCTTTCGAATATGCTGATTTCAACCCCGATTCAGAAGACCAAGACACACAAAAGAAAAAAGCCGATGAGAAAAATCATGGTCAAGTCAAAGAAATAATATCAGAAAGCAAAACCGGCAAAGATGAAAAAGTCCTTGCCGGCTTCGCATTTGAGGTTTGTTATGAATATCAGAAAAGCGGTAGAAACCGATATCGGTCAGTGGCCAAGATTAGTCCGAACAGTCCGGGATTCTTTTCCCGGGCTTGAAACAGAAAAGGCATTGGACGAACACCAAGCAACCGCCTTACAGTTTATCAAAAACGAAGAAGCCGTTGCCGCCTTTGAAGAAAGTGACCTTGTCGGTGCCTTGCTGTTTTCAAGAGAACATCATGCGATCTGCTTTCTTGCCGTTGACCCGAAGCACAGGAAAAAGGGGATTGCTTCTCAGCTTTTAGCCCTCGCTCTCGATGAACTCGACAAAAACAAAGACGTTGTCGTATCAACTTACCGGGATACGGACAAAAACGCTGCGCCGGCAAGAAGGCTGTATGAAAAATTCGGCTTTCAACCCGAGGAGCTGATTTCTGAATTCGGTTATCCCTGTCAGGTATTCCGGCTTCACCGGCAATAAATCCGAAGTACGGACAGCCGGTTGCGGCGGAGAATATAAACGAATTTTTAACCGTTCTGTAAGATTTCTAATAAGGAGACGATACTATGAAATCAAGAACCAAACAAAACTTTATCCTGACGGGCATCATGTTCGCCGTCTTTGCGGCTTTCACCCTGCTCGTTAAATTTATTGATGTACAGCCGATCGGTCCTGCCGGCTCGTCGGTCGGCTTCGCTTCGGCCAACGGTTCATTCTTTGATTTATTCGGTCAGAATGCTGTCTGGGACAAAATCACCGATTTGTGTCTTTTGGCGGCTCTTTTGTCGGCGGCGTGTTTTGCCGTTCTCGGTGTTTTACAGCTGATAAAAAGAAAAAGCCTGTTCAAGGTTGACTGCGACCTTTATGCACTCGCCGGCTTTTATATTTTGGTCGCCGTTTTTTATCTTCTCTTTGAGTTGATTGTTATCAACCAAAGGCCCGTATTGGTTGACGGCGCTTTGGAAGCATCTTATCCGTCGTCCCACACGCTCATTGTGTGTTCGTTCATGCTTGCCGCTATTTTTCAGATCAAAAAGCGGATCAGGAACAAAAATCTCAGAACGGGGCTGATTGTGATTTTCACTTTGCTTATCGTCCTCACCGCTGTCGGAAGACTTCTTTCGGGTATGCACTGGCTGACGGACGTACTCGGCGGCCTTGTGCTCGGTGCTTCGCTCGGTATGCTGTATATTTCCGTCGCAAGAGTGCTTGAAAAAGCCTGATATCCCGTGCGGCTTCATTGACAAAGCAAACAGAATTATATACAATAAATAAAAAACAATATCGAAAAGGAAAGAGGTTCAAACTATGGCAGTTTTCAAACCGTTTCAAGCTGTACGGCCGGCTCCGGAATATGCCGAGGCAGTCGCCGCACTTCCGTACGACGTTATGAACAGCAAGGAAGCACGAGAGATGGTCAAAGGCAAGCCCTATTCGTTTTTACACGTTGACCGGGCGGAAATTGACCTTGACGAAAGCGTCGATCTTTACAGCGAGCAGGTTTACCGCAAAGCACGAGAAAATCTTGATGCCCTCGAAAAGAACGGCATCACCAAGCAGGACGAAACCGCTTGCTTTTATATTTATCGCCAGATTATGGACGGCAGAAGCCAGACCGGTCTTGTCGGCTGTGCGTCGATTGACGACTATCTGAACAACGTCATCAAAAAGCACGAATTCACAAGAGCGGACAAGGAGCAGGACAGAATCAACCACGTTGACTATTGCGACGCCAACACCGGCCCGATTTTCTTGGCTTACCGTGAGAACAAAGACATCGAATCGATTATTGACAGTTGGAAAAGCAGTCACGAGCCGGTTTACGATTTTGTGACCGACGACGGCATCGGCAACACCGTCTGGGTCGTCGACTGTCCGGAAGTGAGCGAACAGCTTCGCACGCTTTTTGCTTCGGTCGAAAGCCTGTATATTGCCGACGGTCACCACCGCTGTGCTTCGGCGGTCAAGGTCGGCCAAAAGAGAAGAGAA
Source organism: uncultured Clostridia bacterium (assembly GCA_945863885.1). Taxonomy (GTDB): domain Bacteria; phylum Bacillota; class Clostridia; order Oscillospirales; family Acutalibacteraceae; genus UBA6857. The sequence continues at coordinate 65,876 of CAMAZY010000005.1, forward strand.
CAAAATCCGTCTTACACCGGACAAGAGGAGTTCAATTTCTTCCTTGCCGTTGCGTTCCCGAAAAACGAGCTTGCGATTATGGACTATAACCGTGTCATGAAAGACCTGAACGGATTAACAGCGGAAGAATTCATCAATAAGCTCGGTGAAAGCTTCACCGTCGAAGAAGCCAAAGGTGACGAGCCTTATCGTCCCGTTTGCCGCCACAATTTCGGAATGTACCTTGATAAAAAGTGGTACAGCCTGACCGCTAAGAACGGCACGTTTGACGAAAGCGATCCGGTCGGACGGCTTGACGTTTCGATTCTTCAGAATAACTGCATCACCCCGATTTTCGGCATCGATGACCCGAGAACCGACAAGAGAATCGACTTTGTCGGCGGAATCAGAGGACTTAAAGAGCTTGAAAGACGCTGTGAAACCGATATGCGTATCGCCTTTTCGATGTATCCGACCTCGCTTGACGAGCTGATGGATATTGCCGACGCCGGCAAGGTCATGCCGCCGAAGTCCACCTGGTTTGAGCCGAAGCTTTTAAGCGGATTGTTTATTCATAAGCTCAGCTGAACGGATTTTGCTCCGCTTTTATTAGTGAATTTGCATATTCTTGACGGCCTGAAGCGGATTCAATTGAATAATATACATAAAATTGCATATTTTCTGCAAAATAATGCAAATAATAGTTGACTTATTCGGGATTCGGTGTTAGAATATGAGCCATAGTAACGCCCAAAGGACGTTTTATCAATTTATTTTTTGGAGGAAAAGAACATGAAAAAAGTATTAGCAGTTCTCCTTGCCCTCGTTATGGTGCTTTCATTTGCAGCCTGCGGCGGTAAGGGCGGCGACACCACAACAGCAGCCGGTGACACAACAGCGGCAGATACCACCGCAGAAGGTGCCACCACAGCAGAAGACACCACTGCAGCAGAAGGTGCTTCGGAAGCTGACACCACCGCAGCCGAAGCCAAAGAAGGCGCAGTCAAGGTAATTGACATTGACCTGACAAAAGAAGAGTATGCATTCGGCGTTGACAAGGATCAGCCCGAGCTTCTTGAAAAGGTAAACGCTTTTGTTGACAAGATCATGAAAGACGGCACCTTTGACAAGATCTGCAACAACTATTTCGGCGACGGTAAACCCGTTCTCGTTGAATCGGCCGAAGAAGATTCTTCAAAAGATCAGCTTGTTGTCGCTACAAACGCTGCTTTCGAGCCGTTTGAATATAAGGTAGGCAATAAGTATGCCGGCATCGACATGGAAATCGCTGCCCTTCTTGCCAAAGAACTCGGCAAAGAGCTTGTTATCAAGCATATGGAATTCGATTCCGTTTGCCTTTCCGTCGGACAGCACAAGTGTGATATCGCAATGGCAGGTCTTACTGTTAAACCGGATAGAAAAGAACACGTAAACTTCTCCAAGTCTTATTATCAGGCTTCTCAGAGAATCATCGTCAAGTCCGATGACAAAACCTTTGACGAGTGCAAAGATGCACAGGCTGTAATCGCAAAAATCAAGAGCTTTGATTCTTCCGTTAAGATCGGTTTCCAGAACGGTACAACAGGCGCTATGTTCGTCAAGAACGAGAAAGATTATGCAGCAAACGGCTTCAGCGTTGAGGGCGTAGGCTACAAGAACGGCTCACTTGCCGTACAGGATCTTATCAACGGCAATATCAATTATGTTGTCATTGACTCCGCTCCGGCTTCATGCATTGTTGACACGATCAACGAGGTTGCATAAAATCAGCTTGTAATACTGCATTCAGCGACCGGGTAAAGTCATACAGTACGGACTTTGCCCGGTTGTCTTTGTAATTATATACAGAAAACAAAGTCCCTTTTTAAGGGACGGAAACGGGAAAAATATGGGTAATTTTGATAAAAAGCTTTCAACGTTTTACGACGTTTTCATCAATCAGGAAGCTTATAAAGAGGTTTTAACGGGACTGAAAAATACGATGACCATTGCCATTTTAGGTCTTATCATCGGAATTTTTATCGGTGTTATCATCGCAACGATCCGTGTCCTTCCGAAGTATAAAACGCTTCCGAAGGTGCTTGACGGTTTTTGCAGCCTTTATGTCGGTCTTTTCCGGGGAACGCCGATGGTTGTTCAGCTTCTTGTATTCTATTATGTATTGTTGCCTATCATCGGCGTAAAAATGTCCTCGGTGCTGGTTGCGACGTGCGTTTTCGGACTCAACAGCGGCGCCTATATTTCGGAAATGATGCGTGCCGGTATTTTATCCGTCGATCCCGGTCAGATGGAGGGTGCCCGTTCGGTCGGATTGAGCTATTCCTCAGCCATGATGAAAATTGTCATCCCGCAGGCGGTAAAAAACATTCTTCCGACCCTCGGAAACGAGTTTATCGCACTGGTAAAAGAAACATCGGTTGTTTCTTTCGTCGGCGCCATGGATCTTTACGTTGCGTTCAACAATATCGGCTCAAACAGCTATGAATTTATGGTTCCGTATCTTGCCATGGCAATTATTTACATTGTAATTGTCTGCATCATCACGCTTGGCATAAAGCTTATGGAAAGGAGGCTGAGGAGAAGTGACAGAAGCAAATAAAATTGACGTCATACAAAGCGACGGCCTCATCGTGGTCAAAGATTTGAAAAAGTCCTTCGGGGACAACGAGGTCTTAAAAGGCATCACGACCACCATCAAAAAAGGCGAAAAAGTCGTTGTCATCGGTCCGTCCGGCTCGGGAAAAAGTACGTTTCTCCGGTGCCTGAACTGCATGGAGGACCCGACAAGCGGCAGCATCATCTTCCACGGCGTCGATATCGCCAACCCCAAGGTTGACATCAACGTCCATCGTCAAAAAATGGGCATGGTGTTCCAGCACTTCAACCTTTTCAACAACAAGACCGTTTTGGAAAACATCATGCTCGCCCCCATCTATGTCGGCAAAAAGGCAAGACGCAAAAAGCTGACCGACAAATCCGTCAAGCAAATTAAGCAGGAGGCGGAGGAAAAAGCAAGAGAGCTTCTCAAAAGAATCGGTCTTGAGGATAAAGCCGATGCGTATCCGTCAAGCCTTTCCGGCGGTCAGAAACAAAGAGTTGCCATTGTGCGTTCGCTTGCGATGAATCCCGATGTCATTCTTTTCGATGAGCCGACGTCAGCACTTGATCCGGAAATGGTCGGTGAGGTACTCGACTTAATGAAAGAGGTTGCCGACCAGGGCATGACAATGGTTGTTGTCACGCACGAAATGGGCTTCGCCAAAGAGGTAGGAACCCGTATCATGTTTATGGACGAGGGTCGATTTATTGAAGAAGCCGAACCGAAGGAGTTTTTCGAAAACCCCAAATCGGACAGAGCAAAAGACTTCCTTTCAAAGGTTATTTAAAAATAATTACAGGTGATTTCATGCATTCGGAAATCACCTGTTTGTTTTATATTATTTCATAAGATCCGCAAGCGTGATCCCGTCGAAAAATTTATTTGTCAGATCATAATACTCGTTCCACATTTTGACGGTTTTACATTTATCAGCACGCTCACAAGTATTCTCACCGCCGTGCAGACACGCAACCGGCGCAAGATCACCCTCGGTAAGACGCAGGATATCCCCTACCCTGTATTCTTCGGAGGGCTTTGTCAGCTTGTAGCCGCCACCCTTACCCTGAATTCCCTGGATATAATTGTTTTTAGCAAGCACGGGCAGAATCCGTTCAAGATACTTGAGCGATATCCCCTGGCGGCTTGCGACGTCTTTCATCGGGATATAGCCGTCACCGCTATGCTCGGCTAAGTCAATCATCACCCGAAGCGCATATCTTCCTCTTGTTGAAATCATCGTACAATCTCCTTATTCTGTTCAGTCAACCGCATCGGTCGCCCGCATGGCAAGAATCGTCTCGGATATCAGCTTGTCCAAATCCCAGCCGAGCATTTCGGCGCCTTTTTCGATGACCTCCCGTGAACAGCCGGCGGCAAACTTCAGGTTCTTATACTTTTTCTTGACGGACTTTAATTCAAGGTCACTTACGCTCTTTGACGGACGCATTAAAGCAACCGCACCGATAAGACCGGTAAGCTCGTCTGTGGCATACAGCACCTTTTCCATTTCGTGTTCGGGCTTAATGTCAACTGTCAGACCGTATCCGTGGCTTGCTGTCGCATGAATGAGCCTTTCATCAAGTTCTCTTTCCCGCATGATTTCCTGCTCTTTGATGCAGTGCTGTTCGGGGTACTGTTCAAAGTCGAGATCATGAAGAAGACCCACCATGCCCCAGAAGTCAGCTTCATCGCCATAGCCTAAGGCTTCGGCAAAGTATCGCATAACACCTTCAACGGTCAGGGCGTGCTTGATATGAAACGGATCCTTGTTGTACTCTTCTAAAAGCTTGAACGCTTCGTCTCTTGTGATATTCATAGCAACCTCCTTGACAACAGACAAAAGCCGAGTCGTAACGGACTCGACTCTGTCGGCTGTATTCAATTCTTTTTAAAGGTCAGTCCGCAAAAAGCGGGGTGGACAAATATCTGTCACCCGTGTCGGGTAAAAGCGCAACAATGGTCTTGCCCTCGTTTTCAGGACGCTTGGCAAGCTCAATAGCCGCTTTGACTGCGGCACCCGAGGAAATACCGACAAGTACGCCCTCGCTTTTTCCGACAAGCTTTCCGGTTTCAAAAGCGTCTTCGTTTTCGACCGTGATAATTTCGTCATAAATCTTTGTGTTCAGCACATCGGGCACAAAGCCTGCGCCGATACCCTGAATCTTATGCGCACCGGGAACGCCGGTCGAAAGAACGGCAGAGGACTTCGGCTCAACGGCAACGACCTTGACTTCGGGCTTCTTTGACTTAAGATATTCACCGACGCCCGTAACCGTTCCGCCTGTGCCGACGCCTGCGACAAAAATATCAACCTCGCCGTCGGTGTCCTCAAAGATTTCGGGACCGGTCGTCTCTCTGTGTGCTTCAGGATTGGCGGGGTTAACAAACTGACCCGGAATGAAGCTGTTCGGGATTTCTTTTGCAAGCTCGTCTGCCTTGGCAATCGCACCCTTCATGCCCTTTGCGCCCTCGGTCAGAACCAGTTCGGCACCGTAGGCTTTCATAAGCTGTCTGCGTTCAACGGACATCGTTTCGGGCATGACGATGATGATCCGGTAGCCTCTTGCGGCGGCAACAGCGGCAAGACCGATGCCCGTATTGCCCGAGGTCGGCTCGATAATCACCGAGTTTGGTTTCAGTTTTCCGCTCTTTTCGGCGTCGTCAATCATCGCCTTTGCGATTCTGTCCTTGACGGAGCCTGCGGGATTGAAGTATTCAAGCTTGGCAAGAAGCTTCGCTTTTAAGCCCAATGCTTTTTCGATATGTGTCAGCTCAAGAAGCGGTGTTTTGCCGATGAGCTGGTCGGCTGATGTATAAATCTTTGACATAACAATGCTCTCCTTTATAATAATTATTGAACAGCGTCAAAACCTTTTTGAAGGTCGGCGATGATATCATCAATGTTTTCCGTACCGATGGAAAGACGGATGGTGTTCGGCTTGATGCCCTGATCCAGAAGTTCGTCCTCATTGAGCTGGCTGTGTGTTGTCGTTGCCGGATGAATGACGAGACTCTTGACGTCGGCAACGTTCGCAAGAAGCGAAAAGATTTCGAGGTTGTCGATAAAGGTATGCGCCTCTTTCACGCCGCCCTTGATTTCAAAGGTGAAAATCGAGCCGCCGCCGTTGGGGAAATACGTTTCATAAAGTGCATGGTCGGGGTGGTCGGGAAGAGACGGATGATTGACGTGCTCAACCTTAGGGTTGTTGACAAGGTATTCAATAACCTTCTTTGTGTTTTCTGCGTGGCGTTCAAGACGAAGCGAAAGCGTTTCGACGCCCTGCAAAAGCAGGAAAGCGGCAAACGGTGAAATAGAAGCGCCCGTGTCACGAAGCAAAATTGCACGGATATAGGTGACAAAAGCGGCAGGACCTGCGGCAGCGGTGAACGATACGCCGTGATAGCTCGGATTGGGAGCGGCGATGGCGGGATAGTTGCCTGAGCCTTCCCAATCAAACTTACCGGAATCGACGATGATACCGCCTAAGGTTGTACCGTGACCGCCGATGAACTTGGTTGCAGAGTGGACAACGATGTCTGCACCGTGTTCAATCGGACGGATCAGGTACGGCGTACCGAACGTGTTATCGACGACTAGCGGAAGTCCGTGCTTATGGGCGAGAGTGGCTAAAGCGTCGATATCGGGAATATCACTGTTGGGGTTTCCGAGCGTTTCAATATAAATCGCTCTCGTGTTATCCTGAATAGCGGCTTCAACTTCGCTAAGGTCATGAATATTGACGAAGCTTGCGGTGATGCCGAAATTCGGGAGCGTGTGCGCTAAAAGATTGTAGCTTCCGCCGTAGATGGTTTTCTGTGCTACGATATGTCCGCCGTTCTGGGCAAGAGCTTCAATCGTGTATGTAATTGCTGCGGCACCCGAAGCAACGGCAAGAGCGGCGACACCGCCCTCTAAAGCGGCGATTCTCTTTTCAAAGACGTCCTGGGTGGAGTTCGTGAGTCTTCCGTAAATATTGCCAGCGTCGGCAAGCCCGAACCGTGCGGCGGCGTGCTCGCAGTTTCTGAAAACGTAAGAGGTTGTCTGATAAATGGGGACGGCACGGGAATCGGTTGCGGGGTCGGGCGTTTCCTGACCGACGTGAAGCTGGAGGGTTTCAAATTTATAATTGTTTGACATAAGATAGACTTCCTTTCGTTTCTTGAATATGTATTGTTGTATCGGTTATCGGTTTTTACAACAGCAACACATTCGTCCGAAACGGAAGTTGGCTCTTAATAATTTCTGGAAATCTCTCGGCATTGCGCCACCTGCTTTCTACCTACCTCTTAGGTTGGTATTATTATAGTACGGTGTTTTTCGTTTGTCAACAGTTTTTTCAAATTTTTTTCATCGAAGACTCAGCGGACAAAACAGCGAAATTCTATCCGCTTTGAATCTCAACAAAAATATGCCGATTCAAGATCACAGCATACACTTTGTCACACAGCTTACTTGTAAATTTTCCGTGATAAAGTTACTGAAAAAGCGATAAAATATGGTATACTAACAATAGACACAGAAATCAACCTCAAAACCTCTATGTACGGGAAGGAGAGAACTACCATGGAAACAATTTTTGACACAGTCATCATCGGCGGCGGTCCTGCCGGCTATACGGCGGCTTTGTATACGGCAAGAGCCGGTCTTACCACCGTTGTAGTCGAAAAAATGTCGCCGGGCGGACAGATGGCACTGACGGATATCATTGATAATTACCCCGGCTTTGAGGAGGGTGTGGACGGCTTTACGCTCGGCATGAAAATGCAGCAAAGCGCCGAACGCTTCGGAGCCAAGACCGAATACGCCGAAGTTTTATCGGTTGATTTGTCGGACAAAACCAAAACCGTCATCACCTCATCAGGTGAAATCAAGGCGAAAACCGTCATTATTTCAACCGGTGCCAACCCGAGAGAATTAGGCTTGCCGAACGAAAAAGCCCTTGTCGGCAAAGGCGTTCACTACTGTGCTCACTGCGACGGAAGATTTTATAAAGGGAAAACGGTTGTCGTTGTCGGCGGAGGAAACTCGGCGGCGGCCGATGCGCTGTATCTTTCGAGAATCGCCGGAAAGGTAATTCTTATTCACCGAAGAGATACGCTTCGGGCAACTAAGATTTACCACGAGCCGCTTTTGAACGCTGAGAATGTCAAGTTTTATTGGGACAGTACGGTCAGTGAAATCGTTGCCGACGAAAGAGTTTCGGCGGTAAAAATCAAAAACGTCAAAACAGGTGAAGAAAGCACAATTCCCTGTGATGCGGTTTTTGTCAGCATCGGAAGAAAGCCTGTCACCGAGTTTTTAGACGGGCAGCTGACGCTTGATAAAAACGGCTATATCCCCGCCGACGAAACAACAAGAACGGAAATTGCGGGTGTGTTCGCCGTCGGCGACGTGAGAACAAAAGCTTTACGGCAGGTCGTCACGGCGGTATCCGACGGAGCCAATGCAGCATACTTTGCCGAGGAATATCTGAATCATAAATAACGAAGAAATGCGGATAAATTTCCTTTTAGGGAAGCTCTGATTCAATCCGGTGTCCAGATTACGCCGTCAGATTTTTCGTCAGATAAGTGCAAAAGCTGCGCAGGAATCCTGTCGGATTTCAAGCAGTTTTTGCGCGATATAACGGAAAATCTGCAAGGTAGCTGTGCATCAAAGCGTATGCTGTGATTGATTCAGAGGGTTCCTGAAATTTACCACCCATTTCACGGCTCGGGCAGCCAGTGAAAGCATAGCACCGACTGCGCCGGAATTTGCTGTTGCCTTCCGACCGCCCCCAAGAGTTTTTCTAAAAAACTGAACGGGACTGCACACCGCAGTCCCGCTTCTGTTTTCTGATTTCTATCCTCTGACCTCTCAGATCCGGTAAATCTCGCTCGGGTCAACCTTCCCCGCCGCCGTATTCGCAATCAGCTCGTCGGCGATTTCCGGATTTTCAACGCTGAAAATCATCAGCGCCTTGCCGCTGATTCTCGAAATGCAGGCGTAAATATACTTGATTTCGATTCCGGCTTCGGTCAGTGTGTTTAAAACGCCTGCAAAGCCGCCCGGCGTATCGTCCATCGCAACGGCAAGTACCGTCGTGACCTTGCAGATAACGCCGTCCTCACGGAGGGTTTTGACCGTTTTTTCCGGGTCGCTTACAATCATTCTCAAAACGCCGTATTCGGCGGAATCGGCAAGCGAAAGCGCACTGATGTCGATTCCCTTTTCGGCGATTTTGTCCGCCGCTTCGCAAAGTCTGCCCGCCTTATTTTCGATAAAAGCGGATACCTGTTTGACAAGCATTTGTATTTCCTCCTTTAAATCTTTCTCTTGTCGTTGACACGCTTGCTCTTACCCTCGCTTCTGGCAATCGTTTTCGGGTTGACAAGGTGAACCTTAACACCCAAGCCGAGAGCCGAACGAAGCTTTTCGGTGATCTGCTTTTCAACGGCGGCAATCGACTTGACGTCGTCGTGGAAGAACTGCTCGCTCATTTCAACGTCAAGGTCAAACGTGTCGACGTTGTTGACACGGTCAATCGTGATAAAGTAGTTCGGGGTGATGTTTTCGCCGCCGACCTCGATGAGAACCTCTTCAATCTGTGACGGGAAGACATTGACACCTCTGATGATGAGCATATCGTCGCTTCTTCCGCTCGGCTTTCTCATTCTGACGTGGGTACGGCCGCATTCGCAGGTTTCGTATTCAAGACGGCAGATATCTCTTGTGCGGTAACGAATCAGCGGGAAGCCCTCTTTCGTAATTGTTGTCAGGACAAGCTCGCCCGTCTCGCCCGCCGGGAGCACCTCGCAGGTGTCGGGGTCAATGATTTCGGGAATGAAGTGATCCTCCCAGATGTGCATACCCTTTTGCGCCGGACATTCACAGCCGACACCGGGTCCTAAGATTTCGGAAAGTCCGTAAATGTCGTACGCCTTGATGCCGAGCTTCTTTTCGATTTCAAGACGCATATTTTCGCTCCACGGCTCGGCGCCGAAGATACCGGCTTTAAGCTTCAGCTGATCCTTAAGACCCATGCGCTCGACTTCTTCGCCGAGATAAAGCGCATAAGACGGTGTACAGCAAAGAATTGTCGCGCCGAAGTCCACCATATTCTGAATCTGAAGCGCCGTGTTGCCCGACGACATCGGAATGACCGTTGCGCCGATTCTCTCCGCACCGCCGTGGGCGCCTAAGCCGCCCGTGAAAAGACCGTAGCCGTAGGAAACCTGAACAATGTCCTCGTCCGTTGCGCCGACTGCGACAAGCATTCTTGCGAAGCAGTCCGCCCATATTTTCAGGTCTTCGTCCGTGTAGCCGACAACGATTCTTTTGCCCGTTGTTCCGCTGGAAGCGTGGATACGCTTGATGTCCTTCATCGGAACGGCAAACAGTCCGAACGGGTAGTAGTCACGAAGGTCGTTTTTGTAGGAGAACGGAAGCTTCGAAAGGTCTTCGACACCGTGAATATCTTCGGGCTTTAAGCCTTTTTCGTCCATCCGGTTACGGAAGCACTCGACCTTTTCATACATTCTCTTGACCTGCCGGACAAGACGTTCGCTTTGTAAGGCGGTCAGCTCCTCACGGGAGAGGGTTTCTTCTTTGGGGTTTAACATAGCCATTGTTTATCACTCCGGGTTTTTCAAATTTTTTATTTTTTGCACAATGCTGATTGTACTATAATTCGTTTATAAAAGTTTTAAAAGCCGGCAAACCTTATCGCCGATTCTGAGTTTTCCGTCCGCTTTTTTGCGCAGTTTCAGATAAAGCCAAGCGAAAACCGACGAAACCGCAAATACAAACACAACCGCAGCCGCCGAAACAAGTATATTCAGTCTTTCAATCCCGAAAAACCGGCTCAGCGCCATTTTCGTCAAATCCACAACGGCGGCATGAACTAAATAAACAGCGAACGTCAGGGACGAGAGGAAGACAAAGCTTGTCTTGATTTCAAAGCAGGAAAACGCCGCAAACATCAGAAGCGATGCCGCAACAATAAACGGACTCATCACCGAAGTATAGCTGTATTCGCCCAACGGAAGTCCGGCAAGTCCCGTTTCGCTTATCATGACCGCCATGCTTGTCGCCGCAAGAACGGCGACTGCCGCCAAAAGGAATAGAAGCCCTTTCCGATTACTCTTACTGTTATCAAAACGCTTTTTGATGACATACCCTGCCATTACATAGCCGCAAAAGCAAAAAGCTTTCCCCAAATCCCAGAAAACAACGTGGCGGCTTGTCCACTCACTGATGCTTGCAAGGAAAAGGAACACAAACGATATCACGGCGAACGGCTTTTCTCCTACAGTATCGCAAAACCGTATCAGGAAAGGAATCAGAAGATAAATTCCGATAAGTGTATACAGATACCACATATGGTAAAACGGAGAGCCGCAAATAAGGTCGGAAAGAATCGTCACAATTCCCGAAACCGTTTCGGTGCCTTGGATTATATGAACGCCAAGCTTCACGATCCGATAAAGCACATAGAAAATACTGAAACCGACAGTCGGCAGAAAGACGTTTCTGACCGCTTTTTGGTAAAAGAATTTCCAGTCCCGGTTCCGCTTATCCGCAAGAACAAAGCCGCCGGTCAGAAGCAGAAAGCACGGAACGGCAAACCTCGTCATGCAATTAAACAGATAAGCGGGTATCGCCGACAACAGTCCCTGTCTTGTTGAAGCATCAACATCAGCAACACTGACATTCAGATGAATCGCAACAACCGCAATACAGCAAAGGATTCTCAGTAAATCAAAGCTGTTTTCTCTTGCTCTTTCCGGTCTGACCGAAACTGCGTTATTCATAACTGTAGCCGAGCTCGAATGCCTTCAGGTTTACGTCAAGGAACTTTTCGGGAACGGTTGCCTTGATTGTCTCAAGCCAGGCTTCTTTCGGGATATCCGTGCTTTTAGCAAGAACGCCGATTAACACGACATTGACTGCCTTGATACTGCCTGCTTCCTGAGCAAGGCTAAGTGCGTCAAGGCTTACCGTATCGGCACTTGCCTGAAGCTTTTCGATAATACCGTCGGGATATTCCGCCGCACCCGTAATAACAGGCATCGGGGCAATCGCTCTGTCGTTGACGATGATTCTTCCGCCGTCTTTCAGGTATGGAAGCGCACGCAAGGCCTCGAGCCGCTCGAACGCAAGAATGATATCCGCTTCGCCCTCATCAATAATCGGAGAGCTGACACTTTCGCCGTACTTGACGTAGGTGACAACGCTTCCGCCTCTCTGGCTCATGCCGTGAACCTCGGACACCTTAACGTCAAGCCCTCTTGCAATAATCACGTTACCTAAAATGCGGCTGGCAAGCAGGGTTCCCTGACCGCCGACGCCGACTATCATAATGCTTTTCACGCTCATTACGCTTCCTCCTTTTTGATGGCACCGAACGGGCAGACCGAAACGCAAAGACCGCAGCCGTTGCACTGCGTCAGGTCAATTTTCGCCTTGCCGTCCTCGAAAAGAATCGCCGGGCAGCCGAGCTTCATGCACATTTTACAAGAGCGGCATTTATCCGCATCAACTTCGCAGTGGCCGGTATACTTCACCGTCTTGAGAAGTGCACACGGACGCTGAGCAATAATGACGGACGGTTCGTCTGCTTCGGTTTCTTCTCTTACCGCCTTTTCGAAGCCTTTCAGATCAAACGGATCTTCGACTCTGACACGGTCAACGCCGACTGCATGACAAAGCGCAACCAGGTCAACCTGCTTCGTCGCTTCGCCCCGGATTGTCTTACCGGTGGTCGGGTTATCCTGATGTCCCGTCATGCCGGTGATGGAGTTATCAAGAATAATCACGGTGTTGTTGCCCTTGTTGTAGACAATATCGATAAGGCCCGTGATGCCCGAATGGATAAAGGTCGAGTCGCCGATAACCGCAACAAGCTTTTTGTTGAAGTCCTTGCCTCTTGCCTTGCTCATGCCGTGAGCGGCGCTGACGGATGCCCCCATGCAGATTGTGGTATCCACGCTCTGAAGCGGTGCGACGGCACCGAGGGTATAACAGCCGATGTCGCCCGAAACGGTAAGTCCGAGCTTCTTAAGGACATAGAACGTACCTCTGTGCGGACAGCCTGTGCAAAGCACGGGAGGACGGGCGGGAATGTCGGACGCAGAAATGTGCGCCGTCTCTTCGCCGAGAATGACTTTTTTTATCATGTTCTGGCTGTATTCGCCAAGCAGGGTGAATTCGTCCTTGCCTCTGACGGGAACACCGAGAGAGCGGATAAACTGCTCAAAAATCGGGTCAAGCTCTTCGACGCACCAAAGCTCGTCGCACTTTCCGGCGAAGTCTTTGATAAGCTTTTCGGGAAGCGGATAAACCAAGCCGAGTTTTAAATAGTTTGCCTTATCTCCGAGCGCCTCTTTTGCGTACTGATACGCCGCACCCGAGGTAATGACGCCGATTTTAGCACCGTTGTCCTCAACCTTATTGAATTCACAGGTATTGGCAAACTCACGAAGCTTTCTTTCTCTTTCCTCGACTACGACATGACGCTTTTTCGCCATAGCGGGCATCATAACGTGCTTCGGAATACTCTTTTCATACGGCTTTAAGGCGATATCCTCTTTCTCGTGAAGCTCAACAAGGCTCTGCGAATGGGAGATTCTTGTGGAAAGACGGATAAAAACGGGGGTATCGTATTCTTCGCTCAGGGCGAAAGCGGCTTTTGTAAAGTCTCTGCATTCCGCCGAATCGGCAGGCTCGAGCATCGGCACCTTCGCCGCGGCGGCGTAGTGACGGGAATCCTGCTCGTTTTGTGACGAGTGCATACCCGGGTCGTCCGCCACGCAGAACACAAGTCCGCCGTTTGCACCGATATAGCTTACGGTGAATACGGGGTCCGCCATCACGTTCAGACCGACGTGCTTCATACAGGACATCGCTCTCGCTCCGCCTATTGAAGCGCCGATTGCGGTTTCGGCGGCAACCTTTTCGTTCGGTGCCCATTCGACATAGACCTCGTCATACTGCACCATGTTTTCGGTAATCTCCGTACTCGGAGTTCCCGGATAAGAGGAAACGACACGCACGCCGGCTTCATACGCACCCCGGGCGACTGCGGCGTTTCCGAGCATCAGCTTTTTCATATCTATATATACTCCTTTAAATTATGTATCCTCAGGCGATCTTTAACAACCGGAAGGTGTTCGGCATAGTGCGCAGATGATGCCGGATTTTAGGCAAAAAACCGCAGGAATACTTTGTGTATTTCAAGGTTTTTTAACGACAAAGACGGCATTAGCTGTGTGCTATGACGAATATCGACAGGTTGTTAGAGATTGCCTTTATTTCTTCTCGTTTTCGTCGGCAATGAGATTTCCGGCTCCGTACCGCTCACGCAGTACCGGCTTTTCGATTTTACCCGTCGGGTTTCTCGGCACTTCGGCGAAAATCACCTTTCTCGGTCTTTTATACCTCGGAAGCTCAATACAAAATGCATTGAATTCGTCCTCGGTCATACTTTCGCCGGGCTTCAGCTCGACAATCGCCGTTGCAATTTCACCGAGCCGCTTGTCCGCAAGACCGATGACAGCGGCGTCCTTGATTTTTTCGTTCTTTCTTAAGAAGTTTTCAATCTGAACGGGATAGATGTTTTCGCCGCCGGTGATAATGACGTCCTTTTTGCGGTCAACGAGCCAGATAAAGCCGTCCTCGTCCTCCTGCGCCATATCGCCGGTGAAAAGCCAGCCGTCCGAAAGAACCTCTTCGGTCGCTTTCTCGTCCTTATAGTAGCATTTCATCACACCGGGGCCTTTAACGGCAAGCTCACCGACCTCGCCTTTTTTGACGGTTTCGTGCTTGTCGTCAACGATCTTGATTTTCCAACCATAGCCCGCCTTTCCGATGGCGCCGACATGGTCGATGTTTTCCACGCCGAGATGAACACAGCCGGGGCCTATCGATTCGCTCAGACCGTAGTTGGTGTCGTATTCGTGATTCGGGAAAACCTGCTTCCAGCGTTTGATCAGGCTCGGCGGAACGGGCTGTGCGCCGATATGCATCAGCCGCCACGCGGAAAGATCATATTGTGAAAGATCGATGTCGCCCCGGTCAATCGAGTCAAGAATATCCTGCGCCCAGGGGACAAGAAGCCAGACGATCGAGCATTTTTCTTCGGAGGCGGTTCTGATAATCAGCTCGGGCGTTGTGCCCTTTAAGAGCACCGCTTTACTGCCCGAAAGGAGACTGCCGAACCAATGCATTTTTGCGCCCGTATGGTAAAGCGGAGGAATACAAAGGAAAACGTCGTCTCTTTGTTGTCCATGGTGGTTCTGTTCCACCTTGCACGAGTGGACAAGGCTCCTGTGGTCATGTAAAATCGCTTTCGGGAAGCCCGTTGTACCGCTCGAAAAATAAATGGCGGCGTCGTCGGCATCGGTGATGACGATTTCCGGCTTTTTACTGCGGCAATAGCTTATCAGCTTATCACAGCTTTCGGCAAACGTCGGACAGTCACGACCTACGAAAAGCTTCATTTTAATCTGCGGAATGATGTCGGCAATCTGCTCGATTCTTCCGATAAATTCGGGGCCGAAAACAAGGTATTCGGAATCGGACTTTTCAAGACAGTACTTGATTTCGTCCGCCGTATAGCGGTAATTAAGCGGCACGGCGATGGCGCCGGCTTTGAGTACACCGAAATAAATCGGAAGCCACTCAATGCAGTTCATCAGGAGAATCGCTACTTTCTGCCCCTTTTTGATTCCTCTTGACAAAAGGAGGTTGGCGAAGCGGTTGGCACGGCAGTCGAAGTCCTGCCATGTCATTTCACGGCGGTAGTATTCACCCGTCGCCTGGGTCAGCGAGAACTCACGCCAGGTGGTTTTGGTTTTGGCACCCGGATTGATTTCAACAAGGCTGATATCGTCGGGATAAAGCCTTGCGTTATTTTCCAGAAATTCGGTAATCGGCATTTTTGTTTTCCTTTCGTATTTTACTTCGAAAAAAAACCGATATGGCAAGCCGTTTTCCGCTTGTCAATATCAACATATTCTCTGTATCATGTTATCATATAATTTGTTCAATGTCAACGATAATAAAAGACGCTTTAAACCGTTGAAGAAAAATGCGTCACAAACAGCAACGGCAGAAGCCTTTTCGCTTCTGCCGTTTCGTTATCTTTACTTTTTGCGTGTCGGTTTCACGTTGACGTCGGGCTTGATTGTTCCGTCAATCACACCGTTTTCGGTTTCGAAATTCTGTATGTTTTCCCGTATCAGGACAAGAATATGACTGTTGACGGAGCGACCCTCATAGTCGGCAACATACCCGATTTTCCGTAGCATTTCTTCTTCTATTCTGATGGATATACTCTTAATAGCCATACCGTCACCCCATAATAAAATGATTATGTGTTTATTTTACGTTTTTGTCGTGCTATAATGTCGAGTATAGATATACTGTATATCTAATTTTTTTTTTGAGGGCGGTATTTATGAAAGTAGCTGTTATCGGTTCAAGGAGCATAAGAATTGAAAACTTAGGAAACTATTTACCAAAAAATGTAACCGAGATTATTTCGGGCGGTGCCGTAGGTGTAGATACCTGTGCAAGAGAATATGCAAATAGCAAGTCCATTAAACTGACCGAGTTTTTACCCGATTACAATAAATACGGAAGATCTGCTCCGCTGAGGCGAAATATAGAAATAATAGAAAATGCAGATTTCGTTTTAGCTTTTTGGGACGGGGCATCAAAGGGTACAGCCTTTGTTATAAAAAACTGTCGGGAAAAAGGCGTACCGATTCGGGTTTACAGACTTAAGAATCAATCATAAGGCAAAGCCGTCCCGAGGTCTTCCCCGGGACGGCTTCTGGCAAAACCCTTTCACAAAGCGATTTTACCTTGCGTGCACAGGCTGTCTGTAGCCCAATGCGCCTGCGGCGCGCTTCATTAGGGCGCAAGCCCTGCTTCGTGGCGTTCTTCGCCGCTTCATGCGCCGCAGGCGTGCTTCATTTTTTTAGCAGCCGCATCCGCAGTTGCCGCCTCTGTAGTCGTCGCAACCGCAGTTGCCGCCGAAGAAGTTATCTCCGCAGCAGCAGAAGAGGATCAGGAGAATGATGATCCAAGTGCAGCAGTTACCGCCGAAAAGTCCGTTGTTGCAAGCCATAATTAACCTCCCTTCCATGCGATGAGGAGGATTTTTTGTTCATCGCACTCTCAATTTCATTATACGTCCGAGTGCCGAGAGTGTGAATGGCGGAATAAAAAGCAAAAAGGAAACGAAGACTATATTTGATTCCAACTTTAACGGTAAAGGCGGTTTTTTCATGCAGAAGGACACTTTTGACGGCAAAAAAAGTTTTTTAACCGATTCGGATTTTTCTCTTTCCTCCCCGTTTGACCTACGTGAAAGTCAAAAAAGTCTTGAGCACGCCGACCGATTCGAAGCGAAAGGTCAAACTTTGTCCCCGAAAGTCAAAAACAATGAAAATTCTTGATTTTTTTAGAAATTCAAAGAAAACAAGAGATATTTTAAAATAGCAAGGCCGAAAATATCCGTTTTGACCTTTTTTGACCTTTGACCTTTGCGCTTAACGGGATATAATAAAGGCATAAAAGGTCAAAGATAGTCAAAGTCAAAAAGGAGATGAAACAAGTTGAACCTTTCCAATGTTATCGCTCATATGATAAGCGAAATGCTCGAGGAAACCGACGAAATCGAAATCCAGCGAAACACCCTCGCTCAGCGGATCGGCTGTGTCCCGAGTCAGATCAACTACGTTCTGTCCTCCCGCTTCACCCCCGAACGCGGCTACATTGTCGAAAGCAAACGGGGCGGCGGCGGCTGTATCAGAATCACAAGGGTCAATTGCAGCGGCGACACGCTTTTAATGCACGTCGTCAACGCCATCGGAAATTCCATCGACGACAAAAGCTGTAACAATTTTCTTGTCAATCTCGTGTATAACAATATCATTTCAAAAAGCGATGCAAAGCTGATTCTTGCGGCAACGGGCGACACCGCCTTAAAGCGGATTGACCCGCCGCAAAGAGACGAAGTACGGGCTTCGATTTTCAAGCAAATGCTTCTGTCGGTCATGCAAAGCTGAAAACCAAACATAGGAGGAATTATTATGTTATGTCAAAACTGTTCTAAACGGGAAGCAACAACCCATATTAAACGTGTTGTAAACGGCGAAGCCACAGAGGCTCACCTTTGTCAGGAATGTGCCGCAAAGCTCGGCTACGACAATTTCTTCGATAATTTCAGTCTGAATCTTCCGGATATCTTTTCGTCCTTCTTCGGCGACAGTGCAAGAGCGCTTGCCGGCTCAAGAACCGACCGGTGCGAAAAATGCGGCTGTTCGTTCGACGACATCGTCAAGACCGGCATGGTCGGCTGTGCGGACTGCTACGACAAATTCTTCGATAAGCTCTTACCCTCGATTCAACGAATCCACGGCAGAACCAGACACGTCGGCTCCGTTCCCGCCGAGCAGTTAACCGAAACCACAGCCACGGAAAAGAAAGAAGAGACCGCCGAGGAAAAAATCGCTTCTCTCGAAGCCGAAATGAAAAAGGCAATCGACGCTCAGAATTTTGAGCAGGCGGCTGTCTTACGGGACAAAATCAAGGAGCTTAAGGAGGACAAATAAAATGACATGGTATCAAAATTCAGGAAAAGATTCCGACATCGTATTGAGCACAAGAGTGCGCCTTGCAAGAAACCTCAGAGACTTTCCGTTCCCCAACCGTCTTGACAAAAACGAATGCAGGAAGGTCAACGAAACCGTCCGTGACGTTTTGTTAGCCGGTGACGACAGCCTCTTTTATACCGAAATGTCTGCGCTCAATTCCTATCAGGCGGTGTCCCTTGCCGAAAAGCACCTGATAAGCCCCGAATTCGCTTCGGACAGCACAGGCAGAGCCTTGATTCTTTCAAAGGACGAAGACGTCAGCGTCATGCTTTGCGAGGAGGATCATGTCAGACTGCAGGTCATCTATCCGGGGCTCAGCCTCAAAGAAGCCTTCGAAAAAGCCGAACAGCTTGACAGCAAGCTCGCTTCTTCGCTGAATATTGCCTTTGATGACAGAATCGGTTATCTGACACAATGTCCGACCAATCTCGGCACGGGTATGAGAGCATCGGTGATGCTTCATCTTCCGGCGCTTTCGCAAAGCACCGCCATTTCAAGACTTGCCGCAACCGTCGCCAAATTGGGGCTTACCTTGCGGGGCGCCTACGGCGAGGGTAGCCGACCGACGGGAGACATCTATCAGCTGAGCAATCAGGTCACACTCGGCATTTCCGAGGAGGCGGCGATTCAAAATCTTCAGTCAATCGCCGAACAGATCATCGCCCAGGAGCGTCAGGCAAGACAGTCGCTTTTGAAAGACGATGTTTTCATTGATAAAATTTACCGTTCCTACGGCATTTTACGAAGCGCACACATGATGAGCTGTGACGAGTTTACCTCGCTGATTTCTTATGTGAGAATCGGCGCTTGTGCGGGACTTCTTGATGTTCCGGTTGAAAAGCTTACCTATCTGCTTGTAAAAATGCAGCCGGCAACCATAAACGCCGACGCAGGCGAAAAATATACGTCTGCTCAGCGTGACGTCATCAGAGCCGACGCCGTCAAAAAGGCTCTTGAATAATACAGTCAGTCAGTAATACCAAGATGCGTTTTCCGACTGACCGAAAAATGGAGTTGATTTTATGTACAAATTTACCGGTTTTACGGAAAAAGCAAACCGAGCCTTAAATTCCTCGGTTGAAATTGCCGAAAATCTCGGCCACACTTATATCGGAAGCGAACATCTTCTCATGGGTCTTGTAAGGGAGGACAACGGCGTTGCGACAAAGCTTCTTTCTGCCAAAGGCGTAACCTTTGACCGCCTTGAACAGCTTGTCAAGTCGCAGATAGGCGTCGGCATTCCGACGGTGCTCACCCCCGACGACTTCACCCCGAGATGCAAAAACATGATTCAGGTTTCCGTTTCCATCGCAAGAAGAAGCGACGCCGGCTATGTCGGCACGGAGCACCTGCTTGCCGCTCTGCTTTCCGATGACGAAAGCTGTGCCGTTTCTCTTCTGACGGAGCTTGGCGTGTCCGCTCCCATGCTTCTTGATGAGCTTTCGGGCGGCTCGGGCTCGTCCCGTTCCTATGGCGCATCCGCTTCACCGAAAAATGCGGCAAGCAGCAAGAATTCCTCTACCCCCACCCTTGACCAGTACGGTCAGGACCTTACCAAAAAGGCGAAGAACAACGAGATTGACCCGGTTATCGGACGGGAAAAGGAAATCGAGCGGGTCATTCAGATTCTTTCAAGACGAACCAAAAATAATCCCTGCCTGATAGGCGAACCCGGCGTCGGCAAAACCGCAATCGCCGAGGGACTTGCGTTAAAAATCGCACAGGGCGAAGTGCCCGAACTTCTTTCCGACAAGAGAATCGTTGCGCTTGACCTGACAAGTATGGTCGCCGGCACAAAATACAGAGGCGACTTTGAGGAAAGAATCAAGAACTGCATTGAAGAGGTCATCAAAGCCAAGGACGTGATCTTGTTCATTGATGAGGTGCACAACCTCATCGGTACCGGCTCGGCGGAGGGCGCTGTTGATGCGGCGAACATCTTAAAGCCGTCGCTTGCCCGAAGCGAGCTTCAGGTCATCGGTGCGACAACGATTACCGAATACCGCAAATATATTGAAAAGGACGCCGCCCTTGAAAGACGTTTTCAGCCCGTCACCGTTGACGAGCCGTCACAGGCAGAAGCGGTTGAAATCTTAAAGGGACTTAAGGACAAATATGAAGCCCACCACAAGGTCAAAATCACCGACGAAGCGATTGAAGCGGCGGTCGAAATGTCGTCACGGTATATCACCGACCGTTTTTTGCCCGACAAGGCGATTGACCTGATTGACGAGGCGGCTTCCAAGGTCAGACTTAGCGCCTACGTCGTTCCCGACCACATCAAGGAGCTTGAGGACGACATCAAACGAGTAAACGAAGAAAAAGCCTCCGCTGTCAGCGCACAGGATTTTGAAACAGCGGCAAAGCTTCGTGACAGCGAAAAAGAACTGCGCTCCAAGCTTACGACTGCCCGGGCAAGCTGGAAAGAGGAGACGACACGCTCAACCGGAGAAGTTACGGCGCACACCGTAGCGTCCATCGTTTCGGGCTGGACGGGAATCCCCGTGTCCGAGCTGACGAAAGAGGAAAGCCAGCGGCTTTTGGAAATGGAAGACGAGCTTCACAAGAGAATCGTCGGTCAGAACAAGGCGGTTTCCGCCGTTGCCAGAGCCATGAGACGAGGACGCTGCGGACTAAAGGATCCGAAACGGCCGATGGGCTCGTTCATCTTCTTAGGCCCGACAGGTGTCGGTAAAACCGAGCTTTGCAAGGCACTCGGCGCGGCAATGTTCGGTGACGAGGACGCCGTCATCCGTTTCGATATGTCCGAATTTATGGAAAAGCACACGGTTTCCCGTCTTGTCGGCTCCCCTCCGGGTTATGTCGGCTATGAGGAGGGCGGTCAGCTGACCGAAAAGGTCAGAAGAAAGCCGTACAGCGTGGTGCTCTTCGACGAAATCGAAAAGGCACACCCCGACGTGTTCAATATGCTTCTTCAGATTCTTGACGACGGAATTCTCACCGACTCTCAGGGCAGAAAGGTAAACTTCAAGAACACGATTATCATCATGACCTCGAACGTCGGTGCAAAGCTGATTGCCGGCGGCAACAAGTCGATCGGCTTCTCGGGTGAAAACGAGGGCGGAGCACTTCCCGACAGCAAGATTTACGACGCCGTTATGGGCGAGCTTAAGAACACGTTCCGTCCCGAATTTCTCAACCGTGTTGACGAAATTATCGTATTCAACCAGCTGACGAAAGAGGAAATCCACGAAATCGCCGGCAGATTGCTTGAACAGACGAAAGAAAGACTCACGAATATGAAAATCGACATTACCTTCGACGACAGCGTTGTTGATATGGTAGCCGACAAGGGCTTTGACCCAGTTTACGGCGCAAGACCGCTTCGCCGTGCGATTCAGACAAAGGTCGAAGATCCGCTTTCGGAAAAGATGCTCGAGGGAGCGATCACCGAGGGCAAAAAGTACCGCTGTGAATATACAGACGGCGAAGTCCGGTTTGAAGAAATCCCCGCCGAAGCGAAAACGGCGGAGCCGAACCAAAACGAAAGCCCCGAAGCGTAAGCTTTCAGGACTTTGTGGATATAGATGAACCGCCCGGGGGTTATCCTCGGGCGGCATTTGATGTTTTACTCCTCGTTTTCCCGGCTTTCCCTGCCTTTGACCTTTTTTATGATCCGTTCCGTCAGAGTGTGCACGCCGACAATCAGCAAAGCCGTCGCCTGTGTTAAAATGATAAAAGGGAAAGGGTTCGTTTCACCGGTCGAGCGATACAGTTTAAAGCCGAAAAACGTTATTACCGTCAGATATACCGCCGTTTCAACAAGCCGGACAGGCAGGCTTCCTTTTGTGAAATACATTCCGACTGCAAAAACGGCCATGCCAAGCATAATAAGCGCTTCTCCGACTTTATAGGGAAGCGAATCCGGCGAGCCGGAAAGCGTGCACAGCAAAACGCTTGTGACAGCCAATGCAACAAGGATTACGGCCAAAATGATTTCTCTTTTTTCCTGCTTCATCTTTTTCGTCACCTTTCCCCTTTCCTACGGTTTCTGACAAACGCTTCAAGGCCTCATTCACATTTAATTTTACATATTATATATTTTAAGAAAATAGTTGTCAAGATATCACACTATCTTTCAGCGGTCAGCAGTCAGAATATGTGTAGGTTAGTCTGTACTTCTCTGCTTTTACTTGTTCTATTCTTCTGCCTTGTGCTCATGCCGCACGGGCACAAGGAAGAGATATCGAAGAAGTTATCTCCAAAAAGAACAAGCAACTATTACACTAACAAGCTAAATTTTACCGAGTGCTGACGGGTAGCGTGGAGACCCCTCTGTCAGCAAAGCTGACATCTCCCCTTTCAGGGGAGAATCATATTATATCGAATTCCATGGAATATTTTTCTCCCCTGAAAGGTTATTCCCCTGTTAGGAAAAATGTCTGCGTCAGCAGACAAAGGGGTGCCCGTTTCCGGAGGAAAAGATGCCGCAAGGCGACAGAGGGATCTTACACCGCTAAACAAAACTTATCCGCTTATCTGAAGACCTCAGCCCTTTCGGCAAGAATTTATAATCTGCAAGCTTCCTGACAAAGGAAAAGCCGTTCCGCAGGGGAACAGCTTTCCGTTTTTACAAAGTGAAAATGCGACCTCTATGTGCCCGCAGTGCCATTTTGCTGTCATGCACCGACCCGATTTCTGAACTCTGACTTCTGATTTCTGAAATCTTTCCGGGCACGCTTCATGCGGCTTTGCCGTGCTTCATGGCGCTTTGCGTCGCTTCATGCACCGCAGGTGCGCTTCATTTGCCTGCCATCAAGCTCTTGCGACCATTTCGCCGTACAGCTCTTTTTCTTCCTTGATGAACTGTTCAATCGCTTCCACGCTCGGCATGGCCGCCGAACAGCTGTGAGCGGAAATCAGCATTGAAGCGCTCGCCGTACCGAATTCAAGGGCATCAATCATGTCCCAGCCCTCAAGCAGACAGCGGATAAACGCCGAAGCGTAGCCGTCGCCGCCGCCGAAGCCTTTCATCGCCTTGACCGGGAACGGCTTGATCGAATAGCTCTTGCCATCGTTCGTGTAGGCGGTCGAACCGTCCTTGCCGTGCTTGATGATGACGATTTTTGCGCCGTAGGACTGCCAGAGCTTTGCACTTTCCTCGTCCGTCTTGCAAACGCCGGTGATCGCTTCGGTCAGGTCGTATTCCTCTCTCGAGCCGAGAATGATGTCGGCATTTCGTGCAACCATCGAGTAATAGACGGAAATTTCGTCCTTGTTCTTCCAGGTGTAGGCACGGTAGTCAATATCGAAAATGACGACAACGCCGTTCTTCTTGGCGAGCATCATTGCCTTGAGAGCAGCTTCTCTTGACGGGCTTTGCGAAAGGGCAGTACCGGAAATGACAATCGCTTTTGCGCTGTTTATGTAATCCTCGCTGACCTCCGACGGCTCGAGCATGAGGTCTGCCACGCCGTCCCGGTACATCAGGATACTGCTTTCGGTCGGGCTTTTGATTTCCGTAAAGGTCAGACCGATTTTTTCGCCGTTTTTGGCTCTGAAGATGTTCGAGGTGTCAATGCCGTCCTTTTTGAAGTAGTCGACAACATAGTCTCCGTGCTGGTCGTCGGAAACCTTGCCGATAAAGCCGACCTTTTTGCCGAGTCTTGCAAGACCGACGGCAATATTCGCCGGGGAACCGCCGACGTACTTGTTGAAGTTACAGCTTTCGCTTAACGGACGGTTCATGTCGGTGGGATTAAAGTCGATGGCGACTCTTCCGATAGGGATTACGTCAAGAGGCTTGGACTCGTCGAATTGAACATATTTCATAAATGTTTTCTTCCTTTCGGTATTTTGATTGTATTGTAGGCAACCTCTAAAAACATCCCGGCATTCGTCATAATGCCCAACTAATGCCGTCTTTGTCGCCCCAAATCCTTGAAATACACAGAGTATGTCTACGGATTTTTGCCGAAGCAGACGAAAGTCAAAGCCGGTACGGTTTTAAGTGATAAATTTCCGCCGAACCTGCGGCAGAAATGCTCGAAATGCGACAGCATTTCTCCGCTTTCTTTCTTGTCTCGACAAAAATTTATTCGCTTAAAACTTCGCAGAACCTGAAAGCAAATATTTTGCGTGCATTGCGTAGCTTGAAACCGCAGGCATACTGTCGTATGGTAAGGTTGAAAGCATAGCAAGGTGCGTGAAATATTTGTTTTCAGGCGTATCGGTTTTGGCTTTCGGCTGCTTCAATCCGACATCATTTGTGCACTATGCCGAACGCCTTGAGTTTTTAGAGATTGCCTGTGATTCATTCGGCTTTTCCGACCGAATAAAAAATTTCCATGTGTTTCTTTGCGTTTTCGTATGCGCCGGCGATTTCGGCGGTGTGAAGGTCATAGTAGCCGTTGATTTTTCCGTTCTTGTAGGCTTCTCTGACGCTTTTTTCCACGCTGTCGAACGTCGCCGTTGCAATATTGATTTTCTTGATGCCGTTCTGATGACACTTGATGAAGTCCTGTGGGCTGATACCCGTACCGCCGTGAAGAACAAGCGGTGTATCAACGCTTTCATGCACCTTTTCGAGAATATCAAACCGAAGAACCGGCTCGTGCTTATAGTTGCCGTGGGCGTTGCCGATGGCGATAGCAAGCGCATCAACACCTGTTTCGGCGGCAAATCTGACCGCCTGCTCGGGTGAAGTACAGTGCATTTCGATATCGACAGAACCGTCCTCGCTTCCGCCGACACAGCCGATTTCGGCTTCAACAGCGGCGTCGTAATCCTGCGCCAGCTCTACAACCTGCTTCGTAATTCTTATGTTTTCTTCAAGCGGAAGATGAGAACCGTCGAACATGACCGAGGTAAAGCCGATGTCGAGCGCCTGACTGATGCAGTCGAGCGTGGTGCCGTGGTCAAGATGAACCGCAACGGGCACGTCGGCCTCCTCCGCCGCCGCAAGCATCAACGGACCGATCAAAGCCAGCGGCGAATGATTAAGCCGGACCTCGGCGATCTGAAGAATGATCGGAGAGCGGGTTTCCTCGGCGGCTTTGATTACACCTAAAACCATTTCCATATTTGCTACGCTGAACGAGCCGACGGCGTAGTTTCGTTCTTCGGCGTCCTGTAAAAGATCTCTTAAATTTGCAAGCATATTCCTACTTCCTTTTTATTCAATGGATTTTAACGATTCAACCATATTGACCTTGTTGAGCGTCCGCTTTAAAACAAGATTGACAACCAGCGAGAATCCGACCGAAAGAACCGCCGCAAGAAGGAAGCCCATCACGCCGATGTTCCGGCCGAACATGATGACATCTACTTCACTGACGGCAATAACGATCCGATGAAGCACAATCCCCGTAAATAAGCCGATAAACGTTCCGATTACGGTCAGCATCAGGTTTTCACGGAAGATATACGCCGAGGTTTCCGCTTTGGAAAAGCCGAGCACCTTGATCGTCGCAATCTCCTTGATACGCTCATGGATGTTAATGGTTGAAAGATTGTAAAGCACGATAAAGGCCAGAAGGGCGGCGCATATCATCATGATTACGGAAATGAAATTCAGACTGTTCAGAACATTTTCGAACATCGACTGAATATCGGTCGAAAATGCCACGGAACTGATTTCGTAGTTATCGATAAGCCGGGAGGAAAGCTCCGCTTTTTGCTGATCGCTGATACCCGTCGCAAAATTCGCCATGATATAGTTGTATTTCGGATTGGTTCCGAACAGCGAGGCGTAAACCTCTTTCGACATGAAAAGATAGTGGAAAGTGTAATTTTCCGCAATCGCCGCAACCGGAATATTGACCGGCCGGTCGTCAAGCTTAATGGTAACGCTGTCCCCGACGCCGACGTTCAGCTTTTTAGCAAGCTTTTGTGTGATGACGGCCCCGGTTGAAGGCAGAACAATCGTTTCCCCTGTCTTACCGTCACGCAGTCTCATGTAATTGGAAATCGCCGCACTGTCTTCGGGAACGAAAAGATAGGTTTCCATCTGTTTGTCACTGAACGCACTGGTGGAATCGTACACTTTCATATAGTTGAGCATACTCGTTCCGACCTCGGATTGTTCGTTGACAATCGTAAGCGGTTTACATTCCGAAATCGTCGGGTCATAAGAGCCGTTCAGAATAACCTGCATATCGTAGCAGACGATACTGTCTTCGTCCGTAAACTGCTTTTCAAACGCAGTTTCGATCGAATTACTCAGACCGAAGCTTGCAACCAGAAGCGAAGTACAGCCCATGACGCCGATAACCGCCATGATAAAACGCTTTTTGTTCCGGAAGACGTTGCGCATAGTAACCTTTGTCGTAAAGCTGAGCTTCGACCAGAGCTTCGGGAACTTTTCAAGGAAGATCCGCTTTCCGATTTTCGGCGCCTTCGGACGCATTAAAGCCGAAGCCGGCGTTTTCAGGCTGGAACGGCTTGCAAGGTAAGACGCACCGACCGTCGTCAGAACCGAAAGCAGAACTCCGATTACGGCATATTTCATCTGGTAGCGTATCGTGACAGAGGGCATATCGAACATAATGGAGAAGGCCGAGGTGAGAGCCGTCGGGAAAACGGCAAAGCCTAAAAACGTACCCGCTATCGAGCCGAAGAAACTCGCAACAAAAGCATAAATGATATATTTTTTAGCGATTTCTTTTTCCGTAAAGCCCATGGCTTTCAGTGTGCCGAGCTGTGTTCTTTCGTCCTCGACCATTCTTGTCATGGTGTTCAGACAGACAAGAGCGGCTACGATAAAGAAGAACCACGGAAAAATAAGCGACATAGCGGCCGTTCTTTCAGCCATTGTCTTATAATCCGAATACCCCGTAAGGGCTTCGTCTCTGTCCTGCACATACCACTTTGCATCGTCAAGTCCGAGCAGGAAATTATTGGCGTCCTGAAGCCGAGCCTTTGCGGACTCAAGCTTGTCAAGTGCCTGTTGCTTGGCTTCTTCAAATTCCTGCTGAACGGTCGGAGCCTTCGCTTTGGCAAGCTGAAGATTGGTTTCGTAGTTCGAGATCTGGTTTTTCATATCCGAAAGCTGAGAAAGGACCTCAAGCTCACCGATCTGAATATCATAGCCGGCACTTGTCAGTTCCTTTTCTGCTTCGGCAAGCTCTTCCTCCGCACCGGAAAGCGAGGCTTTGACTTCCTTGAGCTTTTCAACAAGCTTTGCCGCTTCGTCAAGCTCCGCCTTTTTATCGGCAAGCTCGGTATTCGCCTGTGAAAGATCCGCTTTTGTTGCGGCAAGCTTTTCTTCAAGTGTCTGAAGCTGCGGTTCAAGATAAGCGGACATTTCCTTTGCCGTTCCGACAGCGGTAAATCCCCTTATATTGTTCACGATTTCATCGACCTCTTTACCGACAAGGCCTGACTGTTCAAAACGGTTAATGATGTCGCTTGCGTTTTCTGTCTGCTTGCCGTCAAGCTGATCGACAGCCGCTCTTGTTGTTGCCACAAGGTTTTCAAGATACGATACGGTAGCACTAAAGGTCGTCACCTGCGTTTTGGCAATATTATATTGCGTGACGGCGTTTTTATAGTCGGTTTCCGCCGTCGCATATTTTTCAACAAGCGCTTTGGCTTCGTTATATTCGTTCCGCTTTTCTTCCCATCTGGCGTACTGTTCGGAATGTTCAAGCTTATTTTCATCGATTGCATTGCCCGCTTCGGTCGCCTTTTCATTATATTGCGCCTTATATTCGGCAAGCTTTTCGTCTCCGTTTTCCGCCATATCCAGAATGGTTTCGACCTGCTTTTCGCCCTCGGCTATCTGTTTTTCAACCGACACCTTTGTCTCGGCATATTCCTTTTCGCCGTCAGCTACTTTTTGCGCATATTCCGCTTTAAGCGGCTCCACTCTTTTTTCAAGCCGTTCGGAAGAAATCGATTGGATAAAATCCGTATACGGTGCGACAAAATTGTCGTATTCGTCGCTGTACGGGTCGTAACTTGCAGATCCCGTAAGCTTGATAAGCACCGAGGAATAATAATCAGCCGTAAAGTTTTCGGCGGGAGCATAAATAAACGTTCCGAGCTTTCCGGTTCCGATTGAGGTAGCCCCTCTTTCATAAGACACGAAAACCGGTGTGCGGATAATGCCCGTAATGACATATTCCGTATTCTTCAAAGAAGCCGATATATCCGAATTTTCGCCCTCCACGGTGATGATGGAGCCGATCTGAAATTCCTCCGGCGTCGAAAGCGTGCTCTGGTCAACCACACATTGATTTTCCGTTGTCGGCCAGTTGCCTGCAATCAGCTGAGGCCGGTTGATATACGTCCGGTCGTCCTCTCCGTTTTCGGCGGCGATGGCCTTTTGCATATCAAGACTCATGACCCGCACCGTAAGCTGAGAGCCGTCAATGTCGCTTAGGTTTTCGCCGTTGACCTTTACTTTGCCGTCAACATATTTTTCGCCGCTGATCTGTTCGATGCCCTGAACCGTTTTCATCACTTCGATATCATCGTCCGTCAAACCGGCGGTCGAAATAATCCGCAGATCCGTCGCATTCGAATCGATATAATACTGTGCGGCCGTTTCGAGCATATCCGGAGCCGTTGCGTTCATACCGGCAAAAAAGCTGATACCGAGAGCCACGATAGCGACGATCGACAAGAATCTTGAACTTGTCCGGCTGATCGTTCTGACGGTATCCTTGAATAAGGAGTTGTTCATAATTTTCACCTCAAAAGACGCTCACCACTCAAGAAAATCGACCGGTACCGGCCGGTCATTGACGGCAATCTGAATCACCCGTCCCGAACGCATGGTGATAATTCTGTCCGCCATATCGGCAAGCGCCTGGTTATGCGTAATCATAACGACAGTCGTCCCCGTTTCACGGCAGGTCTTTCTCAAAAGCTTTAATATCTGCTTGCCCGTTTTATAGTCGAGAGCGCCCGTCGGCTCATCACAAAGAAGAATTTTCGGATTTTTGGCAAGCGCACGGGCAATGGAAACACGCTGCTGTTCGCCGCCGGAAAGCTGAGACGGAAAGTTATCCATTCTGTCCGCAAGGCCGACCCTTTTCAGCATCGTTTTCGGGTCGAGCGATTTCTTACTCAGCTGTGACGCCAATTCGACATTCTCAAGCGCCGTCAGATTCGGAATCAGGTTATAAAACTGAAAAACGAAACCGACATCAAACCGTCGGTATTCGATCAGTGCGTTTTCGTCAAGATTGTTGATCAGTCGTCCGTCAACACGGATTTTTCCGTCGTTGCAGCTGTCAAGACCGCCGAGCATATTCAGAACGGTCGATTTACCGGCGCCGCTTGCGCCGACTATCAGGCAGAATTCGCCCTTTTCGATTTTGAAGTTAACGCCGTCGGCGGCGGTAATCATCACTTCGCCGGATTGGTATCTTTTATGTACCGATTCAAATTCAATAAAGCTCATTTGCTTTCACCATGTTCTTCCATCCCGTTGCGCCGTTTCACGGCGCAACGGGATAATTTAGTTTCCCGTAAAGGCAAGTCTGTCGGGCGGGCGGCTCCCCCCGCGCTGCTTCGCAGCACGGCTTTTTCGCCGCCTCCCGGCGGCGAAAAAGGATCAAACCTGCGGTTTGATCGGGGAGCCGCCCGCCCTGCCCCGGCAAACCTGCGGTTTGCCGGGGCGAGAGACTCACCTGTTATGCAATATCAATTATTTCTTCGAGCTTTTCTCCGCCGCTTCCCAAAGTCCGTTGATATAAGCAGCTCCGAGCGCACGGTCGTAAAGGCCGTATCCGGGTCTTGCGGTTTCGCCCCAAAGCATTCTGCCGTGGTCGGGCCGGATATAGCCGTCAAAGCCGACGTCCTGAAGCGCCCTGACAATTTCGTACATATCAAGTGAACCGTCCGAGGAAAGGTGGGACGTTTCGTTGAAGCGGTTGCCGACGACCTTGACGTTGCGAAGGTGAGCAAAATAAATTCTGTCGCCGACCTCACGGATCATCTTCGGCAAATCGTTCTTTTCCGAAGCGCCGAGCGAGCCGGTGCAGAACGTAAGACCGTTGCAGGGGCTGTCAACGAGCGAAAGAAAACGCTTGAGAGAGTCGATGTCCTTGATAATTCTCGGAAGTCCGAAGATATCCCATGGGGGATCGTCCGGGTGGATCGCCATTTTTACGTCGCATTCCTCGCAGACGGGAATGATTTTTTCAAGGAAATACTTAAGGTTGTTCCAAAGATCCTCGGCGGTTACGTTCTTGTACTTTTCGAAAAGCTCCTTGATTTCGCCCATTCTCTCGGTTTCCCAGCCGGGCATGGCGTAGCCGTTGGAGTTGTCATCGATTTCCCGGAACATGTCCTCGGGGCTTTTGCCCTCGATCTGTTCGCCGAAGTAGCAAAGGCAGGTCGCACCGTTGCCCATATCCATGGCAAGATCGGTTCTTGTCCAGTCGAAAACGGGCATGAAATTGTAGCAGATGACCTTGACGCCCGCTTTGGCAAGATTTCTGATGCTTGTGATATAGTTTTCGATATATTTGTCTCTTGACGGAAGCCCGATTTTGATATCCTCATGAACATTGACCGACTCGATGCATTCCATTGTCAGTCCTGCGTCCTCGATCTCCTTTTTCATGTCCATAATCATGTCAAGCGGCCATGCTTCGCCGGCGGGCAGCTTGTGAAGAGCCGGTACGACGCCGACCA
Source organism: uncultured Clostridia bacterium (assembly GCA_945863885.1). Classification (GTDB taxonomy): domain Bacteria; phylum Bacillota; class Clostridia; order Oscillospirales; family Acutalibacteraceae; genus UBA6857. Next base: position 96,708 of record CAMAZY010000005.1, read on the forward strand.
CTCCGGGAATCTGTCTGATCTGTTCGAGCGTAACGGTATCCTTGTCCGCTCCGAACCATCTGAATGTCATTTGCATAATCTTTACTCCTTTGTTATTCGTCTTTGTCTGTGTATACGAGAGTATCAATAACTTTGTTGGTTTTATAATCAACCACCGTGACCTCGCACCGGTAATCGTCCGTGCTGTCATACGCCTGATAAAGCAGACAGTACTGACCGATCATGAAAGGCGCCGATGTCCCCGCCTTTTTGTATCCTTTTCGGTCAACAGATATGATCACTTCTCTGAAATGATCTTTATCCACTTTCACAAGCTCTTTCACATAAGGATAATCACCGGAATCGGTTATTTCGGATATCTTTTTGAGAACCTGCATCCCGATATCGGTTTTCATAAGCTCATTGGAAAACTGATTCATCACGATTTCCACCGTCTGACCGTCATCGCTGAGCTTTGCACTGTTGTATCCGTATTTTTTGCAATATCCCTCAAGATTATCCCGATATTCGCTGTCGACAAAAGTAATCGGAAGCCGGATGGTAACGGTATCCTCCAGATTTCCCGTCGGCGCTTCTGTCGGCTGTTCAAGTGTATTGGTGACGGACTTACTGCAGGAAGCAAAGCAGAACACAAGGCAGATAATCAGAACCGATGATATGATTTTCTTCACGATGATAAACCTCCTTCGGACAGTTTGGCATGATTCTACACCACAGCACATAGAAAAACCTTAAAGTTTTTCTTCCGGCATGTCATATATGTATTTATAATAACACAATAATATGAAAAATTCTATACCTGACAAGCAAAAAGCCGATAAAATATCAGCATTACAAAACGCAAGTCGTTATAATGTTAATTTTTACAAAATTCACAAAATAAAGTCAAAATATATAGGAAAAAAAACAATAGACTTTGTCCCCAAAATTTGATAAAATTTCTTGAAACCCGAAAATCACTGAATTTCGGCAACAATATTTCATTTAACAAATTACAGGAGGATTTTCAATGAGCAAAAAGTATGTTTATTTGTTCAGCGAAGGTAACGCAAACATGCGTGAACTTCTCGGCGGTAAGGGCGCAAACCTTGCTGAAATGACCAACATCGGTCTTCCCGTTCCCCAGGGCTTCACAATCTCAACCGAAGCCTGCACACAGTACTATGAGGACGGAAGAGAAATCAACGATGAAATCCAGCAGCAGATCAACGAGTACATCGTTAAGATGGAAGAGATCACCGGAAAGAAATTCGGCGACAAGACTAATCCGCTTCTCGTTTCCGTTCGTTCAGGTGCCCGTGCTTCCATGCCCGGCATGATGGATACAATCCTCAATCTCGGTCTTAACGAAGAGGTTGTTGAAGCAATCGCTGAAAAATCCGGCAATCCCCGTTGGGCCTGGGACTGCTACAGAAGATTCATTCAGATGTATTCCGACGTTGTTATGGAAGTCGGTAAGAAATATTTTGAAGAGCTCATCGACAAGATGAAGGCTGAAAAGGGCGTTACGCAGGACGTTGAGCTTACCGCTGACGACCTCAAGGAACTTGCTTATCAGTTCAAGGCTGAATACAAAGCAAAGATCGGCTCCGATTTCCCGAGCGATCCGAAAGAACAGCTCATGGGCGCTATCAAGGCTGTTTTCCGTTCATGGGACAACCCGAGAGCAAACGTATATCGCCGCGACAACGATATCCCGTATTCATGGGGTACTGCCGTTAACGTTCAGTCAATGGCTTTCGGCAACATGGGCGACGACTGCGGTACCGGCGTTGCTTTCACCCGTGACCCGGCAACCGGCGAAAAGGGTCTGTTCGGCGAATTCCTTACCAACGCACAAGGCGAAGACGTTGTTGCAGGCGTTCGTACCCCGATGCACATTTCCGAAATGGCTGACAAATTCCCGAAGGCTTTCGCAAAGTTCAACGAAGTTTGCGGCATCCTTGAAAATCACTACAGAGATATGCAGGACATGGAGTTCACCGTTGAGCACGGCGAGCTGTTCATGCTCCAGACCAGAAACGGCAAGAGAACCGCTCAGGCCGCTCTCAAGATCGCTTGTGACCTCGTTGACGAAGGCATGAGAACGGAAGAAGAAGCCGTTGCGATGATCGATCCGAGAAACCTTGACACCCTTCTTCATCCGCAGTTCGATGCGAAGGCTCTTAAGGCCGCTACTCCGATCGGCAAGGGTCTCGGCGCTTCCCCGGGTGCTGCCTGCGGTCAGATCGTATTCACCGCTGACGACGCAGAAGCCTGGAAGGCACAGGGCAAGAAGGTTGTTCTTGTTCGTCTTGAAACCTCTCCGGAAGACATCACCGGCATGAAGGCTTCTCAGGGCATTCTCACCGTTCGCGGCGGTATGACCTCTCACGCAGCCGTTGTTGCCCGTGGTATGGGTACTTGCTGCGTATCGGGCTGCTCGGACATCGCTATGGACGAAGCCAACAAGAAGTTCACCCTCGCCGGAAAGACCTTCCATGAGGGCGACGTAATCTCCATCGACGGCTCCACCGGTAACATCTATGACGGCGAAATCGCTACGGTTGACGCAACAATCGCAGGCGAGTTCGGCAGAATCATGGCTTGGGCTGACAAATACAGAGTACTGAAGGTAAGAACTAACGCCGATACACCGGCTGACGCTAAGAAAGCCCGTGAGCTCGGCGCTGAGGGTATCGGTCTTTGCCGTACAGAGCACATGTTCTTCGAAGCTGACAGAATCGCAGCTTTCCGTGAGATGATCTGCTCGGATACCGTTGAAGAGAGAGAAGCTGCTCTTGCTAAGATTCTCCCGATTCAGCAGGCTGACTTCGAAGCTCTTTACGAAGCCCTTGAAGGCAACCCGGTTACCATCCGTTTCCTTGACCCGCCGCTTCACGAGTTCGTTCCCACTGAGGAAGCCGACATTGAAGCACTTGCAAAGGCTCAGGGCAAGAGCGTTGAAACCATCAAGAACATCATCGCTTCTCTTCACGAGTTTAACCCGATGATGGGTCACAGAGGCTGCCGTCTTGCCGTTACCTATCCGGAAATCGCAAAGATGCAGACATCTGCTGTTATCCGTGCCGCTATCAACGTCAAGAAGGCTCATGCCGACTGGAACCTTGTTCCGGAAATCATGATTCCGCTTGTCGGCGACATCAAAGAGCTCAAGTATGTTAAGAAGGTAGTTGTTGAAACCGCTGACGCTGAAATCGCAGCCGCAGGCAGCGACCTTACCTATCAGGTCGGCACCATGATCGAAATCCCGAGAGCGGCTCTTACTGCTGACGAGATTGCCAAGGAAGCTGACTTCTTCTGCTTCGGCACCAACGACCTTACCCAGATGACTTACGGCTTCAGCCGTGACGACGCCGGTAAGTTCCTTGACGCTTACTATGACAAGAAGATCTTCGAGAACGATCCGTTTGCAAAGCTCGACCGTGACGGCGTAGGCAAGCTTATGGAAATGGCTCTCAAGCTCGGCAAGCCCGTTAATCCGGCTCTTCACTGCGGTATCTGCGGCGAGCACGGCGGCGACCCGACATCGGTTGAGTTCTGCCACCAGATCGGACTTGACTATGTTTCCTGCTCACCGTTCCGTGTACCCATCGCAAGACTTGCAGCCGCTCAGGCAGCAATCGCTGAGATGAAATAAGTTGAAACCCCAGTAATATCAAGGGTTTTGCGACTTCTCCTATATCAGTTGTAGCTGTATAACAGCTATTAAATGTGCAATCAGCTCCCCGTATTCGAAAGAATATGGGGAGCTTTTGTGTATATTGAAATTCGATGTGCGATATGATACAATCATAAAAAAGGAGGTGCAGTATGGAAAAGTTGATATGCAAATCATTGTTGTGGAAAATTGGTTTAACCGATGGGACTGATTATAGTAAAACCCTTGATAAGATGTTTCTTTCTGATGTGAATAACGAGTTGCTTTTGGAATTAGAAAGTTGTTCATATGACTACGATACTGCATTTGACATTTTACAAAGATTTTGGAAATATGAGTGCAAGAACTTTTCTGTTGATATTTTTGGTAGATGCTTAACTGAAGATTTGAAAACGGTATATGAGTCTAATGATTTTCCTATAGAAGATTTTGGCAGAAAATGCTATTCAATATGGCAACAGTTGCCTAACGAATTAAATACAATGGAACCTTTTCACACTTTATGTTATGCTGACGACCCGCTATCTTGGGGTGATGAAGAACAAGCAAGAAAAATATATGAAGATTTTTTCGATTTCTATAAATAATCTCCTACATTTCTTCGTTACACCACAGGCTGCGATTGCCGACAAGAAATAAGAACCCGACCCATCACGGAATCACAGATTTCTATGGGACCCCGGAACCTTGTTGCTGACGCAATAAGCTACTTCAAGTTCGCTGAGTTTACATTGACGGTAGAGGACGCAAAGGAATATATTTACTCCTTGTCCACGAAACGCCGGGTGTATAACCCGAACGATATTGAAGCAGACTCTATATCTGATAATAAACTCCTCATCGGGAAATCGGTGGGGAGTTTTTCACGCTATCTTGATTGTAAATTGAGAATATGATAGAATTAGGGCAATAAATCGGATTTTGCAGGGGCAATGAGTGAATGGAAGAAGCAGTGTTTGAATTATTAGAGATTCAAAAGGTTGACAAAGATACAGAAATGGCAGATAGATTGGTGGATTTCGTTGAAAACTTTTCATGGTCAGAAGTGAAAGACCATACTTTGCGGACAATTAAAAATTGGGCCTTTGAGGAATGGGAAACTCCGTTTGCAGCGACGATAAGCGGACGTATTGTCGCAATGGCAACCATCATGAAAACTGACTATTATCCGCTGCCTGATATATATCCATGGATATCGACTTTGTTTGTAACGGAAGAATACCGTGGTCAAAGAATCAGCGGAAAACTCATTGATTTTGCAAATCAATATGCAAAAAAGCTTGGCTTCGGCAGAACATATATCCCGACAGAATTTGTTGGCTTATACGAAAAATACGGTTATTGCTATATTAAGGATATCGTGAATTACGGTAACGGTATTGACCGTTTGTATGCGAAAGAATTAAAATGACTGCATTCGTCAGCTTCCAGATTATCGGTATATCTCATTCTCCCCCCGCCGATTTCAAATCCGCACATTCGACAAAACACAGACCTCCTTGTAAAATGGTATTACCAAATACAAGGAGACTATTAATTTGACAAACAGAAATGGTTGCTGTATAATAATAAATATATTGTTAATGGAGGAGCTTATACAATGAAACTCAAAAAGATTCTTGCCGTTCTTCTTGCGGCGGTATGTGTGATGTCAGGTCTTGTACTTTCTGCCGGGGCGGTTTCTATTACGAGCGGGAAAAATGCTCTGCTTAAAACTTTCACAAACGCAGTCGCTTCAAACGGCTATGATTATCTCGCTTTTTCGCCGAAGAAAGGAACTAATGACACGCAGAAATATCCTCTCATGGTGTGGCTTCACGGTATGAAGTCGGGTCAGAAACCGGGAAGTCAGCTTCAATGGTACGGTTTCTCAAACTGGGCGAGTGATGAATATCAGGCTCGTTTCGTTCAGGGAGGCTGTTATCTTCTTGCGCCCCGTGCGTGCAATGCGACAAACAACTGGGATTCTACCCTTGCCTCTAATCTGAAAAAAATCATTGATGAATACATCGAACAGAACAAAGAAAACATTGATACCTCGAGAATTTATATCGGCGGTTATTCAACGGGCGGTGTTATGGTGTGGACGATGCTTTCGAGATATCCCGGCTTTTTCGCCGCCGGACTACCCCTTGCCTCTATCACACAGCCGGCGACCCTTGAGCTCGACAGTTTACAGGACACTTCCGTCTGGATTATGTGCTGTGATATTGACAATTATGTAGGCGGCAGAACAACAGCGGCAAGAGAAACCTTCAACTATCTCAAATCGATAACACATCGAAAGAGCGGTATCAGAATTACCAACATGACGCAGGCTGTACTTGCGAACGGAGCGAAAAAGACCGAAACCAAAAACGGCCAGACCGTTGTCGCAAGTGATGCCGAGCATTATGTCTGGGAAGCAGTCACATATGATATGCACATGAGTGACAGAGTGACGCCGTATCTTTATGCCACAACTGTTGACGGCACCGGTCTGACGATCAATTTCGATGACCCGGAGCAGGGCGTAATCTCCTGGCTTTGCCGGCAGTCAAACAAAAAAACCGCCGAAAACCAGTCAAGCGGCTTCTTCGCACGCATTGCCGCTTTCTTCAAAAAGCTGTTCAGCCTTTTTCTTGCTTTCTTTAAATAATGCACCACCTCCGTTTATCGAAAAATCGGTAAGCGGAGTTTTCATGTGTTCGCTTGATTGTAATTTGAGAATATGATAAAAACAGGTCAATAAATCGGGATTGATGAAGATGATACAAAATGAATGATAAGGTGATCGATAGGAAAAGTATTATCGTAAAGGTGTGTTCCGTCACTTTTCAGAGGATTGTCAATGCTCAACTTCAATGACGGCAATAAAATCAAGAACTCATCAGGAATTTTTGAAAGTGGTGGAAACATCACCTATCCGCAAGATGAAAGTTCTGATAATAGGAGGCTGATTATGAATTTACTGCATCGATATGGTGTTTCGGAAAGAAATTGAAATCAAAAAAAGCGAGCGAATGTTCAAAGCGGTTGGCGGCATGAAAAATGTCAGACGTTATGCAAGAGAACATAACAAGCGAAAATAATTTCTGAAACAGTATTTACAGGAATCCGATCAATTTATGAGGCAGAAAACGGTGTGAAACTATATAAACAGAAAGCTACGGAAAAGACAACCTGAAAGCGGCTTGGAATCTGCAGTGCTTTCCCGTCCCCCTCTTTTCCGTCATACCGGCCGCCTTCCTGTCATATCATTCAATATACGACACAGGAGGCGAAGACGGTGTTTTTTGTTTTAAAAACGCAAGAAGGGCAAAGCGGAATCAAGGGAAAGCTTCACGATTATTTCAGTCCCCCCGAAATTACCGCCGAAAAAGTCACGCCCGACGGCGGACTTGCCTTTTATGTGGTAACCGCAAAACTTTACCGGGGTATTATTCCGTGGAACTCGATTGCGGAATATTGCGGAAAGCTCAGGACAAAAGCGATCACGCAAAACGGAACAACGCCTGACCCCGAATCCGGAATCAGGCTTTTCGAACCCGAAATATTCGCCCAAAGGGTGCTTTTCAACTCTGCCGTCACGACGCTTTCAAAAATGCAGCTCGATCCGCATTCGGTCGAGCTTTGCTTTGTTGACGAAAATGCGGCGGTGACCGACATTGTATACAAGCTGAAAGACTACGCCTGCCGGCTGAAGGTGATCACGAACTGTACGGGCGTCTATGAACAAATCGGCAAAAAAATGTTACAGGACTTCGGGCTTTCACTCGTAATCGGAAATCGGGTTGACGCCTCCGTTCTGACAAGCACCGTATTGATCTGCTCCGATCCCCTCCCCGTTCCGCTGGCGTACGGCGGTATCCTTTTCACAAACAAAAAGCGCCGGCTGATGAATGCCGCCGTTCTTTGCGGAAAAGATCTTGAAATTCCGAAAAAATATCGGGATCTGATGCCCGAGGGCGTCGACGAAATGACCTTTGCCGGTGCGCTTTATGAGCTTTGCTGTGTGAAAGAGCTTGAAAATACGGAGTATAAAAGTATGTTGGGAAATACAGGAATGTAAAGTCAAAAAGAGGCAGGAGTATTTCACTCCCACCCATGCATATTTTTAAAAATCAAAACTTACTCAAACAATGTATATAAAGCCCTGGAATTTTGAACCGTTGTATTTATAGGCTTTTCCCGATGCATATTTGCTGTAATGGAACGATTTGTCTGTGCTTCCGAAGTATTGGCTCACCTCAAAGCTACCGTCGGAATAAACCTTTTCAACAACGGCTACATGTCCGGCTCCGTTGCTTTTCCAGCAGGCAATCGCTCCGCATTTCGGTGTTGAACCATATTGATAGTAACCGTTTGATTTATTATAACTAAACCAGTTTCCTGCATTTCCCGTACAAAGCTTCGGTTTCGTACCCAACAGCTCATATGCACGACCATAAGCGTACCATGTGCATTGTCCGACATATCGTGATGAAAATGGGTTTATGCTTGAATAGTAGAAGCTGTTGCTTTTAGACGGTGCAGACGTACGGGATGAAAACTTCCGGGATGATGTATCCGGACTGCTTGTAAACGTTCTTTTACCGTCGTTTAAAACATTCTTCATTTTTTTAATGGTGTCAGGTCCGAAGCTGCCGTCCGCTTTCAGTCCGACTGCGCTTTGAAACTTCATCGTAGATTTCTTTGACGCAGGGCCGAACTTACCGTCAACATCGAGAAGATCGGCTTTTAATCCGTCATATTTAATGGCTCTGTTGATTGCCGCCTGCATCCATTTGATTTCCGATGTGTTGGTGTTTTTTGATTTAACCATTTTTGAACCGTTCCAGTAAGCATAATCCGATGAGTTTGACGGTGCGGTGAACCGAGAATAATTGTCGGTCGTGTCCGCCGCCGAAGCGGTGAACGGGCAGCAGAAAATAACGGTAAGAACAGAAACTGCCGCCAGGATAGTTGCTAACGTTTTTTTGGTTTTCATAGTGATGATCCCTTTCGTAAAAAATTTTAAAAGTCCGATTTTTTTTGCTCCGATTTTGTCCCTCGGTGCCCGGAATCCGGTAAACACTGCGCGGCGGTACGCTTTGCAGCGTTTACCCGACTGCGTCCGGATTCGCAGCCGTTTCCGATTTTTTGCAATGCCGGAAGTCTGCGTCGTCTGCGTTCTCCCGAACCTTGCATACGCAGTATACACTGTTCGGTTTCAAATAAGGTCGCCTGTGAAGCGACAATGCATTGATTTATCGGATTTTTCCATTGACAAACTCAAACTCATGTTGTACCATAGCAAAAAAACAAAGGAAGCGTTGCGATGCAGTATCAGCAGGCCTTGGACTTTATTTATTCAAGGCGAAAATATGAAAAAAGTCCGGGTCACGAGCGGATCGCCGCTTTGCTTGATGTGCTCGGAAAGCCCCAGAACAGCTTGTCGTTTATCCACGTTGTCGGAACCAACGGGAAAGGCACGGTCAGTACGATGATTTCCGAGGGAACAAAAGCCGCCGGTATCAGAACCGGGCTGTTCACGTCCCCGTTTGTGGTTGACTTTTGCGAAAGAATTCAGGTCAATAACAAATATATCGGTCACGATGACCTTGCGGACATTATTGAAAAAGTAAAAGCCGGCTGTGAAACAATCGAAAAGGACGGACTGAATCCGACTTTTTTTGAAGTTGTTTTCGCCGCCGCCCTTCTTTATTTTAAAGAGACCGGGTGTTCGCTCGCCGTACTTGAAGCCGGCATCGGCGGAAAAAACGACAGCACCAATATCATTCCGGCACCGGCGGTTACGGTTATTACGGCCGTTTCCCTTGACCACACGGAGGTTCTCGGCGATACGACGGAGAAAATTGCAAAAGAAAAATGCGGCGTTATTAAAAAAGGCAGTACCGTTGTATCCTTTCCGCCCGAAAACGGCGGCTTCGACTTTATCGCCCAGCCGGGCGATGCGTTTACCGTAATCGAAGAAACGTGCCGCAAAACGGGCTGTCCTCTTCTCGTTCCCGACATGAGTAAAATTTCGGTTTCCGGCAAAAATACGCTTCATTTCGGCGGTATGACCGCTTCGATCAATTTTTCGGGCGACCATCAGATTGCCAACGCTGCCTGCGCCACACTCGCCCTGACCGCTCTTCGCTCCCACGGCTTTTCCGTTCCCGACGAAGCAATCAAAGCGGGACTTGAAAATGCGTTTCTTCCCGCAAGAATGGAAAAAATCAGCGATGACCCGACCGTCATCATCGACGGAGGCCACAACGTCGGCTGTATCAGAGCGCTTTTGAAAATGCTTGAGAAGGACTATCCGGGCAGAAAAATCACGGCACTTCTCGGCTTTATGAAGGATAAAGACTACGAAAGCTGTATTGCCCATTTTGCACCGGTTTGTCAGAACATTGTCTTTACCCTCGCCGATCCCGCCAGAGGCGAACACAGCGAAAAAATGAAACAATACGCCGAAGCGTATTGTAAAAATATTTATGCCGACGACAACATCGAAGAAGGCCTTCGGACCGCTCTTCGTCTTACGGGAAAAGACGGCGTTACCGTCTGCGCCGGCTCGTTCTATCTTGTCAGCGAAGTAAGAAAAATTTTACTCGGCTGACGCTCTTCGCCAAAATATTCGGTCTTTATCACTTACCCTTTTGGGTGAGTGATATTTTTTTACGGAGGAAAAGCCATGTCAGCCAAAATCGAATACAGACAAAACAAGCTTCTTGTCCTGCTTGACGGTGAAATCGACCACCACACGGCAAGCCTGATACGCATGGGCATTGACGATGCCATCTTAAAGAAACGGCCGGAGCTTCTGATCTTGGACTTCGGCGGCGTCACCTTTATGGACAGCTCAGGCATCGGCCTTGTGATGGGACGGTACAAGCTGATGAAAACCGTCTCGGGAAAAATCGCCGTTCAGAATCTTTCGCCGTCCGCTTATCGGGTGATGAAGCTTGCCGGACTTGAAAGACTCGGTGAAATCAAACAAAAGGAGGTCTGCTGAATGAAAATACTCAATGAACTGAAAATGACAATCGATTCCAAAAGCGTGAACGAAAGCTTTTCACGGGTTGCCGTTTCCGCCTTTGCCGCCTGCCTCGACCCGACCGTCGAGGAACTGACCGATATCCGGACGGCCGTCAGCGAGGCCGTCACCAACTGCATTGTCCACGGCTACAAGCAGTCTTTCGGAAAGATCTACATAACCGTCAGTATATGCGAAAACCGGCTTGTCAGAATCAAAATCCGGGACAAGGGCTGCGGAATC
>CAMAZY010000006.1 GCA_945863885.1 uncultured Clostridia bacterium
TAGCTCACAGAGAGGGCTATCCCGAAATCGGCCTTTACTGGGAAAAGGCTGCTTACGAAGAAGCAGAGCACGCCGCAAAGTTTGCTGAGCTTCTCGGCGAAGTTATCACCGACAGCACCAAAAAGAACCTTGAGATGAGAGTTGCCGCTGAAAATGGCGCAACCATGGGCAAGTTCGAGCTTGCGAAGAAAGCCAAGGAGCTCGGTCTCGACGCTATCCACGACACCGTTCACGAAATGGCAAGAGACGAAGCCAGACACGGCAAGGCTTTTGAGGGTCTTCTCAAGAGATATTTCAACGACTAATCTTTAAAGATTGTCTACAAATCCAAGCAAAAAGCTATGAGGTTTTGCCTTGTAGCTTTTTTGCATGCAAAAGCCGTCGGGAATCCACCCGGCGGCTTGCGCTACTTTGATTTGTTCGTTTTGCTTATTACACTACGGTTATCTGCTTCAGCTTTTCTGTTATCAACGCAAAGAACGCTTTGAGCAGTCTGAAGAAAGCGGAAAATATGTTATCGGTATAGTTCTCCGTGTTCATATTCTCGCTTGTAAGCGGAACGCAGGTATCGTTCGAATCGTCATAATACAGGTACTGCGGCCAGTTTTCGTTGCTGTCGATTGTCATCTGCCCGTCACTGTAACACATTGCGAGCATCAGCGGGTTAAAGCAGTCATAGAACGGGTTGTGCTTGATATTCTTGATGTACCATGTGGAATCCGGGAAAAGAGCGGTTGACGAGTCAATCTTCTTGTCGGGAGAAATGTATTTATCGGTGCCGTTCTTCTTGGCTTTGTTCAGGTAACACCAGGAAAGCGTCTTGTTGGTATCGGCGGTTGTGGCGCCGAAGGACTGAGCGGAAACCTCGATCCGATTGTCGCTGAGCTTGCGGCTTCCTTCGATGAACGGAGGCGTCTGGAAGCCGTATTTGCAGATAATGTTCATTTTGACACCGTCGGCTTCCATCTTCTTCAAGGTGTCCTTCAGCGTGTTCATAATGTTATAATGATAGTTGTCGATTTTTTCAACCAGCACCTTGTAGGTGGTGTCGATTTCGTCACCGAAAACAGCCTGTTTCGCATCTTCGTAGTTTTCATCGTTGACCATCGCCCAATATCCGGGTGATGTGCCGTAGGTGGCGACCATCAGTCTCTGGAAGATTTTTCCCGAAACCTTGTTGTAAATCAGATCTGCCGCGGCGGTTCCGACATCAAGAAGACCCTTGTTCTGAGCATAGGCAACGGTTGCTTTCGCCAGCTCGGTCGCAACCTCGCTGTCATCAAGCTCAAAGCTGTCACTTTCGTCCAGATAATAGTTAATGGAATCCGCATGGAATGAAATCTTGCCGGCAAAAAGCTGACCGACAAAATCATACCCCATAGCGGCCGAAGCAAACATGATGTTCGTTTCAATACTGTCATACCCGTATTCGGTCAGATACGCCGCCGCTATGTTACAGCCGAGACAGCGGGAAATCAGATTCACCTTGTCATAGCCGGTTTTCGCCTTGATAGCTTCAATGTATTCGTTCAGATCATCAGCGATGACACAGGGGTCTTTTCTTGCGTCGTATTCAAACCGATAGGTGAAGATATCGCCTTGTCTTCCCGGGAGGGTCTTTTCGTCCCACGTCCAGAGGTTGTGCGTGCCGTTGTCAACTTCGCCCTCATTGTTAAGCCGATAGGCCTCATAACGGGAGGCAACCTGATTGTAAATCGCATCGCAGTACGGATCCCATTCATCCTTCAAAATGGCATCCTTAAGAAGCGGAATCGCTTCTTCTACAACGTCGGTGATGAAGTTTGTGTTTTCCTCGATTGTCGGCGAGCCGTCTGCCTTAACGATACCGGTTCTGCCGATGATGTAAACAATCGGCATTTTCGTGTTGTTTTCGACCGGCATTTCGCTGTCGCCGAATTCACAGACAAAACCGATCTGCTCCGGGCCGTAAAAATCTTCTTCCCCGTCAATGTGGTTTTCGTTGTTGGCATTGTTCCAATAACCGAGATAGTCTTCGTTTCCCCAGTTGTGACGCTGCATATGAAGATAATATTCGCCGTTATCGTGGGTCTCAAAGGTAACGGTATCTGCCCAGTAGGTGAACGCTTCTCCTGTCACCCACTGCCAACTGTTCAGCGAGTCCTCATCGGTTCCGCCGAGCCAATACTGCGCTTTGGTGCCTTTTGCAATCAGTTCTTTGACAGCCTCCTGCTCGGCTGCGGAAGTAATCGTAGCAAGATATCCGCCTAAGTCTTCGCAATAAGCTTTTGCGTCCTTCCAGGACATGGATTCATCAAAACGCTGATAGGTATGTCCGCCGAAAGTCGCCGTGTCCTCTTCGATTGCCGACACGCTGAAAGCCGGTAATAAAAAAGAGAACATCAGGGTCATACAGAGTAAAAGTGAAATAACTTTCCGTGATCCTCTCATCAAGAATAACCTCCATTTCTTTTAATAAAAATGATACCATATATCTCCTGAATTGTAAATGTTTTTTTAATATAATATAAATATTTTTATAACAACCCCTGTCATGACTGTCAGCTAAATAACCTCTTCGGTGTATTTTTCATTATCCGGGAACCGACAGGCACATGTCCCCACCGGTAATTCTTGACAATTAAGAAAGAAAATTATATGATGATAAAAAGACCGGAATATTCCGACCGATGTCAGCATAAATCATCAGGAGCGTCATTTGATGAAGCACAACGGTGAATATCCGGTATTTTCGAAAAAGGGAGTGTCGTTATGAGTCAATCTATTATCAACAAACTGATAACCATCATCGTTCTGATCTCCTCACTATTTCGTATCGACCTTGGCTTCGGTCTGAACCCGACCGCAAAAACCGTCAATCTTGACGACTATCAGCTTGTCTGGCAGGACGAATTCGAGGGAACCGAGCTTGACCGAAGTAAGTGGAACGACAGCCAGAATGTCGACACGATCCATTGGGGCGCCGTTCGCAAAGGCGGCTATTGGCATAAAGACATGGTAAGCGTGTCGGACGGCAATCTGCATATCCGCACAAAATATCTTGACAAGGAGACTGCGTCCCGATACGGAGAAGACTACAAAGAGGGCTGGTATTCCGGCTGCGTCACCACGTATCAATCCGAGCCGCAGGACGAAGCAAACCCCGATACCTTCCTTTACGGCTACTTTGAAACGCGCTGTATTCTTCCTAAAGGGCAGGGACTCTGGTCCGCATTCTGGATGATGAACGAGGGCGTGTATAATGTCGACGGAAGCGGACGTGACGGCACGGAAATCGACATTTTCGAAAGCTTCAACTCTGAGAAAGGAAGCCTGAAAACCGCCGACTGTGTTTCCGTCAATCTCCATTGGGACGGCTATGAGCAGGCGCACCAAAGCTATCATGTCGGAAGCTTTTACGCCGAAAAGCCTTACACTCAGTACAACACCTACGGCGTCAAATGGACACCGGACGAATACATTTTCTATATCAACGGTCATGAGTGCGCCCGCACCGCCAAGGGCGGCGTTTCACAGAATCCGGAGTGTCTGATTCTTTCCGTTGAAGTGGCAGGAGAAAACGGCGAAGCGTCTGGCAAGGGTGACATAACCCTCAACAGCGGAGACGTCGATTTCATTGTCGATTATGTTCGTGTATATCAGCAGGTTGGCTGAGGTTCCTGCAAAATAAGCAGAGTCTCGTCTTTGGAGGCAGAGGAGTTCGTTTTTTCTTCTCTTTCAGTATAGCTTATAATCGGATTTATCTTTCAGGGGCACGGTTCAACGCCGTGTCCCCGAACTTTTTACAATGGTTACAGCAAATCCTTTGGTTTAATTATCTGTCCGCATTTGCAGGTCTTATTGATTTTTAAAAGCTTCACAAAAAATCGTCAGACCGAAGAAAAATGCTGTTACTGTGCCCGACTCCCCTTTTACCGATTGACAGTACTCCATGTATTTGGTAAAATACAGGAAAGAATCAACGGCGCACCGCCGCATTACGGAGGGTAAAACAATGGAAAAGAAAAAGCTTGACCGCAAGACACTCAAATATTACGCAAAAATGGCGGCGGAAAGCTACGTTGATGACCCCGTTCATGTTTACGCCACGAAAAACGAAACACTTCGCAAGAAGTTTTTATACCATTTCATGCTTGAACGGTTTTCTTCCTCAAGCGGGGTTGATTATATCTATGAGGACGAGGAAAAAAGAGGTCTTTGCATTTTTCGTGATGCGCACAACGACTACACCGTGCTTGATTTCATGAAGTGTCCGAACTGGGTGTTTTTGTGCGTCTACTTTGTTTCGACAATCAAAACGCTGAAAACCTTCAGTCACCGCAACATGAACGTCTTTGAAAAAGGCACCTATCTGATTGAGCCGGTCTTTGTAGGAAAAGAGTATCAGGGAAAAGGCATCGCAACAAAGCTTATTAAACAGGGAGTCAAAGACCTGACCGCAAAGGGTTACAAAATCGGTCTTGAAACGCAAAACCCCGATAATCTGCCGTTTTATGAAAAGCTCGGCTTTGTACTCATAGAAGACACTTACTTCAAAGCCGAAAAGATACATAACTATTGTATGGTGTATCAGGGCGAAGAATCTTAATTAAAGAAAAGAGGAAGCAATATGCAGTACCGTGACTTCGGGAAAACAGGAGAAAAGGTGTCGGCTCTCGGCTTCGGCTGTATGAGACTGCCGACCCGCAACGATTTCAAACACAGCATTGACGAACCGGAAGCCGTCCGCATCATCAGAAACGGCATCGACAACGGCATCAATTACATAGACACCGCCTTTTTCTATCACGGCGGAAAAAGCGAAAGTCTTGTCGGCAAGGCTCTTTCAGACGGATACCGGGACAAGGTGCTTTTAGCGACCAAGTCGCCGTTTGCCGGCTTCAAGTTCGGCTTTGAGTTCGATAAGGTACTGAACACGCAGCTCAAACGGCTTCAGACCGACCATATTGATATGTATCTGCTTCATGCGGCGAACCTGAAAGCCTGGAAAAATTCCGCTTTGAAGCTTGACCTGCTTTCGAAGATGGAAAAAGCCCGTGCGGCGGGCAAGATTCGGTATATCGGCTTTTCATTCCATGACGATTACGAGGCCTTTGAAACGATTCTCAACGGCTATGACGGCTGGGATTTTTGCCAGATACAGTATAACTATGTCGATATCAACAATCAGGCGGGGACAAAAGGTCTTGAAGCCGCCGCCGCAAAGGGGCTCGGCGTGATTGTCATGGAGCCGCTTTTGGGCGGTAAGCTTGCGAATCCGACAGACAACCTGAAAGCCGCTTTGCCTGAGGGTGTCTCCCCCGTTCAGTCGGCGCTCGATTTTATCTGGGACCGACCGGAGGTAAGCCTGCTGTTAAGCGGTATGAGCAATGCACAGCAGGTCACAGAAAACCTCCGCTACGCCGACGAAAGCCGAATCGGGAAGCTTACCGATGAGCAGAAGCTCTGTTTCGTAAAAGCGAAAAAGGTTTTTGAATCCTCGGCGAAAATTTCCTGCACGCACTGCGAATACTGTATTCCCTGCCCGAAGAAGGTCGAGATTCCCGAAATCTTTGCGCAGTACAACAAGAGCGTTCAGGACGAAGCCGCCGCCAAAAAGGCGTATAAAAAAATCAAGGGCGATGCAGCAAAATGCATCGGCTGCGGAAAGTGTGAAGAAAAGTGTCCTCAAAAGCTTCCGATCAGACAAAAGCTTCAGGAAGCGGACAAGTTTTTCAAGGGTGAATAAAATGCAGAAAGTTCAATCGAGAACGGATTTATCGCCGGCAAGAACCGTTGCGGTTTCGGCGGCTGTCTGCGCCCTTGCAACGGTTGTTCCGCAGCTGTTTCATCTGATCGGCGGAAAGCCGCTCGGCAACGTTTTTCTTCCGATGCATCTGCCGGTGATTCTCGGCGGCTTCCTGCTGGGTCCGACTGCCGCTCTCATTTGCGGTGTGCTGTCTCCCCTGTTCAGCTTTCTGATAAGCGGCATGCCTGCCTTTCCGAGACTGATATTCATGATGTTTGAACTGGGCGCTTACGGCTTTATCACGTCTCTTTGCACACAAAAGTTCAGGCTTTCCGTCTTCATCACCCTGCCGTTGACATGGGTCGGCGGACGGACGGTATTTCTGATAGCCGCCGCCTTTGCCCTACACGTTTTAAAAGCGGAAATTCAGGGAATGCCGACAGCGTGGGCGGCTGTATGGACAGCCGTCACAACCGGCGTTCCGGGCATTATTTTACAGGCGGTTGCCGTACCGGTATTGGTCGCCGCCTTAAAGAAAGCAAGGCTGATATCCTATGAACCGAGATTTGGAAAACTGTAAGGCTTTATTGGAACAAGAGGGCTTGACCTGCGTCATTAAGCAGGGAGAAAGCTATTATCAATTCACCGAACGGGGTATCAGACCGTTCATGAGTCTTCTTGAAAACGAAACCGACTTAACGGGCACTTCCTGCGCCGATAAGGTCGTCGGGAAAGCGGCGGCGTTGCTGATGCAAAAGGCAGGCGTCGCTACCCTTTACGCCGGCATCATCAGCGAACCGGCAACAAAAGTACTCACCGACGCCGGTATCGAATACGAATACGGTACACTTGTTCCGAGAATCCAGAACCGGAAGGGCGACGGACTTTGCCCGATGGAAAGTGCGGTGATGGACATCTCAGACGCCGACGAGGCGTATGCCGTTTTAAGGGAAAAGCTGAAAACGGCGAAATGAATCAACCGGTTCTATATGCGATTTGGCTCGGGCGTCTTAATGCGATGACAAGTGAAAAGCGATTGATTTTAGTTTTTTTAGAGGAATAAATTTTTAGGATTGATCCACATCCGCAGATGGAAGTTTTGAAGAGTTTAGGGAACCTCTGAATAAATCACAGCATACGCATAGAAAAAGGCTGTCGCCATTGGTTTAAACCGTTAGCGGCAGCCTCTTGATTTGTTTACCCGATACGGAAAATTTTTTTCAAAAAATGTGTCAAATCAAGGCATCATTCATATTCTTCTTCATACAGAACAGCGGAATATTTTCTTTGTACGGTACAATGCAGTGCAAAATTCAAAGCTTAATCAACTTCTTGAGCAGAAGAGTTATTTCCCGCCCATTCGGGATCTCTTTGACTGCGGGTTCTGATCGCCTCTTTCGAATTTTCTCCCTGCCAATCATGGTCTTCGTTAAGAACATACGGTACAGCAGTCAGCAGTTCATAAAGGAAGTTATGACTGAGCTTATCGTCCGGCACTGTCACCACTTGCGCTATGACACCGAATTGCAGATAAAACAATGTTTTTCTCATGAGCTGATTCGGTGAGCAGACACATATAAGTTTTCCGAATTCGTGCTTTGGACTTTCGAAAAACCGTGAAGCGACCAGGCATTCATCGGCTGTATTGTATACGCCGCTGTAATAACGTTCCTCGTATTCTCTGTTGTTCAGATCGTCACCGTGAAGACGGCTTTCAGGAACACCTTTTTCAGAAAGATATTTGCATCCTGCTGACGACAAGGAGCAAAAATCCGCAATACCCTCATCATCAAGGTGTACGCTTCCGGGAACATATATCTCCGTTCCAATTCCGTTATCGGTATTAGACTGATATATTTCAAAAGCCCTGTCAAGTCTCTTTCTGAATTCCCGGCTCGGATAAAGTCCGCAATCAAGGGGATGCTGAGCGGCAACTTCAATCAGAACGTTTTGAAATGTCTTATGTCTTTTCATATTAGCTTTCGCTGTTCTTTCTTTTTCAAGCCAATAATCCTTGTTGAAATCGCCTGTACCCGTTTGACTATCGTCAAAACGAGGTGCAACAGTATTTTGATCAATTTGAATTACATCACCTTTTTTTTCGGAAATCTCCCAAACGGAATCAAAATGATTGGACGCTCTGTTGATGAGCACATTTTCATTTCTTTTCGTTTCTTCACATCCGATTAGTTCAAACGAAACGGTTTCTTTCGATTTGAACGGAGGCAGTGTTAATGTCAGCCAGCCCCAACTGTCTTGCCTGTTCTGCTTTTCGCAAATCAAAATCGAGGATCTGAAAAGAGTTTCGGTAAAAGCAAGCTCAATTTTTCCGATATCAGATCCGCTGTAATCCCGAAATCGATTTTTAGCTAGATTCAAAACATGAAGCAAAGCCGTAAAGCAACCGTAAAATTCGTTATGAATTGACGAGCGGTCAACCAATCCTCCTACAGTCTCTTCAATCAATTGAACCTCAGTTAAAAAAGCCGAATGCGGTTTACAGCAAATAAACTTTATTTCTCCGCCTTTTGAAACAAACTTTGCCAACAGCTCTTCATAGTTTTGTAAAAGTCTGGCTCCGGTAGTATAAAAAATCTTCAACGTTTTTGATTGCAAAAGATGTTTTTCAAACTCTTCGGCGGACATTCTTCCGTCAAGCGTTATGTCGGATATACCGGCAACTTTTGCTGAACGAAAAATTGAGCTGTCAGTTTCACGGATCCACCCGGAAGTCGAAGATATTCTGTCGGAGTTAATTTCATTATTTAAAGATGTATGAATTACACTTTCAAGTTCATCCGCGTTATCCCAGACAGCATACTGGGAATGCTGTCTTGCCTGAGAATAAAATCGCAAGAGAATCGGATTTCCGCTTTTTTCTTTGCATATTCTCTGTGCTTCTTTCTCGATAAACATAAGACTTGGCAAATTAAGTGCCATTGCAAATATAAATTCAATTTCCGTATATGTTAAATATTCCATCGAATTTACATTCGCATTTTGCATATATATATCCATAGCCTTTTTTACAAGAGGTTCATCATTGCACAATTTTTTCAATGATTCGCTTCCGTTACCGACGAATGAACCGTAATTTGTTCCGAATAGAAGCAAATAAATATCCGAATTTCGCATATGAGTAAAAAGGTTTAGACAGGTGTCCGAAGCTGCTGTCATGTGTTCCATTGCGACAGGGAAATACCGATCTTCACTCATCAATGAGTCAATTATCCGTCTTCTTTCGCTTTTAAATCCCTCGGAAACCGAACTGATAAAAACTCTGTAATACTTTTTCATTTTTATATCCGTACAACAGTCTTATCACAAAGTCAAAATCGCTATGGAGTATCTGTTGTCTGCCTTTCCAAACAAATTGTTAAATAATATAATCATTTGCGTTCTTTTCGCGCTGACTGTCCAATATGTCTTGCAGTGTAATCCCCTCAAGGTATTCGTTGATTACCTTATAAAGTCCCTGCCACACGGGAAGCGTTACACAAGAACCGCTACGCTCACATTCAATCGGTTCGTGCTCCAAACAGGCAACCGGAGCCAGTCCGCCCTCCGTCAGGCGTAGAATTTCGGCAACGGTGTATTTGTCGGGGGTTCTCGAAAGCCGATAGCCGCCCTGAAAGCCCCGTGACGCCTTAAGAATGTCGGAGGAGTTGAAAATCGGAATAATCTGTTCCAGATATTTTTTCGAAATGTTCTGTCGTGCGGCAATATCCTTTAATGCAACATATCCGTCGCCCTGATGCTCGGCTAAATCGAGAAGCATCCGAAGCGCATAACGTCCCTTGGTTGAAATTTTCATATCGGTCACCTCAAAGCTTGATAGTCCTATAATACCATATTTTTAATAGGTTTTCAAGAGAGCAGCAGTTTTTTTCGATACAGACCCTGTCTTTTTCCGGCGGAAAGCATTGACAACAGGACGTCATGATTATATAATATTCAACGTGAATACAACCGACAGGATTAAACATTCACGGCTTGAAAGATTACTTAGAGAAGGTGAGTTTTATGGTAAACTATACAATCTGCAAATGCAAGCAGGTAACCTATTTTGACGTTGAGGACGCACTGAAAAAGTTCAGCACATTCAGCGACGTCGAAAAGAACTTTGAAGAGGTTCAGAAGCTTACAAATTGTTCAACCGGCTGCGGCGGCTGTCACGACAAGATTCTTGACGCCATTTCCGAAATCATGAGCAAATAAAACCGCATAGTACAGTTCCCTGCCGAAAGGTTGGGAACTGTTTTCTATTATACAGGTATTGAAAATCGGATCTGTTTTTGATATGATGAAAACATAAATCCGGCGCTCAGACAATCACCAAAAATTTGCGCCGCCTGATCTGACGCTCGATATTACGGAGGAGAAAAAATGAAAAAATCAAAGAAAAAAGCTGCCGTTATCAGCCTTTCGGTTCTTGCGGCAATCATTATCATTCTAGCAGGTGTTATTATGTCCGGGAAAACATTGAAAATCACTGTCACCGATAAAGCCGCTGACGACTTTTACGGCTGGGGCGCATCGGCGTGCTGGTGGAGCCAGATGATCGACAGCGAAGAAACCCGCACGGATTTAGCCAAAAAGCTTTTCAGCAAAGACGGTCTCGGGCTGAATATCTACCGCTACAACATCGGCGGCGGTGTCAATCCCGAGCACAACCGGGTCACAAACGATTGGCACAACACCGAAAGCTTTTATTATTACAACGAAGAGACAAAGCAGTTTGAATACGACTTCAGCCGGGATAAAAACGCACAGGATTTCCTGTTCGAAGCCCTCAAATACGGCTGTATCGATACGGTTGTTCTTTTCGCCAACAGTCCGCACTACTCGATGACCGTGACCGGCGAAGCGAGCGGAAGTAAGGAAGACAACGGTACAAGCAACCTTTCTAAAGAACGCTATCAGGATTATGTCGATTACTTCCTGACGATTACCGAGTATTTCCTCAGTAAGGGCGTTCCGGTCAAGTTCATTTCCCCTATTAACGAGCCGCAATGGGGCTGGGGTGGTGACGGAGTCCATCAGGAGGGTTGTCACTATGAGCCTGATGAAGTTTATGAGTTGCTCAGGTTGTTTGCAGTGGGGATTCAGGAAAGGAATCTTCCGGTCAAGCTTTCCTGCCCCGAAAGCGGCAATATCGGAGATACAACAAAAGCTTATTTCGATTCCATTACGGGTGACAGCGAGCTTTTCTCCGAAGTCGGCTCCCTTTCCTATCACAGCTACTGGTCAGATACAAATATTTTCAGCAAAATAAAATTCGGCAAATGGCTGAAAAAAGAGCCGTACAACAGCACCAGAATCGACATGAGCGAATGGTGTGAGCTTCCGTGCAAAACAAGTGTTGACGACATCAAAAGCGCTGTCATCATGGCACGGGTTATCGCAAACGACATCGACTGTACAAACGCCAACAGTTGGACAAACTGGGTTGCGGTCAATCAGATCGGAATCGGCGACGACGGACTGAACTACTCGGACGGTCTTTTCTATGCCACTGACGATTTCTCCGAATACAATACCGCCGCACGCTACTACGGCCTCGCCCACTTTTCAAAATTCGTTCCGACAGGGTCAAAAATACTGAAAACCGACGCCAATCTTCCGTCATACCTATTCAATCTTCAGGGACATGACGACGAAACGGAATATCTTGAAACCTCGTTCTGTGCCTTTAAGACGCCTGACGGAAAAACCGTTCTTGTTCTCACGAACGAGGGAGACGAAAAAGAGATCGATCTTTCCGTTCCGGGCGAAACGATGACGGTTTACACCACCGATGAAACGGTGAAGTTTCATCAAACGTACAGCGGAGAGAAAACCGACCGGATTACGCTTACAAAAGACAGCATCAATACGGTTATTTTTGAATAAAGGTAACTAAAAGGGAGACAATCTGAAATACCACTTTTGAGATTGTCCTAAAAAAACAGTCTCATTCGCCAAGGAATGAAACTGTTTTCTTTTTTGTCCGCCTTAAGCACCCTTTTTATCCGAACGGATTTTCGTCCGGATAAGGAATTGACTTCGGCTGATTATAGGAAATATCACCGATTCCGAGATACTTGAACACTTCGAAAAGGGCTTTGCCGTGGTGACCAAACGCAACCGCTCCGTGGTGTGGGAAACGTTTTGCAATCAGCACATGACGGTAAAAGCGCTCCATTTCGTCAATGGCAAAGATACCAATTGAGCCGAAGCTTTCGCAGTCGGCGTTCAAGACTTCGCCCTGAGCGATATAGGCTTTCAGCATCGTGTCCGCCGTAGACTGCAAGCGGAAGAACGTGATGTCGCCGGGCTTGATGTTGCCCTCAAGCGTACCTCTTGTGATGTCGGGTTCGGGAAGCTCGGGCTCAAGGTCACGCTTCATGATAAGCTGATAGCCCATGTGCGGATTTTTCAGCAGTCCGCAGGCAGTGTTGCCGCAGTGAAAGCCCATAAACGTTTCAGAAATGCGCTTATTACAGATGTTTTTAACCGCCTTGTCATAGATTGACCGGGGAACGGTGTTGTTGATGTCGAGAAGTGTGGTAGCCGTGCCCGATACGCAAACACCGATGTATTCGCTCAGTGCGCCGTAAATATCAACCTCACACGCAACGGGAATGCCTCTTGCGGCAAGACGGCTGTTGACATAGCAGGGAACAAACTTGAATTCCGTCTGAAACGCCGGCCAGCACTTGTTCGCAAAGGCGACATACTGCCTTGTGCCCTTGTGCATATCTGCCCAGTCGAGAAGCGTCAGCTCATACTGCGCAAGTCGGGGAAGAATGCCGCTGTACCGGTTCTCTTTTCCGAGCTCCGCTGCCATTTCGGCAATCTTTTCGGGGATTCTCGGGTCACCCGCATGCTTGTTGTAAGCGGCAAGCAGGTCAAGCTCGGAGTTTTCCTCAACCGCCACGCCTAAATCGTAAAGCGCTTTAATCGGTGCATTGCAGGCAAGAAAATCGTCGGGTCTCGGTCCGAAAGCGATAAGTTTCAGCCCCTTAAGACCGAGAACCGCTCTTGCTATCGGGATAAATTCGCTGATTTTTCCGGCAAGCTCCTCCGCTGTGCCGACGGGATATTCGGGAATGTACGCCGTCTTGTTGCGAAGTCCGAGATTGTATGAGCAATTGAGCATTCCGCAGTAGGCGTCGCCTCTTCCGTCAATTAAGTCTCCGTCACCCTCTGCGGCGGCAACATACATAATCGGTCCGTCGAACCATTCGGCGAGCAAGGTTTCGGGCATTTCGGGACCGAAGTTTCCGAGAAAGACAACAAGCGCATTGACACCGTTCGCCTTGACATCTTTTACGGCGTTTTGTGCGTCCGTTTCGTTTTCAACGGTTATCGGGCACTCATAGATATCTTCGCCGTAAGCGCTTACAACAGCTTTTCTTCTTCTTTCGGAAAGAGCCATCGGAAAGCAGGAACGGGAGACGGCGACGATGCCGAGGTTTACATTCGGAATATTGGTAATCATGATGGATTCTCCTTTATATGATTTCTTTGTATAGCTTTTTTACTGCCGGATAGATTTTCTTGAACCGCTCGTAGCGTTCGTTATAAAGAGCGGTAAGGCTTTTGTCGGGATATACCGTACCGGTGATTCTGACGAAAGCACGGACAGCCTCTTCGACGTTCTTATATTCACCGCAGGCGACCATCGCTAAAATGGCGCCGCCGTAGGACGGACCCTGCTCGGTTCGGATGGTGTCGAGGGGGATTCCCAACACATTTGAAAAGATTGTTTTCCACAGCAGGCTGTATGCTTCCGCCGCCGAAAGCATACAGCCCATCAGATGATAGCCGCCGTCTGCATGGGCGAAGGCGTGAAGCGAATTGTTCGTATCAATGCCGAAGGTGTCGCTGCTGATAAAACGATTCCCGAGGTGACGACGGAAAGGTTGCATTTTCCGTTTCCGACCGTACCCGTGCCGACTGCCGCAGCGGCATTGTCGCCGGTGCCTGCGTATACAGTTACATTGTAACCGAAACCGAGCGTTCGGGCAATTCTTTTCGAGTACTTTTTAATTATAGCAGTATCTTTTTCGTTTGTAAATCCTCCTTGCAAAGGAAGCAATATTCTGACCGTCTGTCAGATATAAAGGGTAGCTTGCGTGAAGATACACGGCGTCGCCCGACTCGTTCACGGAATAAAAATCGCTGTTCGCTTACGGAAAGCGATACACCTCGCCCGCATAGTGAACTGCAATTATGTCCTCTGTGCTGTTTATCAGACGTAATATGCTACCCATGGCTGTTCCTCTTTTCTTTATATATTTATATTATACATATTTTATAGTTAATGTCAATTCATATATCCGTCTTCCAAAAAGCAAACTCGCCTTTTGCTCTTTGTGTCAGTAGCAACAAAAAGCGGCCAACGCTTTTTGCATCAGCCGCAGTTGTATTGCGTTATTTATTTTTCCCACGGGAAAACATAGTCAAGCTTAAGGTCGTCACGAACCTTGCTCATTTCAGCCTGGACAGACTCGTTGATGGGAACACCGGTGTCCTTTCTCTGCTGCCATACAAGCCATTCCTTTTCGCCTGCGGAGAAGATCTTTTCTGCACCCGGAGCCTTCTTCGAGTTGCGGACGGAGCGGATGATCTCGCCGGCTTTCTTTCTGCAAAGCTCTTCGCCGAGGAAGTGGTTGGTGTCGATCGCAATAAAGAAGTGACCGAGATGATACGGAACCTTGTTGCCGTTTTCGTCCTTTCCGTTAAGAGCCTTGCCGTAAATACCGTCCTGAAGAACAGCGGAAAGAAGCTCAACAACCATAGCGTAGCCGTAGCCCTTGTAGCCGCCGAGAGCTTCGCCGATACCGCCGAGGGTGGTAAGAGCGGCTGTGCCGTTGCGGATTCTCTTGAGTGCCTCACCCGAATCGCCGCTGACGGGCTCACCGTCAAGACCGATTACCGTACCGGGATGTACGTCTTCGCCGATTCTTGCATAATATTCAATCTTACCATTCTGCGTAATGGAGGTTGCACAGTCGATCAGGAAGTCAAACTCTTCGTCGGTCGGGATACCGATGGTAAGCGGGTTGGTACCGAACATACCCTCAACACCGAAGGTGGGAGCAACGGAGGGACGTGCGTTAGTGCCGGTGATGCCGATGCAGCCTTCCTTGCAGGCCATTGTCGGATAGTAGCCGGCAATACCGTAGTGGCAGGAATTTCTGACAACAACCATGCCCATGCCGTACTTCTTTGCCTTTTCGATTGCCATTTTCATGGACTTGTAGCCGATAACCTGACCCATACCGTCGTGACCGTCAACAACTGCGGTTGTTTCGGTCTCTTTGATGATTTCAAAGTTGGTAACGGGATTCTGGATTCCGTCGTTGATTCTGTCGATGTAGATCGGCTTAAAGCGGTTGCAGCCGTGAGATTCGATACCTCTCTTGTCGGACTCAAGAAGAACGTCAGTACAGATTTCTGCGTCCTCTCTCGGCACGCCTACGCCTACGAATGCATCGGTGATAAAGCTTGCGGCTGTTTTCCAGTCAAGATTTACCTTACCCATTTTTCATCACTCCTATATATTATTGATAAATTTATGCAAAAGGAATTTTATTCCTTATCTGCCCAATTCTTTGCTCTTTCAACGGCCTTTTTCCAACCGGCATAGAGCTTGTTTCTTTCTTCTGCCGACATCTGCGGCTCAAAAATACGGTCAACCACACGGTTTTCTTCGATATCGTCAAGGCTGTCCCAGACGCCTACCGCAAGACCCGCAAGATAAGCGGCACCCAAAGCCGTCGTTTCAACCGTCTTCGGACGGTCAACCTTTGTCTGAGCGAAGTTCGCCTGGATCTGAAGCATAATGTTGCTGACGCTTGCGCCGCCGTCAACACGAAGGTCGGCGATTTCGATACCTGAATCTGCGCTCATCGCTTCGAGTAAATCCGTCATCTGATAGGTGATGCACTCGAGAACGGCTCTTGCAATATGGGCACGGTTGACACCACGTGTCAGACCGACCATACAGCCTCTTGCGTACATATCCCAATACGGCGCACCGAGTCCCGTAAACGCCGGAACAAGATAACAGCCGTTGGAATCAGGCACGGTTTCGGCAAGCTCGTCACAGCGGCGGGGACTGTCTACAAGCTGAACCTCGTCACGAAGCCACTTGATGACCGAACCGGCATTAAAAGCACTGCCTTCAATAGAATATGTAGTCTTACCGTTGAGACTCCATGCCACGCCGGTAAGAAGATTGTTCTTCGAGGTAACACGCTTGTCGCCTGTATTCATCAAAAGGAAACAGCCTGTACCGTAGGTATTCTTCGCCATGCCCGGCTTAAAGCACGCCTGACCGAAAAGAGCGGACGGCTGGTCTCCGATTGCGCCGCAGATAGGCACACCCTCAAGCTCCTCGATACCGATAATGCCGCTTGAAACCCAACCGTAAACCTGACTGGACGGAACGGGTGTCGGCAAAATATTCATCGGGATTCCGAGCTTTTCGCAAAGATATTCGTCCCAGCAAAGCTTGTCAACGTCAAAGAGCATCGTTCTCGAAGCGTTCGAATAATCGGTAACGTGAACTCTGCCGCCCGTAAGGTTCCAGATAAGCCACGTTTCAACCGTACCGAAAAGAAGCTGACCGGCTTCGGCAAGCGCCTTTACGCCCGGGACGTTGTCAAGAATCCACTTGATTTTTGTTGCCGAGAAATACGCATCGATAATAAGACCCGTGTGAGCGGTGATATAATCGCAAAGCTCTTTGTCTTCCTTGATTTTTTCGCACATATCGGCGGTTCTTCTGCACTGCCAGACAATGGCGTTATAAACAGGCTTACCGGTCGCTCTGTCCCAAAGGATCGTCGTTTCACGCTGATTGGTAATACCGATGCCGGCGATGTCCTTGGCAGAAACCTTACCGGAATTGAGAACAGAGGTGATCGAAGTAATCTGGCTGTATAAAATCTTCAGCGGATCATGCTCAACCCAACCGGCTTTCGGATAGATCTGGTCAAATTCGTTTTGCGCCTTGGCGATGATTTCGCCCTTTTTGTTGAAAACGATCGCTCTTGAGCTTGTCGTACCCTGATCGAGGGCAAGAACATACTTTTCTTTCATGTTTCGTATCCTCCTTAAATCGCCTTTCGGCGGCTATAAAAAAAGAGAACAGACTATCCAAGCCGCAAAAAGAGTACGCTACCCTCGTATGCGGTACCCAAGGGACTGCTCCGTTCTCACTTCTCCACAGATTCATCTCGCAGGAAACTGCAAAAATATTAACTTGTAAGCCTCTTTATTTTACTTGAATTTGTGACTTTTGTCAATCATTATATTGCTTATTTTGTAAAATTTATCATTTTTTTACCATTTTTATCCGGGCAGAAAATAACAGCCGAAAATTTAATGAAAAAATCAATAATGTTCTTTCTTTCTCTTGACGAAGCCGACTTCAATATTGTATTATATAAAATAACTAATTATGCCATCTTCGTTTTTTCTAATATATTTATCATCAGGGAGGTCTGATCCATGGAAAGCGTATTTTCAGGAGAAATTTTAAATATTACGCCTTTTAAAAAGGGCTTCGTTTTTGCCGCAAAGGGCGAAACATCAGACGGCCGTCTTGTTGCCAACTTCTTCGGCTATGACGCTGTCAACGACAAATTTACCCACATCAAAAAGTCCGTTTTTCTGAAAATAAAATTCGGCTATGAATATGAAGAAATCGCTGAACAGCTCGGCGACTATGTTTCGTGCGACGTCGGCTTTTTAAGCGACAACAAGATCATGGCAATCTTCCCGAACGGCGAATATAATATTTTTAATGCCGACGGTTCTCTGAACGTTTCGTCACAGCTGACCTACCACGGAAACAGCGTCTGCGATATCGCCGTTGACGGTCAGTACATCTGGTGCGCCGTTCCGGACGAAAACGCTATCATCAAATATTCGCCGAGAGAGGGACGGATTCTTCTTCGCATCGGCGGCGGCGAAACAACCGCTTTCGAAAAGCCCTGCGCCGTGACACTGATGGGAAGCACGCTTTATATCTGCAACCAGGCGTCAAGAAAGATCCGCACGCTCAATATTCAGACAAACTCCGTCAGAGATTACCGTGTGTTTACCGAAAAGGTCTATAAATATATCAACGTCTTAGGTCGTGAGTTCGTCTGGCTCAAGTCCGGTCTTTATGTTCTTGACTGATATCGAAAGGAGCTTGCCGCAATAAACGGCAACACAAGGCTATGATATGCAGAAATTGCAGTGCGGTCATACCGGACGACAGCGAGCTATGCCCCTCCTGCGGTCATGATCCGGCCAAACGGGGGCAAAGCCGTAAAACAGCAGTGATCGTCCTGCTTTTATCGCTGATTATCTTTTCAAGCTGTGTCATGATCGCTGTCAAAATCAACCGAAATCCCGCCGGGACAGAAACAACTGCGGGATATTCTTCTTCCGGCACAACGGCTTTCTTCGCCTTGAAAAGCACGTCCGCTCCGTCCGAAACAGCAGAGCCTGAGACGACTGATACCGAAAAAGAAAGTCTTTCCGAAAGCGGTGTCGCAAAAAGCACCGAAAGCTTCAGAAATTTTCAGGTGGAAACCTTTGAAATCAGTGCTTCTGCCAACGAAACAAAAGCCCAAAGAGCGAGAATCAAAGCCGACAAAGAGGATTTTTTAATAAACGGCGAAGAATATCTTGAATATATCTGTCGGAACATCATCACCAAAAACAGCTATGTATGGCTGACAATTGATTTCGGCGATGAGACGGGAATTGTCTTTTTATCGGACAACACCGGTGGAGCCGATTACGGAAAAATCGATGAAAACGGTCTGATCCGTGAGCTTTACGGAAGCTTCATCATCAGCCGTCAGGCGAATTATTCCTATTATCCGGCCATTGTCACTGCGTCAACAACCGAGCCGGAGAAGACAAGCAGCGATACCGCCACATCTGAAAGCAAGGCACCGGCGACAGAAACAG
The DNA here is from genome assembly GCA_945863885.1 of uncultured Clostridia bacterium. GTDB lineage: Bacteria > Bacillota > Clostridia > Oscillospirales > Acutalibacteraceae > UBA6857. The sequence goes on from CAMAZY010000006.1 coordinate 18,692, forward strand.
CAGTCGGAGACGTCACTACGACTGCCGGTGTTACAACCTCCGAAGCCAAGACAGAAAAAACTTCCGATGCGGCCGCCGAAACGAAGCCTCCGGAAAAGAAAGCCTCTGAACCGCAATCGTTCAAAACGACTTCGGCCGTCACAGCATCTTCAAAAAGCGTCGCCTCTTCGGCCGTTTATATCACCGCCACCGGTTCCAAATTTCACCGTGACGGCTGTGGCTCTTTAAGCAAGTCCAAAATCAAAATCGACCGGAACGAAGCGCTCGAAAAAGGGTACGAACCCTGCAAGCGCTGCAACCCGTAATAAACAAAAATCTCAGGTTTCAATGGACAAACCTGAGATTTTTTGCTTTGTATTTTACGCCGCATTGTCGTTTCGGACGTCGTTGTTGTCGCTTGAAGAAGCTGACACTCTTTCCGAAAAGAGCAACGAAATGCACCAGATTGCGGCAAGTGCAATAATCGTATAAACAATCCGGCTTCCGATCGAGGCTTGACCGCCGAAAATCCAGGCAACGAGATCGAATCGGAACAATCCCAGCAGACCCCAGTTTAAGCCGCCGATTATTGTCAATACAAGAGAAATTTTATCAAGCATCTTATTTCAACTCCTTTTGTTCATAGTATTGCGCTGAAATAAGAGGTTTATACATCAAAATTTACAAGCCATGATTTTTCCGCCCGGTGTCAGGCAAATTGAATCAAAACCATTTTTTTCATAAAATTTGATGGCCGCCGTATTGGACGCTCCGCACGAGAGCATCAGCGAGTTCACGCCGTTTTCTTTCAAATGCGCCTTGAGCGCATTCATCAGTCTTGTTCCGACTCCCTTGCGGCGGCAGGCGGCGGTCAGATCAATATGAAGATGAGCAGGATACTTCCGGCTGAAAGCCTGATGGGTCAGAATTTCCGTCATCGCCATGATGTAGTATTGCAAACCGAGCTTTTTGATTTCGGGAAGATAAAGACCCTTAAATATTTTCAGATACTCTTTAAAATCCTTTGCGCAAAGAAGATAGCCGAGAATGGTTCCGTCTTCATCCTCCGCAACAAAGCAGCAGTCCGGCTCGACCTCGGTGTAATAATCGTTATACATCAAAAGAATGAAGTCTTTCATTTCCTTTTTTTCAAGCGGAAACGACGACGTATCCAGGCAGACCTGTCTTACCGCTTTCTTGTCCTCCGGCCGAAACTGCCGGATCGTAATAGTCTCTCCCATTTTCTTCGTTTGCCGTTTTCCGGCTTCTCCTTTCCGAAAATTACCAAAGCTCCTTGCAGGAGGTCGAAACGCCGTGTGCGCCGTTTTCGGTCGCCAGCTGAACATATTTCTTTTCGCTGACAAGTCCGCCGACGATAATCGGCACTTCAATCAGCGTGCTCAGCCGCTTTGTGATATCCGGCATGATTCCCGGCATGATCTCCACGGCATCGGGCTTGATTGCCTGTGAGGTCTTTACGGTCGTATCAATCGAAAGTGAATCGATGATGAACAGCCGCTGAACCGTCAGCAGACCGAGATCTTTTGCCACTTTGAGCTGATTGTTTTTCGTCGAGATAATTCCGTCCGGCTTCATCTTTTCGGAAATGTATTTGAGTGCTGTCGCATCCCTTGAAAAACCGTCAATCAGATCCACGTGGATAAAAATCATCTTGCCCCGGCTTTTCACCTTCTGAACGATTTGTTCGAGATTGAAAATATTGCCGCTTAAGAGAAAAATAATCTCACATTTTGAGTCGAGCGCACTGTCGAGCTTGTCAAGATCTTTCACGGCGGCAATAACCGGATTGCTCCTGAGCCTTTTTACAAATGCTTCTTTCATGGTACTCCCTTTCCTTTCTTTCAATTATTCCGTTTTCTCTATCGCCCGTTCGATGTGTCCCCTGATTTCTTCGACACCGTCCCCTTTCACGGCGGAAAACGGAATCACGCTGATGTTTCCGTACTTTGTCAGCACACCGCAAATAGACATAAGCTGATTCATTCTTTCGGTTTTATTGAGCTTGTCGCACTTCGTCAGCGCAACGATAAACGGAATTTCGTTCGCCTTCAAAAACTCAATCATTTCGATATCCTGCGTTGTCGGATCGTGCCGCATATCAACAAGCTGAACGACAAGCCGGATATCCCGTCCCGAGCCGAAATACGCTTCCATCAAAGACGCCCAGCGGAGCTTTTCGTCTCTTGACACCTTGGCGTAGCCGTAGCCGGGAAGATCGACAAACCGGCATTCGGAGAGCCTGAACATATTCACCGTCACTGTTTTCCCCGGCATGGAGCTGACTCTTGCGAGCGACTTTCGCCCGAGAAGCTTATTTAAAAGCGACGACTTTCCGACGTTTGAGCGGCCGGAAAACGCAATTTCGGGAAGCGTTGACGGCTGAAGCTGATTTTCGGTTCCGTACGACGCTTCAAACTGTACCTGATCGTATCTCATACTTCAAACCCCCGGCGGTCAGTTCATGGTGCCTGCGCCGCTGCCTTTCTGTCTGTTTTTTCCGTCAAGGCCGCCGCTTTGCGCTTCGATTGTTACCGAAGTCCGCTTATCAGACTTCACCTTGACGAAGCCGGCGGTCAGTGCAAGTGAAAAGACCTCGGAAAGCCGTTTTACGGGAATAAACCGAAGCTTTTCCTTGACCGCAGGATCGACCTCCCAAAGGTCGGCTTCGTTTTCGGCGGGTATTATCACGGTATCCATTCCCGATTTAAAAGCCGCCATGGATTTTTCTTTTAATCCACCGATCGGCATTACACGACCGGTCAGCGAGATTTCGCCCGTCATGGCGACATTGTGTCTGACCGAAACGCCCGTAAGAGCCGAAAGCAGTGCGGTCGCAATCGTAACACCGGCAGACGGGCCGTCTTTCGGAACGGCACCTTGCGGAACGTGAATATGAATATCCTTTGTTTTGAATTTTTCGCTGTCGATTCCGTAATCGGCGGCAACAGAGCGGATAAAGCTCAATGCCGCCCTCGCCGACTCTTTCATCACATCGCCCAAAGAGCCCGTCAGTTCAAGCTTTCCGCCGCCGTCCATAACGACCGCTTCAACCTGAAGCATTTCGCCGCCGACAGACGTCCACGCAAGACCGTTGACAACGCCGACAAGGTCGGATTTTGATACATCGTCGGGTCGGAACTTTTCGGGTCCGAGCATTTCTTTGATATCGGAAACTGTCAGAGAAACGTTATGCTTTTCACCCGAAGCGACCTTGACCGCTGTCTTCCGGCAAAGTGCGGCAATCAGCTGTTCAAGCCGTCTGACGCCCGCCTCACGGGTATACTTATCAATCAGAAAGCGCAAAACCGAATCGGAAAGGCGGAAGCTTCTTCCGTCAAGTCCGTGAAGCTCACGCTGCTTTTTAACAAGGTGACGCTTTGCGATGCTGATCTTTTCTTCAAGCGTGTAGCTTGAAAGCTCGATAACCTCCATACGGTCATAAAGCGGACCGGGAATGGTAGAAGCGTCGTTTGCGGTCGTGATGAAAATAACCTTGCTTAAATCAACGGGAAATTCGATATAATGATCCCGGAAGCTGTTGTTCTGTTCGGGGTCAAGCGCCTCTAAAAGTGCCGACGACGGGTCGCCCTTATAATCATTTCCGAGCTTGTCGATCTCGTCAAGTAAAATAATCGGATTCATGCTTTTTGCCGTTTCAAGCGCATTGATGATCCGCCCCGGCATTGCGCCGATATAGGTCTTGCGGTGACCTCTAATTTCCGCCTCGTCCCGGACGCCGCCTAACGACATCCGGACATATTTTCTGCCCATAGCCTTGGCTACGGAGCGGACAACGGAAGTCTTACCGACGCCCGGCGGGCCGACAAGACAGATGATCTGTCCTTTTGTCTTATCGCTCAACGCCCGTACGGCAAGCATCTCGATGAAGCGATCCTTGACCTTATCCATACCGTAATGCTCGTCGTCAAGAATCTTTCTCGCCTTCTTCAGGTCAAAATTATCCTCGGTATAAGTGTTCCACGGGAGGCTGAGCGCCTCGTCAAGATAGGAGCGGATCACGTTGGCGTCCGGAGACGAGCTTTGAAGCTTTGCAAGTCTTGTGCACTCTTTCAAAAGCTTCTTTTCGGTTTCCGGCTCAAGGGAAAGAGACAGAATTCTTTCCCGGTATTTTTCGGTTTCGCTCAGCGTGTCGTCACCCTCGCCGAGTTCTTCGGATATCACTTTCATCTGTTCACGAAGATAGTATTCGTGCTGACTTTTATCCATTCTTTCCTGAACCTTTTGCTCGATATCCTCTTCAATCAACGAAAGCTCCGTCTCACGGGAGAGAACGGCGCAAAGCTTTTCAAGCCTTGAGACGGGGCCAAGCTCTTCGAGGATCATCTGTCGGTCACGATAGTCGTTCAGGGCGTTCATGGCGATAAAATCGGCAAGATAATCCGGTGACTCGTTAAACAGCACCTCGGACGCAACACTGTCGGCCTGCTTGGAGGTCGCCTGCACATACGAATCGAAAATCTTCTTCGTCATTCTGACCGTCGCTTCGGCATAATCGGAATCCGACGGTCTTATTTTCTTCGATTCCAGTCTTTGCGCATCAAAAATAAAGTACTTTTCGCTTTCAAGAATCCGGAGCGTTTTCGCTCTGCATATACCTTCCACGACAACCCGAAGATTGTTCGAGCCGGGGGTTCTGATAACCTGCTTGATTTCGGCGATAACGCCGATATTGTAAAGCTCCTGCGCCGTCGGATCATCGACGGAAATATCCCGTTGCGCAACAAGAAAAATCAACTGTTCGTCATGCACGGCCGCATTGACCGCCGCAATCGATTTGCTTCTGCCGACCTCAAAATGAAGCCGCATTTTCGGAAACATGACCATCCCCCGTAAAGCTAAAGTCGGCAAAGCCTTATATAGTAAACTGTCTGTCATATTTATACCTCAAAACTAAACTAAAACAAAATAGGATTATATTATACAATAGTTCCATTTTCAAATCAACACTTATTGATGAACAAATTGAGCAAAAACGACCCATTATCGTCATATACATAATAGCAGGGTGATTATAATGGTACTTAAAATTAACCGATTTCATATTTTTGTCTTTCTTACCTGCCTTCTGTCGGTCCTGCTTGTTTTTGCCGTAAGCGCCGAAAAGAAGGCGAAATCCGTATCGGCCAAAGGCGTTTCGCTTCCCGTTGTCATGTATCATCATGTTACGGAAAACGACAAACGAGCAGGCAAATATGTTGTCAAAAAAGAGGAGCTGGCAAACGATCTTGATTATATTCAGCGTATGGGTTATGAAACCGTCACGGTCGAAGATCTGATCGCTTATGTGGACGGAAAAAAGCAGCTTCCAAAAAAGATCATCATGATAACCTTTGACGACGGCTTCGAAAGCACCTACAAGCTTGCGTGGCCTCTATTTGCCGAACGGAAGATGAAAGCCGTTGTCTCCCCGATCGGATCGGTAACGGAAACGTACACACAAAGCGGCGACCGAAACGTCAACTATGCCTACATGAATTGGGATCAGCTTGCCGAGATGGACAAAAGCGACGAGTTCGAAGTGCAGAATCACACTTACGATATGCACTATTCCGAAAGCGGAAAGCGAAAAGGTCTTTCAAAAATGAGCGGAGAAAGCGATGAACAGTACAAAGCGATACTCAAAAACGATCTTGAAAAAATGCAGACCCTTTTGAAAAAAAACAGCGGCATTCATGCCACCGCCGCTGTTTATCCGTTCGGACTTTATTCCAAACCGACACTTGAAGTTGTCAGAGAACTCGGCTTTCGGTGCAGTATGGTGTGCGAAGAAAGAATCAACCGCATCGAGCCGGGAAATCCCGCTTCCCTTTATAATCTCGGACGGTTTAACCGCCCGTCGGGGAAATCAACCGAAAGCTTTTTTGCGAAACTTCTGGAAGCCTGATAGAATCCGGAAAGACCGAAGCCGCTTTGGTTTCGGTCTTTTTGGTGCATCATACTAAAACTTTTGCTCGGCGGCAACAGTCCAGCCGTCAAAGCTGTCATTCGCCGTTTTGATATACGCAAGACTTCTTGACGCATTCCGGCTGCTTAAAAACTTCAAAGATGAACAAGCGCCGTTCAGCTTCACGCTTCCGAGCGCTTCTTTTATTTTCTGCCTGTCGGCCGATCCGGCTTTTTCAATGGCTGTTATCACGGCGTTGTACGCATCAAAGCCTGCCGCGCAGGCGGCGGAAACCGTGTCGTCGCCGTTATTGTTGTTGTTTTTTAAGGCGGTGTTTGAATCGAGCCACGCTTTGAATCCGCTTTCAAATTTTTCGTTTGTCCCCGGCTGATAATAGGACGAAACATATACCCTTGCATCGGCTTTCCCGGCGGCTTGTAAAACGATATTCGAATCCCAGCCGCTGTCCCCGATGAAAGTAAAACCGGTGTCAAACTGCGCCGACTGTTCCAGTATCTTTTCGGCATACACGAGCGAAACAGGAGCAAAAACGGTTTCGCATTCATTTTTTACCGCCTTTTTCAGACAGGCGGTAAAGTCCGTTGTCCCGGGAAGAAAATTTTCGGTTACAACCGAGCCGCCCAAAGCTTCAAACGCTTCTTTGAAATAAAGAGACAGCCCCTGACTTGCGCTGTTGCCGAGCGTGGCAAGAATACAGAGCTTTCTGATTCCGAGTTGCTTGAACGTATACGTTGCGAGTGCTCTTGCCTGATACGGATCGATAAAGCCGATCCGGTAATACGTTTCTCCCCTTCCCGTGACCGTTTCACTGGTACAGCTTGCTGCAACAGCGGGAACGCCGGCATCGGAAAAGGCAGAAGCCGCTTGCGAAGAAACGTCGGAGCCGTAAGAACCGATCACGGCGCTGACGCCCTCATCAACAAGAGCCTTCGCTACCGCCTGCGCCTTTTCGGGGGAAGATTCGTTGTCGCCGTAAATCAGCCTGACTTTGATTTCTTTCCCGTCGATGCGAACCGTTGGCGTACAGGAATTGGCATACATGATTCCGAGCATTTCCTGCTTGCCCGAAAGCCCGTCGTCACCCGTCTGCGGCTCAAACACACCGATTTTTATCACATTTTCCTGCGGTGGTGTTGTGCTTACGTCATTTACCGCCTGTGCCGTCGCATCGGGCGAAGAGCTTTCGCTGTCGATTCCGTTTCGGCAGGAAGAAAAAGAAACCAACATCAAAGCCGCAAGAAATACTGAAACAATCCTTTTCATTAAGGTTCCTCCGCTTGTTTGATAATATAAGTATACACCCTTCGGCAGTCACCGTCAACTCAGGGTGCCCGCATTATTGCATTATACAAATCACCCTAAGATAAGCTTAAGCAGACGAGAGTCGAATCCGATACGGTTTTAAGCGATGAATTTCCGCCGAACCTGCGGCAGAAATGCTCGAAATGCGTCAGCATTTCTCCGCTTTCTTTCTTGTCCCGACAAAAATTCACTCACTTAAAACTTCGAAGAACCTGAAAGCGGAAATTTTTCGTGCATTGTGTAGCTTGAAGCCGCAGACATACTGACGTATGGCAAGGCTGAAAGCATAACAAGGTGCGTAAAATATCCGTTTTCAGGCGTATCGTGTTCGACTCTCGTCTGCTTAAAGCCGCCTCATCAGTTCATTTTCGCCAAGAGCAAATAAATCTTTCGGCCGGACATCAAACGGCGTGATACAGCCGGTTTCTCCCCGTTGACTCATTTTGTATACGGCTCTTGCAAAACTTAAAAGCACATCAGCAGTAAAAGCCGTATTCGATTCAAGCTTCAGCGAGAATTCGCCCAGACTCTTCCCGTCACAGCGGATCACGTTTCCGCCGTGGCGTTCCCGGCTATGGTCTGTCAAAAAGCTTTCATAGTCAATGAACCTGACGGTTGTATCGTAGTCCGAAAAGTATTCGGGCATATTTTTAATTTCCTCAGCGATTCTTTGGGTATCCGCTCCGACCTGAGGCACAACATAGCAAACCCTTTTATGCATTTCGTTTTCCCTGACAGCAGGCATTTCTCCCTCTCTGACGCTCTTTATCACGGAGCTTACGGGGACGGTGTACTGCACCGCCTCCACAACACCCGGAATCTGTTTGATCGCATTGGTATGCCCCCGACTGACGCCCTCGCCCCAAAAGGTATAATCGGTCCCGCCGGGAATCGCACAACCGAGATAAAGCCTCGCCAACGAGAACAGGCCCGGATCCCAGCCGGCGCAGATCAGGGTAAGCTTCTTCCCCTCTTTTGCCCTTTTATCGGTCCGTTCAAAGTGACTTTGGATTTTTGCGTGGGTATCAAAAGAATCGACCTGATGGAAGAACTTGGCGAGAAACGGCGTTGTTTTCGGCAAATCAAAGGCGCTTCCCATGCAGTTAATCAGCACATCAACCTTATGAGCGTGCTTTTCCGCCTCGTAAAACGGATAAACAGGTGCACCCTCTTTATAGTTCAGTATGCCCTTATCCCGCCTTGAGAAAACGGCGTAAAGCTCACAGTCTTCACTTTTTTCGACGGCTGTGCATACTGCCTTTCCGAGTCCGCCGTAGCCTGCAACTGCAATTTTCATATCGCTTCACCTCAAAACAATAGTATTGATTTAACATGATATGAAATGCCGGCAGCAAATATGACTGAAATGAATTAAGAAAGCTCTGATTCAATCTGCAAGTAAGCTATGCATCAAAGCGTATACTGTGATTGATTCAGAGGTTGCCTTATGAAAACGGTGGGCAGACCCTGTGCAAAGTCAGAATACAAAGATCAAAAAGCAGAAGATGTCTCTCTTTTTCTCCGATATAATAACTCGTGTCTTCTCAGAGAATTCCCAATAATTGACTTTCTCAAAAGATCGACATTGCCCGGGCATCTTATTCAGATTTCAGCGACATTTGTTCATGCTTGATTAATAATTTTCATTTTTTATTCTTAGAACTGTTGCAAAGCCCACCGACTTTTGCTATCATAATATTGATCCTTGCACAAGTGAAGGCAAGGAAAAATGAACCGAAAGGGTGAATATTATGAAAAAGGTCATATCCGTACTGTTGTGTGCCGTTCTGATGTTCGGTGTAATGGCGCCGATGTCAGCTTTTGCGGCGGACGATTACAGCTTGATTTTCACTTATTCCGACATTCAGGCGAATAAATCAAGCTACGATTTACGTTACGGAACAAACTCCAACCATATTGAATGGCAATGGCTTCCAAGCTATAACGGCGGCAGAATCGTTTACCTTGCCCGGAATGAATATGAGGGCTTTCAGGTTTACTTTTACGAAAAAGCCGAAAGCGGAAGAACCCTCAATATTTCCGTTTCACCGTTTCTGAATGCAAGCGGCGAAGAACTCTCGGCAAAGGTATATAACGAGGTTTATATGAATCCCGAAGGCTTCACTTCGGACAAGTTTGCCGAAGCGCTGGTTCCCTATGCCGGCGAGGGTGTTCAGACCGTACAGAACGAAAGCAATATGTTCTATGTCGAGCTGAAATCGTCGGACACGCAGACGCCGGGTGACTACACGGCTACCGTAACCTTGTCAGACGAAAACGGTGTACTCAATACAACAAAAATGACGGCAAGAGTCTGGAACTTTGCGCTTCCCGAAGGCCACCTTTCCACCTATCTCTGCGGTCTTTATAATTCGGCGTCGGGCTATGACACAACGTCAGGCTTCCTTAAACTTTCCGGTGTCAGATTTGAAAACGGCAAGGTGATTGCCGAAGACAAAGAGCTTGCAAAGGAAATCCTTTCCGGCTGGGACGATTTTCTTCTGGAGCACGGCGTCAATTCTTATGAAATCCCGGCTTATGTAATTGACGATGACGTAAAGCAAGCCGAACTTCTCATGGCGGACACAAGACGCAGTATGTTCATGGTTCCTGTCGAGGGCAGCTATGGCAGTCAGTCAGCCGCCGCCTCGATTACCAAGTATAAAAATATCGTAGTCGGCAACAGTGAGCTTGAAGACAAAGCATTCTTCTACCCGTGGGACGAACCGAGCTGGGCAAGCGACGCCGATACGGTTGATTTCGACGCAAGAATCAATGCTATCAAATCGGTCTGGGGTGACAATTACCACGCCATGGTACCGTTCTTTGGTACCGATTCGGCAACGCTTGACTTCAAACTGTCCAAGCTGAAAGCTTCCACCGATATTTACTGCCCGAATCAGAATGCGGCTTATAGCTCTGAAACGGTCAGAAATGCTTTCCTTGATACAAACTGGCACAAGTCGCTTCGCTATCAGGGTGACACATGGAACGGCAATACCTATGTCTGGACCTACGGGAAAAGTGCCAAGGGCGTTTTTGCCCGTGCTTTGCAATGGCAGGCGGCGGCGCTCAATTCAGACGGAATGCTTCACTGGAACTGCGGCTTTGTCCCGTATGACAAAAACGGAAATGTATATGACGTATTTGAAAACAATTCCGTACCGGGCAAGTCTTACCCCTCAACCGGCAACGGCGACGGTATCTTCGTCTACTCGGGCGCTTCACTTGGTCTTGACCCGGCGACCCCGATTGCATCTCTTCGCCTGAAGCATATCGCAAGCGGTATGGACGACTTCGATTATCTTCAGCTTGTCAAGGAGTTTTTGGGCGAAGACGAGTACACAACCTATCTCAATAAATTCCTTACAAAGTACAATTCCAACGGGATCAATAAAATCTGGAATTCCCATGAGGGTGCCTTTGTCGATTGGGAATGTGTAACAATCAACAATATCCGGACGGCAATGGGTAACGCTCTTTCTGCGTCGAACACCGAGCACAATTACGGTGGGTGGCAGACCGTCGTCACATCGGACGACATCCATAACGGTCTTGAAGTTCGCACATGCGAAAACTGCGGCGCAAAAGAAAGCCGGAAGACCGATGTCAAGGGCTGTGACCACGAGGAATATATTTCCTCACCTGCTGTTGCGGCAACCTGCACAAGCGAAGGAAAAACAGCCGAGAAAAAGTGCTCGATTTGCGGTGAAGTCGTAAAAGAAAGCATCGCAATTGCTCCGACGGCGCACCGGACGGTAACCGTTGCCGCAAAGAATCCGACCTGCACCGAGGACGGCTATGAAGCATATAAAAAGTGCCTGAACTGTGATTACAGCACCTATGTCCTTGCCCCTGCCACCGGTCACACAAGCGACGGCGGTGCTATTACAAAACAGCCGACTTGCAGCGCAGAGGGTGAAAAGACCTATACCTGCACAGTCTGCGGCGAGATAATCAGCACCGAGCCGATTGAAAAGACGGCGCATACCTACAAGATAACGACCGTTCCGGCAACCTGCACACAAAACGGTAGCGAAACGTCAATCTGCGAGGTCTGTGGCGACAAACAGACCAAGGTTATTCCCGCAACGGGTCACCCGAACAAATATGAAACAAAGCAAGTGCCTGCCACCTGTACCGAAAGCGGCTTTACCGCCGGTGTCTATTGCCCCGACTGTAAGCAATACCTGAGCGGCCACGAAGTAATTGCGGCGGCGGGACATCACGATGTAAACGAGGACGGACTCTGTGACGATTGCGGCATTACGATGACGAAAGACGACACGGGCGAGGACTGCACCTGCATCTGTCATAAAACCGGCTTCATGGGCTTTATCTGGAAGATTCTGCGGTTCTTCTATAAGATATTCGGAACCAATCAAGTCTGTGCTTGCGGTCAGGCACATTATTGATAGAATTCAATAACGCCCTATGATGTAAACATCTGATTGAAGCGTAACCCCCGAAGAATCAGCTCTCTTAAATGAGCGACATTCTTCGGGGGATGTCTTTTTCAGATTTCAGAAGGAACCGTCTTTCACCGGTGTGAAAAAAACGGTTCTTTGTCATACCGACATCGTATCAATACAATTCCGCAAGCTCGTAAATCAGCTTTTCGGTTTCCTCCCAACCGATGCACGGATCGGTGATGGATTTACCGTAGGTGCCCTCGCCGATCTTCTGACAGCCGTTTTCGATATAGCTTTCAATCATGAGTCCCTTGACAAGCTTGTCGATGTCACCGCTGCAACGGCACGAATGCAGGATTTCTTTGGCGATTCTCGGCTGGTGCATGTACTTTTTCGCCGAGTTTGCGTGGTTGGTGTCCACGATAACGGCAGGATTCTCAAGTCCTCTTTCGGCGTAAAGCTCGCAAAGACGGCTTAAATCCTCGTAGTGATAGTTCGGGAGCGACTGACCGTGCTTGTTGACGTAGCCTCTTAAAATAGCATGGGCAAGCGGATTGCCGTGGGAATGTACCTGCCAGCCTCTGTAAATGAAGTCGTGCTCATGCTGAGCGGCGGTAATCGAGTTCATCATAACCGAAAGGTCGCCGCCGGTGGGGTTCTTCATGCCGACGGGGATATCAAGACCGCTCGAAACAAGGCGATGCTCCTGATTTTCAACCGAGCGTGCGCCGATTGCCGTATAGCCTAAAACGTCCGAAAGATAACGGTAGTTGTCGGGATACAGCATTTCGTCCGCACAGGTGAAGCCGGTTTCGTTGACCGCTCTCATGTGAAGCTTACGGATGGCGATAATGCCGCCGATAAGGTCGGGATCTCCGTTCGGGTCGGGCTGGTGAAGCATACCTTTGTAGCCGTCACCGGTGGTTCTCGGCTTGTTGGTGTAGATTCTCGGAACGATGAAAATTTTGTCCTTGACCTTTTCCTGAACGGGAACAAGCCGGGATATGTAATCCATAACCGAGTCCTCGTTGTCCGCCGAGCACGGGCCGATCACAAGCACAAGCTTTCTTACCTTGCCCTCGAAAATGGCTTTCAGCTCTGCGTCACGCTCCGCTTTGATTCTCTGTGCTTCCTCGGAAATCGGGAACTGCTTTTTGATTTCCATCGGAATGGGTAATTTGAATGCAAACTCCATATTCATTGTTTTTTCCTCACCTTTCATTTATCAAATAATTTTCTTCTTTCGGTTGCACACTTCATCATATCCATCATGCCCTCCCGGTCGTCGTTTTCAAGAAAACCGTAAAGCTTTTCGAACTGACCCATGAATAAGTCCATCTGGCGAAGAAGTGCGTCTTTGTTTAAAAGGAACAACTCGCTCCACATAACCTCGTTGATATTGGCGATTCTTGTCAGGTCACGGAACGAGTCACCCGTGTACTTTTCAAGATGCTCATGCTCGTAGCAGGTCATCAGCGCAACGGCCAAGCAGTGCGTCAGCTGAGACACGAAGCCGATCATCTCGTCGTGCTCGGCGGGAGACAGCTGGCAGATTCTTCCGAAGCCCAAAATTTCACCGATGCGCATACACGCTTCGATGTTTTCCTCGGTGTTCTTTTCGGTCGGAACGACAACGTAGTTTGCGCCGAAGAAGATTTTTTCGTCGCTGTTTTCGACGCCGTACACCTCACGGCCTGCCATCGGGTGGGCGGAGACAAATTCCACGCCGTCGGGCAGAATCGACTGAATCTTATCGACGATGCACCGCTTGACGCCCGTAACATCGGTAATCATGGTGCCTTTTTTGATGTACTTGCCGTACTGTTCTATCCAGTCGACGAAGATATGCGGATAAAGCGAAAAAATGATGATGTCCGCATTCGAGATAAGCTCCGGGTCAACCTCGGTCGTCGCTTTTTCGACGATTTCATGCTCAAGCGCATAGTCAACCGAGGACTGCGAACGGGTGATCGCATCGACATGATAGCCCTTTTCGGTAAAGCCCCTTGCGTAGCTTCCGCCGAGCAATCCTAAGCCGACGATTAGAAATCTTGTGTTTTTGTTGATAATCATTTGATTGTAACCTCCACTCCCAAGCGTTTCAGCACGTCAAAAAAGCCGGGAAAGCTTTTGCTGACCGCTTCGGCGCCGTCAATTTCCGCTCCGTATCGGCTCGCAAGCACCGCAAGCGACATGACGACCCGGTGGTCATTATGTCCCGACAGGATTTCCGTCGGCTTGTGAAGCGTTGACGGCTCGACCGTGATTTTATTCTCTTCTGTTTTTATTTCAGCCCCGAATTTCGAAAGCTCCTCTTTCATAACGGTGCCCCGGTCGCTTTCTTTCAGCCGCAGCCGCTTTGTGCCGGTAAAAACTGCGCCGTTTTTCGCACTTGCTATCGTCATCAGAATCGGTGCCAAGTCCGGGCAGTCGGAAACGTCGATTTTGGGCTTTCCGCCTTCCAGAAGCGGATAGTGCTTTTTATATACGCTGTCGCCCTGCAAGCTGTTTTCCCGAAGTCCCGTGACGGTGACGCTTCCGCCGAGAACGTTGAAAGCGTCAAGAAAAGCCGCCCCCGAATAGTCGCCCTCAACACTTAGTGAGCAAGACTTGTACGCCTGACCCGAAGAAGCGGTAAGGGTGTTTTCGTCCTCCCATCTGACAAAAACGCCGAAAGAACGCATCGCGTCAACCGTCATATTGATATAACTGCGGCTTTCGACCGGCGGAATCAGCTTTATCCGGCTTTCCGCTTTCAAAAACGGCAGGGTGAACAGCAAGCCGCTTACAAACTGACTGCTGATATTCCCCGGTACGGTGAAGTCGCCGCCTTGAAGCGTTCCTTTGATTTCGATTGCGTCGAGCGTCTGACTGTAAGAAAGACCTCTTTCTTTGCAGATTTCCTCATAAACGCTCATCGGCCGTTTCATCAGAAGCCCTGCGCCCGTGAACCGCTGTCGGTTTTCGTTCAAAAGAAGCAACGGCAGGATAAACCGCAGGGTACTTCCGCTTTCCCGGCAGAAAAAGTCGCTTTCGGGAATGTCGCAAATATTTTCGATTCCCCGAACCGTGACCGTATCGCCCTCTTTTTTGATTTCGGCTCCCATTTTGCTAAGGCAGTCGAGCGTCGCTAAGATGTCCTCGGAATAGGTGACGTTTTTTATGACGCTTTCGCCCTTTGCCAAGGCGGCGCAGATAAGAAGCCTGTGCGCCATGCTTTTTGACGAGGGAGCGGCGGCACAGCCGTCTGCTTTACTTTTTTTGATAATTGCTGTCATTTTTCTGCCTTTCGGTTTTCGAGATATTTAATCAGAAAGTCGGCGGCTCGTAAGTATCCGTCCGTGCCGAGTCCGGTAATCGTCTTGACCGCCGCCTGACGGATATACGAAACCTGACGGAAGTCCTCTCTGTCCTCAACCTTAGAAATATGGACTTCGACGGTCGGTATCGAAACGGACTTTACGGCGTCTAAAATCGCCACGCTCGTATGCGTGTATGCCGCCGGATTGATAATAATGCCGTCGGTGCTTCCGTAGGCTTCCTGAATCTTATCGACTAAATCGCCCTCATGGTTCGACTGGAAACATTCGCAGTCGATGCCCTTTCCGGCGCAGTAGCTTTCGATTTTATCGAGCAAATCCCGGTAGGTTTCCTTGCCGTAATGCTCAGGCTCCCGGATACCGAGCATATTGATGTTCGGTCCGTTCAGAAATAAAAATCTCATAGTGTTTCCTCAATTCTTCTGACGGCGTTTTCGACTTTTCCGTCCACAAAAATTTCTTCGTCCGCCGTTTCTTGATAAATCGGATACCGCTCGTCAAAGCGCTTTTGTAAATCCGTGCGGTTCCTCGAAAGCGGTCGGTCGTCCGTCGGTAAGATATCTTCAATCGGGCGGTTTAAGAAAAAGATTTTTCCGTTTGAGCGAAGAAAATCGACGTTCTCTTTTTTGAGTACTGCACCGCCGCCTGTTGCGATGACATAACCGCTTTTTGCCGAAGCTTCTTTGATGGCTTCGGTTTCAGCTGAGCGAAAGTAGGCTTCGCCCTTTTCGGCGAAAAGGGTGCTGATTGCCGTTTTTTCGTTCTTGATGATAAGCTCGTCCGTGTCGATAAATTCTTTTCCAAGCTTTTCGGCGAGTGCCTTGCCGATGGTGCTTTTTCCGCTCCCGGGCATTCCCGTCAGAACGATGTTCTGCTTTTTCGAAAGAACATACTTGTAGGTGTCCTCGTAGACGCTTTCGCCATACGTTGTGTCAAGAAAAATTTCGCTTGCCAGTACCGCCTGAGAAACCAGCATATACAGTCCGCAGCAGCCCTCGACACCTTTTTCTTTCGCTTGTCGGACAAGCTTTGTTTCAAGCGGATTATAGACCACGTCAACAACACCTTGTAAATGTTCGAAGCCGTCAAGCGAAATCGCCGCCGTGTCATTCTTCGGGAACATGCCGCAGGGGGTCGTGTTGATGATAAAATCGGCGTCCGCATGAAGCGACAGCACGTTTTCATAGTTCAGCTCGCCTTTGCGGCTGACTTTGTGGACGCTTGCCGCTCCCAAAGCCTTTGAAACGGCAAAAGCGGTTTTCGATGTTCCGCCGCTGCCTAAAATCAGCACCTTTTTATCCGCAAAGTCAAAGCCCTGACGCAAAATCAGCTTTTTAAGACCGCCGAAGTCGGTGTTGTATCCGTAAAGTGCTCCGTCACGGTTGACAACCGTGTTGACCGCTCCGATTTCCTTTGCCGTCGGGTCGATGTAGGAAAGGTACTCCATGACCCGTTGTTTATACGGAATGGTGACGTTGATGCCCGAAAAATCCCGCTTTGTCATAAAGGCATCGAAGTCGTCGGGCGCAACCTCGACAATATCATATTCATACGGCGCAAAATGCTCGTGAATCACTTTCGAGAAGCTGTGACCGAGCTTTTCGCCGATTACTGCGTATTTCAAAAAATCATCCCTTAAAGTAGTCTGTGCCGAATCTCATCGCTAACATATCGTAAACGGTCAGTGCCGTAACGGAATCGACGACAACCGCCGCCCGTCCGATGATTGCCGGGTCGTGTCTGCCTTTGATCTGAAGCTCGGCGTTCTCTTTTTTGATAAAGTCCACCGTATTCTGCTTTTTATAAATCGAAGCGGTCGGCTTGACAACACAGTTGAAAAGTACGGGCATACCGTTGGTAATGCCGCCGTTGATGCCGCCGTTGTGATTCGTCACGGTTTCGATTCTGTCACCGTTCATGGTAAAGCAGTCGTTCGCTTCGCTTCCCCTCATGTCCGCAAAGCCGAAGCCTTCGCCGAATTCGACGCCCTTGACAGCGGGAACGCTGAACAGAGCGTGTGACATCACACTTTCAAAAGAATCAAACCACGGCTCACCGACACCTGCCGGAAGCCCGACGATTGCCGTCTGTAAAACACCGCCGACGCTGTCGCCGTCTTTTGCGGCGTCTTTCATTCTTTCCGTGGCTTCCTGACGCTTTTCATCGTCAAGCATCGAGATGATGTTGTCACAAAGAATCGGGAAATCGGCTTGATAATCGCCGAAGTCACGGTCACGGACACCGGCACAAATCAGAATATGCGTACCGAGGTAGATTCCTTTTTTATTGAGCGCTTTCATCGCAATAGCCCCTGCGGCGACAAGCGGGGTCGTGATTCTTCCCGAAAAATGTCCGCCGCCCCGGTAATCCTGAAAGCCGTGGTATTTCATATAAGCCGTATAATCGGCGTGACCCGGTCTTGCAAGGTCTTTGGTAAGCGAATAATCCTTGCTTCTCGTGTCCTCATTTTCGATGACGATACAAAGCGGTGTACCCGTGGTTTTACCCTCGAAATAACCGCTGACAATTCTGAATTCGTCCTTTTCCCGGCGCTTTGTCGATACCGTGCTAAGCCCTCTGCGGCGGTCAAGCTGGCGGGCGATAAACGCTTCGTCAACCTCGATTCCCGGGGCAAGTCCGTCCATGACTGCTCCGATTGCCGTTCCGTGGCTTTCACCGAATATGGTGACGCCCAAGGACTGTCCGAATGTATTTTTCATAAGTTCATAGTCTCCTTAAAGAAGTTCTTTGAGTTCTTCGGTCGGCACCGTCTCAAAGGTAAAAGAACCGATTTCGTTGCTTTTTACGACGGTGACGGTGCTTTTGCTGCCCGATTTCTTATCGTGCGTGAGGGCTTCAAAAGCTGCCTTTTTATCGTAGTCAAAGCTTGTCGGAAGTCCGACAGTTTCGAGAGCGGCTTTCACCTGCTCCCGGATATTGTCGCCGCACATCGGAAGCATACCGAGACCTACACATTCACCGTGATAAAGCGTGCCGAGGCCCACGGCGCTTTCGATTGCGTGACCTAAGGTGTGACCGAAATTCAGCACCCGGCGAAGTCCGGCTTCCTTTTCGTCCTGCTCGACGACCGAACGCTTGACAAGAAGCGAACGGCGGATAATCTCCTCGGTCTTATCCATGTAGTTTTTATCTTTAAAAATTTCAAAAAGCTCCCTGTCGCCCGTGATGCCCATTTTGATGGACTCGGCAAGACCGTTTGCGATCTGACGGTCGGGAAGCGTAGACAAAACATCGGGGTCGATAATGACCTTTTTCGGCTGATAAAACGCACCGACGATGTTTTTGACCGAACAAAAGTCTATGCCTGTCTTTCCGCCGATAGAGGAATCGACCTGAGATAAAAGGGTCGTCGGAATGTTGTAAAAATCAATGCCCCTCATATACGTTGCGGCGGCAAAGCCTGCCATGTCGCCCGTTACGCCGCCGCCGACGGCAATCACGCAGTCCTTGCGGTTAAAGCCGTTTTCTAAAAGCGACTTAAGAATACCCTGATAGGTGTCAAAGTTCTTGCTTCCCTCGCCCTCGGGAAAAACGTGGATAAACGAATGTTTAAATGCGGCGGCGACCGTCTTTGCGTACGCTTCCGGAACACCGCTGTCGGTCACAATAAGGGCTTTGTTGTCTTTTATGTTGATATACTCGCCGACCTTTTTGAGTGCTCCCCTTTCGAGCACGATATCATAATCGGTGTCTTTCATTTTTACGGGAATAATCATGTTCTTACCTCAGATATTGACATCGGAATTGAACGTTCCGATGAATTTCAGCCGGTCACAGCAGTCCGACAGCTCATCAAGCATATATTTGCCTCTCTTGCACTGAAGATTGCCGTTGATTTCGACATAGAAATAATACGTCCACATAAGACCTTTCATCGCTCTTGACTTGATACAGCGCATCGAAAAACCGTGGTTTCCGATGATGTTGATGGCGTGGGCCAGAGCACCGGCCTCGTCGGGAACGGTGAAAACGATAATCGAATGGTCGTTTTTGCTTTCGTGCATCGCCCTCGACAGCACGGCAAAGCGTGTCGTGTTGTCGTCGCTTTCGTTGATGTGCTCTTTTAAGATTTCAAGTCCGTAAAGCTCGGCGGTCTCCTTACTTGCGATGGCGGCAATTGATTTGTCGCCCGAAAGAGAAACATACTGAGCGGCTCTTGCCGTGTTTTCGAACGTCTGCGTCTTGAAGTCGTTGCTTCTGATGAACGGCGCACATTGGTCAAGCGCCTGCTGATGGCTGATGACGGTCTTAACGTCCTCAAGCTTCGTTCCGGGCAAAGCAACAAGATTATGCTTTATTGCAAGCGAATAAACGCCGTTTACGAAAAGTGAACCCTGGAACATCAGGTCGATCACCTGACCGACCTCACCGGCGTTGCTGTTTTCAATCGGCAGCACCGCACAGTCGCAGTCGCCCTTTTCGCACGCTTCATAGGCGGCCTTGAAGTCTTTATAGGAAATCTTGTTCCCGTCGGGGAAGATTTTGCTTGCGGCGATATAGGCGTAAGCGCCCTCAACGCCGCTGTAAGCGACATTCATGCCCTCAAGGATTTTATGCTGATAGCGCTTGGAAATGTCCATGACGCTTTTTTGAAAATTGATGTAATAGCTTCTGATTTTCTCGTCCGAAAGATAGGACGAGTTCTTTTTCAAAAGCTGTTCTTCTCTCGCCGAGTCAAAAACGGGCAAACCGTTTTCCCGTTTATATTCGGCGACCGTCCGGACTGCCTGCATTCTTTTTTCGAACAGGGCGGCAATCTCTTTATCCGCCTGTCCGATGATTTCTCTCGCCTCACTAAGCTTGTCCATTTTTCTTATCCTTTCAGTCCGTATTCTTCCGCCAGCTTCTTGAATGACGGCAGCGCCTTTTCAATCATTTCGGTCGAGACGCAGTAGGCGACTCTCACATAGCCGGGGAAGCAGAACGAATCGCTCGGAACCAAGAGAAGCTCATACTTCTTCGCTCTTTCGCAGAATGCGCCGGCGTCCTTTTCCGGTGACTTTAAGAAAAGATAGAAAGCACCGTCGGGCTTTGCTACCTTGAAGCCGTATTCGGTAAAGGCGGTTACGAGCAGGTCACGGTTTTTCTTATAAACCGAAACGTCACTTGTCTTTCCGACGCACTTCGGAATGATGAACTGCAAAAGGCTCGGGGCGCAGACGTAGCCTAAGGAGCGTCCGGCTCCGCAGACGGCCTTATAGATTTTTCCGCTTTCCGTGACTTCATCGGGAACGAGAATATAGCCGATTCTGTCGCCGGGGAGGGAAAGGGACTTGCTGAATGAATAGCAGACGATCGTATTGTCGTAATACTTCGTCAGATACGGCACGGTGACACCGTCGTAAACGAGTTCACGGTACGGCTCGTCGGAAATCAGGAAAATCGGCTTGCCGTACTCCTCCTGCTTGCGGTTTAAGATTGCCGCCATTTTCAAAACGGTTTCTTCGCTCAACACGACACCCGACGGGTTGTTCGGCGAATTGACAACAACCGCCTTTGTGTTTGTGGTAATAGCCTTTTCGAATGCGTCAAGGTCAATCTGAAGCGTGTTTTCGTCGCACAGGATGACAACGGGCTTAAATCCAGCCTTTTCGGCAAAAACGATATATTCGGGGAAAAGCGGAGCGAACAAAATGACCTCGTCTCCCTTTTCGCAAAGAGCATTAAAGGTAATCGTAAGAGATGCCGCCGCACCGCAGGTCAGATAGAAATTGTACGGCTTGAAAGAAGTACCGTAGGTTTCGTTGAGATAGTCGGCAATCGCCTTTCTTGCGCCCTCGTCGCCGATAGCGGAGGTATAGCCGTGAAGCATGGTCGAATCCATCGTGTCAATCAGTTCTTTGATCGTTTCGTTGACAACAGCAGGAGCCGGCACGCTCGGATTGCCGATGCTGAAATCAAAGATATTTTCCTTACCGATTTCGGCGGCTCTTTTTTTGCCGTATTCAAATATTTCTCTGATGACCGAGCTTTTTGCGCCCAATTCGTACATTTTTTCTGAAAACATAATATCACCCGTTACCTATTTTTTTAGTTTTCGGCGTACATAACACCATTTTACTATTCTTTAAATTATACAACAAATTGAGCGTCAGGTCAAACTTTTTTGACTCTTTCCGGCGAAAAAACATCTGCGTTGTAAATAGATGTGACCCATACGGAGCAAATCACTATATACTCCGTCCCATCCGTATCTGGCATATTCCTTTTTAAACGAGTTCTTTATCTGTCTCTCTTCTTTCGGTGTGTGTCTGTTTGGGTGATTGTGCGGTCGATGTGACTTTTCTAACAGCGACTGCCATGTTCCGTCATATCTTTTACACCACCGTTTTATGCTCGACAGACTTACTCCGTATTTTCGGCTCGTTTCGCTTTTTCCGTTTTTTATTGCCTGCTTAACTATCTCTTGCTTTTTTCTTGCTTCTTGTGTTAAGATGTTCATGAGAAGTACTTCTTTCTTGGTTAATGTTGTTTGGTTATTTCATTATATCATATTTTGAAGTTACTTCTCTTTCTTTTTGGGTCACATCATTTTAAGACATACATTTTGACTCTTTCCGGCGAAAAAACAGAAGAAATCATGCAGAAAAAATGCCATATAGCCGTCTCTCTTTAGCGCTTTAAAGTGTTACGCTTTAAATGGTGCAAGTATGATTATACCCGAACAGCCGAAAAAGTCAAGCCTTGACAGTTAGTTCCCGAAAAAAAGTCAAAAAAAGTGAATTTCCAAAGTAAATTCCACAGTGGAGTTTTATCGTTATATTAAATTAAGTTGAGGTGATTACGTGGACACCACAAAGAACAAAATGACGGTAAAAGTCGGCTTCATCAACGATTACACACCTGTCATGCGGCTGAGTGTTGACGGACAAACAGTCAGTATCGGCTATCAGGAGCTAAAATGGGTCGAATTGAGCGATCCCGATATCACCGTCAGAATAGACGGAGCAATTCCAACCGACGGAATGTTTTCAACTCCTGATGACCTGAACCGATTTAAAAATAAACTTGAAACAAAGTTTTCCGGACATTCAACAGACAGGCTTATTGAATTGATTTTGCATACTGACTGTACATATCACCTAACCGGGCTTATCGACGGCACGGTCATCAACATAGAATATGAGGGTGTCTGTCTCGAAAACGGTTGGGTTACCGACTTTCCGCTTTATCTGTCCTATCCTCTTTTGACGTTGACCAATGGGACGGCAACGCTTCGGAAGGCAGAAGGAAAGAATCGTAAAGAGGTCGTAAAGCAGTACAAATTATTCGGTCTTTTTTCCGACCTCGGTATCCTGAACTTTTTGGAAATGTTGTTGTTTTACCCGATAAGAGGATTATACTATCGGCATCTTGGCAAGCCGAAAATTTTAAAGAAAAACATTCTGTATTACGAAAAACACAAAAATGACCCGAAGAAGCGAAAAAAGAGAAGACATAATTTTCTTCTGATTCTTCCCGTTGTTCTTATTATCGCATTTTTCTGGGTCTTTTTGATTGAACCGATGATTTTTGTCAAACAGGATTATCCGGCACTTGTTTCATCGGACTATTCTTCGGTTGTCTTTATGGACGACATCTACGAAAAAACCGATGCGCTTCCCGATGATGCTCTCGAAGAAACGATGTTCGGTATCGACAAGTGGTACGGTGCAAGACTTGACGGTCAATCCCGTTTGGATCAGATTTCAAGTGAGGACAAGGTCAAGGTTTATACCGATAAGGACGGAAACAAATACTTATGGCTGGTACGAAACTATTTCGATACAATACACGACGAAGACGGCGACTATAAAGATTACGAAGACTTTGAAAATCCTGAGGTTTTTGTTTGTCGCAATCCCGGATAATGTAAAATTTTCAAGCGTTCGATTGTTCGGACGCTTTCTTTTTTGATAAAAAGCAATCAGTCCTCTCTTTCGGGAGGACTGACTGCTTTTGGAGGAAAAAATCAATATACTTATCTCTTGCTTTCAATATCGCTTATCATCTGTACTCTTCTTGCGTGCCGTCCGCCCTCATATTCGCCGGAAAGCCACGCGTCAACAATCATGAGCGCCAAGTCTCCGCCGACAACACGGGAGCCGAAAGCGAGCATATTCGTGTCGTTGTGCTGACGGGAAAGAAGCGCCGAATACGGCTCACTGCAAACCACACAGCGGATACCTTTGACCTTGTTGGCGGAAATCGAAATGCCGATACCCGTTCCGCAAATCACGATACCACGGTCACATTCACCGCTTGCCACAGCATTGGCCGCCTTTTCACCGTAAATCGGATAATCCGTGCGCTCGGTGCTGTTTGTTCCGAAGTCCACGACTTCATGTCCTTTTTCGGTCAGATGATCGATTACTCTTTTTTTCAGCTCATAGCCGACATGGTCACAGCCTATTGCAATTTTCATAAAGAAACCTCCTTGGTTTTCAGTTCTCAGATCTTAAATTTCCTGAAATTCAACATCTGAAAATTGAACATCGACCCTTGCGGGCGGTACCGGGGAGGGAAACCCCGGTACCTTGTATAAGAAATGGAGAGGAGAATGAAGATGGCTAAATTACTGTTTCTCGACGATATAGGAATCGACGGGGATTGTTTCCGGTGTTGCGTTTACGTCGATTTCGGCGCCGTCATTAACTGCCTTAATCATCTGACGAAGAGAAACTGCACCGATTTCAGCCGAGTCCTGAGCAACGGTTGCCGAAAGCTCGCCGGCTTCAACACTCTTAAGTGCTTCTGCGGCACCGTCTGTACCGACTACCATGATTTCGCCGAGCTTGCCTGCATTCTTAACCGCCTGAAGAGCACCGAGAGCCATGGTGTCGTTGCAGCAGTAGAAAGCTTTCAGGTTCGGATACTGCTGAATCATGCTTGCGGCGGTGTCGAGAGCCTTCTGTCTGTCCCAGTCAGCCGGCTGTGAACCGACAAGCTTGATGTTGTCTTTTGCTTCGAAAGCGGCGGTTGCGCCCTGTTTACGTGCTTCACCCGAAGCGTTGCCGGCCTTACCTTCGATGATGGCGACTTCGCCGCCGTCGGTGAGCTTGTCAATGATGAAGTTTGCGCCCTTTTCGCCGACCTTAACGTTGTCGGTTGTTGCAAAAGCGATGACACTGCCGCCGGCGGTCTTAAGCGAATCCATGTCAATCTTTTCGTCGATGTTCATCACATAGATGCCCTTTTTATTTGCCTGAACGATACCGTTAATCAGGTTTGTCGGGGAAAGAGGAGCAACGCCGATTGCCTTGTAGTTCTTGGCAAGGCAGTTTTCAAGAATGCGCAGCTGACCCTCGGTGTCGTCTTCACTTTGTGCGGCGAAGATATCAACCTTGATGCCCTGCTTAGCGGCTTCTTCTTCAATGCCTTTTTTCATGGTTGCCCAGAAATCATTCGAAAGTGTCTTGAGGATTACTGCGTATTCGGCTTCGCCCGAGGCTGTGTTCGTTGTGTCCCCTGCCGCCGAAGTATCACCGGCAACGGTGGTTGCGTTGTTGTCACCCTTAGAGCAGGCAGCAAGTACAAAGGTAAAAGCTACTGCGAGTGCAAGAAGAACGCTGATGAGTTTCTTTGAATTCTTTTTCATGATTTGATCTCTTCTTTCTTTTAAATTTTATTTAACTGATAACCAATCAGCCATTTCAGAGTTTATCCGGCAATTTACCTGCCTGCCGTAAGCAGTTGATATCTTGCAAATTCGGCGCTTCCGTATACGCCGCTTTGCTGTGTATGTTCCGAAAAGCGGATATCTAAGTTTGCTTCCGGGTACGGCTTTCTTGTTTTTTCGTGTATTGACCTGACGAGAACTTCTTTCGGAAAGCCCTCCATATAAAGCACGCCGCCTGCAAGCACAATATAATCGGGATCAAGAATATTGATTTCCGTCGCAATCGGTACCGCAAGATCGCTTACATACTTTACAAGTATTGGGTCACCGGGGTACTCTTTAAACACATTTCTGATAAGTGTATCGGGAAAATGCTTTTCACAAAGATATTCGAGATATTTTCCCGAGCACCTGACCTCGCTGCAGCCGATGTTGCCGCAGGTACAGCGTTCGGTAATATCGAGTAACGGAATGTGCCCAAGCTCACCCGCCGCACCGTTTTTTCCGGCGTAAAAGCTTCCGTTGATATACACGGCATTTCCGAAGCCTGTCCCAACATAAAAGCCGAGTATGGTTTTCGTCTCGTCAAGCTGTAAGCGGCTGATATCGTTTTGCAAAAGGAAGTTTACGTCGCGGTCAAGAAACACCGGCATTCTGATTTTTTCTTCGAGCCTGTCAACCAAATCAAGATTGTCAAATCCCTTGAGATTCGGCGTCGAAACAATTTTCTTTTTATCCTTGCTGACCATCGACGGAATTCCCACACCCACTGCCTTTACTTTGTTTCTGATTCCGTAACGGTCCATATATTTTTCGATTTCTTCCGCCATTGTCTCAATGACATCTCCGGAATCAAAAATCCGGCTTGAGTTTTTTTCAAAGCCCGAAATTTCACCGTTTTCATCAACGGCTCCGATTCGGAAATTCGTACCGCCGATATCGATGCCGATTGTTAAAAAGTCCATTGGATTCACCTCCGTTCACAAAGCTTTGGCTTACTTATTCTTCACATCCCGTAAGCTGTCTGAATTCGTTTTTCATGATATCCCACGCTTTTGTCAGGTCTTTATCTTTCGAAAAAAGTCCCGACGAGCCGACAATAAAGACCTCGGTTCCGGCGTCGTAAAGCCGCTTGAACGTCTTTTGGTTGCACGAGCCGTCAACCTCAATCAGGTACTTATACCCGTTTTCCTCTTTCAGCTTTTTCGCTTCCCTGATTTTTTCAAGCATTTCTTCGATAAACGGCTGTCCGGCAAAGCCCGGGTCAACGCTCATAATCGTCAGCTTATCAATCCGGTGAATGTAATGCTGAATGTAGGATAGCGGTGTCGCCGGATTTAATACCACGCCGGTTTTACAGCCGAGGGCCTCAATTTTATTGAGGATCCGGAATGCGTCCCGGTTAATGGTTTCGGCATGCGGACAAATATACGTTGCACCCGCTTTGGCAAGCATCTCGATAAAGTCGTCCGGGTCGGTCACCATCAGGTGACAGTCAATCGGCTTTTTTGCAATCGTAGAAAAGACCTTGACAAAATCCGGCGACAGCGTAATATTCTTGACAAAGTGACCGTCCATGATATCGACATGATAAAGGTCACAGCGGGAGTTTAAAATTTCGGTCTGGTTTTTGATGTCAAGCAAATCCATGCACATCAAAGACGGATTAAACATCGGTTTCATATTTTTCAACCTGCGGCGCAATCAAATGCCGTGCGCCTACCCTTTCTTAAGTGATTGCTTATCTCTTTCTGGCTACAAAACGGTCAAGTGCAACAGAGCCGATGATCAGCGCGCCCATAACAACCTGCTGAAGCGTACTCGGAAGAGCAAGAAGATTCATACCGAAGTTGATAACACCGATAATGAAGCCGCCCATGACAACGCCAAAGATTTTGCCCTTGCCGCCGAAGAAGCTTGTTCCGCCGATAATCGAAGCGGCGATGGCGTAGGTTTCAAAGCCTGTTGCGGCGGCCGGTTCAGCGGAACCGACACGGCCGAGAAGAACGATACCGGCAATACCCGAGCAGATGCCGGAAATGATGAACACGATAAGCGTATGAAGATTGACGTTGATACCCGAGTACCAGGCGGAGTCTTTATTGCCGCCAAGCGCGTAGATATTTCTTCCGACCTTTGTTTTTCGTGTCAGGAACGAAAGAATGACCGCCACAACAATCGCAATAATGGCAACAATCGGGAAAATACCGAACACATTTTTGGAAATGAAGTTGGTGAACGAAGCCGGGAAGCCGTAAACCGCACTTGAATTCGAAACAATCAGGGTAACGCCTCTCATAATCGCCTGCGTGCCGAGAGTGATGATGAACGGGTGAAGTCCCGTTACGTTCACAAGCATACCGTTGAGGAAGCCGAGGAAAGCACCGAGCAGAATTCCGAGAAGTACTGCAAGAAGCGGCGGAACACCGGCAACCATCAGCTTAGCCGTGACCATACCGACAAGCGCTACAACCGAGCCGACAGAAAGATCGATACCGGCAATCAGGATAGCGAAGAATTCGCCCATCGCAATGAGGATATTGACCGAGCTTTGGGCAAGGATCTGCGTCAGCGTTGCCGTCGAGAAGAAGTTTTCGGGCTTTGCTACCGCAAGAATTCCGAGAAGCAGCACGAGGATTCCGAAGGTTCCGTACCTTTGCCAGATAACGTTAAAGGTAAGTTTTTCTTTTTGTTTTTTTAATGTCAAGCCGCCGTCGGCGGGGTTTGCTTGATTTGCTTTGCTTTTTGCCATGGTTTAAGCGCCTTCCTTTCTGACAATGTCCGCCGTAGAGGCTTTGATGATTTTTTCTTCCGTTGCGTCCTTATGAGAGAACGTTTCAACGATTTCACCCTCACGGAAAACGGCTATCGTGTCGCATACCGCAAGCAGCTCGGGAAGCTCGGAGGAAACCACAAGAACTCCCTTTCCCTCGTCGGAAAGCCGTCTCATAAGAGCATAGATTTCACTTTTCGAACCGATGTCGATACCCTTTGTCGGTTCGTCGAATATAATAATTTGTGAATCAGCCGCAACCCATTTTCCGAGAATTACCTTTTGCTGATTACCGCCGGAAAGCTCGGTAATATTCTGTTCAACGGAATAGCATTTGATGTTCATATCCTGCTTTTCCTTTTCAGCGCATTCCTTTTCGAACTTTTTACTGACTAAACCTACCGTTCCGCCGCCCTTTGAAGTTTTGATGAACGGAAGAATGGAGATGTTCTTCTTGATATCGAAGTTATGGAAGAAGCCGGTTTCCCGACGGTTTTCGGTCACCATCGCAAGGCCGTTCTTGATTGCCTGATAGGGACTTTTGATTCTGACCTCTTTTCCGTCAATGAAAATCTTTCCGTTTGACCTCGGTTCTGCGCCGAAAATTGCATTCATCATTTCGCTTCTGCCCGAACCGACAAGACCTGAGAAGCCTAAGATTTCACCCTTATGAAGCTTAAAAGAGACGTCGTTCACCTTACCGTCACGGCGGGAAAGATTTTGCACCTCAAAGATGACCGGCTCGTTTTCGAAGCTTTCGGGTGCGTTTTCGTGCTGATAATTCTTTTTCACCTGACGACCGACCATCATCGTAACAAGGTCGTCCTGCGTAACCTCACTGACAAGCTTTGTTCCGACGTAAGCACCGTCCTTGAGCACCGATACCCTGTCGCCGATTTCGATAATCTCACCGAGCTTATGGGAGATGAAAACGATTCCCTTGCCCTCTTTTTTGAGATTGCGGATAACGGCGAAAAGATGATTGACCTCTTCGTTTGTCAGCGAAGCCGTCGGCTCGTCCATGACGATCACCTTACTGTCAGACGCTAAAGCCTTTGCAATTTCAACCTGCTGCTTTTCGGAAATGCTGATTTCCTCCACAAGCGTTTTCGGGTCACGTTTTAGTCCGACCTTTGCCATGAGTTCTTTCGCCCGTTTGTTCATTTCGGCGTAATCCACAACCTTGACGGGACCTATCTTTTTCATCGGAAGCTTTCCGACAAAAAGATTTTCCTGAATCGAAAGTTCGTTGATGACGCTCAGTTCCTGATAGATGACGCTGATTCCGTTTTCCGCCGAATCCTTGGGCGTAAGCTTCGAAAACTCCTTATCGCCTATCACGATTGTTCCCTCGGTCGGCTGGTAAACACCGCTTAAAATTTTCATAAGCGTCGATTTACCGGCTCCGTTTTCACCGAGAAGCACATGAACCTCACCGGCTTTTATGTCAAACGAGATATCCTTAAGCGCCGTAACGCCGGGAAACTTTTTGACAACGCCTTTCATTTCAACCAAAGTGTCCATGCTGTCCTCCTTTTTCCGTTCATCTGTTTTTCGTTATTATTGACATATATTCTTAACAAATTTCAAATATATCGTATTTAAAGTTGGGTAAAGGTTTACCCATTTGCCCAAAATTTACAGGTAACCGTGAATTCACAAGCTACCGTAAATTATGTAGTTGTCCGCACGACAAGACTTACCGGTATCACCGCCACCTCATCAGTGAAGGCTTTGCTTTTTTCTTTCATCATTCTCAACAGAATTTCAACCGACTTCTTTCCGAAAAGGTCGGTGTCCTGTCTGATTGTGGTGAGCGGCGGATTACAAATCTGTGTAATGGCGATATCATCGAAACCGACGATTTTTATATCGTCCGGGATTCTTTTCCCGAGTTCGAGCGCCGCATGAAGCGCACCGAGCGCCATGTTATCATTATTACAAAAGATTCCGTCGATTGTCCGGTCATCCTGAAGCTTTTGCAAAACCGCCTGTTTCGCCGATGCATAGGAAACCTCCGCTTCAACGATAAGGGTTTGGTCAACCGCAAGTGAATATTGCTCATGTGCCCCGACATACCCGAGACAGCGGTGACGGACCGTCGAATATGAATTCTTGTCCCGCAGCATCAAAATCCTGCGACACCCTTTTTTAATCAGATGCTCTGTTGCAAGAAAACCGCCCGTTTCGTTATCGGAAATGACAAGCGAGCCGGCGTTTTTCGGACGACGGTCGATGTACACAACGGGTATCGAAACCATATCGTGAATCTTTTTGACATCGGCACAGGTACTGATATGAATGATTCCGTCAACGCCTTTCGCCGCAAGAGTGGAAATATGGGCATTTTCAAGGCTTTCACTTTCGTCGGAGTCGCACACAATCACCGTATAACCTTTCGGCATGATGTACTTTTCAATCGAACGGACAATCTTGGCGAAGAATTCGTTTGTGATATCCGGAACGATCACGCCGATCGTCTGACTTTTATTCGTGCGAAGGCTCTTCGCATTCAGGTTGAGCTGATAACCGCTTTTTTCGATTACGTCAAGAACACGTCTTTCGGTTTCTTTTGAGTAACGGCCGTTTTTGTTGATAATCCTCGAAACGGTCGCAATCGAAACGCCGGACAGTTTTGCAATATCGACCATGGAAAGCTTTTTTTCTTCCATTTTCCTGTCCTCCCCCTCGCGCCTTGCGTAATCGTTTACTCACAATGCAAGAATACAGCGTAAAGTACAAAAAGTCAAGCGATTTTGAATAACTTTTTGATATTTGTAACAACCTCCAAATTTTCATCTGTTTCTTTGTCAGTATCGAACAAAAAAACAGACCGTTCTCTTCAGAAATGGAAAATATTCCTGACAACAAACCAGACAATCAAAGCGGCAAGGACAGCAATATCAAGCGTTCGAAAAGGGGAAATATAATGAAACTTTCCCTTTTTTATATACGATACCGCACTGACAGCATACACCCACGCCATATAAAATAGCTCAACGGGAAAAAGATAATTGAAGCGAAAAGCCTCATGAAAACGAAAATGCAAAAGCGCATCGACGGCATGAGTATTTCCGCAGCCGGGGCATTTGAGCGTTGTTATTTTATTGAAGATACACACAAAGCCGATACCAAAACGGACAAACAGAAAATATAAGCCAAACGCAGCAAGTAAAACCGCCGCGGTCAAAAGAACAAGTCTTATGAATCGGCTTTGTTTTTCCGGATTCATTTTAACGCCCCTTTCATCCTGATAATTTATGGTATCATATCATACTTTATTGAAAAACACAAATCATCTGTTTGTATTCCTTAGTATTTTTAATATAATATTGACAATGAACAAACAAGCTGATAGAATATTAGAAAAACGAAAGGAATTTTGTCTATGAAAATCGAAAAAAGAGACATTGTCAAATGTGTCATTCTCTCCATTGTAACCTGTGGTATTTACGGAATCATCTGGATCATCAAGCTTGCCAAAGATGCCGTCAGCGTAAAAGATGAAAACGACTCGGCGACCGTTGAAACAATCCTGATGCTCTTCTTCCCGTTTATCGGATTCTATCTTTGTGAAAAGAAGTTCAGTGAGGGCTGTGCTCAAAAGGGTATTCCCCATAATGACAACTCTATCCTTTACCTTGTTCTCGGTCTTGTAGGTCTCGGCATCGTTGATTATTGCCTCATGCAAAGCGATCTTAACAAGCTTGTTGATGCCGGTTATGCCTTTGACCCCACTACTGCTCCTCAGAATCCGCAGTACGGTCCCGCTCAGAATCCTCCGTACGGTGCTCCTCAGAACCCGCAGTACGGTCCCGCTCAGAATCCTCCGTACGGCGCTGCTCAGAACCCGCAAAACGGTCCTGTTCAGAATCCTCCTTACGGTGCTCCTCAGAATCCTCCTTACGGTGCTCCTCAGAACCCTCCGTACGGTGCTCCTCAGAACCCGCAGTACGGTCCCGGTCAAAATCCTCCGTACAATAACAACAATCAGCAAAACTAAGGACGCTCTGATTCAATCTGATGTACAGATTACGCAGTTAGATTTTTTTGTCAGAAAAGTGCAAAAGCGGCGCAGGAATCCTGTCGGATTTCAAGTGGTTTTTGTGCAATACAACGGAAAATATGCAAGTAAGATGTACATCAAAGCGTATGCTGTGATTGATTCAGAGATTCCCTAAGTCATCTGTAATCGGCACTTCCCTATCGGCGGTGCCGATTTTTTGCATCTGAATAAGGGACCGGATATTTCTGTCAAAACAAAAAAGCAAAATGCTGAAATTCATAAATTGAATGATAGCATTTTGCTTTTTATTAACGTTTTCTCGCCCTTCTGCGGTGTCTATATGCATTGGAGCGTGGTTGAAGTATCCAAATAAGACAGCACCTGATTTGTTAAAAGCTTTTAAGGAGAAGTCCGTTATTTCGTTCCGAAGATTCTATCACCGGCGTCGCCGAGACCGGGAATGATATAGCCGTTGTCGTTCAGCTTCTCATCAAGAGCGGCACAGTAAACCGATACGTCCGGGTGGGCTTTCGAGAAAGCTTCAATTCCCTCGGGAGCGGCGATAATGCAAACGAATTTGATTGACTTCGGATGACGAAGCTTAATCTGTGAAACGGCATCGATTCCGCTTCCGCCGGTCGCAAGCATCGGGTCGACGACAATTACGTCACGGTCGGCAATATCTTTCGGGAGCTTGCAGTAATACTCGACGGGCTTGAGCGTTGTTTCGTCCCGGTAAAGGCCGATATGGCCGATTCTTGCCGAGGGAATCAGCGAACGGATTCCGTCAACCATGCCCAGACCGGCACGAAGAATCGGGATAATGGCAAGCTTTTTGCCGGCAAGATGCTTCACCGTCGTTTTACAAATCGGCGTTTCAATTTCTACCTCCTCCAAAGGAAGGTCACGGGTTACCTCGTAGCACATGAGCATCGCAATTTCGGAAACAAGTTCACGGAAATCCTTCGAGCTTGTATTTTTATCTCTTAGTATCGAAAGCTTATGCTGAATCAGGGGGTGATCGAAAATAGTTACATTACTGTTCATTTTTATCAAATCCTTCCATTCGGTAAAGCCGAAGCCATTTTTATTATTATACAACTGTTAAATCCAAAGTACAATATAAAAAGCGAAAGTTTTTGATTTTTTTGTTTTTTCCGAGTGGTTCTCATTACGCATGAAGCTTCTTTACAATATACGACTTGACAACCGACGGTTCAATCGACAGAACGTAGGACAGCTCATTTTCGATAAGTCCCCTGCCCTCTTTCAAAAAGCGTTCATCGATTGCTTTCAGCTTTTTTACGTCTGCATTCTTTCCGTCTTTTATTTCAATCAGTTCGCTTATCATTTTGATGATTTTCACTCTGTCGAAGCATTTGAGAAGATCGGAATAAATCTCGTTTCTCTTTTTTTCGTCATCAATCCAGACGGTATCACAGCTTTTTACATCAGCAAACAAGCCATCAATTTCCTGTTTGTCAATCAGCTTTTTAAATTTTCCGCTTTCGCTTCCGACCGGCACAAAATATCGTGAGGTTTTTTCAAAAACCGGGCGCAGTACATAATATCTTCCGCTTACCTTTGTAAAAGCTTCGGTTCTGATATCTTCGATTTTACAAATTCCCGAACCGATATATATCACTTCGTCATTCTTGTTATACATAAAAAATACCGCCTTTTTGTCTATAATGAGATTATAGCAAAAAGACGAAATCATTTCAAATGGACATTTTTTACAAACAATTCGCTTTAAACGATTTTTCTTTTTCGTTTCCGGTATCAACTTAAAGCATACCGAACGGCAATTTTTCGTTCATCTTAAATAAAAGGCCTTTATCTTCAAGCGCATCCATGTCCTTGAGTGCATATCCGGCGCCCTTTGCCGCACAGTTGGCGCCGTCCTGCGTCACATGGACGCCAATCTGAAATCGTTCTTTCATAGCCTCGGAAAGACCTTTCAGGCACGAGCCGCCTCCGGTCAGATAAATGCCCTCATGGCAGATATCGGAATACAGCTCCGGCGGCGTCTGTTCAAGGACGTTTCGCATTTCTTCCATGATGCTTTCGATACATTCACGCACGGCGAGATAGATTTCACTCGACGTTACGGTAAACATTTCAGGAAGTCCCGTGATATAATTCTTTCCGTTGGCTGCCATTTCAACCTCCTCGCCGGGGAGAAAGGCACAGCCTACGGTGTGTTTGATTTTTCTTGCTGTCGGCGTTCCGATCACGATATCCCGCTCACGCTTAAGGTATTGACAGATCGCTTCGTCCATTCTGTCTCCGGCGACGGGAAACGAAGAAGAGACGGCGACCGTTCCCATCGTAATCACCGCAATATCACTTGTGCCTGCACCGATATCAACAATCATCGTGCCGTGCGGATTTTCAATTGTGATTCCGGCACCGAGAGCCGCCGCAACCGGTTCGTCAATCAGCGCCACCTTTCCGGCGCCCGAAGCGCAGGCAACGTCGATAATCGTCTTTTTCTGAAGGGCTGTTGTTCCGGCAGGCGTACTGATAATCACATTCGGCTTAAAAATACGGTTGCCGCAAATCTTTTCCAGTATCAGCGTCAGAAGCTGCTGAACGACCGAAAAATCCGCAATCACACCGTTTTTGATCGGCATAGAAAGCTCGACTGTGTCGGGCATTCGTTCCAGCATTTCACCGGCGCTGTTTCCGACCGCAATGACTTCATCCGTATACGCATCATAGCTTATCGCCGTACTTTCGGACATTACAATGCCTTTGCCTTTGATATAGACAGTCGTTTTACTTGTTCCGAGATCAATCCCGACATCTATTCCGGCCACAGTCTCACCTCCTTTTCACTCTATGCTATTTTATTATGAATTCCCGCCCTTGTCAAGGCGCTAAAAATGAAGTTCCGGGGAAAAGTCCGAAATCGCCGCACAAAGGCAGTATACCTCTTTTGCTCCGCAGCTCTTCAAGACCTTTACACATTCCGCAAGCGTTGAGCCCGTCGTTTTGATGTCGTCACAAAGAATGACCGTTTTCCCCGTTATATCGGCTCCGTCTGCTACCCCGAACGCTCCGACAAGATTGGTTGTTCTCTCTTCGGCCGTCAGATCGTGCTGACGCTTCGTATCGCATTGTTTGACCAACAATGTATCAAACGGCACCAGAAGCCGCTTTGAAATTTCAAGCGCCAACAGACGGCTTTGATTATAGCCTCGTTTCTTTTGCGCCCGTTCGGTCATCGGCACATAGGTCACCGTGTCCGCTTTGACAAGCGGATAGGCTTCACTGAACCTGACGCTCATATGATAAGCGAAGAATTTACTCTCACTTTTTTCACCGTAGAACTTTAAGCTGTGCAAACGGGATTTTACCGCACCCGAATAGACAAACGGCGCAGCAAGATGCTCAAAATAAGCCGAATACCGGCCGCCGCACACGCAGTTGTCCGTTTCGTGCCCGCAGTGCTCGCAAAAATCATCACCGATTTGTGTCACATTATTGTCGGTGCATGAGCAGGTATCCCGGTCAATCGGGATAATCTGCTTACAATTCGGACACCGTTTCGGAAAAAACAGTCGCAAAAAACGGTTATGGCTCATATTGTTCCTCTTTTCAATCGTCCCCGGTCAAAAAGTATTGAAGTGCCGAATAGCGAAGATTCACCTTGTAGTTATCGACCATCTGTTCGACCTGATTTTTTGAGCCGACAAGAAGCATCTTACTTTTCGCCCGTGTCACGGCGGTATAAAGCAAATTCCGGTAACAAAGCTGAGGCGGGACGCTGAGCACCGGCATAATGACCGCCTCAAACTCACTGCCCTGACTTTTATGAACCGTTACGGCGTAAGCGTGTTCAAGCTCTTTCAGATTTTCGAACGGATAAATCGCCGTCCGGTCGTCGAAAAGAATTTTCATCGTTCTTGTATTATAGTTAACGGTCAGAATAATTCCGATATCGCCGTTAAAAATGCCCGACGAGGTTTCCCGTCCCTTTGTCCATACAATGTCATAATTATTCTTGATCTGCATGACCTTGTCTCCCTGACGGAAAACCCGTGCACCGAATTCAAATTCGTCCTTTTCCGCAGACGGCGGATTCATCACCTTTTGCAGCGCACGGTTGAGATTCACCGTACCGAGCTCACCCTTTTTGGACGGGCATATAATCTGAATGTCGGTGACGGGATTATAGCCGTATGCTTTCGGAAGACGGCTCGAATAAAGCTGTACCACCGTATCGGCGGCGGAAAACAGATTTTCCCGTTTCAGGAAGAAAAAGTCCCTGTCGGTGACGTTCAGTTCGGGATATTGCCCCTCAACAATCCGGTGAGCATTCGTGACAATCAGGCTTTCGAGTGCCTGACGGAATACCCTTGTCAGCTTGACAACCGGCAAAAGACCGCAGGCAACAATATCGTGAAGCACATTTCCCGGTCCTACGGGCGGAAGCTGATCGCTGTCGCCGACAAGCACAAGACGGCACCCGAGCGGCAAAGCGTCCAAAAGTCCCCAGAAAAGCTGAACATCGACCATGGAAAGCTCGTCCACGATCACAGCATCGGCTTCAAGGGGATTGCTCATATTCCGTGAAAACGTCTGCCTGTCGTTGTCACCCCAGACAACCTCTAAAAGGCGGTGAATCGTCTTGGCGGGTCTTCCGGTAACCTCACTCATTCGCTGAGCGGCTCTTCCCGTCGGTGCGGCAAGCAGCACCTTAAGCTTCCGTTTTTCAAAAAGCTCCAGAATCCCGTTGAGCGTGGTCGTTTTTCCCGTTCCCGGTCCGCCCGTCAGAACAAGCAAGCCGTCCCTTACCGCAGTCAGAATCGCTTCCCGCTGTTTTTCTTCGAATCGGATCCCCTTTGTCTGTTCGATTTCGTCGATATCCGCTTCAATCGGTCTGCCCTTGGGCGCCGGAAATTTCAGCATCACCTTGATACGGTCGGCGGCGTTTTTTTCGGCATGATAGATACCGGGAAGAAACAAAAACGGCTCGCCGGAAAGCTCTTGACAAATAAGCTCCTTATCTTCCACAAGGTCGTCAATGATCCGTTCCGCCTCTTTACTGTCACAGCCTAAAAGGTCGCACGCCGGCGCAATAATTTTCTTTTTCGGCAAGCAGGTATGACCGTTTCCGAGGTTGTGCTTGACGATATACACAACGCCGGCGCGTTCCCGTAATACAGGGCTGCGGTCGGAAGACAAAAAGTTTTCCGCAATTTCTTCGACCCGTAAAAAGCTCATACCGACACATTCACGGCAAAGAATGTACGGGTTTTCGTTGATCCGCTCAACGGCGTTTGCACCGAACGCCTTATAAGCGGCAAGACATTCGCTCGACGTCATGCCGTACTTTTCAAGATAGATCATAACTTCTCTTACGGCGAACTGCTTTTTAAAGCTTTCCCCGATGGATTTTGCTTTTTCTTCCGATATACCTTTGATCGAAGCCAGCTCATGCGGTGAGCTTTCAAGCACCTCAAACGTCTTTTCACCGAAGCGGTCAACGATTCTCATCGCCGTAGCGGGACCGACACCCTTGATTGTGCCCGACGAAAGATAGCGAAGCATGTCCGAAGCCGATTTCGGCAATTTTCTTTCAAAGGCTTCCACTTTGAACTGACGCCCGAAGGACTGATGCATCGTCCATGCGCCCTGCATGGTAAGCTCTTCGCCTGCACAGACGGTTGACATCAGACCGACCGCCGTAAAAAGCTCACCGTCACAGCTCATATCCAGCACGCTGTACCCGTTTTCGGGGTTACGGTAAACTATGCCCTCAACGAAGGCTTTTATCCTTGTAGCGTTATCGTCATCGTATCTCATAAACGTTCCCTTAATTTCAAGATATTGAGTCAATTATACTACAAAACGGCTTTTGTTTCAATAACCGCCGTCAATAAGTTCCCCGAAATCCTCTTTTGACAAAAACAAAACCTCATGTCCGCCAAGAATTTCCGCACACTCCCGTTTCATCTCCTCCCGGACGCCGAAATCTAAAACGATAAGCCTGCTTTCTTTGCTGACAGCAAGCAGATTCGTCTGCACATAGGCGGCAAAAACCTTTTGCGCAAGCCTCTCGTCATTTTCGAAGCCCGGAATAACCGTATAAAAGCAATCCTTACCGTCGGACGCAACAAGACGGCATAACAGAACCGTGCAGATAAAAAAAGCCGAAAGAAACAAAAAAACCGTTCCGAGCGCACTGAGAATATCCAGAAGCACGAACAATCACCCCATTCAATTATATGAAATAAAGAATCTTCGGGTGATGTTCCGGCCAAAAGAAAAGACAGCATCACATTCTACAGTGATCCTGTCTTTATTTCGATAGAGCAAATTCATTCCGTACTTGCGAAAACGTTGATTCTGACACCGTTGTCACGGATCAGCACATTTTTCGGCATTCTTGAAAGAATACTGAAAATATAGATGTCGCCGGCGGCACTGGAAAAATTCAGAACCTGAATTATATACGTCGGCCAAAGCCATTCTTTCGGGACCACAAAACAAAGTACAGTCAGGATCGTCCCGATCAGCAAAACCGGCGCAATACACACCGATAAATACTCGGTTTTCAAGAAAACCTCATCACAGCCGACCGAAGCGTAAAAGAATTTATAACTGAAATTCACCTTGATGCCCTTTTTGATAAGCTTGATGAGCGCAACGTGAATTCCTTCGTGCAAAACAACATAAACAGCAGCCATCAGCAAAATAACGGCAATCCGGAAAATAAACCATCTGAGAACACCCGGATCGTCGCTTGTGAGCAAACGTTCAAGCCTCTGGAACCCAAACAAAAAAGCGCCGAGCACAATCATCAGGACAATAATCAGAAAAGAAATCGTATTGACGACCGCTGACTCTTTTTTATTGTGAACGGTATCAATAACCTTGACAAGCTCATACCCGTGCGGTGATTTTTCTTCAGGCGTTCTCAATTCCGGCAAGCTCCCTTAACTGCTTAACTTTATCGGTTTTCTCCCACTGTACGTCGAGATCCTCACGTCCGACGTGGCCGTAAGACGCAAGCTGACGGTAAATCGGTGCTCTTAAATGAAGCGTATCAATGATTGCCGCCGGGCGAAGATCAAAGACCTTACCCACGATTTCGGAAATTTTATCCTCGTCAATTACCGCTGTGCCGAAGCAGTCCACCATGACCGAAACAGGGCGAGCGACACCGATTGCATACGCCAGTTGTACCTCACACTTGGAGGCAAGGCCTGCCGCTACGATATTTTTCGCAACATATCTTGCCGCATAGGCCGCACTGCGGTCAACCTTGGTCGGGTCTTTACCCGAGAAAGCACCGCCGCCGTGACGGGAATAACCGCCGTAGGTGTCAACGATGATTTTCCGTCCGGTAAGTCCGCTGTCACCCTGCGGTCCGCCGATGACGAAGCGACCGGTCGGATTGACGTAAATTTTCGTATCGTCTCTCATCAGTTCAGCGGGAATCACGGGTCTGATGACATATTTTTCGATATCCTCACGGATTTGCTCTAAGCTGACGTCGGCACTGTGCTGACTCGAAACGACAACAGCAGTAACGGCAACCGGCTTATTGTCAACATATTCGACCGTGACCTGACTTTTTCCGTCCGGACGAAGATAGGAAAGCGTGCCGTCCTTTCTGACCTTGGTCAGCTGTTTGGTAAGCTTATGGGCAAGCGAAATCGGAAGCGGCATCAGCTCCGGCGTTTCATCGCACGCAAAGCCGAACATCATACCCTGGTCACCCGCTCCGTTGAGGTTGTAATCCTCGTTTTCGCCGTCCTTTAATTCATAGGACTGATTGACGCCCATAGCGATATCGCCCGACTGCTCATCAAGGGCAACCAGTACGGCACAATTGTTGCCGTCAAAGCCTTTTGCGCCGTCGTCGTAGCCGATGTCGCAGATAACTTCTCTTGCGATTTTTGCGATGTCAGGCTTATAGCTTGAGCTGATTTCGCCCATGATGAGAACCTGACCGGTTGTGACGGTTGTTTCGCAGGCAACCCGTGCCATGTTGTCCTTTTCGTAAATTGCGTCGAGGACAGCGTCGGAAATCTGGTCGCAGATTTTATCGGGATGTCCCTCGGTTACCGATTCGGAGGTAAAAAGAAATTTTGACATAATGACTCTTCAGCCGCAAGTAACAGGATATTGCAGCTTTCCTTTCTTTAAAATTGGCAGCCTCTAAAAACTCAAGGCGTTTGGCATAGTGCACAAATGATGTCGGATTTTAGGCAAAAATCCGCAGGAATACTCTGTGTATTTCAAGGATTTTTAACGACAAAGACGGCATTAGTTGTGTGCTATGACGAATGCCGGGATGTTTTTAGAGGTTGCCTTATCATAAAAAATGCGGCCGCAAGCGACCGCAGACAGAAGCCTTATCTTTCGGTCGACCTAAAAACCGCAGGATTTAGCACCTTGCTTTCGCAGGTTGCCGAGCTTCAAAGGGCCTGTTCCCTCCACTACTCTTAATAAGGAAAATGTTATTCAATTTCAAGTGATATTATACTCGTTTTATCCCGCTTGTCAAGCGGTTTTCATAAAGAATAATACAGTTTAAAACCGTGTTCATAAAACGATAATAATCTTACATTTTCATCGCTTTTTTCAGCCGGTCAACAAGCGCTAAAATAATCGGGAAGCTGACAACGCTTAACATCACGCCCTTAATCGCATTCAGAGCCGTTGCCGACCAGATAGCAGGCCACAAGGTTTCACTTGTCAGCTCAATACCGAGGAAATACTTGAAAAACGGCGGGTCGATAAAATAATTTCCTACGATTCCGAAGCCGATAATCGATACGATACCGACAACGCTTGCGACGACGATAGCAACCGGCTTCTTCTTATCCTTACCGACCAATTTTTGGTAAACAAGGCAGAACGGAACGATATAGGCGCAGCCGACGATGAAGTTCATCAGGTTTCCGAAGCCCATCTGCGTGCCCATGCCCTTGACAAGCATTTCAATGACATTTTTGAGAAGCTCGACCGGTACCGCCCACTGTGCGCCGAACATCAGTCCGGCAAGAAGCGCCGGAATATCGCTGAAGTCAAGCTTTAAGTGTCCCATACTCGGAAGAATCGGGAACTCAAGCAGATAAAGTACGAAGCTTACCGCCGAGAGCATCGCAATCGTGACAACCTTGACAAGCTTTTCGTTTCTTGCCTTGGGCGTTGCCGTAGTTATGAGAGGAGTTTTTGCGTTTGTGTTGTTCATTTTCAATCACCTTTCCCTTTAGAGCGAAAAAGAAACACCCATAGCAAAACACTATGGGCGCGAAAAAACACGATATTCTTTCTTCTTTCATCCGGACTGTACCGTCGGCTTCGGAATTGCACCGAATCAGCTTTCGCTCGCGGGCTTCGGATTGCTCCGTTACCGCCGGTGAGGAATTTCACCTCGCCCTGAAGATTTAATTTTATTGAACCTTGGTTCTGTATCATTATAGCACCGGAAGACGAAATGTCAATAGGTCATCGGCGATTTTTCTCAAAATTTACCATCGGAATCATCCGCCGACAACAGCCCGAGTGGTGTACAACGGCTCATCCGCTCCGCCGGTATGCGAAACCGTATTACCGAAATAACAGACATCGCCATACTCACAGACGGTGTACACATTCTTTGTCGTCGGATGCGTACCGCCGTCGAAGGCTCCGTCATAGAGAATCCTCACATAAAGACCCTCATACACATCGCAGCAGCTCGCCTTTACCGATGAAAAAGGCACAAAAATCTCGCCGAGCTTCATTTCGGGAAGTTGATCGAAGGGCTTTACCAAAAATCCGTCCGACCTTACGGAAATGACCTGTGCGTCAAAGAAACAGCCCGAAAAGCGTGACAGGATTTCGCCTGTTTTTCCGCTGACCGTAATCGCTTCGGCAAGCGTGTTGCTTCCGTACTGCTCCTTGGTGTAAAGAATATTGCCGCTATGGGAAAGGTAAGATGTCCGGTAAACATAGCGTATACCGTTTTCGATGCTTTCAAAGAAGCTGACATCGGTGTTATACGGCAGCTTTAGTTCAAGCGTTTTATTGACGACCTCGTCGGAGATTCCGAATTTACCGAGCGGCTCGGACAACAGCACTTCGCTGTAATTCTTCACTTCCGCTTGTCTGCCGATTTTTTTCAGGTACTTTTCCGCCTGACCGGCACACTGTTTCCATAAGCTCGCATTGTCGGATTCCGTCGGCGAAAGCGCACGCTTCTGACAATCTTTCGGGAACAGCCTTTTGATTGAACTTGTGTGTCCCGAGCCATCTTCGGCATAATCAATGCGGTCGAGTATATATTTTCCGTCAACCTTGTTGAACCGAAGTACCGCAGGAACCCGGTGACCGCCGACATCAACGAAATACCCGCTGTAAAATCCGAACGAATTAAATTTCTCAATCGCATACACAACCGCTTTCGTGTCCGTTTCGTCTGTGCCGAGGATCACATGGCCCTCGGTAGGACATTCGCCGAGCCATGACTTGCTTGCATTTTCGTTCAGTATCGCTTCGGAAACAGCGGCGTCAAGCTCCGGGCTGACAAGGCTGTTCCCCGCCGTTTTCGGGTTCGTCAGAAAGCACACCGCCAAAACGGCAACGAGCAGCGCACCGACGGCAACAACCCAAAAGGCTGGCTTTTTGTAAGTCAGAACCGATTTGATTCTTGTTTTGACCCCCGTTTCGCCGAACGCAAGCGGACAGGCGGCAACCGTCCGTTTCGGTGTACTGCAATTGATTAACGCATTCGAATACGGCTTTTTGCTTTCCTGTCCGAGACTTTTTATCACCCGTTCGTCGCAGGCAAGCTCAATATCCCGGCAAAAAAGGACATAAGAGAGCCACATAAGCGGATTAAACCAATACACTGACAAGAGCGCAAACCCGAGCGGTTTCCACACATGGTCAAGCCGACGAAGGTGCGCTTTTTCGTGGGCGATCACATATTCGGCGTCCTGTTCGTTTATATCGGACGGAAGATAAATCTTCGGACGGAAAACGCCTAAAATGAACGGCGTAGAAATACGATCACAAAGCCAGATGTTGTCTTTCTGATATGCCGCTTCGCTGACGCTTTTACGCACACGCAGACAGCTTACAAGAGTATATAACAGCATCGCCGCCACACCGGCCGCCCAGACGATTGATGCAACGGTTGTCATAAGAAGAAGCGGGTTGACCGTATCACTGTCCGGCGCCGTCATTTCATTTATGACAAGGCTTCCGGTTTGTGTGTCAATACCGAGCGAGTAATCGACCGGATTGTTCCCGACGTGGCTCAGGATTTCCGCCGTGCCCGGGGTAACCTCCTGCGTATAGACAATTTCGGGCGGAACCGGCTCGGTGTTCGGAATCAGGCTCAGTACACTTTCAAACGAGAACGGACAGACAAGCCGCACCGCCACAAGCACCCACATCAGTACCGTAAGCGACTTCGGCGCTTTTTTCAGCAAAAACCGAAGCACAATCACTAAGAGCACGAGCCAAGAGGCCGTGATACTCATATTCAGAAGCTTTAAAAATACAGCGTCCATTACTCTTCCTCCTTATATTCTTCCACCATTTTGCGAAGCGCTCTGACCTCCTCGTTTGTCAGCTTCTTGTGCGCCGTAAAAGCGGCAAGAAATGCCGGAAGCGAGCCGTCAAAGGCTTCCTCAACGAATTTTTCGCTCCGGGCAGCAGAAAACTCCTGCTTGGAAATCAGGGAGGTTACCGTGCCTTTATTATTTTGGAAGACCCCCTTTTCGCAAAGCCGTTTTAGAACCGTATAGGTTGTTGACTTTTTCCATTTCAGTGCCTCTTCGCTTTTGCGGCAAAGCTCGGTTGAGGAAATCGGCTCGTTTTCCCAGATAATATCCGCAAACCTCGCTTCAACAGCACCCATCTGATATTCACTCATGCTATCATCTCCTTTGGTCTACATTCAGTCGACTAATTGTAGTTTACACCATGTAGACCGATTTGTCAAGTCAATCTGCAAATTTTTTTGTTTCTTGCTTTACCGACCGTCCGCCTTGACTTTCCGACGTTCAGAGGCTATAATCACAAATATCAATGTCCGGAGGTACGGTTATGAACAAGAAGGTTTTGGTCGGAATGAGCGGCGGCGTCGACAGCAGTGTCTGTGCGTATCTTTTGAAACGGGACGGGTATGAACCGACCGGTGCCAACTGCCGTTTTTTTGACAACGACGATGCGTTTATCACCGATAAGACCTGCTGTTCTCTTGAGGATGCAAACGACGCAAGAAACGTTGCGTACAAGCTCGGTATTCCGTTTTATGTTTTTAATTATACCGAGGAGTTTCGCAATTGCGTGATCGAAAATTTTGTGGAAACCTACAGGAACGCCGCAACACCGAATCCCTGCATCGAATGTAACCGGCGGCTGAAGTTTGACAAGCTTTTAAAAAGAGCGATTGAACTTGACCACGACTATGTCGCTACCGGTCACTACGCACGCATCGAGACCGACCCTGTCAGCGGTCGCAAGCTTTTAAAAAAAGGCATTGACCCGAAAAAAGACCAAAGCTATGTGCTGTATATGCTCAATCAGTTTCAGCTTACGCACACGTTGTTCCCTCTCGGCGGCTTCACGAAAGCACAGATAAGGCAGATTGCCGAAGAGCAGGGCTTTCTCAACGCCAAAAAGCACGAAAGTCAGGATATCTGCTTTATTCCCGACGGCGACTACGCCTCATTTATTGAAAAGCATACGGGGGAAACGTTCCCCGAGGGCGAATTTGTGACCGAGGACGGAAAAGTACTCGGTACACATAAGGGCATTATCCGCTATACGGTCGGTCAAAGACGGGGCTTGGGTCTTGCCTTGCCGGCGCCGCTTTACGTCAAAAGAAAAGACCCGGAGAATAACCGGGTTGTGCTCTCGCCCGAAAAGGATTTATACACAAGTGACCTTGACGCCGAAAACATCAACCTCATTGTGAGCGATACACTCGACGCACCGCTTCGGGTAAAAGCCCGGATCCGATATAATCAGCCCGAACAGCCGGCAACCGTCACACAGACGGGAGAAAATTGTTTTCATGTTCATTTCGACTCGCCGCAAAGAGCCATAGCCAAAGGTCAGGCTGTCGTGCTGTACGACGGGGATATTGTTGTCGGCGGCGGAACAATCATCTGATTCTATCCGCCGAATAAAACAACAAAATAAGTCAAATGTGTCAACTTTTCAGAAAAAAACTTGCCTTTTTTGTGTTTTTTGCTAAAAATCGCCTTTGTCTTTTGGTAAAAAGTTGAATTG
Source organism: uncultured Clostridia bacterium (assembly GCA_945863885.1). Lineage (GTDB taxonomy): Bacteria > Bacillota > Clostridia > Oscillospirales > Acutalibacteraceae > UBA6857. The sequence continues at coordinate 63,301 of CAMAZY010000006.1, forward strand.
ACAATTTTTTCTTTTTGTCGTATTATAAAAACGATAATAGTAGCTTTTCATGAAGCGCTATTTTGAAAGGGCATATTGATGAAAAACTTTTCTTCTCTTTCCGACGAACAGCTTGTTTCGCTTTGTAAAAGCCAAAACGACTCCGACGCCTGGAGTGAGCTTTGTTCCCGGTATTTCCCGGTCGCAAAGGCGCAGGCGTCAAAGCTCAGTTTTGACCGCAGCGAAACAGAGGATCTCGCTCAGGTCGGTCTGATCGGCTTTTTGAGTGCGGTTCATTCCTTCGACGAAAAGAGAGACGTTTCTTTCGCAACGTATGCGTCCCGCTGTATGCACAACAGAATTGTCAATTCCGTAAAATCGAGCCGCAACAAGCGACAGATACCGCCTGATTTGTGCACCCCTTTCGATGACCAGTCCGAGCTTGCCGATACCGCTATGACACCCGAACAGCTTCTTCTTTCACAAAAGGAAGCCCAGCATATCTGCTCGACGGTCAGAGAAAAGCTGACAGAAAAGGAACAGCAGGTTTTCTTTTTGTATCTGAGCGGTCTTCGTTACAGCGAAATTGCAAAAAAACTTGCCATCAGCGAAAAGTCCGTCGAAGGCGCCCTTTCAAGAGCCAGAAAAAAACTCAAAAGTGAGTTCGGCAAAAACAGTTGATATGCCTGATAGCTTAAAGTAGAGCGTTGTTTTCAAAGGTGACGGTGCAAATCCGGCAAGGGCAATTATTTTTCAAGCGAGGTTAAAATCATGTACGAAGACAAAACGATTGTATGCAAGGAATGCGGAAAGGAATTCGTTTTCACCGCAGGCGAGCAGGAGTTTTACGCTGAAAAAGGCTTCCAGAACGAGCCTCAGCGCTGCAGAGACTGCCGTATGGCAAGAAAGAACGCAGCAAGACCTCCCCGTCAGCATTTCACTGCTACCTGTGCAAGATGCGGCGGCGAAGCTGTTGTTCCGTTTGAGCCCTCTCCGGACAGAGCGGTTTACTGCGACGATTGCTTCAAAGCAATGAAAGAAGAAGGCTAAGCATTTTTATAAAAGTGTAAACCGAAAGAAGCGTGTCAGACGGCACGCTTCTCTTTCTTTTATCTGTCATATGGCTTGCAAACAGCCGGTTTTTCCGAACAGCGAATCTTCCGGCGGCGTCAGAGTGAACGTCAGGTGTTCTTTTGTCTTCGGATGAAAAAACGAAAGAGAATAAGACCAAAGCGCAATATTCTTTTCGTTATCCGCACTGCCGTACTTCCCGTCACCGAAAAGCGGATTCTTTCTCGAGGCAAACTGCACCCGTATCTGATGGCTTCGGCCGGTTTCAAGCCGGATTCTGACGAGGGTATAAACCGCCTCGTGATAGCTTCCCGCACAAAGCGTTTCATACGCCAGCGCCGCCTTTTTGACACCCTTGCGTTCACGCTTGACAACATATGTTTTATTCTTGCTGCTGTCTTTAAACAAAAGATCTTCAAGTCGCCCCGAAGGCTCTTCCGGCTGTCCGTGAAGCAAGGCAAGGTAGACTTTTTCAAGGCTTCTTTGGGCAATCTGCTTTGAAAGCTCCCGGGCAGCAAACTGTGTTCTGGCGTAAACCATAATGCCGCCGACTCCTCTGTCGAGCCGGTGCACCGTATAGATTTCACCGCCGCAAACCTCTTTCAAACGAAATGGCATACAGTCCTCTTTTTCGCCCTCGCTTAAAACACCGACGGGCTTTTCGGCGACAACAAGTTCTTCGTCCTCAAATATAATGTTCATACTGCTCACCGTTAAAAAAATATCCGTTTGCAAAAAAGTGAAGCACATTCATGCTCCACTTTTTATTCTATTATTTTGCGTAGTCAACCGCTCTCGATTCACGGATCACGTTGACCTTGATCTGACCGGGATATTCAAGCTCCTGCTCGATCTTTTGAGCGATCGTTCTTGAAAGAAGAACCATATCATCGTCGCTGATCTTATCGGGTTTGACAAGAACACGGATCTCACGGCCAGCCTGAATGGCGTAGGCATCGCTGACACCGTCAAAGTTCTTGGGAATATCCTCAAGTTCCTTGATTCTCTTGATGTAATTCTGAAGATTTTCTCTTCTTGCACCCGGTCTTGCCGCCGAAACGGTATCCGCCGCCTGAACAAGACAAGCAATAATACTTGTCGGCTCGACATCGCCGTGATGCGCCTGAATGGCATTGACAACAATGTCGTTTTCTTTGTATCTCTTGGCGAACTCAACACCGAGCTCGATATGGGAGCCTTCCTGAGAATGGTCAACCGCCTTACCGATATCGTGAAGAAGTCCGGCACGTTTGGCAAGCTTTACGTCGGCTCCGATTTCGGACGCCATCAAACCGGCAATATAGGAAACCTCAAGCGAATGGTTGAGTACGTTCTGACCGTAGCTGGTACGGTATTTAAGACGGCCTAAAAGCTTGACAAGCTCGTTATGGATACCGGTGATACCGGCGTCGATAACCGCTCTTTCGCCTGCCTGACGGATTGTCTGGTCAACCTCGTGCTTTGCCTTATCAAAAAGCTTTTCGATAAGCGCCGGGTGAATTCTGCCGTCGCTGATAAGCTTTTCAAGCGTAAGTCTCGCAACCTCACGGCGAACGGGATCAAAGCTTGAAATTGTGATGGCTTCGGGAGTATCGTCGATGATAAGGTCAACGCCCGTAATCGTTTCGATCGCGCGGATGTTTCTACCCTCTCGGCCGATGATACGACCTTTCATTTCATCATTCGGAAGCGCTACGACGGATACCGTAGCTTCCGCTGCATGGTCGGCAGCACAGCGTTGAATCGCCGTGCCGATGATTTCTCTGGCAAGGTTTTCGGACTCCTCACGGGTCTTTTCCTCGTACTCACGGATTTTCACGGCCTTTTCTCTTTTCAGCGTCTGCTCAAGCGTATCGAGCAAATATGCCTTGGCCTGTTCCTGTGTATAGCCTGTTATTCTTTCAAGCACTTCTAACTGACTTCTTTTGATGCTTTCTGCTTCGACTAATGTGTTATCGGCTTGCTTCAATTTTGCGGCAAGCGATTCTTCTTTTTTCTCAAGCTGTTCCACTCTTTTTTCAAGAGCGTCTTCCTTGGAAATCATACGTTTTTCCTGACGCTGGACCTCGTTGCGTCTTTCTCTGAGCTCACGGTCAGCGTCTGTGCGCATTTTGTGAATCTCGTCCTTCGCTTCAAGAACAGCTTCACGCTTTTTGGTTTCGGCTTCGCCGACTGCTTTATTGATGATTTTAGCGGCTTCTTCTTCTGCGGAGCCTATCTGCGCTTCAGCGGTCTTTTTTCTATGCTGACCGCCGAAAATAAATCCTAAAACACCGAAAAGTATTGCACAAACAACGGCAATAATAATTGCAACGTAAATCGGAATAGTCAAAGTAGCAGCACCTCCTTCTTGTAATTGATTTTCGGTCACCGAAAAAAGTCGGCGCCGAAGATATGACATAAGCACATCATCAAAAGAATTACAGTATTGTTACTCGAGCGATAGTCAAAACACTATCTTAAATATTTTAAAACAATTGAACAATAAAGTCAAGTCAAAAAGGGATAAATTTTATCTATTTTTTCAGCTTTTTCACATAAAGTAAAATTAAACCCGACCTTTTAAGAAAGCCGGGTTCAATCATTTTCAGAAAATTATTTGATAAAGGAGCCGCTTTATTCTTCATCTTGTTTGCCGTCCTTATCCGGCTCGGCTTCAGACGGAGACTTTTTACGGACGTTGAACATATAGCCCGCAAGCAGGCCGACCGCAAGAATACTTGTCGGCGCGGCAACAACCTCCGGATTTTCCTTGACTGCCGTAACGGCTCTTTGCGCCAGCGAGGATTCGGTAGTCTGCTGCACGGTTGTAATGACGGAGCCGACGCCCGGATCGGTCGCATAGGTTTCGTCAAGAAGCTGCTGAAGATAATCGGGTTTTGCGCTCGTAATCGCCGATTTGTCCGAAGTTGTATACGAATAGGTCGAAAGAACGTTTCCTTCGTTATCCGATGTCTTCTTATCGGTCGCCTCACTCTTATCGGAGGTCGGCGGCGTCACTTGATTATCAATTGCATCAAACATATTATCGATAACCTGATTGAGCTTTTCGTTGTCCTGCGGAATAACAGCGCCTACCTGCGTCTGGATGTTGGCAACAATATCGTTCTGAGCCGCTTCACTTTCTGTCGTCTTGTCGTATTTTATCACATTGAACGTGTAGGTAACACTTTCACGGTTGCCGTTGTTGTCGTCATAATCAACGAGCATCGTAACAACCTCTCGCTTCTTTTCAGGATTCAGAGCGGCAAACGAAGTGGACGAATGTGACATCGTCTTATCGGCTAAATAAATCTTGACATATTTGTTGTCGCCGCCAAGCTGATCAGCCAAAACAAACGGAGTAAACCAAAGCTTTTCACAGTTTTTGTCGACATACAAATCATATTCAAAAATATCGGAATAAAACTCTTCTTCAAGCGGGAAGCAGCCGTTCTTGCAGGCAAGATTGAAAAGCTCTTCGCATGTGGCGTCACTCTCATAGGAAACGCCTTTTTCGTTGAGCATCGTTATGAGAATCAGACGGGCGGTTTCGGTTGCGGCACCCTGCGTTTCCGCAACGGCAAGTGCAGCGGGACTGATATGGATATCATAAAGCGTATCGAAAATAGACGCATAATACGCAAAGTCAACATATTCCATCTGCGCCTGTGTCGCTTCGTCATATCTTGTAAGCGGAACCATGTAGTCGTTTTCGGCGGCGGTGATGATCTTGACCCAATGGAAGATTTCACTGTTTGTCGGGTTATCGCTTAACGGAATCTGTTCAAATTCCGAAACGTAATTTTTCAGGTTATACATACCGAAGCCTAAAACGGTGTTGATTCCCGACGGCAGATCCGAGCCTAAAAGCTCGGCAAGAATGATGGTGATTGCGCCGTCAAGGGTAACGCCTTTCGGGAACGATACTTTTTTATTGTACAAAACGTAAATAGCGTCATAGCGCATAGCGGCATACACAACGGCGGCCTTTGTTTTTTCCGTTCCGGTCATACCAACAGGAAGACTGACGCCCTTTTTTATCAGGTAGTTTTTCATTCCGTCTTCGTTGATCGTCATACCGCAGGCCGTAACAACATAGAACAAGGCGTTTACAACGGCCTCATATCCGTCTTCGACTGTCTGTTCATTAAGGCCTTCCAGCAGTCTGTAATTGTCGACCTCTCGGATAAATTCACCGTATGTATGGCTGTAAGGATACTCCCCCTTCGGCACAATCCTCGACTGCGCTATCGCCATAGCGTCGTCCCGGATGACGAGATTGTCAAGCCAGGCAAGACTGTATGCCGGCGAACGGGACTGTGTATTTCCCGGAAGTGATTTTAAAACGCCGCTGTCGGCCGTAACGATCGCCGATGAAGTAAACGGCAGTACCACCGACGTCATGAAAATAAGAATCGCAGCCAAAAGAGACAAAAGCTTTTTGATTTTCAAAATGTCTCCTCCTTTGGAAAAATATATAAGAACCCATAATTGCTGATTATATATGTAAATATGATACAACGAAACTGAAATAATGTCAACCGAAAAACCGTCGTTTCCTGTAAAATAATTGTTACCGATGTAAAATTAAGGTAATTTTTATCCCTTTGCTCTGTCAACCAAAAAGACCCGGCAGTTTTGCCGGGCCGTTTATGCGTTTTATTCCTGAGCCGAAACCTCGATTCCGAGATCCTTAAGCTGAACGTCGTCGACAACGGACGGACAGTCGGTCATCGGTTCGCTTGCGTTTTGCACCTTCGGGTAAGCCACAACATCACGAAGATTGTCAAGACCTAACATCTGCATACAAAGCCGGTCGAGACCGAGGCCGATTCCTCCGTGCGGCGGTGCGCCGTACCGGAAAGCATCGAGCAGGAAGCCGAACTTTTCGTAAGCTTCCTCGTCCGTCAGTCCTAAAAGAGAGAAAATTCTCTTTTGCAGTACGGGGTCGGTGATTCGAATCGAACCGCTTGCCAGCTCTACGCCGTTTAATACAAGGTCGTAAGCTGTCGCCCGGACGTTCGCCTTATCCGTCTCAAGGTACGGCAGGCACTCTTCAAGGGGAGCCGTAAACGGATGATGCATCGCAACGAACTGACCGAGCTCCTCGTCCCAGTCAAAGAACGGGAATTCAACGATCCAGAGAAGATTCAGCTTGGACTTGTCAATGATGTCAAGCTTCTTGGCGACCGCCTGACGAAGCGCACCTAAAACCGGAAGCGTGACCGACTGCTTGTCGGCGATAATCAGCACCACGTCGCCCGGCTTTGCGTCCGCCTTTTCGGCGATTGCCGCCATTTCAGCTTCCGTCATGAACTTCGCAAAGGACGAAGCAACCGAGCCGTCCTCAGCATATCTTACCCATGCGATCCCCTTGGCGCCGATTCCCTTGACAAGCTCGACAAGCTTATCAATTTCTTTTCTTGTCAGAACCGAGTATGCATTTTTAGCGTTGATGCCGCAGACTCTTCCGCCGTTTTCGAGAGCGCCTGTGAATACGCCGAAGCCGCAGCCGGAAACAGCGTCTTTCAGGTCGAAGATTTCCATTTCATATCTTGTGTCGGGCTTATCGGAGCCGTAGCGCTCCATCGCCTCTTTATAAGTCAGTCTCGGAAGCGGCATTTCAATATCTTTCCCGATGGCTTCTTTGAAAAGACGCTTGACAAAGCCCTCAATCATCGAAAGCACGTCCTCCATATCGACAAAGCTCATTTCCACGTCGATCTGGGTAAATTCGGGCTGTCTGTCAGCTCTTAAGTCCTCATCACGGAAACAGCGGGCAATCTGCATATAGCGGTCGAAGCCCGCCACCATCGAAAGCTGCTTATAAAGCTGCGGCGACTGCGGAAGCGCATAGAAGCTGCCTTTATGGATACGGCTCGGAACAAGGAAGTCTCTTGCGCCCTCGGGTGTCGAGCGCATCAGCATCGGGGTTTCGATTTCGATAAAGCCGTTTTCGTCAAAGTAGTCACGGGTGATTTTTGCAATCTTGTGACGCATGATGATGTTCTTTTGCAAATCGGGACGGCGAAGGTCAAGATAACGGTACTTGAGCCTTGTAAGCTCCGCTGTCGGGCAGTTCTCAATGATGTCAAACGGCGGCGTTTCGCTTTCGCCGAGAACACGAAGATCGCTGACGGCGATTTCGATTTCACCGGTCGGAATTTCGGTATTCTTCGAGGAACGCTCACGGACAACACCCTGTGCCATGAGTACATATTCGCTTCTGACCGTAAATGCCTTATCAAAAACCGCTTTGTCCGTGCTGTCGTCAAAAGCAAGCTGAATGATTCCCGTGCGGTCACGAAGGTCGATGAAAATCAGCGCACCGAGGTCACGCTGTTTTTGTACCCAGCCGCAGACCGTAACGGTTCTGCCGATATCCTTTGCGGTGAAAACGCCGCAGTAGTCTGTTCTTTTCAGTCCTGTCATAGTATCCATATTTTACAACAAGTCCTTTCTATTGTCAGATTTTTGTCAGTTGTTTGTGCCTAAGAGTGTCGCAAGATCAAGGTTTTCACCAAGACCCATTTCTTCGAATTCCTTCAGGCTTTCGCTTAAGTAAATATTCATGAAATCGGCTTCGAAGCTTTTGAGCGAAACCTCTTGTTCCTCTCCGTCGGACATATTCTTGACCTTGAGCACGCCGGTTTCAAGCTCGCTGTCGCCGATAACGCAGGTAAAGGCGGCGCCGATTTTGTTGGCATATTTCATCTGTGCCTTGACGGAACGTCCGACAACGTCAAATTCAGCGTGAACGCCCTCATGACGAAGTGCCGAGGCGATCTTTGCCGCCTGCGTCAGCGCTTTGTCACCCATGGAAGCTAAATACAGTACACACTTTTCCTTTTCCGGGAACGGAAGCCCCTGCTTTTCCATAATCAGCATCAGTCTTTCAAGACCCATACCGAAGCCCAACGCCGGAGTATGCGCTCCGCCGATTTCTTCGACAAGACCGTCATAGCGTCCGCCACCGCAGACCGTACCCTGTGCGCCGATTTCGGTCGAAACGAATTCGAAAACGGTTCGTGAGTAGTAGTCAAGACCTCTTACGATAGTCGGATTGATTTCAAATCTGATGCCCATTTCGGTCAGGAAGTTCTGAACCGAAGCAAAGTGCTCCTTACAGTCATCGCAAAGGTAGTCCGTTACTTTCGGTGCGTTCTTTGCAATTTCCGAGCAAACCGGACTTTTACAGTCGAGGATTCTCATCGGATTTCTTTCCAGTCTCGAAAGACAGGTCGCACAAAGCTGATCCTTATAGCCCTCGAAATATTCTTTCAATGCCTTATGATATTCCGCACGGCAGGTCGGACAGCCGATGGAGTTGATCTCGAGCTTGATGCCCTTGATGCCGAGAAACGAGAAAATCTCGTCGGCGATGGAAATGACCTCAGCGTCCGCCGCCGGAGAAGCGGCACCTAAGCACTCGACGCCGAACTGATGAAATTCACGAAGCCGACCGGCCTGCGGCTTTTCGTAGCGGTAGCAGGAGGTCAGGTAACACATTTTCTGCGGCATCGGCTCGTTATAAAGGCCGTGCTCAAGATAGGCTCTGACCGCACCGGCCGTTCCCTCGGGGCGAAGCGTGATCGACCGTTCGCCCTTGTCATTGAAGGTGTACATCTCCTTTTGCACAACGTCGGTCGTGTCGCCGACGCCTCTTTGGAAAAGCTCGGTATGTTCAAAGACGGGCGTTCTGATTTCGCTGAAGCCGTAGTTGGCGGCAATCTGCAAAACGGTGTCCTCGATAAATTGAATTTTGTAGCTTTCGGCAGGAAGTACGTCCTGCGTTCCTTTGATTGATTTTGTAATCAGTGCCATAAAACCATCCTTACTATAAAAAATATACGCCGCCATCCCGAAGTAAAAGCCGTCAGCCGGCAATTACCAGACAAAGGGATGAAGCGACGCTCCACGGTACCACCCTGATTGAGTCACAATGACTCCTCTCATTAGCCTTAACGCGGTGAACGGGCAAAATGCCGGCTCTCGGGGTGTCCTTCGTTCGGAAAGCTCACGGAATCCTTTCAGCCACGGGATTCCTCTCTTCGGATCGCTTTTGCGGACTACTCTCCCCGGTCATAGCCTTTCAGATATTCAATTATTTCGGATTGACGATATCACGCCAGTCAAGATCGCCTCTTTCAAGTGCGTGAATCAAAGCCTCCGCCGTAGCGATATTCGTTGCGATCGGGACATTATGCACGTCGCAAAGGCGCATCAGGTTCGCTTCGTTCGGATCCTCGGGTCTTGTCGAAAGCGGATCACGGAAAAGCAAAAGCAAATCGATTTCGTTATAGGCGATTCTCGACGCGATCTGTTCTTCTCCGCCCTGAACGCCGGAAAGAAATCTTGTAATTTCAAGTCCGGTCGCTTCGCTGACCATTTTTCCCGTCGTTCCGGTTGCACAAAGATTATGCTTGCTGAGCGTTCCGCAGTATGCGATACAAAACTGCGTCATCAGTTCTTTTTTTGCGTCGTTTGCAATAAGCGCAATGTTCATCAGTATCCCCCGTTTCTGTGTATCTCTATCTCTATCTTTTCTCAAAACGTAACTGCCGTTACACCCTTCTTCACAAAAGTACCACCGTAAAATCATACAACCAAAACGCTGACACCCTGTGTTTACTCGAGTTTTTAGAGGTTGCCTTGAGCAATATCATATCAAAAACTTGTCAATAAAGCAAGTATTTTAGCAAAATCTGACGAAAGATTTTTCATAAATTTCAGTCCCGCCGCATTCAGCAGTAATAGCTTAAAAGCACGCTCTCACCGTCCAGTCTTGCGGCGATATTCGAAAAAGCCCGGTAGGACGAATTTCGTCTTTCGTATATTTTTCCGCCCATAGGCGCAAAGCGGATTCTGTCGTCCTCCGGAATCACCCCGATGAGCTGCACTTCCGTCATATCGATCACGCTGTCAAAATTCAGCATACGGCTTCGCTTCAGATCCCGTTTGATAACACGGTTGATAATCAGTCTGACATCTTTTACGCCGTAATTGCCCATCTCGTTTGCCGTTGTTCCGACACTTCTTACGCAGACAGGGTCGGGTGTCGAAACAACGATACCGCTGTCTGCGGCTATGCACGAAAGGATAAAGCCCATCTCGACGCCTGCCGGCGAATCGATCAGAACATAATCATACCGTTTGTCAAGAGCACTCATCAACTCTTTCATCTTTTTGAGTGTAATTCCCTGATATGTATGCGGACAGGTCATCATACAGATTCCGCCCGCCTGACAAACGGCGTCATCAAGACTGCACCGCCCGAGAATCACATCGCCCCAGTCATAAAGCAGCGTTTCGCCCGCACCGACAAGAAGATCCACGCTTCGTAACGTGTCGCAGTCAATGACGATAACGCTTCGTCCTCTTACGGCAAGAGCCTGAGCCAGACCGACAGCTACCGAGGTTTTTCCGACGCCCCCCTTGCCGGAGGCGATAACAATTTTCTTTGCCATAAAGATACCACCCAAAAAGCGGACCGCCCGTTAAGACGGACGCCTCTTTTCCTTTCTCAAAAATGAAAACCGATTTATTGCAAAAGGGTACCCTCACCCCGCAGTGTTTCTTCAAAGCTTGATTTTTCGAAATACTGCTGCATGATTGAGGAAGCTACGGGTGCGGTTGAACCGCCGCTCTTCGCTCCCTCGATGATAACCGCAACCGCAATTTCGGGATCGTCATACGGAGCAAAAGTGATAGTAAGGCCGTTATTGATTTCAACTTCCTTACCGTTTACTTTTTTAAAAATTGAGGTTGTTCCCGTCTTTGCCGCAACGGTAGCGGGTACTTTCGAAAAATCGGCGTAGCTTTCCGTACCGACAAGGTACATGCCTTTATAGACAAGCGCCCAGTTTTCTTCCTTAAAGTCAGCCTTTGACAGCACCTGAGCCTCTCTTTTCGAAATCGTCCTGCTGTAATCACTGTTCATTATTGACTTGATGACATGGGCTTTATACCGCACGCCTTTATTGGCAATCGTCGAGACATAGGAGCAAAGCTGAATCGGTGTAAACTGATTGTCACCGTGACCGATTCCCGCCTGAACCGTAAGTCCCGGCGTCCAGAGCTCGCCCTTTGAAGTCCGAAGCTGCGGAGAGTCAACGGTACCCTCGTTTTCGGTAAGCTCAATCCCCGTTTTCTGACCGAGTCCGAACATGGTATAGTAATCGTTAAGCTTGTCTATACCGAGAAGACGGGAGGTCTCATAAAAGAAAATATTACAGCTGTGATACAGTGCGTGAATGACGTCCTGATTATGATGAACGCCGGTGCTGCACTTCGGCTGATAGTCTTCATAATGCTTATAGGTTCCGCTGCAGAATACGAGGCTTTGCGCATTGATGACACCCTCCTCAAGTCCTGCCATGGCAACGGCAGGCTTGATGGTCGAGCCGGGGGTATAAATACTTCTCAGTGCCCGGTTCCACAGCGGCTTATCCGGATCGGCCATCAAAAGCTTCACGTCATCATTATAGGTTGACAGATCAAACGACGGATAATTGGCACAGGCCAGAACATCGTTGTTTTTCGTGTTCATGACAACGACGGCACCGGCTTTTGCGTCCTTGTTGGTTTTCTGCATGGTCTCAATCAGCGACGAAAGCGCTTCATTCGCTGTTTTCTGAAGCTTGGTGTCAATCGTCAGAACGATATTGTCCCCGGCGACCGGTTGTTTGGTATACACCTCGGTGGTGTTGCCGTTTTCGTCGACGTAAATCGTCTTTTCGCCCGGTTCCCCCCGCAGATATTTTTCCATCGTGTATTCGATTCCGCTTTTTCCGATCACGTCGTTGAGCGAATAGCCCTCATTCTTTTTCGTTTCGTATTCCTCGGGGCTTATTGAGCCGACAAAGCCGATGATATGCGGCGCCACCGAGCCGTCAAGATACTCCCGCTCGCTTTTCACCTGAACGTCAACGCCGATATAGGTGCTGCTGTTTTCTTTGATAACTGCCACGACCTCATTGGAAACATCGGTCGCAAAAACATACGGCGTTCCGGTGTTAAAGCCGTCTTTTCGCATTGAATAATAGACAGACGCAATATCTCTTGCCTGCTTCTTGCTGTAATTCTGAAGCGAATACCGCTCAACAAGGGCATTGAAGCAGTCGTTGACATCGGCATAATAGTTCAGATTCAAAAAGGCCGAGGATTTCAGATACTCGATTTCGGCGTCCTTGTCCTTCGAAAAAGCGAGCTTTCCCGAGGCAGTTACCTGAATGGGAAGATTGTCCTTCCATTCAAGATTATAACGGGAAAACAGGGAGATAAGACCCGCTATAACGGTGTTTCTTCCCTCTGCGTCTTTTCCCGGGGGAAAGGTCTGATAGTGAAACACAATGGTGTTGACCTGTTTATTGGTGACAAGCGGATTTCCGTTACAGTCAAAGATTTCGCCTCTTGCGGCGTCAACCTTGACGGTGACACTTGTGACGGCGGAATTCTTAAGACCCTCCGCCTGAAAAATCTGTATTCTGAAAAGATTGACAAGAAAAACGGCAAAAACCACGGCAACGATTGCCGTAATCACCGCTTCTCTCTTTTTCCCTGACTTGTTTTTCATCGGTTTTTCCTTTCAGTTGGCACTATCAATAGTTAATTCTCTTCCTTTCGGGTGCGGTCATACGGAAAACAGCCCGGACAAGATAATAAATCGGGAAAACAAAAATCATCGAATAAACCGCCGAAGAGAAATAGTATTTCATATAAACATACGTATAGCTTCCGTAGCCTTTCAGCACGAAGAACAACAGCCAATAGACCGTAACCACAACAAGCAGCGACACAAAGCTCAGAAGCAGACACGAAAAAATATTGTTCCTCAGCTTAAGGATAACAAGCACGCAGCAGCCGAAGCCGACCGAAGCGAGCATGACGGCATAAAAACCGTCAACGGTTACGCTTGCACTGTCCCACAAAACACCGGCGAAAAGCCCCAAGAACAGCGCCGGCAGGCTTCTTTCATGCATCGCAATCGCAACCATCAAAGGAGCGAGCAGGATAAGCCTTGCGCCGCCGAAAGAGGAAAAGAAGAAATCGGTTTGCTGAATAACAGCGGCAAGGACAATCAGGGCAGCAAAAATGATATGCCGCAAAACAAGCAGTCTGTTATCGGAACGCTTCACCGTTTTCCCCTCCTTTATCTCCTTTATTCAATCGTCTCGACTCCCTGTCCGTCGAAAGCGGTTATCACAAAAACGTCCTCAAGCGAGCCGATGTCCGCCCCCGGCGTGACAATGGCGTAGCTTGAAATATCAATATCACTTTTCAAAACCTGCGAAACGGTTCCGATAATCAGTCCCGACGGGTAGATTCCGCCGATTCCCGACGTCAGCACGATTCCGCCCGGAGATATTTCCGTCGTTCTGTCAAGACCGGCAAGAATACACTTGCCCTCCTCGGACTGCCTGACGTCCGTCGTAATATACGCCGCCTCACGGGTCTTGCTTTCAATGGCGCTGACATTGACGGACGGATTGAGAATGGTCTCAATGACGCTGTAGGAATGATTGACCTTCTTGACGACGCCGACAAGATAGTTGCCGTAAATGACGGGATCGTTGACCTTTACACCGTCGGAAGAGCCTTTATTGATGATAATGGACGAAAAGATATCCGAGGAATCCGTGCCGATGATGTCCGCCGGAACGATGGAAAAATCCGGGTTCTTTTCTTTAACTTCCAATATCGTCTCATACGATTCAAGCTTGTGCATCGCCTCGTCATACCCGGCAAGGCGGCTTTCGTATTCGGCAACCTTTTCTTTCAGTCTTTCGTTTTCGTTCTTATAAGCGCCGGCCGATGCGAAGCTGTCCTCAAACCAGCCGAATTTATCCGCAACCGCCGAAGCGACCCTGCGAAGCGGTCCGACAACGGAACCGACCGCCGACGTGATCGGAGAGGACGGGTTTTCCGTTGCCACGGCGATAACCATGCCGACAAGCAACGCACATATCACAAGAGCAAAAACACGAAAGCGCACACTTTTCAAAAAATGTCGCATAGTTCTTTATCCGTATACCGACAGGCATACGGCTCCTTTCGGTGTTATAGTATACAAAGGAAAAGCAGTTGAACTTAAAATCTCTTGCCGATCTTTCCGAGAACGTCGGACTCAAGATAAATTCCCGCTCCGTCAACCACACAGTCAAGGGGATTGTCCGCAATATTGACAGGAATTCCCGTCTGTTCGGAAATCAGCTTGTCGATGCCCCGTATCAGTGCACCGCCGCCCGTGAGCATGATGCCCTGATCGATAATATCGGCGGAAAGCTCAGGCGGTGTTTTTTCGAGCGTGTCCTTGATCGTGTCGAGGATCTGATTGATCGAGTCGGAAAGAGCCTCTCGTATTTCCTCGCTCGTGACGGTGATGGTTTTCGGAAGTCCGTCGACCAGATTTCTTCCCTTTACTTCCATTTTACCCTCGCCGTCATATTTATAAGCGGAACCGATCTTGATTTTGATGTCCTCCGCCGTTCTGTCGCCGACAAGAAGATTGTATTTTTTCCGGATGTACTGAACGATTGCATTGTCAAAGGTGTCGCCGGCCACCCGGATCGAGCAGGACGTGACAATGTCACCGAGCGAAATTACGGCGACCTCGCTGGTGCCGCCGCCGATGTCGACAACCATGCTGCCCATGGCGTCGCTTACGGGAAGTCCCGCACCGATTGCCGCCGCCATCGGTTCTTCAATCAGGCTGACATATTTTGCACCGGCTTCGATCGCTACGTCGTGCACGTTTCTTCTTTCAACCTCGGTAACGCCCGACGGGATACAGATGACGACTCTCGCCTTAGCAAAGAAGGTTCCGTTGAGTGCTTTCTGGATAAATTTACGAAGCATTTCGGCGGTAATATCAAAATCGGCGATAACGCCGTCCGTCAGCGGACGCATAGCGGTTATTGAGCCGGGGGTTCTTCCGATCATTTCCTTGGCTTCCTTTCCGACCGCAACAACCTTGGCCGGTCTTTCACTGACATTGACGGCAACGACGGACGGTTCCCGGATGACAATGCCTCTGCCTTTGACAAAAACAAGGGTGTTAGCCGTACCAAGATCGATACCGATATCCTGTGAAAATAACATATATATTCGCTCCTTCCGGACTATGAAAGCGAAC
Organism: uncultured Clostridia bacterium; assembly: GCA_945863885.1. Taxonomy (GTDB): domain Bacteria; phylum Bacillota; class Clostridia; order Oscillospirales; family Acutalibacteraceae; genus UBA6857. The sequence goes on from CAMAZY010000006.1 coordinate 78,467, forward strand.
ACCGGGGCAAACAAGCCGCAGGTACGCATAGTATCACATTTTAGGCAACCTCTAAAAACATCCCGGCATTCGTCATAATGCCCAACTAATGCCGTCTTTGTCGTTAAAAATCCTTGAAATACATAGAGTATTCCTGCGGATTTTTGCCTAAAATCCGACATCATTTGGACACTATGCCAAACGCCGCGAGTTATTAGAGGTTGCCTATAGATTATTTTATTATAAACTAAACTCCCGACAGACTCAATAGGATTTCCGAAAAAAATATGAAATTTTCAAGAACATCAAAAAGTTCGTCTTGACGCTTCCGGAAAAGGAACTTCCCCCAACCCAAACACGGACGGTCAAAAAACCGTCCGTGCCAAAATTATTATGATTACAAGCCTTCCGACTCCGCAAAGCCTCCTGTGCGGGCGAAAACTCCGGTTACGGCCAAGTCAACCCGCGACCACAATGTGCAAAGCACATTTCATGTGCCGCCGGCACACTTCATGGCGCACTGCGCTATTTCATACGGCGAAGCCGTACTTCATTTATATCCCGTAGTCCGTCAGCGATTGAAACTTGTATCCCATGCTTCTTGCCTTGTCGATGATTTCGCCCAAAGCGGCAGCGTTGTCCTTCGAAACGCTGTGAAGCAGAATGACCGCCCCGTCGTGAAGCCGGTCGGTCACGGTTTTGACCGCATAGTCCTTGCCCTGTATTTTGTCAACGTTCCAGTCATTGTAGGCAACCGACCAGAACACACTCATATATCCGAGCGACGACACAAGATCCAAGGCGTTCTCGGTGTACTCGCCGGCAGGGAAACGGAAATACTTCGCCGCATAGCCGAAGTTTTCCCGCAGATAGTTTTCGGTCGTTTCGATTTCATTCACCATTTTTTCACGGCTGATTGAAGCGAACGACGGGTGCGTCGCCGAATGGTTGCCGACAATGTGCCCTTCCTTTATCATACGGGCGATCAGTTCCGGCTGCCGTTTGATATGATCGAGGGTACAGAAAAAAGCCGCCGGCACGTTTTTCTCTTTCAGCGTGTCGAGCACCTTTGACGTCAGGTTTTCATATTCCCAGCCGCAGTCAAAGGTAAGGTACAGCACTTTCTCCTTGCTTTTCCTGTCAAGCGTCAAAGCGCCGTATTTGTCAAATGTGTTCTGAAATTCGACGACGGTATAATGCGGCTGTCCTCCGCTTGCTGGGCCGTGCGAATGACAGATTTTCTTATTGCTCAACCCTTTTGTATCGGCAGAAGCGGTGTATTTCACGGGCTGTAAAGCGGAAAAGCCCGCAATCGCATTTGCGTCGGGCTTTCCTGTTTCAATCATTTTCCGGCTTTCGCCTGTGCTGTCGGTTCCGGTCGTGCTTACTTCAATCTGCGTTTGCTGTTCGGCGGCCGCCGTCGGATTTTTTCTTGTTGTTGCCCCGTCGGTCGTCGGTTCGTTTGCTCGTTCGGTCGTTGTCGCCGTGTCCGCCGTGCTCCGTTCGGTCGTAAAAGCCTCGGAAACGTCGGTCAGCATATCGCTAAAGCTTTCTTTCATGTCTTCACTGCGTTTTGTACAGGCACTAAGCGACAAAAGAAGCGACAGCAAAGCGATTACACTGATTAGTCTTTTCATTCGTTTTCCTCCGTCGCTTATTTGAACAGACACTGCACGTCATCAAGCATGTGTCCCATTGCCTTTGCGGCTTTTTTCGCCTTTTTCTTGTACGCTTTCTTCATGGATGAGCCGGCCATGGCGCCTTTGATATACGCAGTTGCTCCGCCCAGAGCCATACCGACAGTTACGCCTGTCATAATTCCTTTCATGCTCATAAATCTTCTTCCTTTCACTTGATTTCGGACAGTCACGAAAAAGTTTCGTGCCGCCTTTCATTTGCGGAAATACTCGGTTTTTCCGTCTGATTTAGGCAACCTCAAAAAGCTCAAGGCGTTTGGCATAGTGCACAAATGATGTCGGCTTTTAGGCAAAAATCCGCAGGAATACTTTGTGTATTTCAAGGATTTTTAACGACAAAGACGGCATTAGTTGGGTGCTATGACGAATGCCGGGATGTTTTTAGAGGTTGCCTTTAGTTTTTCCCCGAAGCGGCAAATAATCCGCCGAAAAAAAAGAAAAATTTGAAAAATCATGCAAACACTTGAAAAATAAACGATTACCGTATATCATTATTAGGTTAATATTTCAGCTTGGTGGTGATAATTTGTCACAGCTTAATATCGTGCTCGTTGAGCCGCAAATTCCGCAGAACACGGGAAACATCGCAAGAACCTGCGCCGCAACGGGAGCAAGACTTCATCTTGTCAAGCCCATGGGCTTTACCGTTGACGATAAAAAGCTCAAAAGAGCGGGACTTGATTACTGGTATCTTCTCGACATCACCTATTATGACTCGCTTTCCGATTTTTTCGACAAGAATCAGAACGGTAATTTCTTTTATTTTACGACGAAAGGACGCAATCTTTATTCGGACGCCGAATACCCCGATAATGCGTATCTCGTTTTCGGCCGGGAAGATGCGGGACTGCCCGAAGAATTGCTCAAAGCCAATCCCGATTCCTGCGTCCGGCTTCCGATGATCGACGAAGCGAGAAGCCTCAACCTTTCGAACACCGTCGCCGTCGGGGTCTATGAAGTATTAAGACAGTGGGGCTTTCCCGAACTGAAAGAAAAAGGCGAGCTTGCAAGACTCAAGTGGGATTGAGGAAAACGACTATCTGTACTACAGGAGAATGCTTATGCCGAAAACCGATACTGCCGCAACAAAAACATCAGTCGACGAAAACAAGGAGCGTAAGAGAACCGGACGAAAGAAAAGAAGCAAAAGATTTTTAAAGGCTCTTTGCGTTTTTCTGTGTTTTCTTGTTTGCTTTATCGCCGTCACAACCGCCGTAACCGTCGTCGGGGACAGAAAGAATTTAGAAAAGATCCGTACGATTCCCTCTGCGTCGTCCGAAACCGCATTAAAACCGGAAAAGGACGAAAACGGATACTGGACTTTCACAACCGATAAGCCGTTTAAAATTCTTCAGCTTACGGATATCCATATCGGCGCAGGATGGATGAGTCTGAAAAAAGACGCACAGGCTTTCAACGCCGTCGCCGCAATGGTCACCGCCGAAAAGCCCGATCTTGTTATCGTGACCGGCGACATATCCTATCCCGTTCCCTTTCAGTCCGGCACGTTCAACAACAAGTCTTCCGCAAAGCTTTTCGCCGCCTTGATGGAACAGCTCGGGGGCTGTTGGACGGTGGCTTTCGGCAACCACGACGCCGAAGCGTACAGCTATTATTCACGCGACGAAATCGGCGACTTTTATGAAAGCGAAGAATTTTCGCATTGTCTTTTTGAAAAAGGGCCGGACGAGGTTGACGGTATCGGTAATCAGATCATCAACATCAAAAACTCCGCCGGTCTGATTACGCAAAGTATTTTTATTTTCGACAGCCATTCGTATACCGATAACGATCCGCTCGGGATTCGTTGGAAGTACGACAACATTCATGAAAACCAGATTGAATGGTACAGCGACTCCCTTGACAGGCTGAACGAACAGAACCGAAAGGTTTCAGAAGCCAGCGCATCAGATATCAACTCACTTGCGTTTTTCCATATTCCTCCTGCCGAAATGAGAAAAGCATGGAACGAATATTCCGCAAACGGATATCGGGACACCGAAAACGTCAGACTGATTTACGGCTTTGCGGACGGCAACGGAAAAATGGTCTTTTGTCCGGTTCATGACGACAATCTGATTGAAACCATGCTCGAAAAAGACAGCACAAAAGGCGTTTTCTTCGGCCACGACCATAAAAACTGTCTTTCCTTTGACTACCGCGGAATCCGACTTTCCTACGCAATGAGTATCGACTATCTTGCCATTCCCGGAATCGGAAGAATCGGGGCGCAAAGAGGCTGTACAGTCATTACCGTCAATCCGGACGGTTCGTTTGACAGCCGGAACGAAAACTACTATCAGGATAAATATCCCACTGTTTTTGAAAAAGAATCCGTAAAGATCCAGGAGGTAACCTATGAGTGAATTTCAGATTAAACGGTATCAGACCGATATCAAATCTGCCCAGGGCGCAATAGCCATGTCGTTGATTCTCACGCTGATTTACATCATCAAAGCGTTTGTTTCCGGCAATCTTCATTTTTATTTCAGCCTTTACACCGTTGAATTTTTCTTAAAGTATTCTGCCTTTTTCCCCGAGTTCAGGGGTGAATTTCCGAAAGCGGCGGCGGTTGCCGTTATCCTTGTTTTCTTTGTTCTTGCCATCGTGCTGACGGTTCTGTCGCAAAAAAAGCCGATCTTTCTTTTCGGCTGTCTTGCCATATATGGCTTTGACACCGTTTTCATGCTCATCGGTAAGCTTTCGGGCTTCTTTTCGCCCGTCTGCCAATCGGAATTCATTGACGTTATTGTGCATGCTTTTATTCTGACTTTTCTTATTATGGGTGTAATCGGATACAAAAAGCTCGGCGCTTCAAAGCCCGAAAACGAAATAATTGTAAAAAAATCATGAATTATATCTTGCTTATATTCTGATTTGTAACTAACAATTAAAAGGCACAAGCTATAATAAAAGCAGCAAGATAAAGGAGGTTTCTTTTATGAAAAAGTTTATAGCAGTATTTCTTTCATTACTTTGTATTTTCTCGGTCTTCGGGATCACCGCTTCGGCAAAGGGCACATTTGACGATATCAGCGAAATTATCGGCGAGGACGAAGGCTTCTTGTACGGCATTTTGTATCAAAACGAAACCGCAAGCGGCGTTTCCATGATGTATCAGCCCAACCCCAGCATCAAGGTTGACGGTCCGGGCTATGTCACGGTTACAAGAGACACGCCGATCGCAGTTGACCATGAATTCGTTTGCTGGCAGGACAAGGAAGGCAACCTTTATTACGAAGGCGACAAGATTTACGTCGACGGCCAGGTAACGCTCTATGCTGTCTGGACCGAAAAAACAGACAATCTTCCCCGTGTTATCCGTGTCATTCAGACCGCTATTCTGACGCTTCAGAGACTGGTTCAGAAGCTTCTCGGCGTTTTCCAGGACATTCAGGATTTTGAAAGCGAATACTTTACGACCACTGACGTTGAAGCAACAATTGCTTAAATGAATCGAAAATTTTCGGCGTTCTTTGCGGAGCGCCGATTTTTTACTACTTTTAATTCTATCTCACTCTTATTTTAACAAACGCTTCTATAATTGGTAACAAGGTATATTTCCCGTCTGCTTTGGCAAAATAAATTCCGGAATTCAATGCTATTTCGGAAAGGTTTGCTGATAATGAAAAACAGTACGGAAACAAGACCGTTCGGTGCCAGAGATAAAATAGGCTATTTATTCGGGGACTTCGGAAACGACTTTACCTTTATTCTTTCCTCGTCGTTTCTGATGAAGTTTTATACCGACGTCATGGGTGTGTCGGGTGCGGTAGTCGGCGCAATCATGATGATTGCCCGTTTCGTTGACGCTTTTACCGATGTCGCCATGGGCAGAATCTGCGACAGAAGCCGTCAGACACCCGAGGGGAAATTCCGCCCGTGGATCAAAAGAATGTGTGTTCCCGTTGCGCTCGCCTCGTTTCTGATTTATCAAAGCGGGCTGTCGGGACTTCCCTACGGCGCAAAGGTCGCCTATCTTTTCGTGACGTATATTCTTTGGGGCTCGGTTTTTTATACCTCGATCAATATCCCCTACGGCTCGATGGCAAGCGCCATTTCCGCTTTTCCCTGTGACCGTCAGTCGCTTTCGACTTACCGGACGATGGGCGGTATGTTCGCCGGTTTAGTTGTAACCGCCGGTATTCCTCTTGTCGCCTATCAGAAAGACGAAGCACTCGGAATTGATGTGATTATCGGAAACCGCTTCACGCTGATTGCCGGCGTTTTCTCCGTGCTTGCCGTTATCTGTTATCTTCTTTGCTATTCGCTGATCCGAGAACGGGTCGTAAGCGTCACGTCCGAACAGCTTCAGGCAGAAAACAGCGTCGGAAGAATGCTAAAAAATGCGTTTCAAAACCGTGCGCTGATTTCGATTATCTTCGCTTCCATCGTCATGCTCATGTCTCAGCTTACGATGCAGCAGATGGCAAACTACGTCTATCCGATCACCTATTCGAGCGCAAAAATGCAGTCGGCGTCAACGCTTCTGATGGGCGGCGGCATGGCGGTCTCCGCCGTATTGGCAAAGCCGCTTGCGGGTAAATTCGGCAAGGCGGAAATCAGCGTCGTGTCCAATCTTTTCGCCGGCATCATGACATTGATCTTATACTTTTTAAGACCGCAGAGCGTCGTTGTCTATATGCTGTTCCAGACGCTCGTATGGCTCGGTCTCGGCGTATTTTCTATGGTCACCTGGGCGCTCATCACGGACGTTATCGACTATTCGGAAATCAAAAACGGAATCCGGGAGGACGGTTCGGTTTATGCGCTGTACTCGTTTGCAAGAAAGCTCGGGCAAGCGGCGGCTTCGGGGATTTCCGGCGGACTGCTGACCGCAATCGGCTACACAACGCCCGACAAGGTCACGCCCGAAATCAAGCGGGGCATTTTCGATATCTCCACGCTCGTCCCGGCTATCGGTCTGATCCTTCTTGCGCTGATACTCTGGTTCTGGTATCCGCTGAAGAAAAAGCAGGTCGACGAAAACGTGAGAATCTTAAGCGAAAAGAGAGCAAAAAGCACGGACGGGGAAAATCATGACAACAACAATCCGAAAGGAGACGCAACATGAGAACAACAGTCAATATCAATCAGAAATGGGCTTTTACCAAGCGGACGGATTCGATTCCCGACAAGATTTACAACGACTGGGATTTCGTCAATCTTCCGCATACCTGGAACGCCATCGACGGTCAGGACGGCGGAGCGGACTATTATCGGGGCAAAGGCTGTTACGCAAAGAAAATCATCAAAGCCGAGCTGCCCGAGGCAGAACGGTACTACCTTGAAATCAAGGGCGCAAATTCGGTTTGCGAAGTCTATGTTGACGGAAAGCTTATCAAGTGTCATGAGGGCGGCTATTCGACTTTCCGGGTGAATCTGACGGATTCACTCAAAGCCGAAAGTCTTCTTGTCATCGTCTGCGACAACAGCGAAAACGATACGGTCTATCCGCAGATGGCGGACTTTACATTTTACGGCGGTCTTTACCGTGACGTGAGCATTATCTGCGTGCCCGAGTCGCATTTTGAGCTTGAATATTACGGCACACCGGGGCTGAAGATCACCCCGACCGTAAACGGAAAAGATGCCGAAATCGACTTCGAGGTCTATCTCATCAATCAGAATCCGGATAAGACGGTGCAGTACAGCATTCTTGACCGTGACGGCAAAATCGTCGGACAAAAAGAATCGTATGAAAGCCGGGTTCACTTTACGATCCATGACGTTCACCTCTGGCACGGCCGAAAAGACCCGTATCTTTATACGGCGAAAGCCGAGCTTATTGAACACGGCAAGGTGATGGACGAAGTGCAGACCCGTTTCGGCGTCAGAAGCTTTGAAATTGACCCCGAAAACGGCTTTATTTTAAACGGCGAGGAATATCCGCTCCGGGGTGTATCCCGTCATCAGGACAGATGGGGCAAAGGCAACGCCCTTTCAAAAGAAGACCACAAGGAAGATATGGCACTGATATATGAGCTTGGCGCAACAACGGTCAGGCTCGCCCACTATCAGCACGACGAATATTTTTACGACCTTTGCGACGAATACGGCCTTGTTGTCTGGGCGGAAATTCCGTACATCTCGAAGCATATGCCGAAAGGAAGAGAAAACACCGTCTCGCAGATGAAAGAGCTGATACTGCAAAACTATAACCACCCGTCCATCGTGGTCTGGGGACTTTCAAACGAAATCACCATGCAGGGAAGCGACGAGGATTTACTCGAAAACCACAGAATCTTAAACGATCTTGCCCACGAGCTTGACAAGACGAGACTGACAACCATCGCCTGCGTGTCTCCCTGCGACATCAACGACCCGTATATTAAAATTCCCGACGTAGTCTCGTACAACCATTATTTCGGCTGGTACGGCGGCGACGTCTCGATGAACGGACCATGGTTTGACAAATTCCATGCCGCCCACCCCGACATCCCCATCGGGTGCAGTGAGTACGGCTGCGAAGCGCTCAACTGGCATACTTCAAAGCCGACACAGGGCGACTATACCGAAGAGTATCAGGCGTATTATCACGAAGAGCTGATTAAACAGCTTTACACAAGAAAATACCTGTGGGCAACGCACGTCTGGAATATGTTCGACTTCGGTGCCGACGCAAGAAACGAGGGCGGCGAAAACGGTCAGAACCACAAGGGTCTTGTCACCTTTGACCGAAAGTACAAAAAGGATTCGTTTTACGCTTACAAGGCGTGGCTGTCCGACGTTCCGTTCGTCCATATCTGCGGAAAACGGTACGTCGAAAGAGCCGAGGGCACGACAAAAATCACCGTTTACTCGAATCAGAAAGAGGTCGAGCTTTTTGCGAACGGAAAGAGTCTCGGCAAAAAGGCAAGCGATGTGCATTTCTTCTACTTTGACGTGCCGAACAAAGGCGAAACGAAGCTTGTCGCCGTCGCCGGAGACGAAACAGACGAAAGCTTCATCAAAAAGGTCGATACGTTCAACGAAAAATACAGGCTCAAGGAAAAAGGCGCCGTTCTCAACTGGTTCGACATCATCGAGCCGGAAGGCTACTTCTCCTTAAACGACAGAATCGGCGATATTATCGCAACGCCCGCCGGAGCCTCCCTCTTTTCGTCGATTATGGCAAAGCTTACCGCCGGAAAAGGTGACAAGGGCTTTGCCGGCTTCGAAATGAGTCAGGACATGATGGGCATGCTGTCGGGCTTTACCGTACTGCGGCTTTGCTCAATGCTCGGTATGATGAATATCGAGCTGACAAAAGAACAGCTTCTCGACATGAACGCACGGTTGAACAAAATCAAAAAGCCGTAAAGGTCAACAATTTTGTAAACAAATGCCGCCGAAAGGATTTCCCTACGGCGGTAATTTTGATTGTTATTTTTGCTTTTCTTCGCTCTTTTTCTTTTTCAGCTTCACACTCGGGCAGATTGCGCCGTACGGACAAGCCTTGACGCAGTCACCGCAGCGGATACATTCGGGGTCGTTTGGCTTTTCGTAGACCTTGATGTCCATCTTGCACGCCTTTTGGCATTTTCCGCATTTTGTGCACTTGTCAGCATCAACCTTATAGCGGTAAAAAGCAATCGGATTAAAGACCGAATACACCGCTCCGAGCGGACAAAGATACCGGCAGAACGGACGGTAAACGACGACCGACAACAGAACAAGAAAAACAAGCACCGCCGTTTTCCATCCGAAAAGACCGCCGGCCGCCCCTCTGATTCCCTCATCGGCGGCGAATAGCGGAAGCGCACCGAACAGCGTCCCCGACGGACAGATATATTTACAAAACCACGGGCTTCCCTGCCCGATGATATCAAGAACCGTCAGCGGTAAAAGCACAACAAAAACAGCGAAGATGACATATTTTAAATATTTCAGCCATTTGTCGCCCGGAAGCTTTCTGAGCTTTTTCGGGAAAGGGATTTTATAAAGCAAATCCTGCACAAGTCCGAACGGACAAAGCCAGCCGCACACAAATCGTCCGAAAACGGCACCGAAAAACATCAGAATGCCGGCAACGTAAAACGCAAATTTAAACTTCCGGTCGGACAGCACCGCCTGAAAAGAGCCTAAAGGACAGGAACCGAGAGCGCCCGGGCACGAATAGCAGTTAAGACCCGGAACGCAGAAGCCTTTTGTTTTGCCCTTGAAAATCTTTCCGCCGAAAAAGCCGTAAATATAACCGTTGGTCACTGCGGTATAAAGAAGCTGAAATACCGTGCGTCCGTTTTCCTTAAGTTTTTTCAACATCTTAGCCAATTCCGATACACTCCAGACAAATATTGACCGCTTTTTTCAGTACCACGGCAATCTCGCCCCGCCATGCGCCGACCGCCATAAAAACAACGGCCAGAAGGACAACGGCAATCGCCGGTAAATTCGATTTAATAAAATTTTTCATGCTCATTCCATCGACGCAAGAACGGCATCAATTTTCTCTTCCCAGCCGGCTTTATCCATCGCTCCGACAGTAGCCTTGCCGATAAAATTGCCCTCTCCGTCAACAAAATACGTTGTCGGGAAAGCCGTCATGTTCGACAGAATTATACGACAGGAAGCAAAATCGGGCACGATATGAACATAATCGGCTCCGGTCTGCTGTGCAATATCCTTTGCGTCGTCGACTACCGCTGCATCAAGTTGCGAATCCTGATCGTAAACATCGGCGACAACACCGATAATCTGAACGCCTTTGTCCTGATATTCCTTTGCGATTTCGCCAAGGTGCGGAAGCTCCTTGATGCAGGGAGAACAGAACGTGCCCCAGACATTGACGACGGTAAGCTTCGCATTCTTGAAAATTTCGCTGTCAGCGTCTTTTCCGTCGAGCGTCTGTCCCTTTAAGTATGCAAGGTCGCCCATGCCGGTCTGACCGGTCGGATCCTTTGTTGTCTGGACGGGAATATTTTGCTGTTCTTTGGTCGTGTCTGCTTCCTCAACATATGCCGTCGTGTTACCGGAAACGGACGGGTCGGCGGTATCCGATTCTGAACAGGCGGCAAGACAGCCGCAAAGAAGCAAAACCAAAACCAGAAGCAGCGATACACGTTTTTTCATATACAAAACCTCCTTGAATAAAACAGAATTCAAATTGTCTGTAACTTTCAGTATAGTGGATATAGCCCGACAAGTCAAGACCCGAAGCCTCTTTTTCCCTTCAAAAATATCGCCTGCGCAGGCAACAAAAACGATTGATTTATAGGTCGGTATATGGTAAAATGAAGAAGTAAGATTTTCATGAACACCGAAAACATGAAAACCAAGGAAGAGCTTAAGACAAACTGCGACACGGTTGTCTTGTCGCTCGGTTCATGACCCGATACCGAGCTTTCGAAAGAACTAAAAAGTGCGGCTTTAAGCCGATTGTGATCGGCGACTGCCTGAAAGTCGGAAGAATTGCCGACGCCACCAAGGCGGCTTACGAAGCGGCGGTAAGCATCGAATAATAAAAACCAAAAGGAGAATATAATGAATATCATTGATTTCCAACAATCGGCAAACAAAAATAGCAAGCAGCCGAAAATATTCGATATTTCCGATGAAGTGCTTCAGCAAATGTTAGACGATTATCGGGATTACGAAGATGAACCGGAAACCGCTTACGATTATCTTGAGCTTGCCGAAACTTCCGAAACGAAAGCAGAAGCCAAAAAATTCGTCAAAAAAGCGCTTGAACTGGAGCCGGACAATATTGATGCCCTCGTCATGATGGCACAGCTTAGTACAACAAGTAACGAAACCTTACTCAAAAAATATCAAAAGATCACAGACGATGCCAAAAAGCAGATGACGGCAGACGGTTTCTTCGAAAAGAAAAATATCGGCGCATTCTGGGATATATTTGAAACACGTCCCTATATGAGAGCGAAATATGAATATATCAGCCTGCTGACGGACTGTCTGATGATGTCAAAAGCCATGACCGAATGCGAAGATATGCTGAAGCTTTGTGAAAACGACAATCTCGGGGTCAGATACAAGCTGATGCACATTTACGCTTATTTTGAAAACGAGGAGAAGGCAATAAAACTGTTCAAAAAATATGACGAAGAGGAAGGTACGATGTTCCTTTTACCGCTTTCAGCCTTGTATTACAAGCTCGGAAATTTCAAAAAATCCTTCGATTATCTGAAAAAGCTCAATCAGGTAAACCGGGACACCTTTGACTTCTTTTCCTATGTGGCAGAAGGCGATATGGATGAGCTGATTTCCAATTTATCGCCTTATGGCTATCGGGCAGATTCAATCGAAGAGCTTACGCAAGCCATGAGTGAAAACATTCACTTTTATTCACCCATGATGTCGTATTTCGACTGGGGCGTTTCCAAGCTTGCAAAAATGTAACAGGATATACAAAAACACACGGGAAAGTTCAACGCTTTCCCGTGTGCTGTTTATTTGTCGGTTCTTTTTACCGGAATCCACATCTCGGAGTAATACTCGTCGTCAAGCGTTCCGTTTTTGTACTTTTGCGGGTCGTCGTACAGCTCAATACAGTACCCTGCCGCTATTTCGTATTCCTTGCATGACGGAAGCCACTGAGAAAAAATATAGCTGTTCATCTCGCCCAACGCATCGGGCATCTTCCCCTTGCACGGAAAGACCGCCCAGGTGAATTCGGGAATGACCTCGGTGACCGCACCGTCGGGAAGCTCTTTTGCCGGGTCATAGTTATCGGCAATCAGGTATTCAAACGTATCCGACTTGATGTCCTCGACACGATTGATGCCGTACATACTGCAAAAGTCCTTGCCGGTTCCTTTTTCAAAAAGCTGAGCCCAGAACTTCGGTATCTCGGTTTTTGCGTTTTCGTAGGTAAAGGTGTTCTTGAAGCCCACTACGGTGAAAGCCGCTTTTTTGATAATCTTGTAATCCATTGTGTTACCGCCTTCCAGTGATATTTTAAGTTTCAGCGGTGCGAACGACTTAAGTACCGTGCCGTTTCGCTTCGCCGCCGCAGGAGTCACGCCGTGAAAACGGGTAAAGGCTTTTGTGAAGCTATCGGGGGAATCGTAGCCGTATTTGACGGCAAGGTCGATCACCTTTGCGTCCGAAAAAGCAAGCTCACTGCCGGCAAGAGAGAGTCTGCGTTTCCGGATATAATCGGACACCGAAAAGCCGCAAAGAAGACTGAAGCCCTTTTGAAAATAAAAGGGAGACAATGCAATCGCTTTTGCAATCTCAGCGACTGTTATGTCCTCGCAAAGATTCGCTTCTATGTACTCCACCGATTCTTCAATTGCTTTTACCCAGTCCATATCTGTTACCTCCTGATGAAAAAAGTATATCAGACCGAAGGAAGTTTTTCCCGATGTTTCTTGCTTTCTTTTGTCCGGTCGGTCGCAAGGCGACTCCAATCCCGGGGCAGAGAGTGCTGTACTTCTGCCTGACAGCCCGAGCCGTGGGATTTTAATGAATAATGAATAATGAATAATGAATAATTGTGGTCGCGGGTCAACTCGGTTCCGAAATAAAGTCGCTGTCCGCAGAGTTTAATTTTTCGTGAAGGGAAGTTTGTAGATTAAAAATGACGGAAAGTCGGCTGCCTTCGAGAAAGTATTTCGATAAATTTTAGTTTGTCGCGTGGCGACACCAATGCCGGGATAGAAAGTTCTGTACTTCTACCTGACAGCCCGAGCCGGAAGCTGAACGGTAAATTTTAGTTTAGCGGTGTAAGACCCCTCTGTCGCCTTGCGACATCTCC
>CAMAZY010000007.1 GCA_945863885.1 uncultured Clostridia bacterium
TTACGAAAGAAAGTAAGCAAAGAAGCGCTCTTAAGTACGCAGTTTCTCAGCCGAGTTTTTTCTCGCCCTTAAGGGGCGAAGAAAAAACTGCGGGTCGAAACCGCTTTAGTCAGTCAGTGCTGTCGGCGGTGTTCCAACGGGTCAGGCACAGTGCTCTGAAACAGGAAAACACTAAGTGTTAATCGCACCTTTGCTATAACAGACAGTCTGTTCTCTTCCGTGCCTGACGTGGTAACGGATAGTCTGAGTTATTCAATAAAATTGCTTTTAGTCTGCAAGTGAAAAATATGTTCGGTTATGATTTTTAGTTGGTAAGACTTAAAGTTTCATGCAAAAATATTTAGACCTGCCAACCCGAAGTCAGCGAACAAAAAAGCAAATCAATTTTAACAGCAAACACAAGAGAGAACAAACCTCCCTCCACACAACAGTGCGACCACACTTAGTGTTGTCCTGTTACGAAAAAGCGCTCTTTGCTTACTTTCTGACGCTTTGGTCAGAAAGTAAGTGCCCGCGCGGCATTAGCGCAAAGGTAGAGATATAGAACAAGTTATCTCCAAAAAGTACAGACTGACTGTCAGACAGACAAACTAAAATTTACCGCAAACACTCTGCCTTCTGACCTCTGCGTTCTGAACTCTCACCGAGCAAAATTTACACCGATATTTTATCGCAGAAATGAAATTTGTGTAATACTTTGCCAACACCTGTCAGACGAAACCTGCGGCATCTGCCACTCTTTGACGATTTTTTTTATATTCCTGTCTTATTCTTTTTTTAAGCCCTTAAAGGAGGTTGGAAAATGAATAAGCAACTGTTGATTCCGCCGGAAATTAAAACCAATTTACAAGCCAAGCCGGATAAAGGTCTGATTCTGAAGCTTGCAGGCTGTGCGGCGGCCGGCTTTTGCCTGGCACAGCTCGATTCCATGGGTCAGCTTTCCCCTTTTGCCGTAAGCTTTGTCTGCGGCGTACCGTTTGATTACTGTTTTTGCGCTTTCATCGGCAGCTGTATCGGATATTTTGTGTCCTCCGGCTGGCAGCTTGCGTTGAAATATACCTTTGCCCTTTTGATTGCTTCTGTCTTCCGTCTCGTTGTTTTACGGCGGTATCAGACGGAGAATAACAGCTTTGTCTGTGCTTTGCTCGCCTTTTGTTCATGCTGTATAGCGTCAATCGTCTATTGCACGTTTACGGTGTTCTCCCTTTTCGGCATACTCAGTCTGCTGTTTGAGGGGGCACTGTCTTCGCTCGGAACCTATTTCTTTATAAAAGCAATCCGTACCCCCGTTTTCAATATCGGTATCAAAAAGCTTTCTTCAAAGGACAGCATCTGCATTATCCTTTGCGTATGTGTCTTTTTGATGTGTATGTCCGGCCTTACGCTCGGCTTTCTTTCTCCGGCAAGAATCGCCGCAGCCATTCTTATTATGTTCATCTCCCATTATAAGGGCACCGCCGCTTCCGGTATCGCAGGAATCTTAGCCGGGTTTTCCTTTTCCGTTGCACCCGACGGCCGTCATTTGTTCGCTTTTTTTGCTTTGGGCGGACTTGTAAGCGGAATCGCAGGACCGCTCGGTCAATACTCCGTTGCCATAGCTTTTGTTGCAAGCACGTTTTTAGCCTGTATTATCGACGGCTTTTCGGTCGAAAAAATCTATTACCTGAGTGAAGCGGCGATTGCGGCTGTAACGTATTGCGTTATCCCCTCGGGCTTCATCGCAAAAGCACAGGATTATCTTGATAAAAGCGGCCTGATTACCGATAACGGCGTCGAACGAGAGGTTTGCGCCAATCTCAGACGTGCGGCGGAGAATGTCGGCGAAATATCAAAAATCGTGGACAAGGCCGGCGAAAGACTCGATAAGGTAATCAATCCGGAGCTTGACAGAGTGTTTGCCTCTCTTCAGCAAAACGTGTGCTTCGGCTGTAACTATAAAAAAGAATGTTGGGACAAGCATTTTAACGAGACGGCAAACGATATCATGAGAATCACGGGAATCAAGCCCTCTTCAGGTAAGACGGAGCTTGAAAAACGCTGTGTCCGCCCGAGACTGCTTTTAAAGGAGACCGAAAAAAGCTACTTTGATTTTGTCAATGCCATGTCCTGTAAAATCCGAATTTCCGAAATGCGCAGTATTGTCTGTGAACAGTTTGGAATCGTCTCCGAGCTTCTCGGTGAAATTGCGGTTCAGGCCTCCAACAGCCGCATCATTGATACCGCAAGGTCACGGGCAATCCGGTCTGCTCTTCACGACGCCGGGATCGACGTAGACGCTCTTCGCTATTACACGGATAAAAGCGGTCGTGTCACCATTGAAGCGGACATCGTTTTAGGGACGGGCGAAATAGATTTCAATAAAATGAAACAGGTTCTTCAGCTCGCCTCCTCCCGTCGGTTTGAGCCCCCCGAGATCGCAATGAACGAACTGAAAACATCGTATATTTTTGAGGAAAAACCGCTTTTCAAGGTCATGTTCGGCTCCTGCTCGCTGCCCGTTGAAAACAAGAAGCTTTGCGGCGACAGTATCCGGATCCTTTCCGATTCGTCCGGCTGCCGGATTGCCGTTTTAAGCGACGGAATGGGAACCGGCTCAAGAGCGGCGATTGACTCGGCGATGACGGTCGCCTTGATGGAAAAGCTTCTTTTGTGTGGGTTTACGTTCGAATCCGCCATGCGTGCGGTCAACTGTGCCCTG
Source organism: uncultured Clostridia bacterium (assembly GCA_945863885.1). Classification (GTDB taxonomy): domain Bacteria; phylum Bacillota; class Clostridia; order Oscillospirales; family Acutalibacteraceae; genus UBA6857. The sequence goes on from CAMAZY010000007.1 coordinate 2,699, forward strand.
ATGGTAAAGTCGACCGATGAATCCACGGCGACCGTCGATGCGGTAAGCATTAACGTCTATAACGCCAAAGCAAGGTTTCATAAAGCCGGAGCCGCCGTTTCATTTATCCGCAGGGGAAACAGCGTCACCACGATTGAGATGCAGTCCATGCCGCTGGGAATCTTAAAGCAGGTTACGCCTTCCTACTGTGAACGTGACCTTTCCTCCGGGGATCTTTTGCTTCTCGTTTCCGACGGCGCAACGGCAACAGACTGCGGCTGGATAAGCGATGAGCTTCTTGCCTGGAGTACAAGCAGTATGGATGCATTGGCCTGTCACATCGCAAAACTTGCAAGGCTTCGCAGTGAAGAAAACACAAGAGACGACATAACGGTAATCGCCGCAAGAATCACGGAAAACAAGCGGCACGGATTAACGCTTTCATAATATATGGATAAGAAAATTACAGAATTCTTAAAGAATGATGACAATGTTTTAATCTATGTTTACTTTTTATCCGCCTCGTAGTATAACTATTATTGCAGTTTTACGGAAAGGCGGCAAGAAGTTGTGGATTTTGCCTATAGGAATTTGATTTGAACAGAATAAAAAACAGGATAAAAAATACGGTCAGTGCCCTTTTTAAAGAGATTACGGTTTTCGAATATGTACTATGGTGGATCGCAAGACTAATGATGCTTTATGTCGTCATTTTCTGCGCCGAGTCCGAAAAAGTAATGTGCTTTATCAATATGCTCGCTCTTTATGCTGTGAGTGCCATCCGGCTTGTCGCCCCCAAAAAGAGCTTTTTTGCAAGACTCAGCTTTCGCAGTCAGCACATCATAAACTTTATCGAAATCGTCGGTACCTTCTTCGGAAATTTTCTCAACGCCTATGCTTATGTATTTAAATATGACCGGATTTTACATCTGCTTTCCGGTCCGCTCGCGGTTATCGCCGGCTATTATATCGTAAAAGCTATTATTTCGACCCCGACAGAAACGAAAAAGCCCACTCCTGCTCTTGCTTCAACGTTTTCATTTTGCTTTTCGTTTCTGATTATCTGTATGTGGGAAATAACGGAGTTTATCGGAGACTTTCTTTACGGGACTCAGAACCAAAGCTATTTTTACGCACCGTTTGACGACGATATCTGGTTTAAAATCTTCGGAAACGGGGCTTTGCACGGTGAAGGACAGTTCCCGCTTTGGGACACCATGATGGATATGATAGACGCCGCTTTTACCACGATTATATTCGCAATCGTTATGTATGCAGTGTTGAAGCTGACCGAAAAGCACAAAGAAAAGCACAAAGAAAAGCAAAAAGTGCTTCAGGACAATTCTCAACCGGTGGAAATAACTATAACCGAATAAACAAAAAAGAAATCGGATGCAATTTCGATTTCTTTTTTATTTCCTATATTTTTTGTGATTTCTTACTTGTTTTTCATTTATTTGGGTACTATAATAAGCGTGTATGCGAAAAACTTTCTTATTTTTCGCCCGACTAATTTCAAGGAGTTTTTGTTATGAACGACGTATTAAAAACCTTATCCGATATCGGTATCGTTCCCGTTATTGCAATCGATGACGCCGACAAGGCCGTGTCGCTTGCAAAAGCGCTTTGCAAAGGCGGACTTCCCGCCGCCGAAGTGACTTTCCGTACCGCCGCCGGCGAAGAGTCGATCCGCCGTATGTCCGAGCAGGTACCGGAAATTCTTGTCGGTGCCGGAACTGTGCTGAATATCGATCAGTGCGAACGTGCGCTTGCCGCCGGAGCGAAGTATATTGTTTCTCCCGGCTATAACGACGAGCTTGTCGACTACTGCGTTAAAAAGGGCGTGCCCGTGCTTCCCGGCTGTGTCAACGCTTCGGACATCACCAAGGCAGTCAATGCCGGTCTTAAGACCGTCAAGTTCTTCCCGGCTGAGCAGTCGGGCGGCGTAAAATCCATCAAAGCCCTTGCCCCCGTTTTCCCCGTTGACTTCATGCCGACGGGCGGCGTCAACACCGGCAACGTCATGGATTACCTTTCATTCGACCGTATTATCGCCTGCGGCGGAACGTGGATGGTTAAAAAAGACCTGATTGCAAACGATAAGTGGAACGAGATCGAAACGATCTGCACCGACGCTGTCAAGACCATGCTCGGCTTTACACTTCATCATATCGGCATCAACTGTGAAAACGCCGAGAGCGCCGAAAGAACCGCCAAGCTTTTCTGCTCAGTTTTCGGCTTCGAATATAAAGCCGGCAACAGCTCCGATTTTGCCATGCCGTCAATCGAATGTGTCAAGACAAACGGAAAAGGCAAAAACGGCCACATCGCAATCGGTACCAACAGCGTTGACAGAGCGGTTTATCATCTTTCGCTTTCCGGTGTCGAATTCGACGAAAGCACCCGCAAAACCGACGCCAAAGGCAAAACAAAGGCGATTTACCTGAAAGACGACTTCGGCGGCTTTGCGGTTCATCTTGTTCAGAAATAATTCAAAAGGAGATTTATATAATGAGTAAAGTTGTATGCCTCGGCGAAATTATGCTTCGCCTTGCCCCCAACGGATATTACCGTTTTTTCCAGAATGACCAGATGCAGGCGACCTTCGGCGGCGGTGAAGCCAACGTTGCCGTATCTCTCGCAAACTACGGTCAGGACGTTTCTTACGTCACAAAGCTTCCGGCCCACGCCATCGGACAGGCCGCCGTCAACTCCCTTCGTGCGTTCGGTGTTGACACAAGCGACATCGTCAGAGGCGGCGAAAGAGTCGGCATTTACTACCTTGAAAAAGGCGCATCACAAAGAGGAAGTGTCTGCATCTACGACAGAGCCCATTCTTCAATCCAGACCGCAAAACGGTGCGATTTCGATTGGGAAAAGATTTTCGAGGGGGCGGATTGGTTCCACTTCACGGGCATTACACCGGCGCTCGGCGGAGAGCTTGTTGATATCTGCCTTGATGCGTGCAAAGCGGCTAAGGCAAAGGGAATCAAGATTTCCTGTGACCTCAACTACCGGGGCAAGCTCTGGACGAGAGAGCAGGCAAGAGAAGCCATGAGTAAGCTTTGCGAATATGTGGACGTCTGCATTTCTAACGAAGAGGACGCCAAGGACATGTTCGGAATCGAAGCGGAAAACACCGACATCTACGGCGGCAAGCTTGACAAGAACGGCTATAAATCCGTTGCCAAACAGTTGATGGACCGTTTCAGCTTTGAAAAGGTTGCGATCACCTTAAGAACCTCCATTTCCGCAAGCGACAACAACTGGGCAGGTATGCTTTACGACGGTAAGGAGTACTGCTTCTCAAAGGAATACAAGCTTCACATCGTTGACCGTGTCGGCGGCGGAGACAGCTTCGGCGGCGGACTGATCTACGCTTTAAGAAACGGCAAGGATACACAGCAGGCGATTGAATTTGCGGTTGCGGCTTCGGCACTCAAGCACTCGATCGAGGGCGACTTTAACCGTGTCAGCGTCAGCGAGGTTGAAAAGCTTGCCGGCGGCGACGGCTCGGGACGAGTACAAAGATAAAAATCAGTTTAAAACGTCAAATTAAACTACAAAAACCCGTTACGTATTTCTCATTTGTTCTTGTAGAATGAGAAACGTGTAACGGGTTTCATTTTATAAATCAAAACTGACATTGTATCGCTTCAAATTTTTTGTTATTATGATTATAAATATATCCGCGATAGTCAAAGTGCTTATAAGGCTCACTCTTCTTGTCTTTCGCTGCACAGTTTCCGAGCACAATAAGATACTCTTCCGTGCCCGTGGTACTGAAAGCGTCAACCTTATTCATACATTCGGCAGCATAGTCGAGCTTAACAGAATCAAGCGCTCTTCTGTCCGAATGGTTATAGCTGATAACGATTTTAAGCGGACAACGGATATGGATCAGCTTAACCAGTTCATCGAGCCAATCCATTTTATCGTTTTCATGCTCTACGGCAACCTTCAAATCCCAAAGATGACGGTTCAGTCCGAGTTTTCTTGCTCTTTCTTCGTCTAATTCCTCATATCGCCCCACCCAGCCGGTGGTATCGATTCTAAAGTATTCATGCTGTACATGAAGTCCGCTATTTTTTATTATATCGTGTATTATCCTTTTGTTTACAAGCTCGGTAAATCTCGGTTCGTCCGTTTTGTATATATCAAAATATCGTGCTCCGTCTTTGTTACTATTGCTCTCAACCAAATAGTTTTTGAATTGTACAAAAAAACTTGTAGCTGTTAACATACATTCTCCTTTCGTTAAAAAACACCCCGGAAAGCTATGCTTCCCGGGGTGAATCAAACTTAATTTGAACTTAGTATGTGAACTCGTAGGTGTCGTGCATTTCGCCCTTAAGACCAAGCGTAAGGGAAGCACCGAGCTTACCTGTACCGGTTCCTTCAAGCGGAAGTACAACATCGAGCTTGGTTACCTGACCGGCACCGTTAACGTCAACAGTAAGAACTGCGCCGGGATAAGTCATGGAAGCTTCGGTGATCTTTGCGTTTGCCGGAAGTTCAAGAGTGGCAAGGTTCAGAGGATCAAGGCAGGACTCGTGACCGACAGGGTTAACGGTGTTGGTTCCGTCAAAGGTTGAAGTTTCCGACTTGAGGGTAATGTTAAGGGTGTAGCCGTCACCTGAGGGTGTTGCCGTAGCGGAAGCAACATATTCTTCCTTAAGTGCTGCGTCACGGCCGTTGGGAACGATGTATGCATTCATGTCGGCCTGGCCGCCGTCCTGATCGGTGGCTACGCCGTTCGCGACGGTGAATTTCTTGTCGGTTCCTTTCATAAAGGTCTTAAGAAGGTTGTCAACAGTGCCCTGAAGGAAGGATACGGAGCAGTCTGTGCACTGAATGTCAATGGTGCCGACCTTATGCATGGAAGTATACTTCAGATCCTTCTTGGCGGCGTTGATAACTTCGTTGTACTTCGCAACAACCTCAGCGGGTGTTGCCGGTACGCCTGTCGAAGCGGCAGGCTGAGAAGCATCAGCAGACGGTGCTTCACCTGACGGAGTTTCAGCGCCGGGGGTTACGTTGTTTGACGGGGTTTCCTGTACGGGAGCCGGAGTCGTTGTCGGAGCAGCAGTCGGAGCCTGTGTTACGGGAGTCTGAACAACAGGCTGAGCTGCCTGAGCCGTACCGTTGCCGCTGACGGCAACATTGATCTTGATTCCCTTGGTTGTACCGAGACCGAAACCGCTTAAAAAGACGATAAGCGCAACGAGTACGACAGCAACGATTTTAATTTCTTTCTTCATGAGTTGGTACTCCTTTCAAATTAGTGCGTTTTTTCATTTTTATCAAACGCTCGTGATGAATGGCTCGTTCCCATGCGAGCGGAATCGGAGTCATTTACTAATAAAAAATACAATAAAATCGAAAAAAAGTCAAGTCATTTTATGCATTCTTTATCACTTTTTTTCAATAGTATTACTCAACGCCTTGATCTGTCGTCAATATCAATAAATAATGCCGGAAATATCTATGCAAGCTGACGGGAATGTCTTATTGTTCGTCGACCGCTTTGAGTCTTGCATTATGAACGTATTCATAAACCGGTTCAAGGTTCGCCTTGTTGAGCGGATAGGCAAACTGCATGAGAACAAATACAAGCGTATAGACAATTGCCGGAATAATCGTGCAGACAAAGAGAATCCCCTCGCCGACGCCTTCGATGTAGCCCTTGTCTGCCATGGTCCGACCGTTGTAGCCGGCAACGGCACTTAACAGGCGCATTCCGCCCACGTCCGCCGCCGTCTGACCGAGCTTGCGGCAGAACGTATAAACGGCATAAATGGCACTTTCGTTACGAAGCCCGGTTTTATATTCCTGATAGTCGATGACGTCGGCAACCACCGCCCAGTTTGTGATGCTGACGAACGAATAGCCGAAGCCGATGATGAAAAGGAAGAGCATGAACACAGCCGGACCGCTTCCCGTTCTTTCACAGTGCGGAACAATGAAGAACATCAGGATTGCGGCAAGCGCCGAGAAGAAGGAGCCGACGCCGCAAAGCTCTTTCTTTCCGAAGCGTTTGACGAGCTTCGGCATAAAAAGGATCATGATGACCATCGGCAGATAGTTTGCGATTGTTCCGACGATCGAAAGCTTCGTGTTTTCGAAGTAGTTTTTATAAAGATACTGGTTCAGGGAAGCAAACTGAAGCTGACCGCTGATGAGAATACCGGCAAGCGCAACCGAAACAAACGGACGGCTCCTGAGCATACCGAGATAGGCCTTTTTCATATCGACCTTCGGCTCGGACTCGGACGGCACTCTTTCCCTTGTGGTTTTATAGCAGGCAAAATAGAAGATCATCGACAGCACGCCCATGATGACACCGAAGATCAGCATACCGTTCGGATTGGCAGTTTCTTTCCCATCTGCGGTTTTCATATAGATAATGGAGGGAGCAAGAAGAAGCGGTGCCGCACCGCCGATTCCGCCGCCGATGGAGCGGAAAGTCGAAAGCAGGGTTCTTCCCTCCGGATCATCGGTAATAACCGAGGCGAGCGAGCCGAACGGAATATTCATGCCGGTATAAAGCATTCCGAATGCAATGTAGGTCACATACGCCAGCAAAAGAATCATGGTTTCGTTTGACGTAAAGCGTGAAAAATCAACGAAGCACAGCATGGCAGAAATGCCGAGCGGTACGGCAAGCCACTTGAGGTAGGGACGGAACTTACCGTCCTTGTTCGGCTTCTTTTTCGCAACAAGCATACCCCAGAGCGGGTCGTTGACGGCGTCCCAGAGCCTTGTGAAAAGAAGAAGGTGCTCAATCTTGCGGTCTTTGATTTTCAGTATATCGGTTAAAAAAAGCTTCAGGTATGTGGAAACATAGGTCAGCACGAACAGATTGCCTGCGTCTCCGAGCATATAGCCCATGCCCTCTTTGATACCGATTTTATTGGGGTGTTCATTTACGGTATCGGTTATTTGGTTTGTTTTTTCTTTCATTCGCATTCTCTCCTGTGAAATTTTTGTAAAAATATGATATCATTTTTGGTTAAAAAAAACAAGCCTTTTTTAGAATAAGCCTTGTGAAATCAGGTTGTAAAACTTCATAAAATCAACAAAAAAGGTTGAACTGAATTATGTAAATCGTCAATTGATTTCAAGATAATAACACCCTATAATATAAATTAACATATTGTTCAAAATTTCACGGAGGTGTAAAATGAAAAAAGTCATTTCCATCATTTTGTGCTTTGCTCTCCTTTTCGGCACAGCTGTTCAAGCCTTTGCCCGGGAGACCGGTTCCGACCTTAAAGCAAACACACCGGTCATCTATATTTCGGGTGACAGCAATACACTGACTTATGACAACGAAACCAAGACATTCGAAATTGACGATATGCTCAAGATTTTTAAGAATTCCGAGGACGGAAACATTTCTGAAGCGGCGTTCAATATTCTGCGTCCGTTTTTAATCAAGGGCATCGTGTTCAATGACTGGGACGATTATTATGACGCTGTTTATAAAGAGTTCAGCGACGTTTACAAGCCCATCATGCTTGACGAAAACGGCAATCCCAACACCGACTGCGATATTCCGCAATGGCAAAAGAATGACAAGATTAACGCCATGACCTATAACCGTGCGGACAAAAACGGTCAATACGGGGAAAAAACCTATCAGTTCTATTATGACTGGAGACTCGATCCGATTGAAATCGCCGAACAGCTTCATGAGTACATCGAGGGCGTCAAGAAAGCCTCGGGTCACGACAAGGTTTCCCTGTCGGTCAAGTGCCTTGGCAGTAACATTGTTCTTGCCTATATCAACAAGTATTCAACAGACAGCCTGAAGGGTGTCGGCATTGACGTTTCAACCTCGATGGGTGCGGACTTCCTGAGCGGAATTCTCAGCGGTGACTTCGGAATCGACGGAAATTCCATCTCAAGACTTGCCAACGAGCTTGCCGCCAAGCATGACGATGAAGGCATCTATATTGACCTTGTTCGATTTGTCACCTCCACGATTGATTTGCTCGAAAGCACCGGCGTGATTGATACACTGACCGATGTTGCCAAAGCGCAGCTTTACTCAAAAATCGAGTACGGTATCATTTCCGCTCTTGCTCTTTCGACGTTCATGACCTTCCCCGGCTACTGGGCACTGGTTCAGGTAGACGATTTTGAGAAGGCGCTCACCTACGTTTTCGGCGAAGAGGGCAGTGAAAAACGAATCAAGTACAAGGGTCTGATCGACAAGATCACCAACTATAACGAAACAATCAAAAAGAATGTTTATCCGATTATGCAAAAGCTTGAGGACAACGGTGTCAACATCTGTGTCATTTCGAAATACGGCACTCAGATGACGCCCGTTCTCAAGGACGGCAGCATTCTCGGCGACGAATATGTTTCGGCTTATAACTCCTCGTTTGGCGCCACAACGTCAACGATTTACGACACCCTCAGCGACGATTATATCGCCGGTCAGATTGAAAAAGGTCTCGGAAGATATATTTCTCCCGACAAGCATATCGACGCCTCCACCTGCCTGTTCCCGGACTACACCTGGTTCTTCAAGGGTGTCTCTCACGGCTATTATTCAACGCCGGAGGTTGACCTTATTATGAAAGTCATTGACGCGGACAGACAGCTTACCGTAAATGATTTCGACCTGACACAGTTTATTGTTTATGATTATAACACGCACACCGCCGCAGCCATGACGCAGGACAACTGTCAGGATGTATACTGGACGGCAGACGCAGAGGCGGACCGTCCCCAGACACCGGCGCAGAAAGTCCGTGCCATCATCAAGACCTTTATGAACTGGCTGACCAATATGTTCAGAATGTTCACTTCGATCCTCAACGGAAAACTCAATATTGACGATATCTCCAAAGAAATCGAAGACCATAATTAACGCTAAATTAAATAAAAATACGGGAGTCTGATATTCAAGTCAGGCTCCTGCTTTTTTTATCAAAGAAAAACCGGCTCTCCGGAATTGGAATTGATGCAAAAAACGTTACTCGGTAAAGGCACCCCCGTGGGTCGCCCGAGATTGGCATCAATTTTTCAGCCTATGAAACCCTTCCGATGGCTCCGCCGCCCGCTGTTTCAGTGGAGGAAAATACTACGGCAAGTTCGATATAATAATTTTCTCCCCTGTTAGGGGAAATGTCTGCGCCAGCAGACAAAGTGAATTATCAAGAAATGTACAGGCAATCTCTTAAAACTCCAGGCGTTTGGCATAGTGCACAAATGATGTCGGATTGAAGCAGACGAAGGCCAAATCCGATACGCCTGAAATCAAATATTTCACGCACACCACAGCCCTTTTCCGTAAATTTAGCATTGCAAAAAACGACGGAATCTGCTATAATTTATTCTAATATTTAAGAAAAGTACACATCGGTGAGGTTCAGATTCCTTATTGGGATAAGGAAATAGTGGACTTCTGCCAAAAGCACGGTGCTGTGCTTTTATAAGTCGATACCGGGAGGTTGACATATAATGGCAAAAAAGATTCTTGCCGGCATTCTGGCTATTCTTCTTATGATAGCTCTTTGCGTCTGTTCCGCACTCAGCACAAACAGCAACAACATGAAGCCTGACGAAGAGTTATTCAACGATGAATTTCTGAAGAAAGCAAAAGTAATCACTGAGAACTTCAAATTTGTATACGACAAAATAGAGGTTGTAAAAGATCTGTACCATGACACCGACAGCGAAAACTACAAGAACGTCGATACATATCTCGAAGAGATGCAGACAAAAACAGATGAAATGGAAAAAACTATTAAGTCATTGTCATCGGATCAGGCATCTTTTCTTGGGGTTGATATTGATGATAACGAAAATATTTCCGCAATTAACAAAGCTATTGATGAATTAAAAGAATGGAAATCCGTTTTGGAAGAAGAAGGAGAAGAAGAAATCATCAATGATCCGTCCGGTTATAATCCATCAAAGTATGATAAAGGACTCCTCGAAGAGTATCATTACAGTATGCTGCACTTTCAAGTTGAATTGATTGATTGTTACTGGGACGTTAAAAATCTTGATTCCGATATTCAGGAAATCGAGGAAAATTTAGCCGTTATTAAAGCGGAGAACAGTAATGAAACATATCTTTCTGTTGCGATTGCCATTTCCATTGGTCTTGCTGCGTTACTTGCACTTGATTGTGTGATGATTTATTGTGACATAAGAAAACAGAAATCAAAAGCCACGCCTGAACCGACTGCAGTTGGCCACGAATTTCCTGCACCGAAAGAGTCAGTAAAGACTAAAGAACAGCCACAGACTGCTATCCCCGAAAGCACATCAAAATTCTGTCTGCAATGCGGAACGAAAACCGAAAGTACATCTGCATTTTGTCCGAAATGCGGACGCAAGTTACAATAACAAATAAGGTCTATGGGAGAGAATCAGAAATCGATTCTCTCCCATTAAACAACCCCCGACTGCACAGCACAGCCGGAGGTTTCTTATTTATCTGTAATCTTCTCTTGTGTTCAGGAATTTCTTTTCCTCGGGAAGAAGGTCAAGACCGATCGTTCCGCCCGGATTCATCAGGTAATCGGGGTCAAAGTAGTTCTTGAGCACCTTGAATACGCCGTATTCCTTTTCGCCGATGTAGCCCTCAAGCCACGGAGCGAACATCTTGCCGATGCCGTGGTGATGCGAAATCGCCGCACCCGACTTCTGAATCGCATCGAGAATCGTGGTATGATATTCCTTGAAAGCCTTTTCGTCGTTCATCTTGGTGATGAAGATGAAGTAAAGGTTTGCACCCTGCGGATAGCAGTGGGACATGTGCGTGGTGACAACCGTATTCGGAAGCGCATGGCATACCTTTCTGACGTCACGGTGAACCTGCGCCATATTCGACCAGTTGACGGTACATTCAAGCGTGTCGGTCACGACACTGAAGTCCATCATCGAGTCACGAAGATACGGGTCGTTGAAACGTCCCTTTTCCCAGCTCTTGGTGACAAGGCCGGTCATCGGCATAGCGCCGTGCTTGAGGGCGATTTTCGCGATATTCTTCGCAACGTTCTTCGAAAAGCCTTTTTCGCCGTCGGTGAAGCCCAAGAACATACAACGCTCCATATCCTTGTAGCCGAACTTGTCAAGAATCGGCTCGAGCGGCGTTTCGTCAACATTATAAAGCTTGAGCATGAGGTGGGTTTCCTCGGGGTCGGAAAGACGGAAAACGGAGGAATAGCCACATTCGCACTGCATCATTTCTCTTGCTGCATCCATGGCAACCTGCCAGTTTTTGAACATATAGGAGAAACGCTTGCGATTTTCGGGCATCCAACGGAATACTCTGAGCGTAACCTCAGTCAGAACACCGAACGTGCCCTCAGAGCCCATCATAATCTGATTGAGGTTGGGGCCGGTCGCTTCACGGGAATAGTGGCTCGTTTTGATGGTACCGATGGGAGTGGCGTACTTCTGGGAAAGGACGATATCGGCGATGGTGCCGTAGTAGGTGCTGTTCTGTCCGGCACCTCTTGTAACTGTCCAGCCGCCGACAGAGCTGTACTCAAACGACTGCGGGAAGTGACCGCAGGTGTAGGCACGCTTTGCGCCGAAATTGCTTTGTGCATTGTTCAGCGTCTTTTCAAGGTCGGGACCTGACATACCGGCCTGAACGGTGATGGTCTGGTCAATTTCATTGAAGCTGATGACCTTGTTGAAGCGTTTTCTCATGTCAAGCGTGATGCCGCCCTTAACGGCCTCCATACCTCTTGTAACGGAGGAGCCGCCGCCGTAAACGTAAAGCGGAATCTTATTCTTGACACAGTAGTCAACAATCTGTTCCACCTGTTCGGTGGTATCGGGGTAAACAACCGCATCGGGTACGTTTTCGATAACCTTGTGGCGAAGTCTGAGTAAGTCGTAAGCCGTACAGCCGTAAGCGACGGCAAGACGGGGATAATCCTCGGTGGTGACGAACTCGTCGCCGACAATCTTCTTGAGAGCGTCAACGTGCTTTTTCGCAAGCTTTGACGGGTGACCGCTTAAATCAACCTGATCAAAGCCGATGTCATCGGTATAATCCTTGAAGTCGTCGTCCGTCATCTTGAACGTTTCTTTCATCAGCTTGTAAAGCGACTCCTTCGGATACTTGAAGAACTCGGGATCGCCCCAGCGGAAGATCGAACGGTAGCTGCCCTCGGGGGCGGGGGTCAAAAGCCATTTCGGCTCAAAGCCTTTATACGGTTTGGTACTCATTGAACATTTCTCCTTTTCGTGATTTTGATTATTCTTCTGTAAATCGGCTCAAGTTTGCCGAAGATTTTACTGTATGCGCCCTTGTAAATATCCATGTAGGTACTGTGCGCCGTTTCGTCGGGCGTGAACACGTCTTTTTCGTGCACCATACTTCGGATCGCATCGTCGTAGTCCTTGAACACACCGTCGGTGACAAAGGCAACCATGGACGCACCGATCGAGCACGCTTCGTGGGTCTGAATCCGCTTGACGGGAAGCCCCATAATGTCCGAAAGAATCTGACAGACGATATCGCTTCTCGCTCCACCGCCGCCGACAAAAATTTCATCGACGGTAAGCTTTGCTCTCTTTTCCATAATCTTTAAGGACTGATAAAGTTCGAAGCCCAAACCCTCGATAATCGCCCGGTAAAGATGATAGCGTGTATGATAGTCCGCAAAGCCGACAACTGCACCTCTTGAGGTTGGATTGATAACACCGGGCGTCCAGTAAGGCTGCAACAGTAAGCCCTCACAGCCGGGCGGAAGCTGCTTGATCCGCTCATCAAGAAGCTGTTCCGGCGAACAGCCGAGCTTTTTCGCTTCCTCGACTTCGGACGCTCCGAATTCCTTGACGAACCACGAAATCAGCCAGAAACCACGGTAAATTTCGATTTCGGGGTTGAACATATCGTTCGGCACGGCAGGATACGCCGGCATAAACTGCTGAGGCTCGACGTAACGCTTGAGTGCAAGCTGAATCGTCGCCGTTGTTCCGAGCGAAATCGCCGCACGGTTTTCGTGAACAACCGAAAGACCCAAGGTCTCACAGCCCTTGTCGGAGCCGGTTGCAATCAGCGGCAAGCCCTCGGGAACGCCCGAAGCTTTCGAAAATTCCGCCGTGATTTTGCCGATTATCTCGCCGGATTTTACGAGTGTGCAAAGCTTTTCGTCCGGAACATCACAGATACAGCGAGTAATATCGCCGTGTGTCCGCCAGGTTCTTCTTTTATAGTCGAACGGAATGTGACCGATCATATTCGCTTCGCTGTCCTTGAGTTCTCCCGTCATTTTATAATTGAGATACGTCGGGAGCATGACATACTTTGCAGTTTTTGCCCAGATGTCGGGCTGAACCTGCTGAATCCAGTTCGAGACCGAAGCCTGATACAGGATTCTCGTGGCGTCCTGCATACCGGCAACCTTGAACAGAAGCTTTTTATATAGCGGGAACGGATCGTTAAAGTCCGCCTGTCGCTTGTCAAGCCAGAGAATGATATCCCGAAGCGGCTTGTTGTCCTTATCAAGACACAAAACCGTATCACGGATAACCGTCAGCGTAACGCCGATGATCCGTGAAAGCTTGTCGGCGTTTCGCTCGCAGATTGTCTTTCCGGCTTCACAGATCCGGTCGTAGTAAAAGTCGGGTCTTTGCTCCGCCCAGCCGGGTTTTCTTGAATAATACGGCTCGTCATATTTCACCTGACAGATATCTTCAAATTTTCCGTCAGGACGCACAAGCAGACATCTTGCGCTTTGCGTGCCGACGTCAAAGGTCAGCACCAACGGATTTTCCATAAAATCTCTCTCCCCTTTCCGTTTACTCGTCAAGTACGCCGCTCGTTGCGATGATATCCGCACCGAGGCCTAAAACGTCCTTGATAATCGGTTCTCCTCTTTTTATTCTTTTCTCAACCGTTACCTTGTTGATTTCCGCCATCACGTCAAAGATTTTGTCCTTCGGAATTTCTTTTGACACTCTTACAGGCAGAACGGGAACATCGGGGAAAGCGGTTTTGACCGTTGTGCAGATTGTCCGTTTCGGCTCGGTCATTTCGCTTACGGCAAACTCAGCGCCTCTTTTGCAGGAGTTTCCGCTGACCTTAACGTCCTTACCCTCGCCCTCTAAGGTCATCGTACAGCCTCTCGGGCAGACGATACAAACAAGCTCTTTCATTCGGCGTTCACCTCGATTTCAAGTTTAAGTTCGCTGCTTTCATCAAGCTTAAAAGAATCAAAGTCAATCACAAGTTTTTCCATTTCGGGCGGACGCAGGAACGGATATTTCTTTTTGAAAACCTCCTGACCGTCTTTCTTGATTTTAAATACGCATTTGTCGAGAATCTCACGGCTTCGGAAATAGACGGTCGTTCGGCTGTTGTCACGGTTTAAGTCAAGCTTTTGCGGAACAACGTAAAGAAACTCGCCCGAAGCGGTAAGGTCAATTTCCCGTCTTTCCTTTTTTTCGTAAGCGGCGGCATTCTCGCCTGCCGTTTCGCCGCTTTCGGAAACGTAATCAACAAGGTCGTTTACATGAAGAGCGTTTCCGCACGAGAACACACCGTCTATCGAGGTCATAAGCTGGCCGTTGACCGCAGGACCTTTCGTTCTCGGGTCGATTTTGACGCCTAAGCCCTCCGCAAGCTCATTTTCGGGAATCAGTCCGACCGAAAGAATAAGTGCGTCACATTCGACAATCTGCTCGGTGCCTGCAATCGGGTTCATCTTGTCGTCCACCTCGGAGATTTCAACCGCCGTCAATCTGTCCGCCCCGAAGACACGGGTAACGGTATGGGAAAGATACAGCGGAATGTTATAGTCGTGCAGGCACTGATGGATATTTCTTGTCAATCCCGACGGTGTGGGCTTCGCTTCGTAAACACCGACCACCTCGGCGCCCTCGAGTGTCAGACGGCGAGCCATAATCAGCCCGATATCGCCGCTTCCTAAAATCACGCACTTTTTCGTCGGAAGTTCCCCTAAAAGGTTCGTAAAATGCTGGGCCGTTCCGGCGGTAAACACGCCCGCAGGACGGGTACCATGAATTGCGACCTGCTTTGCCGTTCTTTCGCGGCAGCCGGTGGCGAAAACAAGGCTGTTTGCGCCTACCGTTGTCACGCCGTCACGGCTGACAAGCGTTACAGCAAAGCCGTTTTCTTTTTTTTCGATTCTTGTAACAAACGTTAAAACCGAATAGTCGATTTTCTTTTCATAAAATTCGTCAATAAACCGTTCGGCGTATTCGGGACCCGAAAGCTTTTCTTTAAAGCGGACAAGTCCGAAGCCGTCATGAATACACTGCTTTAAAATACCGCCGAGCCGGTTCTCTCTTTCGACAAGCAGAACGGCTTTTCCGCTGTCATGCGCTTTTATCGCAGCGGCAAGTCCGGCGGGGCCTCCGCCGATTACAATCACATCATAATTCTTCTTCATTCTCTGCCACCGCCTTTACTTTGTTTTACCGAACGTGATAACCGAATCCTCAGAGGACTTTTTCACCTCGGAAATCGGCACGCCGAGATATTCGGCGATTATTTTTGTGACAAGCGGAGAGCAGAAGCCGCCTTGACAGCGTCCCATGCCGGGTCGTATTCTCTTTTTGATTCCGTCAACAGTCGGCACGCAGATCGGGGACTTCAGCGCATCAAGAATTTCTCCCTTACTGATTTCTTCACAGCGGCAGATAATCACGCCGTAATCGGGATTTTCCTTGATAAGCTTATTTCTTTCCTCGTCGCTCATTTCCCGAAGTACGGGAACACCGTGACGGATCGGGTTATACCCGGAATTTTTCGCAACGGGGGCATTTTTCGTGAGCATTTCGACTGCCATTTTTTCAATATCAAGTGCCACAGCCGGAGCAGTTGTCAGTCCCGGAGACTGAATACCGGCGCAATGAATGATGTTTTCGGTCTTTCTGCCCTTTTCGATAATGAAGTCTTCTTCGAACGTCGGTGCACGCACACCCGTGAAGTAGGTAATGATGTCACGTTCGGAAACGGTCGGCATCGTCTTTTTTTGCTTGGTAAAAACCGTCTGTATACTCTCTTTTCTCGTTTCGGTGTTTTCCTTTTCAAAGGTTTCAACCGCATCGGGACCGAGCAGCAGATTATCGTGCACCGTATGAAGAATACCGCCGCCCTTGGAATGATTCTTGCCGAAATTCAGGCCGACAACCGAAGCGATCGAGTGCATGAACGCACCGGCTTTTTTATCAAGAATGGAGTTTGTGCCGCGTCTCGGATGAATGGAGAAGAAGCGGTCGTCCGCCATTTTTGCAATATCCTCAGCGAATACACCGGCGGCATTGATGACAATTTTCGGGTGAATTGTTCCCCGGTTCGTGCTGACGCTGACGATTTTTCCGTTTTCAACCTGCATACCCGTGACCGCTGTATTCAGTGCCACTCTCGCGCCGTTCATAACGGCGTTTTCGGCGTAGGCGATTGTCAGTCCGTACGGGCAGACACAGCCCGAGGACGGATTGGAAATCGCAAACTTGAAGTTTTCGCCGAGGTTCGGCTCACGGCGGTGAAGCTCCTCGCCCGAAATTAGCTCGGTATCGCTGATGCCGTCGTGCTTTCTTCTCCAAAGGCAGTAAAGAGCGATTGCAGGCTTCAGCCATGTCTTATCGAAGCAGACGTACTGACCGACACGCTTAAACGGAACGTCAAGCTCACGGCAGACTTCGTCGTACATTTCGTTGCCCTTACGGATATAGTAGTGCTTCATCGAGCCTTTCGAAAGGTCAACGCCCGGGTGTACCTCGCCGTCGTTTCGTCCCGAAGCCTGAAGCGCAAGGTCGGCTTCCTTTTCGACAAGCAGAATATCAAGCTTCCACTTTGAAAGCTCTCTTGCAATCGAAACGCCGGAAATACCGCCGCCGATAATCAGCACATCGGGTGTCTCGCCATCAAGCGACTTATCGGTAATTTTCGGCATTCGCATCGGCTGTTCTTTGACCTCGTCACAGACAATATCATTGACAACGTGGACTTTACTATACTTTGTCGCCGCCGAAGAGCACGCCTCCACGACATCGCTCCATTTCGGAAGATGTCCCGTGACGGTTATCATGCCGTCATGAAAGCTTGCATGAGCGGCAGAACCGAAACGCTTTTCGAGTTTTCGGTTCACTTTTTTCAGATTCATGCGACTTTTCTCCTTTCGCACCTCAACATTGAAGTCGGCTACCTGACCGACTCTTTATACAAATGATACTCCGACGGCCGCCGTTTGTCAATAGCTATAAAAATTTTTCATAATTTTCCCAATTTTTATCTACAATGAAAAACAGTAGACAGAAGCACGATTTCGTGATAGAATAATAGAATCATTTATGTTTAGGAGAAAATCATGGCGGCACCGAGAAAAGAAAACATCAAAGAAATTGTCCTCGACTCTCTTTTGAAGCTTCTTGAAACCAAAAGCTTCAACGAAATTTCGCTTGCCGAGGTTGCCAAAGCGGCAGGCATTTCCAAAGGCACGTTATACTACCATTACAAAACCAAGGGAGAAATCTTCTTCGACCTGACCGACCGTTACTTAAGCGAGCAGTGGGACGACCTTGTCCGCTGGACAGAGAACAAGGAAAAGGACACATCGATTCACCGCTTAGTCAAATACGTTGTGGAACGTAACGTTGCGGCAGCCTCCTTCCGAATGCAGCTTTACAGCGAAGCGCAGTTGGGCGACGCCGAACTCAAAAAGAAGCTTTCGAAACGTTATGACGAATTTCAGAAGCTGATCAGCGAAAAAATCGCCGAAAGAACGAACATTGACCCGGACTTTCTGACCTGGTTAATTCTTCTTTTGTCCGACGGGATTATAATTCAGTCCGCAATCGGCAATACTGAATTTGACACCGAAAAGTTTATTCTTGACGGGACACGGTATCTTACGGAGTTTTCACAGTACAAAAAGGGCGAAAACACGCCGTAAGACCGGCAAGTTAGGGAAGCTCTGATTAAATCTGATGTAAAGATTGCGCCGTCAGATTTTTCGTCAGATTGTGCAAAAGCCACGCAGGAATCCTACCGGATTTCAAGCGGTTTTTGTGCTGTTCTGGCGGAAAATATGCAAGTAAGCTGTGCATCAAAGCCTATGCTGTGATTTATTCAGAGGTTCCTTAGATGCTTTGCCGATCGGAGAGATTTCATGGCTATTGAAAAAGGCAAACTAAAAGCGTTAGGATTCATGCCGCAGCTTCAGAAGAACCACTTCTCAATGCGGCTTCACACGGTCGGCGGAACGGTCACGACCGAGCAGGTCAGAGCCGCCGCCGCAATCGCCGACCAATTCGGCAAAGGGTATCTTCACTTGACCTCACGGCAGGGAATCGAGATTCCTTTTATCCGATATGACGACGTTGAGGAAATTATGACCGTACTTAAAAAAAGCGGTCTCGAGCTCGGCTCAAGCGGTCCGAGAGTCCGCTGTGTTACCGCCTGTCAGGGCGGCGAATGCTGTCCGTTCGGCTGTTTCAACGTCCTTAAGGTCGCAAAAGAATTTGACCGGCGTTATTTTAAAAAGCCGCTTCCGCACAAGTTCAAATTCGGGTTGACCGGCTGTCCGAACAACTGTCTGAAAGCGGAGGAAAACGACTTCGGCGTAAAAGGCGTGACGAGCGTTACATGGATCGACGAAAAATGCATCCGGTGCGGCGCGTGTACAAGGGTGTGCCGGGCCGGGTCGATTCAGCTTATCGACGACAAAATCATCATTGACTACGAAAAATGCAAAAGCTGTGGGGCATGTGCCAGAATCTGTCCGACGGACGCCATCAAGGGCGAAAAAGGCTACCTTGTTTCGTTCGGCGGAACATTCGGCAACAGCATCAGAAAGGGCGAGCACATTCTCCCCGTGATTCACGACGAAAAGACGCTTTTTGCCGTGGCAGACGCGGCACTCGAGTTCTTTGAGGAAAACGCCAAGCCGAAAGAGCGGCTTTACAAGGTGATTGACCGGATCGGTAAGGAGAAATTTACGGCGCAGATGAAAGCGGCGTTGCAGGGCGGAACAGATGTCAGATGTTAGAGATTAGACGTTAGAAGTGGTCGCAGGTTGGTTTTGTACCGTCGGAAGGCTGTTCCCCCGCAGAATCAGCCGTTTTATAACGGGAAGCCTGTCGATTATAAGCGAAGGCAAGTCGGTCGGCTTCAGGAAAGATTTCAGCCGGAGGCGGGGCGGCGGGCGCGTGGTGATTCCAATCCCGGGTTAGGCAGTACTTTGTCTTTCACCTGACAGCCCGAGCAGGAAGCGAGAGTATTTTCCATATAAAAGCCAACAGCACCCTTTTCCGGGGTGCTGTTATTGTTTTATGCGCTGTCAGCAGTTACCAATCTTGCTTTTCAGCAAAGCAAATAACGTCTGGAGCCATTTAAGAATCGCCCTGAAGTAGGAAGTGATTGAGTGATCCGCGATTTGCTCTGCGTCCCAGTTGGTCACGTTGCAGTTTTCTTCCGTCATCGGATAAACATTGTTTTCTTCATCGCTGTAAACCATGAACTGTGGATAGGTTTCCGGTTCGGTATTGACATGATAGCCGTCCTGCGTGCAGATCCGGTAAATCAGCTTGTCGTTGCAGCCTGCCCAGTTGTCGTGGTGCATGCCTTTGATTATCCATGTGGAATCCGGGAAAAGGCACGTTGATGCATCAACCTGCTTGTCGGGAGCAATATATTTTCCGAGTCCCATCTCTGTCTTTTCAGCGATATAGTCCTCTGAGAGCTTCGTTCCGATATCAGCGCAGGTCGCACCGAACGATGCTTTCTCAAGGGAAACCAGAATATCGCTCGTCTTGTTTCGGCTTTCCAGAATCGGAAGTGCCTGATAGCCGTATTTGGCAAGAATTCCGACATTGATTCCGGCTTGCTTTGCACCGGCAAGGATTTCGGGAATCCTCTGTCTGACCTGCGTATCATAGGCGTCAAGCTTTTCGATCAGTCCCGCATATTTTTCAGCGTAACCGCTGTTGTTGCGGAAGAACATCAGATCTCTTGCCGTCTGATAGTCCTCGGCGGTAACGGTACTCCAATAGCCCGGGAAGGTTCCGTAAGCCGCCATACCGAGACGGGGCGTCAGACCCTCATAAAGCTTTTTGTAAATCGCATCAACCGTCTTTCCGGTCAAGTCGATGACGTCTTTTTCGTTAAGCAAGTCAATGCTTGCCAGAATAAAATCGTTCAGGAACTCTTCTTCCTCTTTTCCGTAGAGGAAATCGTTGTCGGTTTTATATCTTTCAAGTGCTTCTCCGTCATATTTCAGCTTACCGCTGAAAATATCGCTGAATTTTTCACAGCCGTTGCCGACCGTCGAGTCAAAAGCAAGATTGCGGATATCGTCATAGCCGTACTTCGAAAGATACGCTAAAACAAAGGAACCGCCGAGGCACTTGCCGACAAGGGACACTTTTTTTGCGCCCGTCGTTTTTAAAATGCCTTCAATGTACTCGTTTAAAAGATCAGCCGTATAAAGCGGATCACGCCGCCAGTCATACCAGAAGGTGTAATCATAAAGACCGTAGTTGCCCCACTCGTTAACCTTGTCGGTATTCATGTTCTTTTGGTTGGTGACATAGTCTTTCTTGCTGATATCCGAACCGTTTGACGGCTCTCCGTTTTCGTCAAGCTGACAGCCGGCAAAAATAGGTCTGATCTCGTTTTCGAAAGCGGTGTAGTAATCCTCCCACTGATTAAACAGTACGGCTTTGACAAGATGCGGAAATACCACCCTTGCAACAGCATCGGGAAGCTGACTGGTATCATAGCTGACGGGGAAAACAACATTTCCGTCGGCATCATATATACCATTACCGTCTCCGCGCAAATAGACAATCGGAATCTTTTCATCTGCCGCGAACGCAAAAGTCGGTGACAAAAGCGACAGCATCATCAACAGACAAAGGATCACTGAAATCAACTTTTTCATTATAATCTCCTCCTGAATAAACTGCGGCATATCTCTCTTTTTTATGCCGCTATATTACAAATTGATTATAGCGAGAAATGTGTTGTTTTGATTCCCATCTGTAATTATGTCGTTTTTTTGAATAATTTAAATATTTTGTAATATATTCAACATATGTTTATAAGCGAAAGCAACAAGTTGTGTTGAATTTGTTGTTTAATTTTTCCCTGTTTTTGCGGCTTTCCGGATGCTTCACTGTGTGTCATTACCTATCACAAATTGCTGAAACAACGGGTTCATGTCCCTCTTACAACAACAGCACCCACATCCTGGGGTGCTGTTGTTGTATATGAATATAATAAAGTTCTTGCTGACTGACACTTGGTTTCAGTTATCACTCGGTAGTGGTGTTTTTTCCGAGATAACAAACCAGAAGTTCAAGGAATAAGCTGTTGCGCCGATGTTGACATCTGCTTTAACCTGTTTGACTGCCTTTGCGTCAACATGGATATCCTTCACCGTGTCCGATTGATAACAGCCGAAATAGACACTCCTGCTGTCAAGATTTGACATGGTAAAGCTATATACTTTCAACGGATCGGTGTTGCTGACATAGCTGTCAGGCGCTGTAACCAGCCTTGCTTTCATCGCCAGACCCTCGTCAGAAAAGCTGTCGTCAACAAAATAGGCAAAAATCAGCTTTCCGCTTTTATTTACCGCAACGCACATATATCCGTCATCAATTTTCTCGAGCAGACAGACCTTCTCAACCGCATTAGCTGAATCCATTTCGCTCCCGTCAAGTACGCTGATAACGCATTGTTCCAAAGTCGGTTCTTCACCCGGCGTTTTGAAATAATCAATCGCCCATACGGCGAAACAGACAATAACAAGAAGAATCAAAACAATATTGACAACACGTTTCTTCTTTCCCGAAGTCTCAACTGAGTTTTCACTCATAATATCACCCTTTCTTCTGTAATTATAAATCGTTTTACTCTTTCTGCCAATTGTATTATATGATGATCCGAGATTTTCCCCGTCCAACATCCAAAATCCAACATCTAAAATCCAAAAAAGAGCCGCCGAAGCGACTCTTTTTGTTTTGATCTTGTACTATCAGACAAGCTCGATGATGCACATCTCGGCTGCGTCGCCGCGACGGGGACCTGTCTTGATAATACGGCAGTAACCGCCGTTTACTTCCTTATATTTCGGGCCGATCTCGCTGAAGAGCTTCTTGACGACGTCCTGCTTTGTGATGTAAGCAAGAGCCTGACGTCTGTTGTGAAGAGAATCCTCTTTGCCGAGGGTGATCATCTTCTCAGCCATGCAGCGGACTTCCTTAGCCCTGGTAACGGTGGTTTCAATTTTGCCATTCTCCAAGAGATAAGTAACCATACCTCTGAGCATTGCCTTGCGGTGATCGCTGGTTCTGCCGAGCTTTCTGGTACCTGCCATTTGAAATCACTCCTTTGCGTTTTGTGATAAATAATTAGTCTTCGTCAGATCTTAAACCGAGACCGAATGAATGAAGCTTATTGATGACTTCGTCAAGCGATTTCTTGCCGAGGTTTCTGACCTTCATCATGTCTTCCTCTGTCTTGGTTGTCAAATCCTCAACCGTGTTGATGCCTGCACGCTTCAAGCAGTTGAACGAACGTACAGACAAGTCAAGTTCCTCAATGGTCATCTCAAGAACCTTTTCTTTTGAGTCCTCGCTCTTATCAACCATTATCTCAGTGTCATACGCCTCTCCCGACAGATCGCCGAAGAGAGCGAGATGTTCGTTGAGAAACTTGGCTGCGAGAGATACGGCTTCTGTCGCCGCAATTGTCTTGTCGGTCCAGACCTCAAGCGTAAGCTTGTCAAGGTCTGTCGTCTGACGAACACGGGTATTTTCAACCGTGTAATTGACTTTCAACACCGGTGTGTAGATTGAGTCGATTGCAATAACTCCGATCGGCGGCTTCATCTTCTCTTTGTTCTGTTCAGCCGAAACATATCCTCTGCCCTTGTCACAGGTCATCTCCATACTTACATGCGCGTCCTTATCAAGCGTGCAGATGTGCGCTTCCGGATTGAGAATTTCAACCTCGGAGTCACACTTGATATCGCCGGCAAGAACTTCACCCTCACCGTTTGCTTCGATATAGATTGTTTTCGGACCTTCACCGTATATTTTGAGGATAACACGCTTTAAGTTGAGCACGATTTCGGTGACGTCTTCTTTCACACCGGGAATCGTTGAGAACTCGTGGAGAACCCCGTCAATCTTAACGCTTGTTATCGCATATCCGGGAAGAGAAGAGAGAAGAATTCTTCTCAGGCTGTTGCCCAAGGTGATTCCGTAACCGCTTTCCAACGGGGATACAATGATCTTGCCGTAGGTGCCGTCGGGAGCTAACTCAGCAGTTTCAATTCTGGGCTTTTCAATTCCTATCATGCAAACCCTCCTTATTCTACTGTGGTTTTGTAAGGAACTGTCTATTACTTAGAATAGAACTCGACAATGAGATGTTCTTCAACCGGTGTTGTGATCTGTTCACGCTCCGGAAGAGCAACTACCTTAGCTTCAAGAGTCTCTGCGTTCAGATCAAGCCATTCGGGAACCGGTCTTGATGCGTTTGCTTCAAGAACAGCCTTGATCTTTACGCTGTCACGGCTCTTCGCCTTGATTGAAACCGTGTCGCCTGCCTTAAGCAGATAACTCGGGATGTCAACCTTCTTGCCGTTTACCAGATAATGACCGTGTGTTACAAGCTGTCTTGCTTCTGCTCTTGAAGAAGCCCAACCGAGCGTGTAAACAACGTTGTCAAGACGGCTTTCGCAGATACGAAGAAGGTTTGTACCTGTTACGCCGGCCTTGCGCTCAGCCATAAGGAAATATTTGTGGAACTGTCCTTCCTGGATTCCGTAATAACGTCTTGCCTGCTGCTTTGCGCGAAGCTGAAGTCCGTATTCGGAATTCTTGCTGCGGTTCTGACCGTGCTGACCGGGGGCATAGGAACGACGCTCAATAGCACACTTGCCGGTGTAGCATCTGTCACCCTTTAAAAAGAGCTTCTTGCCCTCGCGGCGGCACATCTTACATACCGCACCTGTATATCTTGCCATATGATTGTACCTCCGTTATACGCGTCTTCTCTTGGGCGGACGGCAGCCGTTGTGCGGAATCGGAGTAACGTCTTTGATCATCGTTACGTCGAGTCCGGCAGTCTGTAAAGCTCTGATTGCGGCTTCACGGCCTGCGCCCGGTCCCTTAACATATACTTCAACAGTCTTCATGCCGTGCTCCATAGCGGCCTTTGCAGCGGTTTCAGCCGCTGTCTGTGCAGCATAGGGAGTGGATTTTCTTGAGCCTCTGAAGCCCATTTCACCGGCACTTGCCCATGACACAGCGTTACCCTGGGTATCCGTAATGGTAACGATTGTGTTGTTGAAGGTGGATTGGATATGGGCCGCACCGCGTTCAATGTTCTTTCTTTCGCGGCGACGGCGAACGGTAGTTTTCTTGCCTACCTTAGCAGCCATAATAGCATCCTCCTTTTAATTACTTCTTCTTGTTTGCGATGGTCTTCTTCGGACCCTTGCGTGTACGGGCGTTTGTCTTGGAACGCTGTCCTCTTACGGGAAGTCCCTTTCTGTGACGTACGCCGCGGTAGCAGCCGATTTCGATCAGTCTCTTGATATCGAATGCCGTCTTTCTTCTGAGGTCACCTTCAACCTTTACGTTGTGGTCGATGTACTCACGAAGCTTTGAAACGTCATCTTCGGTTAAGTCCTTAACTCTGATGTCGGGGTCAACGCCTGTTGCAGCAATGATGTCTGCAGCCGTTTTGCGACCGATACCGTAGATATAAGTTAAAGCGATTTCAACTCTCTTATCTCTCGGAAGGTCAACACCTGAAATACGAGCCATTTATCAGTTCACCTCCATTTTTCTTGCGTCATTAGCCCTGACGCTGCTTGTGCTTGGGATTTTCACAGATAACCATGACCTTACCCTTGCGCTTAATGATTTTGCATTTTTCGCAGATTTTCTTGACAGAAGGTCTGACTTTCATCTGAACTATACCTCCTCGAAAATTTTCCTTTAATTTAAGGTTATTTGGATCTCCATGTTATGCGGCCCTTTGTCAGGTCGTAGGGAGACATTTCGACCGTGACCTTATCGCCGGGGAGAATGCGGATGTTGTTCATCCGTAATTTTCCGGAAATGTGAGCCTGAATGATGTGTCCGTTGTCAAGCTCGACTTTGAAGGTTGCGTTCGGCAGCGCCTCAACAACAGCACCCTCAATTTCGATCATATCCTGTTTTGACATAACTATCTCTGCCTCTCTTAGATTTGTAACTGTCTGAGCGCTCTGCGAAGCCTCAGATCGGTTGCCAATGATTCTTCGTCAAGCCGGTATCCGGTTTCGGTCAGATGACGGGGATTTTTGCGTTTCGCTCTTTTGAGCGGACGTTCCTTTCCGTCACAGACCAGTACCGAACCGTTGTCTGTACCGACTACCGCAAGCAAACGTCCATTATCACGTCCTGCGGTGGAGCACACTACCATTCCTCTTTCAAGCATAGGCGCTTACTCTTTCGTAAGGATCACCGGGCCGTCGTTTGTGATTGCCACGGTGTGCTCGAAATGAGCAGAAAGCTTGTGGTCGGCGGTTTTGACCGTCCAGCCGTCAGGCATCTGTCTGATGGCCGCCGTGCCTTCGTTGATCATTGGCTCAATAGCGAGTGTCATGCCCGGTAACAGGCGTACGCCGCGACCGGCCTTGCCGTAATTCGGGACACTCGGATCTTCATGTAATTCTCTGCCGACGCCGTGCCCCGTGTACTCACGGACAACGCCGTAGCCCCTTTGTTCGCAGTAGACCTGAACCGCCGAAGCAATATCGCCGATCTTGTTGCCGGGAACCGCCATTTCGATTGCCTTGTAAAGGCTCTCTTTCGTGGTATCCATCAGCCGCTGTGCCTGTTCGGAAATTTTTCCGCAGGCAAAAGTGGCAGCATTATCGCCGTTATAGCCGTGAATCTTAGCGCCTAAGTCAATGCTAACAATGTCGCCTTCTTTGAGAATACGTTCTTTACTTGGTATGCCATGAATGATCTCGTCGTTTATGGAAATGCATGCGGTGGCAGGAAAGCCGTACAGGTGAAGGAAGTTCGGTTCCGCACCCTGGCTTTTAATGTATTCATAGGCGATCTGGTCGATTTCCCAAGTGGAAACGCCCGGCCGAACCGCTTCGCCTGCCACGCGTAGTGCTCCGGCAGATATTCTGCACGCCTCTTTCATGAGCGTAAGCTCGCGAGTCGTTTTGAGCACTATCATGCTTAATCCTCCAATGCTTTGAGGGTGAGCGCCGTCGTATTGGCGATTTCCTCCTGACCCTCAACGATTCTGAGCTTGCCTTTTTTCTCGTAGAACTCCTTGAGCGGTTCGGTCTGCGTGTGATATACCGCAAGACGCTCTAAAACCGTGTCGGGGTGGTCGTCCTTACGCTGAACAAGCTCGCTGCCGCAGCTGTTGCACACGCCATCCTTCTCCGGCTTTTTGTAAAGCAGGTGGTAGGAAGCGCCGCAGCCCTGGCAAACTCTTCTGCCTGACATTCTTGCAGCGATTTTTTCGTCCGGTACTTCGATATCAATTACCTTGTCGATTTCGATTCCCATTTCGTCAAGTGCCTCTGCCTGAGGTACCGTTCTCGGGAAACCGTCAAGAATAAAACCGTTTTTGCAGTCGTCGGCTTTGAGTCTGTCCTTGATGATGCCGATTACGACCTCATCGGGAACAAGGGCTCCTTTTTCAATGAAATCCTTGGCTTTTCTGCCCATTTCCGTGCCGTCTTTAATGGCTGCGCGGATAATGTTGCCGGTTGATATCGTAGGAATCGAGAGGCGTTCGCTTACAACTTCCGCCTGCGTACCTTTACCGGCGCCCGGTGCGCCGAGAAATATCAGTTTCATCTTTGCACCTCCGGATTAGTCAAGGAAGCCCTTATAGTGTCTCATCATCATCTGGCTTTCGAGCTGCTTGGTGGTTTCAAGCGCAACGCCGACTACGATGATAAGAGAGGTACCGCCGAGAGAAAGCATCATCGGCTTGCCGATAAGGGAAGTAAACAGCGTCAGAAGATTCGGGAAGAGAGCAACAACGCTCAGAAGAAGGGCACCCATAAGGGTGATTCTGTTAAGAATCTTCTTGATGTAGTCCGCTGTCGGCTTGCCCGGGCGGATACCCGGAATCATACCGCTGTTCTTACGGATATTATTGGCCATTTCAACCGGATTGTACTGAATGCTTGCATAGAAGTAAGCAAAGAACAGAATCAGGAAGAAATACATAATAGCGTAAGCCCAGTGACTCGATTCAAAAATTGAGAAGAAGGTTGCCCAACCGCCCTTGATCTTGTCTTCACTTAAGAAGAGCTTGATGGTCGGCGGAATGGAAAGAATGGACGAAGCGAAGATAACGGGAAGAACACCGGACATATTGACCTTGATGGGGATATGGGTGCTCTGACCGCCGTACATCTTACGGCCTACTACTCGTTTTGCGTACTGAACGGGGATTCTTCTTTCGGCGTTATCCATCCATACGATGAAAGCGATCATCGCAAGAAGAAGAACAACAACGATCGGAACAAGTGCATAGTAAGCACCGGCCAGTTTGAGATATCCGTACATGGTAGCAACGAGTGTCGGCATACGGGATACGATACCGGCAAAAAGGATAATGGAAATACCATTGCCGATACCCTTGTCGTTAACCTGCTCGCCGAGCCACATAACAAGGCAGGAGCCGGCAACGAGAACTAAAATAATCGCTAAGCCCTGAAGTACAGCGGCAAAACCGGTGAACAGTTCGCCGTTGGCGTCAGTAACAATATAGCCCTTCGCTCTCAGGTATACAAAGTAAGCGATTGACTGAAGAAGAGCAAGACCGGCCGTTGTGTAACGGGTGATGGTCGCCATCTTCTTTCTGCCCTCTTCGCCTTCCTTGGAAAGCTTTTCAAGGGCGGGAATCGCAACCGTGAGAAGCTGAATAATAATGGAGCTGTTGATGTACGGTGTTACGGACAGCGCAAAAATGGTTCCGTAGTTGAAAGCGTCACCGGTGAGCATTGCAAGATAGTTCATGAATGTCTCGCCGTTGGGGTCAACGATACCGTCACCGGTAATGTTCGTGAACGGAACGGGGATTGCAGCGCCGATTCTGAAAATTAAAACTATAAGTGCCGTGAAAAGCATCTTCTTACGAAGGTCTGCAATCTTCCATGCATTTATAAATGTTTTTATCACTTCAGATCACCTCGGTCTTTCCGCCCGCAGCCTCAATTTTCTGCTTTGCAGAGTCACTGAAAGCATTAGCCTGAACTGTGAGTGCCTTGGTGATGTCGCCGTTTCCGAGAACCTTGACACCGTCAAGAACCTTCTTTACAAGACCTTTTTCAACGAGTGATTCGATTGTTACGGTATCGCCGTTGTCATAAGCTTTTTCAAGAGCAGCAACGTTTACGATAGCCATTTCTGTTCCAAAGATGTTGACGAAGCCTCTTTTCGGGATTCGTCTCTGAAGGGGCATCTGACCGCCTTCGAAGCCGGCGCGCATGCCTCTGCCGGCACGGGCCTTCTGACCCTTGTGACCTTTACCTGCGGTTTTACCCTGACCGGAAGCGGGGCCTCTGCCGATACGCTTGCGCTCCTTGGTTGAACCTGCAGCAGGTGAAAGTTCGTGCAGTTTCATATTGTTCGCACCTCCTCTTTTATGCTTCGGTAACCTCGATAAGGTGTGAAATCTTCTTCACCTTACCCTGAGTTTGCGGATTGTTCGGCTGAGTGGACTCGTCGCCGATTTTACGAAGACCGAGTGCATGGGCGGTGGCAATCTGATCCTTCTTAGAACCGATGAGGCTCTTTACAAGCTTAACCTTAATGTCTGCCATTTTCACGCCCTCCTTAACCTAAGATTTCCTTGGCTGTCTTTCCTCTGACTTCGGCAACTTCTTCAACGTTGCGAAGCTTTGAAAGACCGTCAATTGTTGCTCTTACAACGTTGCACGGGTTGTTGGAACGAAGAGCCTTTGTACGAATGTCCTTGATGCCGACTGTTTCAACAACGGCACGGACGGGGCCGCCGGCGATAACGCCGGTACCGGGTGCGGCAGGCTTGAGAAGAACAACGCCTGCGCCGAACTTACCGATGATCTCGTGAGGAATGGTTGTGCCCTTAAGAGCAACCTTCATCAGGTTCTTTTTAGCGTCCTCGATACCCTTACGGATAGCGTCGGGAACTTCGCCCGATTTGCCGAGACCGAATCCGACAATGCCGTTACCGTCACCGACAACAACCAATGCGGCGAACTTGAAGATACGGCCGCCCTTGACTGTCTTTGATACACGGTTGATCGCTACGACACGTTCTGTAAGTTCATAAGCTGATGCATCAATCTTTGTCATAAATCAATTTCCTCCTTGCTTAGAACTTCAGGCCGGCAGCACGAGCGCCGTCTGCAAGTGCCTGAACACGACCGTGATAGATGTAACCGCCTCTGTCGAATACGCATTCTTCAATGCCTTTTTCAGCGGCTCTTTTTCCGAGAAGCTCGCCAACCTTGGTTGCGGCTTCGATGTTTCCACCGTACTCAAAATCCTTCTCCGTTGTTGAAGCGGCGGCGAGGGTAACACCCTGAACGTCGTCGATCAACTGAGCATAGATGTGGTTGAGTGAACGGTATACGCACAGACGGGGACAAGAAGCAGTACCGCTGATCTTTGCACGGACTCTTGTATGTCTCTTCTGTCTGGCTTTATTACTGTCTTGTTTGCTGACCATTGAAATTTCACTCCTTTACCAATCTTATTTGCCCTTACCGGCTTTACCTTCTTTACGGCGAATGTGTTCGTCAACATACTTGATGCCCTTGCCCTTGTAGGGTTCCGGCGGACGCTTTTCACGAACTTCAGCCGCAAACTGGCCGACGATTTCCTTATCCGGACCGCTGATTACGATCTTGTTCGGAGCGGGAACGTCGATTGTGATGCCGTCGGTCTCCGACATGATTACGTCGTGAGAGTAGCCGATCTTCATAACGAGATCCTTGCCTTTTTTCTCCGCTCTGTAACCGATACCGTTGATCTCAAGCTCCTTTTTGAAACCGGTTGAAACGCCTTCAACCATGTTTGCGATAAGGGAACGGGTAAGACCGTGAAGTGATCTGTTTTCCTTGGCATCGTTCGGGCGGGTAACGGTGATTACGTCGCCGTCCTTCGTAATAGCCATGTTGCTGTGGAAAGTCTTGGTAAGTGTGCCCTTCGGGCCTTTTGCTGTTACGGTGCTGCCGTTAACGGTAACTTCAACACCTGCCGGAATGTGAATCGGCAATCTTCCTATACGTGACATTTCGGCACCCCCTTACCAGATGAAAGCAAGAACTTCACCGCCGACGTTTGCCTTGCGTGCGTCCTTGTCAGTCATGATACCCTTGGAAGTGGAGATGATGGCGATGCCGAGTCCCTTCATTACCTTGGGCATATCTTCACAGCTTGTATAGATTCTCAGACCGGGCTTTGAAACTCTTCTGAGACCTGTAATTACCTGGGACTTATTCGGACCGTACTTAAGCTGTATGTCCATAATTCCCTGCTTACCGTCTTCCTCGACGGTGAAGCTCTTGATATAACCTTCATCCACAAGAATCTGAGCAATTGCCTTCTTCGTGTTGGATGCAGGAATCTTAACCGAATCGTGTTTTGCTGATGAAGCGTTACGGATTCTTGTAAGCATATCAGCGATTGCGTCTGTTACTTGCATATTCCTTTACCTCCTTGAATTATTGCAATTGCTTACCAGCTTGCTTTCTTCACGCCGGGAATCTGTCCTGCGTGAGCAAGCTCTCTGAAGCAGATACGGCATACTCCGTACTTACGAAGATAAGCGTGAGGTCTGCCGCAGATTTTACATCTGTTGTACTGCCTTGTGGAATACTTGGCGGCTCTTTTCTGTTTTTCTTTCATTGCAGTCTTTGCCATAAGTTATTCCCTCCTCTTATTGCTTTTCGAAAGGCGCACCCATAAGAGTGAGCAGCTCTCTTGCTTCTTCGTCGGTGTTGGCCGTTGTAACGAAGCAGATGTCCATACCGCGAACCTTGTCGATCTTATCGTAGTCGATTTCCGGGAAAATAAGCTGTTCCTTGATACCGACCGAATAGTTTCCTCTGCCGTCGAAGGCGTTGGGGTTGATGCCTCTGAAGTCACGGACTCTCGGAAGAGCCAGATTGAAGAATCTGTCGATGAATTCATACATCTTTTCGCCGCGAAGCGTAACCTTTACGCCGATTACCATACCTTCGCGGAGCTTGAAGTTAGCAACTGATTTCTTAGCCTTGCAAAGAACGGGCTGCTGACCGGTGATTGCTCTTACGTCTGCTACGATAGCGTCAAGTACCTTGGAGTTGGTGCTTGCTTCGCCGCAGGCAACGTTGATAACAACCTTATCGATCTTCGGGATTTGCATAACGCTCTTATAGCCGAACTTCTTCATGAGTGCAGGTGCAACTTCATTGACATAAGTTTGCTTTAATCTTGCCATTGTCATGTTCCTCCCTTATTCAAACTTTGCGCCGCAATCTTTTTTCTTGCAGACACGCATCTTTTTCTTCTTGCCCTTTTCTTCAACAATCTCATGGCCGACTCTTGTCGGTCTGCCGCATTTCGGGCAGATGAGCTGTACCTTTGAAGCGTAAAGAGCGCTTTCAGCCTCGATGATTCCGCCGGGCTCGCCCATCTTACGGGGCTTGACGTGCTTGGATACAAGGTTGACTTTCTCAACGATAACCTTGCCTTCCTTCGGGCTTACCTGAAGGACCTTGCCTCTTGCGCCACGATCCTTGCCGTTGATGACAACGACCTGGTCGCCTGTTTTAACATGAACCTTACTCATCGTGACACCTCCTTAAAGAACTTCCGGAGCGAGGGACAGAATCTTGAGATAATCCTTGTCACGAAGCTCTCTTGCTACCGGCCCAAAGATACGGGTACCTCTGGGAGTTTTGTCATCTTTAATGATAACGGCTGCATTTTCGTCGAAACGAATGTATGTTCCGTCATCACGGCGAACGCCTGTTGCAGTACGAACTACGACTGCCTTCACAACGTCGCCCTTCTTTACGACGCCACCGGGTGCTGCCTTCTTGACAGAAGCAACAATGACGTCACCGATATTAGCATATCTTCTTCCGGTTCCGCCGAGAACACGGATGCACATAAGTTCCTTCGCACCGGTATTGTCGGCAACCTTAAGATAAGTTTGCTGTTGGATCATTGTGTTTAGCCTCCTTTAGCTGCACCAATTATTTGGCTTTTTCGATAATCTTGACAACACGCCATCTCTTATCCTTGGAAAGAGGACGGGTTTCCATAATAAGCACACGGTCACCTACACCGCATTCATTGTTCTCGTCGTGAGCCTTTACCTTAACGGTACGGTTAACGATCTTATTGTAAAGCGGATGCTTAACCTTGTCCTTGATTGTAACAACGACAGTCTTTTCCATCTTGTCGCTTGAAACAATGCCTACCTGAGTTTTACGAAGATTACGTTCCATTATCTCTCATCCTCCATTCCTTAAGAGTTTGCGCCGTGAAGCTCGATGTCGCGCTGAACCGTCTTGATTCTTGCGATATCCTTTTTAACGGCGTTGATTCTCATCGGATTGTCAAGCTGATTAACAGCCTGCTGGAAACGGAGATTGAACAGCTCCTTCTTCAGTTCGGCGAGCTTTGCGTCCATCTCAGCGGCGGACAGTTTTCTGATTTCGCTTGCTTTCATTACTGTTCACCATCCTTTTCCTGTTCTGCTTTGGTTACGAACTTGCACTTGATCGGAAGCTTGTTAGCTGCAAGACGTAAAGCCTCACGGGCAACAGCCTCATCAACACCTGCAATTTCGAACATAACTCTGCCGGGCTTAACAACGGCTACCCAATATTCGGGTGAACCTTTACCGGAACCCATTCGGGTTTCAGCCGGCTTCTGCGTGATCGGCTTGTCGGGGAAGATCTTGATCCATACCTGACCGCCACGCTTGATGTAACGGGTCATGGCGATACGGGCTGCCTCGATCTGTCTGGAATTGATCCATGCAGGTTCAAGAGCCATCAGACCGAAGTCACCGTATGTTACCTTGTTGCCCTTGTGGGCAGCACCCTTAAGGCGTCCGCGCTGCTGCTTACGGCGCTTAACACGTTTAGGCATTAACATTTTTAGCTCCTCCTTCCCTGCGGTTGTTGTTTCTTCTGCGGCGATCCGGTCTCTGACGTTCTGTGTTGTTGGAAACCTGAAGAACCTCGCCTGTGTAAATCCAGACCTTTACGCCGATACGGCCGTAAGTGGTCTTAGCTTCTGCGAAGCCGTAGTCGATGTCGGCACGGATTGTCTGAAGGGGAATGGTTCCCTCCTTGTAGGTTTCGCTTCTTGCGATTTCAGCACCGCCGAGACGGCCTGATGCCTGACACTTGATACCTCTTGCGCCGAGCTTCATGGCTCTGCCGATAGAGGACTTGAGTGCACGGCGGAAAGAAATTCTTCTTTCAAGCTGGGAAGCGATGTTTTCTGCAACAAGCTGTGCGTTTACATCGGGATTTTTGATTTCGATGATGTTCAGAGATACGCTCTTTCCGAGCTTCTTCTCAAGAGTAGCCTTGAGCTTTTCGATCTCTGCGCCGCCTCTGCCGATAACCATACCGGGCTTGGCAACGTGAATGTTGATGCGAACGCGCTTAGCGTCACGTTCAATTTCAACCTTGGGAACTCCGGCGGGAGCAAGTGTTTCAAGGAGATACTCACGAAGGTTGTAGTCTTCAACGAGTGTGTCGCCGAAATCTTTCTTATCAGCGTACCAACGAGATTCCCAATCCTTAATAACACCGACTCTCAGGCCGTTCGGATTAACTTTCTGACCCATTGTTTTACCTCCTCCTCACTTATTCTGCTTCCTTGAGTACAAGGGTGATGTGTGATGTTTTCTTGTTGATGCGGTATGCTCTGCCCTGTGCTCTGGGTCTGATTCTCTTGAGTGTCGGCCCCTGATTGACGTAGCATTCGGAAACAACAAGCTTAGTCGTGTCCATATCTTTGTTCTCAGCGTTGGAAATCGCTGATTTGAGAAGCTTTTCGACAACCTCACACGCAGCCTTAGGCGTGTATTTGAGAATTGCCATAGCTTTCTCTGCAGGCTGATTGCGGATAAGGTCAAGAACGATCTTTACCTTACGCGGTGCAATGCGCACATGAGTTACCTTTGCGGTTGCTTGCATTGTCATACACTCCTTTCGACTTATTTACCGTTATTTGAAGTTTTCGAACCGGCGTGACCTCTGAAGGTTCTTGTCGGCGCAAATTCACCGAGCTTGTGACCTACCATGTCTTCGGTTACATAAACGGGAACGTGCTTGCGTCCGTCATGAACAGCGAAGGTGTGGCCGACGAATTCGGGGAAGATTGTGGAGCTGCGGCTCCAGGTCTTGAGGACGATCTTTTCGCCCTTCTCGTTCATTTTTACGACTCTTTCATACAGCTTCGGCTGAACAAAAGGGCCTTTTTTTGTACTTCTACTCATTACTGATTAGCTCCTTTCATCGACCGTTATCTGTCATTGCGACGCTTAACAATAAGCTTGTCTGAACGATTCTTCTTAGCACGAGTCTTATAGCCGAGAGCGGGCTTGCCCCACGGAGTAACAGGACCGGGACGGCCGATCGGGGACTTGCCCTCACCACCGCCGTGCGGGTGGTCGCACGGGTTCATAACGGAACCGCGGACTGTCGGTCTGATACCCATGTGGCGGGTACGTCCGGCTTTACCGATCTTCACGTTTTCGTGGTCAACGTTGCCGACCGTGCCGATTGTTGCCATGCAGGTTTCGGGAACCTTGCGAAGCTCACTTGACGGAAGTCTGAGAAGTGCGTAGCCGCCTTCCTTAGCCATAAGCTGAGCGGCGTTGCCGGCTGCTCTTGCAAGCTGACCGCCTCTGCCCGGATAAAGCTCAACGTTGTGAACGAAAGTACCGGTCGGGATGTTGACAAGGGGAAGTGCGTTGCCCGGCTTGATGTCGGCGTCAGCACCCGAAACAACCTTGTCGCCTACCTTAAGGTCAGCGGGAGCAAGGATATATCTCTTTTCGCCGTCTTCGTACTGAAGAAGAGCGATGTGAGCGGATCTGTTGGGATCGTATTCAAGGGAAACGACGGTTGCGCTAACGCCTGTCTTATCTCTCTTGAAGTCGATGATGCGGTATTTCTTTCTGTTTCCGCCGCCTCTGTGGCGAACGGTGATTCTGCCGTAGCTGTTACGGCCGCTCTTCTTGTTCAGCGGAGCAAGAAGGCTTCTTTCCGGTCCGTTCTTGGAAAGACCGGTGTAGTCTGTATACGACATATTACGCGTGCCGTTTGTTACAGGCTTCATAACACGAATTGACATTTTATTCACACTCCTGACGACGGCTTAGCGAAGGATGTCAGCCTCCATACATTACCGTCGGAATTATTTTAAGGTTGGTTTCAGCAATCTATAAAAACCTGATGGTATTCGGCATAGTGCACAAATGATGTCGGATTTTAGGCAAAATGAAGCAGGAATACTTTGTGTATTTCAAGGATTTTTAACGACAAAGACGGCATTAGTTGTGTGCTATGACGGGTGCCGGAAGGTTTTTAGAGGTTGCTTTTATTAAAGAAGTCCGTCGAAGAAATCGATGGTGTCGGAATCCTCTGTAAGAGTAACGATTGCCTTTTTCCATGACGGGGTGTAGCCCTCATAGCGGCCGTATCTTCTTAAGTGACCCTTGCAGTTCATGGTGTTGACCTTCTTGACTTTAACGCCGAAGCACTCTTCAACTGCCTTTGCGATTTCTGCCTTGTTGGCGTCCTTAGCAACCTTAAAGGTGTACTTTTTCATTGCGGTTCCCATCATGCTTTCTTCGGTGATGATGGGCTTGAGGATGATGTCATGTGCTAACTTACTCATTATGCATAAACCTCCTCGATCTTTGCTACTGCGTCCTTAAGAACAACGATGCTGTTGCAGTTAAGGATATCGTAAACGTTAAGCGTGTTGACAAGAGAAACCTTAACGCCTGCGATGTTTCTTGCGCTTCTGTAAATTACGTCGTCCTTTTCAGGGAGAACGATAAGCGTCTTCTTGCCGGTTTCAAGAGCGGAAAGAACCTTGACAACTTCCTTGGTCTTGATGGCTTCCAACTTGAGCGAATCAAGAACGATCATCTCTTCAGCCGCTACCTTAGCGGAAAGAGCGGACTTCATAGCAAGTCTTCTTACCTTCTTGTTGATGGTGAAGCGATAGCTTCTGGGCTTCGGACCGTGTGCGATACCGCCGTGGTACCACTGGGGAGATCTTGTTGAGCCCTGTCTTGCACGGCCTGTTCCCTTCTGTCTCCAGGGCTTTTTGCCGCCGCCGGAAACTTCTGAACGGGTCAGGGTTGACTGTGTGCCCTGGCGCTGATTGGCAAGATAATTGACAACGGCGATGTGCATGGCGGAAGTGTTGGGCTCGATTCCGAAAACACTGTCGGCAAGCGTGAGGTCAGAGACCTTTTTACCGTTTACGTCGAAAACTGATACGTTAGGCATTTAGCTGGGCTCCTTTCTTATGATTTCTTTACGCTGTTGACCACCATAACGATGCCCTTCTTCGGGCCGGGGATTGCACCCTTGATGGCGATAAGGTTGTTTTCTGCGTCAACCTTGACAACATCGAGATTCTGAATTGTAACACGTTCTGCGCCGAGATGACCTGCAAGCTTCTTTCCCTTGTAAACTCTTGACGGGTCGGAGCAGGCACCGAGGGAACCGGCATGTCTTGCGACAGGACCTGTACCGTGGGATTCCTTGAGTCTTGAGAAGTTCCATCTCTTGATTGCGCCGGCTGTACCTTTACCCTTGCTGGTTCCGACAACGTCTACCTTGTCGCCGGCGGCAAATACGTCAGCCTTGAGAATGTCGCCTACGTTAAGAGAAGCGGTGTCTTCGAGTCTGAACTCGCGAAGAACCTTCTTCGGGGCAACGTCAGCCTTTTTGAAGTGACCGGTCATAGGCTTGTTGACAGCCTTTACCTTAACGTCACCGAAGCCGAGCTGAACAGCTTCGTAACCATCGTTTTCAGCCGTCTTTTTCTGAACGACTACGCACGGTCCAAGTTCAACAACGGTAACGGGGATAACCTTGCCGCTCTCGTCGAAAACCTGAGTCATGCCGATTTTCTTACCGATAAGACCTTTTTTCATAAAAT
Source organism: uncultured Clostridia bacterium (assembly GCA_945863885.1). Classification (GTDB taxonomy): domain Bacteria; phylum Bacillota; class Clostridia; order Oscillospirales; family Acutalibacteraceae; genus UBA6857. Next base: position 39,863 of record CAMAZY010000007.1, read on the forward strand.
TTGTTCCTCCTTTGGTTATTGGTTGGCTTTGCCAACGTGACCTTTCGGTTAAGTGCGGGTATTTTTAAAATGAAAACAAGTTATCTCTTGATTTCGATTTCAACACTTGCCGGAATTTCAAGATTTGTCAGAGCCTCCACGGTCTTGGGTGTCGGTCTGACGATGTCAATGAGTCTCTTGTGCGTTCTCTGCTCAAACTGCTCACGGCTGTCCTTGTCCTTATGAACAGAGCGAAGGATCGTAACAACTTCCTTTTCGGTCGGAAGGGGGATGGGACCGGATACCTGAGCGTTTGTACGTCTTGCGGTATCAACGATCATCTCCGCCGCCTTATCGACAAGGTTGTGATCATAACCCTTGAGTCTGATGCGGATCTTTTCCTTAACTGCCATTGATTGTGCGCCTCCTAATAAAATTTGGCGGGCAATGTGTAACTATTCTTTCTGTGCAAACCCTGCCGGGTGTTTTCAAGTCTGCCTTTTAAAAGCCGGAAACTGAGTATTTCCGGCAAAAAGCGCATAAAAGCACAGTCCACCCCAAAGCCGCTTAGACAGATGTCTAACGCAAGAAAGCGGCAAAAGGTGAAATATAGTTCGCCCGGTTTGAAATCGGACATACTCCGTGGAAATTCCCTGCCTCGACGGGCAGCCACCTCCCACATCATCGCATATCGTAAGATTGCACGAGGGCATAGCAATACCCATACTTCGCCCTATGCATGCTCAAGTATCATATCATAAAGATTGTGGAATGTCAACGATTTTTTTAAAAAAAGTTTGTGGAAATTGCAAGAATTTTTCGTCTCTTTTCGGCACGGTCAGACAGATTCAAAATAAGGCCGTACAAGCCTTCATATATACTATATATTGTGTCAGCCGCCCCATTCTAAGGAAAAAGCACAACTTACAAAGAAGCTGTGCTTTGCTTATTCTGATAAACGGAAAGAACCGAAAACACACGGCACGGCGGTCAATACCAATATTGCCGGTCATAGGTCATGTCTTTCCGGTAAAAACCGGGCTTTTTCTTATTTCTGCGTCAGTTCAAACGTATCCTGTGCAATCATAAGCTCTTCGTCGGTCGGAATAACCAGAAGCTTCAGCTTGCTGTCTTCGGTCGAAATTTCAACCTCTTTGCCTCGCAGTGCGTTCGGCTCCTCGTCGATTGCGGTGCCGAGGAAAGCGAGCTTTTCGGCAACTCTCGTGCGGTAATGCGGATTGTTCTCACCGATTCCGCCCGTGAAGACAACAGCATCCACACCGCCCATAGCCGCCGCAAAGCCGCCGATAAGCTTCGTCAGCTGATGGCAGAACATCGCTTCGACAAGCATGGCTCTTTCGTCGCCTGCCTTGGCTCTGGCTTCAATCGTGCGGTTGTCGCTGGTGGCTTCGTTGTTCGGGTCGTCGCTCGTAAGACCGAGCATACCGGACTTTTTATTGAGAAGTGCATCGATCTCGTCGGGAGAAAGTCCCTCTTTTTTCATTATAAAAGGAATGATTGCCGGATCAATCGAGCCGGAACGGGTTCCCATCAGGATACCCTCAAGCGGCGTCAGACCCATTGTGGTGTCCACGCACTTTCCGCCCTTGACGGCGGCAAGAGACGAACCGTTGCCGAGGTGGCACGTAACAATGCGAAGTGTTTCGGGGTCATACTTGCCCGGGTATTTGTCCATCAGGAATTCGGCGGTTCTCTTCGATACATAGCGGTGAGAGGTGCCGTGGAAGCCGTAGCGGCGGATTCCGTATTCCTTGTAATATTTATAAGGAAGGGCGTACATATACGCTTCGGGAGCGATCGACTGATGGAAAGCGGTATCAAAAACCGCAACCTGCGGAACGGACGGCATGAGCGCTTCGCAAGCCTCGATACCGACAAGGTTTGCCGGATTGTGAAGCGGGCCTAAGGGGATGCACTCACGGATTGCTTCCTTGACGCTTTCGTCAACAACAACCGAGCCGCTGAATTTTTCGCCGCCGTGAAGAACACGGTGACCGACTGCGGCAATTTCGTCCATGGAGGAAAGCACGCCGTATTCCTTGCCTGTCAGGGTTTCGATAAGCTTCTTGAACGCTGCGGCATGATCGGCACCGCTTTCAAGGCTCAGTTTGTCGATGACCTTCTGAAGCTTGCCGTTTTCGTCGGGCAGCTTATGGGTAAAGGTCGGCTTCGGGGTTGTCAGCTGTTCGAAGATTCCGTTTGCGAGAACCTCCTGCTCAGGCATAAGATAAACGGTATACTTGAGAGAGGAGCTTCCGGCATTTACAATCAATTCTTTTACACTCATTGATATTCTCCTTCAAATTTATTTGTAACGCCGGCTTTCCGGGTAATCTCGGTTGAAGCGTTCAGGACGAAGATTCCACCGCACACTTCAGCAGGGGTTATCAGGTTGCCATACAAAATAATTATAGCATAATAAAAACCGATTTGTCTACACCCTGAAACTATTTAGAAAAATTTCGAAATAGTATTGACTTTCCGGTTTTCTGCCTCTATAATCTATTTAGAAAAACTTCTAAATAGTTGAAAGAGGTGACGGTATGGCGTTCGGCAGTACCTTCAAGGCTCTTGCCGACCCGGTAAGGCGGGAGATCCTTGATTATCTCAAGCAGGGAAGAATGTCCGCCGGGGACATAGCGGCGAAGTTTGACCTGACCGCCGCAACGGTTTCGTATCATCTGTCGGTACTCAAAAAGGCCGACCTGATTTTTGAGACGAAAGAGAAAAACTATATTTACTATGACATTAACGTTTCCGTTTTTGAGGAAATTATGCTTTGGCTTTCGCAGTTCGGAGGAGAATTATGAAAAATTTGAAAAATAAATCCGCAGTACTCATCGGCGCCGTTGTCTGCCTTTTGCCGTGCGTTCTGGGACTGATATTATATAAGGATCTGCCCGACAAAATGCCGGTTCACTGGAATATGGCGGGAGAGCCGGATAATTTCGCACCGAAGCCTTTTGCCGTGTTCGGTCTGCCCGTAATTCTTGCGGCTTTTCATCTCATCTGTCATATCGGCGCATCATTCGAAAAGAAAAGAGCCAACTATTCAAAAGCACTTGAAACCATGACCTATTGGTTTATCCCTGCCCTGTCGCTGATTCTTTGTCCGATGACGCTTCTTGCGTCGAAAGGGGTGGACGTTAAAATCGAAGTGATTATTCCGTGTCTGATCGGACTGATGCTTGTTTTTGTCGGGAACTTTCTTCCGAAGTGCAAGCAAAACAGCACCATGGGCATTAAAATTGTGTGGACACTGAAAAGCGAAGAAAACTGGAACAAAACGCACCGTCTTGCCGGCAAGCTTTGGATCGTCGGCGGAATTGTCAGCATCATCTGCACGTTCTGCGGTGTCCCCTTGCTGCTGTTTGCTGTGATTGCGGTCGTCGTCCTTGTGCCTGTATTTTATTCGTTCGCCCTCAGCCGGAAGCAGATTACCGAAGATTGAAATTCAAGGACAGGGAAGACCTCATGCGGTCGACCCTGTCTTCTTTTCTGCTTTGGCTTGTTCTATTCTTTTGCCTTGTTCTATGCCGCACAGGCACAAGGTAGAGATATAGAAAAATCTATATCCAAAAAGTGCAAGCCACCCATTAGACAAGCAAGCCGAAATTTCACAGAGTTCCGCCACTAAGCCAAAATTCAACGACACATATTCTGACTTCCGGCCTCTGTTTTCTGAACTCTCAAAGTCCTTACCCGGACACAGCTTTTCAATAAGACTGAAACTCAAGCGACAAAAAAGCAGACCCGAAGGTCTGCCGTTTTTGTATTATGAAAGGATTAAAATGAACCGAGAACGCCGCCGAATATCTTTTCCATAAGAGCAATGCCCATTTCGGTGTCGCCCGCATAGAAGAGAAGGCCGATGATGGTGCCGAAGACGCTGAAGAGGATCTTCATAACCTTCTGCATGGTGGGTTCTTCAACAACTGCCGGACTCCACTGAGCGGTGAACTCAATGACCTGTCCGCCTGTACCTGCCGGGATTCTGTACGGACCGTTTGCGCCGTAAAGAGAACCGTCATAGGAGCAATACCAACCGTCAAACTGTCTGTCAGCGGGAGGAGTGATAGCGGGAAGAGAAATAAAGTGTTCGCCGTCAGCAACCATGTCACGATCGTTCTGAGGAACCATTGCCCATGTACCAACGATGTCTTTCGGCTCAGTGTAAACCCATGTACCGGTGTTCAGATCATAAACCTGCTGGGGGCTCTTCAATGTACCGCTGTTAAGGTTAAAAGTGATAACAACTTGATTGTATTTTGCCGGTTTGCCTGAGCCTTCGGGGCCGTGCCAGGGGGAAGTTGCAACTGATGATCCGGTCGTATCATCGACAGCAATCGAGCCGACGCTGAGAGCCGAGAACATCATCAGAATAGCTAAAAATACAGATAATGCTTTTTTCATAAGATTGCCTCCTTTAATTTGTGATGCCATTATCTTTGAGTCGATTATAACACCCGTGTACAAAAAAAGCAAGAGATTTTTTCCAAACTTTATACAATTTTATGAAAAAACGACAAATCTAATTTTTCTGCAACAATGTTGTCACAATTGTTTTTCAGCTGCCTATTAAAATTCACTTTGTTTGATTGACTTGATTTTCATTATCCTGTATAATTTTATTATTCAACGAAAATTGGAGACGTTTATCAATATGAAACCTATGTTTGATTATTTCCCGAAATGGGGACCGTACAGCAAGAAATACGCCGGCGTATCCCGCATCATAAACCACAGCGAAATTGACGGCGCACGGTTTGACCTGTGTGTTGCCCCCGCCGTTTCGGGCTTTGATATACGGGTGCCGAACGTGACGCTTCCGAGTGCGTATCATCCGTGGGAATCCGACAGCGATTACGGCTACTATTCTTTCCGCTATGAGCTTGAATGGAAAGACAAGGTCTATGCCGACGTGTCATACATACGGCTTGACGCCGACAGCACGCTTGTCCGGACCGAGCTTGTCAACAACAGCGAAAACATCAAAAATTTCGTTGTCAACTATTTCTGTTCGCTCGAAACGCCGGTTTCGTCCTTTGTCAAGCCGATTCTTCCCGAAAAATACGATTTCTTCAAGGCGACGGATTATGCGGTCTTTTCGTATGCGATTTCCCGCCCCTGGGACGAACAAAATGCCGACGGGCGGCGCAAGGGCGTCTTTCTTGACAGCCGTTTTGTAAACGGAACGGGACTCGGAGACCGAGCCGAAAAATGGCACATGCCGCATAAGGTGTTTGAACCGTTCGGCGGCGAAAAGGGTGACAAGGCAAGCTTTGACCTCGATATCAAAGAGAATTACGAAAACGCCGTGCTTGCCGTCCGCTACCGCACAAGCGCCATCCGCTACGAGCAGGGCAAAATGGTCGGCGTGACCTATATTCCGTCCGAAAAGGACGCCGAATTTACGGTGAACGGAAATCCGCTCGTTTTACCGTGCTGTGACGAATTGCAAATTGCTTTTCTTCCGCTCGGAAAGCTTGACAAAGGCAAGCTTCACCTTGATTTTGCGTCACTCGGCAAGGGTGCTGCGGAATTTGATTTCTTCGCCGTTTGCGAGGAGACGGACAAAACAAAGATCGGTGTGAAAACCGAAGTAATCAATTTTGTGCCAGAGATCGAAACCGAAAAGGAAGAAACCGGCTTTCTGACGAAGCTTACCTATAAGAATGTTCCGAACGAGTTTTACCTGCGTGTCTTTGATGATAACACCCGATTTCGGAGAATTGACACCGGTGCGCTCGAGGACTGCATGACAGCACGACTTTCGAATGCCGACGAAACCTTTGACGATGTAACGGAAAGCTTCACGGGTGCTTTTTCAAGAAAGCACAGCGACCCGGGCTTCTTCCATAACGAAATCACCCATACGATTTTTGTTCCGGCGAAGACCCGCACCGTGCGCTATGCCGTCATTTCGTCAGGCAAGCCCGATTACCTCCCGGCTGAGCAGTACGAAAACATATATAATGAAAAGCGCAAGAATAAAATCGACTTTGCGCTGAATACCGACGGCGAAAAGTACCGCTTTTCAAACCGGCTTCTTTCCGCCGCCGTGATGACAAATGTTGTCTATCCGATTTATAAATACGGCGACTATATTCTGCACCATACGCCCGGAAAACGCTGGGACTGCCTTTACACCTGGGATTCGGGCTTTATCGGCCTTGGCATGAACGAGTATGCGCCCCGGTTTGCCGAATATATCATCGACACCTATTTAAGCGACGACAGCAACCCCGACTACGCCTTTTTGCATCACGGCTCGCCCGTCCCCGTGCAGATTTATCAGCTTTTCGAAATGCTTCAGAAAACCAACGACAAGCAAAAGCTTCTTGCTCTTTATTCCCGTGCAAGGCTTTACTACCTTTTCTTAAGAGGAAAAGTCAGAGGCTCGACAACGGCGAAGTTCAAAAGCGGATTGCTTACCACCTACGACTATTTCTATTCGACAAGCGGCATGGACGACTACCCGGCGCAGGTAGCGATGATGAAACGGGAAAAGCGTGACACCGCCGCCCCGGTTATTACGACAAGTCAGGTTATTCGATTTGCGAAAATCCTCTACATTCTTGCTGACAAGACAGGCAGGGAAAACGACAAATCCGAGTACGAAACCGACATCAGCACGCTGACCGCCGCACTTGACAAATATTCATGGGACAGCGACAGCGGCTACTTCGGCTATGTGCTTCATGATAAAGACTACAACCCGAAAGAGATCTTCCGCACCGAAAGCGGAGAGAATCTCAACAAGGGGCTTGACGGCATCTATCCGATTATCGCCGGTGCGTGCAATGAGGAACAGAAAAAAGCGGTTCTTCATCATCTCGAAAGCGAAAAGGAGATGTTTTCGCCCTACGGCATCAGCGCAGTTGACCAGAGTGCCGGCTATTACAAGGTCAACGGCTACTGGAACGGCAATATCTGGTTTCCGCATCAGTGGTTTATCTGGAAAGCCATGCTTGACAACGGCGAAAGCGACTTTGCGTTTGAGATTGCAAGACGGGCGATTGATATCTGGAAGCGTGAGGTTGAGGACAGCTATTACACCTTCGAAATGGTGAACGTTGTCACCGGCTGCGGCGGCTGGTTCCATAATTTCGGCGGTCTTTCAACCCCGATCAATCTTTGGACAAAGGCGTACTACGCACCGGGTACGGTCAACGTCGGCTTTGACACCTATCTTGACAAAACCGAATGGAACGATGAGAAAACCGAAGCCGAAGTCAGCTTCACCTGCTACGGAGAAAACGAAAAGTCACTCATGCTTATTGTCATGAGCGATAAGGAAAACTACAAAATTTTGCTTGACGGGAAGAAAGCCGAAGTGAACGAAAGAGCAAAAGGCTGCTTTGAAGTGCGTTTCCAAAGCAAGAAAGGAGACCGCCACTGTTTGACGGTCGCCCCTGTCAGATAAAAAGGAGGACATACGATGTATAAACAGCTAAAGCCCTTAAAAATCAACGTCATATCCGACCTTCATTATTTTGCCAAATCCTTGGGCACGTCGGGTCCCGAATTCGAAAAAGCCAACGCCAAGGCGGCAAACGATCTTCTTCACACCGAAGAAATCCTTGAAGCGCTGAAAACACAGCTTGCGGACAAGAACGAGCCGGATATTATTCTTGTCTCCGGCGACACGACCTATAACGGTGAGCCGGAAAGCCATGCGGGCGTAATCCGTCTTTTGTCCGAGCTTCAGGAAAAAGGTAAAAAGGTCTACGCCATCACGGCGACGCACGATTTTCGTGACAACAACAAAACAAGACGTTTTACCCCCGAGGGGGCCGAGGAAATCGACGCCACAAAGCGAAGCGAGCTGTTCGATTTATACCGCCGCTTCGGACCCGACGAGGCGATCGCCGTGCACAAGGAAAGTATGTCCTACGTCGTTCAGCTTTGCGACGGTTACCGCCTTTTTGCCCTCAATGACGACAGCAACGGCGAAGGCGGAAGCGGCTTTTCGGACGAGTGCTTCAAATGGATCACCGCTCAGGTTGCCGATGCGAAGAAAAACGGTCAGTTCATTATTCCGATGACGCACCACCCGATGATATCCCCCTCTCCGCTTTACAGCATCATCGGCGAGCACGACATGATGACCGATGCGAAGAAACGCTGTAATCAGTTTGCGGATATGGGTGTGCCGTTCATGCTGACCGGTCACACGCATATGCAGGATATTTCCTACACCTATTCGCAAAAGGGCAACATCTTCTACGACATCACAACCGCCTGCCCGGTCGGCTACCCCGGTGTTTTCCGGACGATTGAATTTGACCCGGCGAACAAAACCGTCAACGTCGGCACAAGAACGATCGACGTAAAACCCGCCTTTGACATGAACGGCGACACGCTGACCGAACACCTCGAAAACAAGTTCTTCGGCATGATTAAGGAAATCGTTCACGCCGCCGCTTATGACACCGAAAAGCTATCACGAATGGTCACGGCATTCAGCGTCAAGCCCTCGGTGATTTACCGTTACGGCTGGCTGATGCGCCCGTTTGCCAAAATTCTGACGAAGCTTAAAATCAAGCACGCCGCTTTCCTTTGCCAAAAGGAAACAGGACTTAAGAAAAGTGACTGGGCAGACATCGGAAACGAAAGCGTTGTGGACTTTATCATGTCGCTTGTGATGAACCTTTACGGCGGCGACGGAAAGTACACGCCCGATTCGGCTTATTACAAAATTACGGTCGGCGTCTGCAACGTAGTTGACAGCATCGTATCTGCTCTTCGGATCAATCTGAAAAAGCTTCTGAAAACCGACGGCGGAATAGCTGAGCTGGTAAAGCCGCTTCTTTACAATGCCGGAATTTCCGACAATTTTGCGACACTCACGCTTTATCCGCTTTATTCAAGCGACAATCCGGCGCCCGAACAGCCGGTAAAGGACGAAGAAATCCCCGACACGGTCAAAAAGAGCAAAAAAGGCAAAGGCATCATCACCCTCACGATTCTTGCCGCCGTTTTACTGCTTCCGGTACTTCTTCTCTGGCTTCTTTTCGGCTTCCTCTCAAACCGCATCAAGTTTTCGAAAGAGCTCAAAAGTGACGAACAATGACGAAACCGTTTAACCGAAACGCACTGAAATATATTGCCGTTTTTGCGATGCTGCTTGACCACATTGCCTGGACATTTTTAAGCTTTCGCACACCGACGGCGCAGATTTTTCATATTGTCGGACGGATCACCGCCCCTTTGATGTGCTTCTTTTTGGCGCAGGGGTACGAGCACACCCGCTCGTTCAAAAAATACGCCCTGCGGCTGTTCCTCTTTGCCGTCATCTCCGAAGTGCCGTGGTGGCTGATGAGAGGGGAGGAATTGTTCTCGCCCTCGTTCAATATGATTTTTACGCTGTTTCTGGCTCTTCTTGCCGTTCACGTCGAAGCGACAAGAGAAAACAAAGCCGAAAAGGTACTGCTGATCGGGCTTTTATGTGTGTTAAGCTGTTGGTGCGACTGGAAATATTTTGCGGTCTTGTGGAGCGTAGGGTTCTATAAATACCGGCAAAGCATCAAAAAATGCTGTCTATGGCAAGTCGCAGTGGGGCTTATGTACTGCTTTTATGCATTTTACGGCAGTTTTTCGTCCTCAGGCGACATCATGCATGCGTTGATGTCCTCCGCCTTTTCGCTCGGAACCTTTTTGTCCGTTCCGCTTCTCCTTTTATACAACGGTGAAAGCGGGAAAAAGACCAAGGGAGCAAAATGGTTCTTCTATATATTCTATCCGCTGCACATGACGGTGTTGGGATTGATTCATGTAATTCTTGCTTAAAAATCAGCCGGGGCTTCGTAATGAAGTCCCGGCTGTATTATATGTACAATTATTATTTATTTGATACCGTGATTTTCTCTTCCCGGAAAAACGACGGAAAGCTTGTCAGATAGTCAAGCTCCGAATCTCTAAAACAAATATAAATGATTTTTCTTTCGCTGTCATTCGTTCCGACAAAGAACATTCGCTTCGGATAATACAATCCGATATTGCTGTTATCCCGAGCCGTCCGGAACGAATAACCGCAGTATTCAAAATCAACGGCAAGTGCATGATCCTTTGCTTCGGACTCAAAAATCGGGGAGGTATAAAAAGCATATCGGCTGTCGAGAAGTGCCTTTTCCTTTTCGTAATCCTCCTCGTCATAGGAAACAGTCAGACGGTAAACCGTCAGGTCATAGATAATATTTATCTTATAGCGATATAGAAAGTCCGTATCAGTAATATTGCCGAGTGTCTCCAGCTTCGGCATAACAACGGGGTCTTCGTCCTCAGACGGTGTGCTTGACGTGTAAGCAATATAGTCATTGATGTCGGTGCTCGTTTCAACATCGCTTCGAAACGCCAGATAGACGGTTATCAAAAACACTGACGCAATAACGAGTATCACGGCTAAGACAATCAGGATTATTTTTGTACTCTTTTTCATATTCATCGCCTCCTCAGCCATAAGATAACACACGGATATACTTTTGTCAATATATATTAACTTTTTTACTAACAAGTTAAAACAGGCACAGCCGAAATCCATCGACTGTGCCCTTTCTGTTTTCTGACATCTATCGTCTGTACTCCCGATTACCATCTTGCCTTTGAGTCAATATCAGCCAGAGCAGACTTGACAAAATCGGCAATTTCCATCGAGCCGATGTCACCGACGCCACGCTTTCTGACGGAAATCGTACCGGTTTCGGCTTCCTTGTCGCCGACAACGAGAATGTACGGAATCTTATCAAGCTGAGCCGAACGAAGCTTGTAGCCGAGCTTTTCGCTTCTTGTGTCAACCTCAACACGCTTGATACCCGCCTTTTCAAGCTGCTTTTTGATTTCGTATGCCGCATCCTGATGTCTGTCGGCAACAGGGGTGATTCGGATTTGCTCGGGAGCAAGCCACAGCGGGAAAGCGCCGGCATATTTTTCAATCAGATACGCAAGCGTTCTTTCGTAGCAGCCGAGGCTCGTTCTGTGAATGATATACGGAAGCTTCTTCTGACCGTCCTTATCCGTATAATACATACCGAATTTTTCGGCAAGGAGCATATCAATCTGAATCGTAACAATCGTGTCCTCTTTACCGAAAACGTTCTTGTACTGAATATCAAGCTTCGGACCGTAGAAAGCCGCTTCATCAATACCGATCTTATACGAAACACCGAGATCGTCAAGAATCTTCTTCATCGTCGCCTGAGCGGTCTCCCATTGCTCCGCCGTTCCCTCGTATTTATCCGTGTTGTTCGGATCCCACTGTGAGAAACGGAAGGTGCAGTCCTCCAAAAGACCGAGTGTGCCGAGGAAATACTTGCAAAGATTCAGGCAGTCCTCGAACTCCTGCTCAAGCTGGTCGGGACGAAGCACAAGGTGTCCCTCCGAAATCGTGAACTGACGGACACGGATAAGACCGTGCATTTCGCCTGAGTCCTCGTTGCGGAAAAGCGTCGAGGTTTCGCCGAGTCTCATCGGTAAATCACGGTAGCTTCTGCCCTGATTGAGATATACCTGATACTGGAACGGACAGGTCATCGGACGAAGGGCAAGGCACTCTTTCTCTTCGTCGTCGGGGTCACCCAAAATAAACATTCCCTCACGATAATGATCCCAGTGACCGGAAATGCGGTACAAATCCCGCTTTGCCATCAGCGGCGTTTTGGTCAGCAGGTAGTTATGCTCCTGCTCCACGTCTTCAACCCAGCGCTGAAGAAGCTGAATCACTCTTGCGCCCTTCGGAAGAAGAATCGGAAGACCCTGACCGATATAATCAACGGTCGAGAAGTATCCAAGCTCTCTGCCGAGCTTATTATGGTCACGCTTTTTCGCTTCTTCAAGCTTCTGCAAATGCTCCTCCAGCTCGCTTGCCTTTGTGAAAGCGGTGCCGTAGATACGCTGAAGCATCTTGTTGTTGGCGTCGCCTCTCCAGTAGGCGCCCGTGCAGGAGGTCAGCTTGAACGCCTTGACACGGCTTGTGTCGGGAAGATGGGGACCTGCGCAAAGCTCAACAAATTCGCCCTGACGGTAGAAAGAAATCTTTTCTCCCTTATCGGCGTGCTCCTTGATAAGCTCAATTTTATACGTCTCGCCCTTTTCTTCCATCATCTTGATGGCCTCTTCCGGTTCAAGTTCAAACTTTTCAAGCGGAAGACTCTCTTTGACAATCTTCTTCATTTCCTTTTCGAGTGCTTCAAGCACTTCGGGGGTAAAGGAAATCTCCGAATCAAAGTCATAGTAGAAGCCATCTTCAATCGACGGACCGATGGTAAGCTTCGTATTCGGGTAAAGACGTTTTACCGCCTGTGCTAAGATGTGAGAGCAGGTGTGACGGAACGCCAGCTTTCCGAAGTCGTCGTCAAAGGTGAGAATTTCAACCTCACAGTCGGAATCAAGAACCGTCCGAAGGTCACATTCGGTTCCGTTGACTCTTGCGGCGCAGGCGGCCTTATAAAGTCCCGCACCTAAGCTTTTTGCGATTTCAAGAACGCTCGTGCCGTTTTCATATTCACGGACAACGCCGCCCTTAAGTGTTACGTTAATCATGGTTATCTATCCTTTCCTGTTAAAATTTCAATTGGATTAAAAAACGAAAGTGAATCAGAGAAAACGAGAAAACAGAATTCTGCATAAAGCAAGGCGGCTGTGTGCGGCGAAGCTGCACGTTTGCCGTTTCGCAGAAACGGCAAAAACAAAACCGCAAGGTTTTGTCAGCCGCCGTCCGACCACCGGATGAAACTCACCCAAAAGCCGCCCGGCTTCCCGTCACTTATAATCGACAGACTCCCCGCCACGGATAATCCGACTCTGCGGGAAAAATTTTCCCTTTGGCACAGCGTAAACCCGCGACCGCAACTATTCACTATTCACTATTCACTATTCATTCTTCACTAAAATAAAAGCCCCCGATACAGCCCATACTGTACCGGGGTGAAGAATTATAAAAAGTTCTCCACGGTTCCACCCGTGTTCCGCAAAAAAATGCGGCACTCATCAGACTTTAACGCAGTCATACGGCACAGCTTATCAAATGCTTGCTTCGCTGCACACTCGGAAGCGGTAGCCTCTTTCAAAAACCTGCCTGCGTTTTCAGCCTTCGGCGCAAGCTCTCTTTCGGCTTTTTTACGAAATCAGCCTTCTTCGTCAACGTTTTCCCATATCGGATTTTATAGTATTGTATCACGCAAAAACACGGTTGTCAAGACGGAGATTTTCTTTTTTTAACACAGTAAGCCGCTGTTTTCTATAGGCTTGTAGTTATTGACCGTGTCGCCGACAGCGCCGAGAAGCGACTTCGGGTCGCTTGACGGAAGGTCGCAGGTGTAATGCCAGATCATGACGCCGCCGAAGCCCTTGTCAAGAGCGTACTGCGTCTTTTCGGCAATATCGGCCGGACGGTTGAACCAGAACGTCTTGTCGATTTCGCTGTCATAGTAGTAGCCGTTTTCGTCAAGCTTGTCGCTGAAGCCGGCATAGTCGTACCAATAGGTGTCGTGGTCGGTCGGTCTTGCATAAAACGGCAGACCGAAGTCAAACTTTTCTTCGGGCACACCGGAAAGCTTCAGCTTCTTTGAAAGCTCAATCGCCTTTTCGGGGGTTGAATGCTTGCCCTCATCATCGTAGATGTCATAAAGCATGACTTCGAAGCGATCGACCGCCATAAACGAACCTAACGACAGCTTCAGATCCCATTCCGTAACGGCAAGACCGAGAATCTTATCGCCGAGGAGGCTGTCAAGACGGACAAGGAACTGATTGAACGGCGTCCAGTTTATATAATTGAGAGGATACTCGTAATCAAAGAAGATTCCGTCAAAATCGTAACGGTTCACGAGATTGACAATATTTTCCTCAAGCACGCCGCTTCTGAAAGCAAGGGTATGCTGTCTGCCCTGATCGTTTAAGTCTTTGGTAACGTCGCCGTGGCTTTTCAGCGGTCCGGGACCCAAGAGGTTGATATAAATCTGTACGTCTCTTTCGCCGATGACCTCTCTGAGGTTTGCAAGCGCCGCCGTGATAACTTCATCGTTGACCGTAAGCTCACCCTTTGCGTCAAAGGTGGCACTGCCGAAAAGAATAACATCTGTAATGATGTCGAAATCCTCGGTGTAAAGGCGGCTTTTGTCAAGCACACGGTCGGCAATCACATACGAGGTGACCCGGAATTTTTCGTCCTTTGCGGCGTCGTCCTTTTTGGTGACGGTCGTAAAGAAAAGGCTTACGAAGGCAAGAAAGGTTGCGATGGCTCTTTTGATGGTTTGCATGGTTTACTCTCCTTTTTTATTTTTTATCATGTAATTTTTTCAGCAATCCCTCGATACTGAAATCATATCCGCCCGAAACGCTCTTCGCTTTTACAATGGAATAAAAATCGCTTCTGCCGAGCTGTTTTGCCGGAATGGTTTCGATTTTTTCAATCAGCTTCATAAAGGTTTCGGTCTGTTCCGTCATAAGCTCTGCGTCGAATTTTTCCATTTCGTGGCTGTCACTGACAACGCAGAGATAATACGGTGCCGGGACAAGACTGATTTCGGGGATTCCCATCGTAAAGAAGTTCTGACCCTCGCCGAAATGCAGAGCGTTATGCCCCCGAAGCGTCAAAGTGCGGACGTCCTTTCTGTCCTTTACGGTGTCGATATAAAGCTTGTCAACGAACTTGTTGCCGGTATAAACCAGCTCGACCTCGGGCTTTCCGGTGTATTGGTATTCGCCGTCGATGACACGCCACTCCTTGCAGCCTAAGTGTTCAAGCGTCAGATTAGCAACACACTTGAAGTGGTCGCCTTTTCCGTCCCAAAGCTCACGGTGCATCGCAAGCCACCGGGAAGCCGACTGAAACGCACCCGTCCGGATATCCTTAAACCTCGGCAGACGGAAATGACCCGTCGTGAAAACAAAGATGTGCGTTCTCTCAAGTTCACGGTTTTGTATGTTTTTCATCAGCTGCAAAAGCGCAATCGGGCCGTTTTCCTCCACACAGTTCGTGCCGTCCGTATGCGTGTTGACAATCACCGTCTCTTTCGGATTTTTTCCTCTTACAATACAGTAAAAGCTTTCGGTAAAAGCGTTTTCCTCGGTTTCGGCGGTGAGGACAACATTCGCCTTTTTGTGTGCCTTTGCCGCCTCAAGAACCTGCTTACCGTCGGTTTCGGTCACCCACAGCATCGGCACATTCTGATAGCCGAGAATAAACGAAAGGTACTGACCTTTTATGCAGTCGTCGTGAAGCCCTTTCCACACAAGAATTACCGCTTTTGCCTTGCCAAGCTTTGAAAGAATCCCGTAAAAGCAGTGGACAAAGCTTGTAATAACGGGTCCCTCGTACTTGGTTTCGAGCACAACGTCCTCGGGATAGCTTGACCGCTTGTCAAACGCCACCTCGCTCGGAATAAAATTGATGTTCGACACATTGAAAACAGCAATTTTTCCCGAAACATTTTTGATGTCCGCCAACGAATCAACAGAGACGAGTTCTTCGGTGATTCCGTCCTCGTCCGTCTGACCCGAATACGGGTACGCCGACGATACGGGGACATTGATTTCTTCGCCGCCGTCAAGAAGCGTGATGGACGAGCTTTTTTCCTCCCAACGGGTAAAGTAAAACGGGTCGCTGAAAATCGGAAAGCCCATTTTACCGATTTCGTCTTTCAGATAGTTGATAAAATCCGTGTGACCCTTACTTCCCGTAAGTCTTGTGCCGAAGGAATTCATTTTCTCCACTCCGGCAAGGATTTCTTCCTTTGAAATGTTCATAGTTTTCTCCTCTTCATTTCTGATATTATCAATAAAAAACTGTTCGATTTCTTTCGTCCGGCATCCTCTGTCGCAGGCACGAAAGTGGCCTATCTGTTGCGAACGGCTTTCAGCCGGGATTTCCTCCTTTTTCAATCATCTCGTACAGTTTTCTTATTTCTTCCGTATTTCCCTTTTTCTCTTTTTTCACATTTTCGATAATATGTCTGCGAAGCCCGTCCGACCGGATCAGCTTCAGGATACCGTCCGCCACCGCTTCGCCGTTCATTTCGGTGATGATTCCGTTTTCTCCGTCGGTAAGCTGATTGTATACCACGTCAAAGCAGGTTGAAACGCAGGGCTTGTTGAGCACTCTTGCCTCGTAAAGCGTCAGGCAGTAGCCCTCCTGCCGTGAGGTCTGAACGTAAATGTCGGCGTTTTTCATATAGACATACGGGTTTTCCTTTGCGCCGACGGGAACAACACAGGACGAAAGCCCGTATTCACGGATGCTTTCTTTGATGCTGTTTTCTTCGGGTCCGCCGCCGACAAAGGTCCAGGAAAACGAAACGCCGCTGTCACGAAGCACCTTTGCCGCTTCAATGGCGATATCGTAGCCTTTCGGCTTTACCATTCTTCCGACGGTAACGAGCTTCAGCCTGTTGTCCGCATCGGCAAACGGGTTTTCTTCGGCCGCCATTTTTTCAATCAGACCGGCATTGTTGATATCGTAAACCGTGCGGATTTTTTCTTCAAATTCCGGGAAAACGCCCTTAATCATGTCGCAAAGCCTGTCGGACACAGCGGCTATATAGTCGTATTTCTCGTAATACGGATAATCGAAAGCCGGGTTATGCCCCATGGCGGCGTAATCCGCATTGATAAAGGCGATTTTCGTTTTCGCCGTCACTTTTGTGGCAACAAAGTGCGTCGGATTCCCCTGTCCCCAGGCAATCGCCGCATCGTATTCTTTTGAGAGTGGCTCGATATTCTTTTCGGCGTACTGCCAGAAGCACTGCGCATCGTGAAGCTTCCGGTTTTTTCGGTTAAGCCTGAGCGATAAAGAAGAGCCGAGCCTTGCAAGAACAAACGACGGATTTTTCTCCTCCAATACGCCTTTCTTATCGCAATAGGTCATGAAGTCAATTGCGTCGAGTATATTCACTTCACCCGGCAAAAGTTTCATGAACATTCCGCCGACGGAAAACATCTGTAAATCCACATCGTATTTTTCAAAATCAAAGGCATCAAGAAGCGACAGCAGACTTTTTTCGGCGCCGCCGCACCCCATCGAATTGATGACAAACAAAAGCTTCTTTTTCATTTTCCGCTCTTCTCCAAAACTTTGTCAATATACCCTTTTGATTCCTTGATTTTTTCTTTGAGCCTTGCCCGAACGCCGTCAAACCGGATTTCCGGCAAATCACAGTCACCGCTTTCTAAAAGCCTGTCCGAAAGACCGACAGAAGACAGCAGGTCAACCATTCTCGTATTGATTCCCTCCTGCCTCTTGAAAACGGCGAACTGCTTTTCAAAAATCAGGGAAAAAGCGGTTGCATGGAAAGAATTCGAAATCACGAAATCCGCATTTTTGATAAGCGACAAAAACATCAGCGGTCCCTCCTGCTCAAAGCTTCGATCACAGTACGGGACGGACAAAAACGAATAAATCTTCGCATTGTTTTTTTCGGCGTAACGCTTTGCAAACATTTCGACCGCAGGACTTTTATCAAAATCATAAACCAGAATATACGGCTCACAGAAGCTTTCTTCAGCCGCCATACTTTCCCACTTCTCTCTGTCAAGCAAAAAGACCGGGTCGGTGACGGTTACGGCGTTTTTGATTCCGAGCCCGACAAGAATCGAAAGCCCCGATGACTCCCGGACGGAGATAAATTCCAATCTCGACAGCCACGCCTTGATTCTTTCTTCATAGCCGTCAAGAATCGTTTCGGTTGCAAAGCTTGCGGCATAGGACGCCTTAATCGCTTCTTCGGGAGCAAAATCAAGATAGAAAGCCGGATCTTTTCCGTTCGGGAAAAAGGTGTTCCATATCTGATCGCTTCCGGCAAAAAACACATCAGCCGAAAGGCAAGCCGCTTTTAATTCTTCGTTCGAAGCGTATTCCTTTTCGGAAACGGGCAGGTATTTTCCGGTAAACTCATCAAATTCCTTTTTCCGCTTTCCTTTTCTCGCCTTTAATCGTCCCGGAAGCTTCAAAAGATTATATGCCTCACGCAAAACCGGCTTATCGTAAGCCGGATTGCCGACACCTGTCAGCTTATAATGCCGCAGGTAGTCCGGTTTATAGTTGATGATTTCGACCTCGTTGCCAAGGCGCTTCAGATATTCGGCAAGCGCATACGCCTGAAGCGAAGCACCGGCGTTATACACATCGTGGCACGTTATGGTTTTAATTATCATTTATTCCACCAACCGATAAATTTTTTGGGTCTCGTCCGAATTGGTATAATCGGTTTTCTTTGTGTTATCAATCAGTCTTTGCCTCAGGTTCTCGTCCCGAAGCACCGCCGCAATTCCGGCGGCACACCCCTCGTTATCCATCGGAACAATGACACCGTCAAAGCCGTCCGCCAGCTGGCTTTTGCTCGTTTCGAAAGCCGTGATGACAACAGGCTTATGAAGAATCTGCGCTTCCCGGACGGTCACCGCCTTGCCCTCATAGCGTGACGGCTGAACATATAAATCGCAGGCTTTGATGTACGGATACGGGTTCTCCTTTTTTCCTAGGATAATCACATAGTCCTCCATACCGGCTTCGGCAATTTTACGTCTTATCAGATCTTCATCGCCGCCGTAGCCAATAAGGTACCATCGGATGTCAAGTCCTGTTTCCCGTATCATTTTGCAAATTTCGGGTACATTGTCAAAATTCTTCGCATTCGAAAAGCGTCCGACGGAAAGGAGAGTCATTCCGTTGTTTTTCGGCATTTGCGTCTCAATATTCTCCGAATTCGCCTGAGAAATGATGAACGATGGAAGAATGATATTGTCGATTCGTTTTATTTTGCTTTCAAGCGACGGAAATCTCTTCAAAAAGCCCTCGGTGCACTTGTCTGAAATCGAAGCGATATAATCATATTTGCCCCACATTTTTTCTTCCGATTCCGTGTCCACCTCAAGATGGGAATAATCCGTATGAATCCAGGCAATTTTCTTTTTTGCCTTGACTTTTTCACTGACGAAGTAATGCGGTGTCAAAAAGCTTATCGCAAGGTCATATTCGGTTCCGCTTATTTCCGGCATATATTTCAGTGTGTATTTATGGCTGTATTCGAGTTCGACGCCATTGTCGCCCGTGACGGCGTACTTCTTCAAAAAATCCCGGGCTTTTTTCTTTGCGGTAAGTCTCCCCATGGCGATACCGAACTGCTTTTTTTTGAGCACATCGGCAATCGGAACGGCAAGACAGGAATACTCTTCAATCGGCGGCAAAAGATGAACCTTGTCCGGAATCCGACCCATAAGCTCACCTTCATGCCGCATCAAGAACAGGTCGACCTCGTATCCGGAAACATCAAAGCTTTCAAGAAGTCCGAGCAAAGCCCGTTCCGCTCCACCGATTTCAAGCGCATGGGAAAACACAAAGATTTTTTTCATTTTTTCAACCTTTCGAAACAGTCCTCACCGAACAAGCGGTGAAACGGCTTTGTCAACTGACTTCTGATAATGTTTTTTTTGCTCATCCAGCTTTTGGAATACCAATGAATGCTGACCGTGTTCTCCGTCCGGTTCAGTCTGCCCGTCGGGTCATCGTACGGATTCAGATATTCCTTCGGAAGAATTTTTGCGCCGCCGACCGTCTGCTCTTTTCCGTTTTGTGTGAGACCGAAGTGTAAAAGCGCTTCGGTGTTCAGCCGGGGACAGCCGACAATAGGATAATCTCCGTTTTCGTCCGGCTCAAACGTCAGATAGAGATCAATCATTTTTTTGACGGTTTCGTGTCCTTTCACGGCGCCGAAGCCGAGTCCGGTCGCAACAAAGCTGTCATTTTCAAAGCCGTAAAAAGCATCGTACTGTAAAAGACCGTCGGGCGAACGAACCAATTCGACGTCGGTATCAAAATACAGTCCGCCTTGCTCATACACCACGATAAGCCGCACAAAGTCACTTAAAAAAGCGTACTTTTTGTTTTCAAGGCAAAAAGAAGCATAAGGATATTTTCCAGCATCGAAATTATCCTCGTTCCATTCGATGATTTCATAATCCGGGCAGTACTTTTTCCAACTGGCAATACACTTTTGCGCTTTCTTCGGTTTTTCGCCGCGCCCGAACCAACAATAATGTATCTTTTTTTCAATCATAAGGTTTCAATTAAAGCGCTTCGCCGTTTTCAATCGCCGTAATCTGATCCACTCTTCTCTGATGACGCCCGCCCTCGAATTCGGTGTTAAGGAACACGTCAACAAGCTCAATGGCAAGCCCGGCGCCGACAACTCTTCCGCCGAGGCAAAGGGCGTTGGCGTCGTTGTGAAGTCTTGTAAACTTAGCGCTGAAATAATCCGAGCAGCAAGCCGCTCTGATTCCCTTGACTTTATTCGCCGCCATGGAAATACCGATACCCGTTCCGCAGCAAAGCACGGCTTTTTCACATTCGCCGTCCGTCACCGCCTTACAGGCTTTATAGGCAATTTTTGCGTAATCAATGGAATCCGTGCTGAACGTTCCGAAGTCCTTGTATTCGACTCCCGTTTCGTCAAGATGCTTTTTGATGGCTTCCTTAAGTTCAAATCCGCCGTGGTCTGCTCCTAATGCTATCATGGTTGTTGTCTCCTTTATTGAATTTTATTTTATACTGCTCTTTTTCGCCTTCAGTTCCCGTTCCGCCTGCGGCAGTCTTAAATAGACCGGCATAACCTCAGACGCCGGAACCGACTTTCCGTCCGCTTCATGCCGTCTCTTTGCGGCAAAGGCAACGCTTGCGGCGTTCTGGAACCGTAATACGGGCGGTGCAATGTCATAGCCGAGACTGTCGTGACAAATCTCCGCCCCGTCACCGACAAAAACAATTTTCTTGTTTAACTGACTCAGCTCTTTTCCAAGCTCTTCAATTGAAACCGCCTTGTCGTCGCAAAGCCTTGTAATTTTTTCACCCTCAATGTCGAAAAGTGCCGTGTAGACCTGTTTGCAACGGGCGTCCATCACACAGCAGGCAAGCACGTTCTGCCCGAGAAGATTGTAGGCAAGCCCTTCGAGCGTGGAAACCGGCAGACACCGTTTTCCTTTTGCATCGCAAAGCCCCTTGACAGCGGCAATTCCGATCCGTATTCCCGTAAACGAACCGGGACCGGCGGAAACGGAAAAAAAGTCAATACTGTCAAGGTCCGTCTCGCTGTTTTGTAAGGCGGAGTCAATCATCGGCAAAAGCGTTCTTGAATGGGTCAGCCCGGCATTTGTCTGACATAAGCTGATTATTTTTTCGTCCTCGGTCACGGCGACACTTGCCGAAACCGCACTTGTATCAACAGCTAAAATTTTCATATTCACCCTGCCCTTCAACGGTAATGATCCGCTCTTTTTCGTCTTCTCCTCTTTCAAAAGTCACCCGGATTGTATTTTCGGGCAGAGCGTTTTCGATATTCTCGCTCCATTCGACGGCAA
This sequence comes from uncultured Clostridia bacterium, assembly GCA_945863885.1. GTDB lineage: Bacteria > Bacillota > Clostridia > Oscillospirales > Acutalibacteraceae > UBA6857. The sequence goes on from CAMAZY010000007.1 coordinate 61,211, forward strand.
GGATTCCGCCCTGCTCGTAATAATCGAAAAAACCGGTCTGATAAAGATCGTCCCAACTTTCCACACGGTACATATCAAAATGATAAAGGTTCTTTTTTCCTCTGTACTCATGCACGAGCGCAAAGGTCGGACTTGACACTTCGTCGATTACACCAAGCCCTTTTGCAAGACCCTTTGTGAAGGTTGTTTTTCCCATTCCGAGGCCGCCGAAAAAGGCTATGACCACCTTTTTGTCAAGCTTTTTGGCCAGCCGTTCGGCAAACGCCATCGTCTCGTCGGCATTATTCACGGTAACTTTCAGCATAGTGTTCCCTTTCAGGTAAAAATCAATAATAACATTGTATCATAAAAAAGCGATAAGTCAACTTTATTGCTTGAATTCTTAAACTAAACCTTATATAATAACTGTATAATCAAACGTGTAAAATGAATCTTTCTTTCGGATGTGATATTTTGGTTTTAAAATCTTTCAAAAAAGGCTTTAAGGAAACGGACAAGCTTACCTTTCTGCTCTGTCTGATCTTATCGGCAATCGGTGTCGTGATGGTTGCCAGCACAACACAAAGAACGCTTACGGACGGCGGCTGGATCTCCCGTGACGCAAAGGTTATGATTCTTGCTTTGATTCTCGGCACGGTTGCCTGCCTTGTCATTTCCTATATTGACTATGATCTGATTTTCAAGCTCTGGCCAATTATCGTTGCTGCTTCGCTGTTTCTGATGTTTTTGCTGTTTACACCGCTTGCCGTTTCGCCGCAGGGACGTGAAGATGCGACCTCGTGGCTGAAGATCACGAACAAGCTTTACTTTCAGCCGTCGGAAATACTGAAAATTGCGTTTATCATCACCTTTTCCTATCATCTCGGAAAGGTCAAAAACAATATCTCGTCGATCAAAAACGTTGTGCTTCTCTGCGTGCATGCGGCTATTCCGATTCTTCTTGTTGTAAAGACCGGCGATATGGGCTCTGCCCTCATTTTCATGCTGATGTTTATCGGCATGATGTTTGCCGCCGGGCTTCACTGGCTTTATTTTCCTGCCGGACTTCTCGCGGTCGCCGCCGTATCGCCGATTGTCTGGTACAAGGTATTTGACAACATTCAGCGAAACCGTATTCTTGCCCTTTTCAATCCCGAGGCTTATCCGACCGAAATCTATCAGCAGCAGCATGCGGTTGTTGCTATGCAGGAGGGCGGTTTTTTCGGAACGGGACTGTTCAAGGGTCCTTACACGCAAAGCGATTACGTTCCCGAAATTCAGAATGATATGATTTTTTCGGCGATCTGTGAAGAAGCCGGCTTTGTGGGTGCTTTTATTCTTCTTTTGCTGTTTTTGCTTCTTGCAATCAGAATCATCAGGGTCGGCAAGCTTGCTCATAATTTTTCGGCATTGATGCTTTGCTACGGCGTCATGTTCATGATTGCGGCTCAGGTCGTCGTCAACGTCGGTATGTGCACGATGATTCTCCCCGTAATCGGTATTACGCTTCCGTTTATCAGTGCCGGCGGCTCATCGACGATCTGTCTTTATCTTGCGATAGGGCTTGTTCTGAGTGTATACCGCTCCTCTCAGGGCATCGATTACGATGACTACCGCTATGCAAGAATTGCAAGGCGGTATGACTGAGCGGAAAATCCGAACATCTCCTGAAGAAAAACGGGGCTGCGCACTTTGCACAGCTCCGTCTGTTTTTCTCTGTTATGCGTCGTAACCGTTCGGATTCTGACTTTGCCAACGCCAGGAGTCGGCGCACATCTGCTCGAGTCCTCTTTCCGCTTTCCAGCCAAGCTCATTATACGCCTTAGACGGGTCGGAATAGCAGGTTGCGATATCGCCCGGACGGCGGTCAACAATTTTATAATTGATTTTGATTCCGCTTGCCTTTTCGAAAGCGTTGATAACGTCAAGAACGCTGTATCCGACGCCGGTTCCGAGATTGTATATATCAAGACCGCTCTTTCCGAGCACTCTCTCAACGGCTTTTACATGACCCAAAGCCAGGTCAACAACGTGAATGTAATCTCTGACGCCGGTTCCGTCGGGCGTGTCATAATCGTTTCCGTAAACACTCAGGCACGGGAGTTTGCCGATTGCCACCTGAGAAATATACGGCATCAGATTGTTCGGAATTCCGTTCGGATCCTCACCGATTCTTCCGCTTTCGTGTGCACCGATCGGATTGAAGTAGCGAAGCAGACTGATTGACCATTCGTTATCCGCTTTAAACAGATCGGAAAGAATGATCTCAATCATGTATTTTGTCGTACCGTAGGGGTTTGTCGTTCCGCCCGTCGGCATGGTTTCCTTAAGCGGTGAAACGTTGTTCATTCCGTATACCGTTGCGGAAGAGCTGAAAACAAGCTTTTTACAGCCGAACTCCTTCATCACCTCACAAAGGGTAAGCGTTCCGCCGATATTGTTGTCGTAATATTCGAGCGGCTTTTGGCAGGATTCACCGACCGCCTTCAGGCCTGCAAAATGAATAACGGCATCGATTTTTTCTTCGCTGAAAACCTTACTCAGTCCCGCTTTATCCCGGATATCGCACTCGTAAAAAGGAACCTGCTTGCCCGAAAGCTCAGCCGTTCTTTTAAGGGCTTCTCTCTTGCTGTTGTAAAGATTATCGACCACAACAACATCGTAGCCCGCTTTCATCAGCTCAATGCAAGTATGCGACCCGATGTATCCGGCTCCGCCGGTAACAAGAATTGACATAACAAATCACCTCGTTTATAATATCTATAACATTATACAACATTACGGGTAAATATCAATAGAATATTTAAACAAAGAACACCCGCAGCCGCTATATTTTTTTAGAGAGGACAGCTTATGAGTGAACTTTCCGATATCAATGTAATAAAAGACGTGCTTTCCCGCCACGGCTTCAGTTTTTCGAAAGCCTTAGGTCAGAACTTTCTTGTCAACCCCTCGGTTTGCCCGAAAATGGCGCAGGCGTGCGGCGCCGACGAAAATACCGGTGTTATCGAAATCGGCGCCGGCATCGGCGTGCTGACAAAAGAGCTTGCAAAAAGAGCGAAAAAAGTCGTGTCGGTTGAGCTTGACACAAGGCTTTTGCCCGTGCTCGACGAGACGCTCTCAGAATTTGACAATGTTGAAATCGTCAACGCCGACATCATGAAGCTCGACTTACAAAAGCTTATTGAAGAAAAATTCAGCGGTATGAAAGTCGTTGTCTGTGCCAATCTCCCCTACTACATCACCTCTCCGGTTATCACGATGCTGCTTGAGTCAAAAATACCGATTGAAAGCGTCACGGTCATGATTCAAAAGGAGGTTGCCGACCGCCTTACCGCTCCGGTCGGTTCCCGTGACAGCGGTGCGGTTACCGTTTGCGTCAACTATTTTTCAACGCCCGAAAAGCTTTTCGATGTCAAACGAGGTTCCTTTATGCCGATGCCGAAGGTTGACAGCGCCGTAATCCGACTCGATATCCGAAAAGAGCCGGCTGTCCCGGTTGATGACGAAAAGAAGTTTTTCCGCCTTGTGAAAGCTGCTTTTTCCATGAGACGAAAAACGGCTTTAAATTCCATCAGTGCGGGGCTCGGCGTACCGAAACCGACGGTTGAACAAGCACTTCTCCATGCCGGACTTGAACTGACTGTCCGGGCAGAGAACCTGACACTCGACGATTTTGCCAACCTTTCTAACTATATATAAACAAGGAGGCGCCTTTTATGAACCGAAAAAACAAGGCGGTAAAAACAACGGTCTGCTTTCTTCTTTCTTTGCTGGTGATCGCTTCTGCCGTTTTGGCAACAAAATCCGCATTCGGAATTCTTGAACAAAAACGGGACAACGCCGTGTACTTTTCCGACTGCCTTTCCCCGGATTATGAGCCGGAAAAAAGTGAAGCGGTAAGCGAAGAAATCAAAACGCTTATCGAAAAAGCGCTGACGTACTCGGCTATGAAAGACGATCTGACGCTTTTTGAAAATTCGCCTTATGTTATGAGCGAAATCGAAGCAATCCGTACAGACACCGAACGGAACATCGAAAACACAATTTATTTCACCGAAGAAAAAATCAAAACCGATTCACTCGACAGTGAAACGATTGAAAACGGCTTTGCGGTTTTAAGCGATAGCGAAAAGGACGGTGCTGCCGTTCATATAAACGGGAAACTGCAATATGCCCGGACAGATGCAGACCGGATTGAAGAATATTTCGAAAAAGAATTCGAAAGACGAAGCGAAGAAACCAAGCTGAATCTCAGTACGGCTTACAGAGAAGCCAAAGAGTATCTTGACGGACTTGAAGCCGTCGAATACTGTGTCACAGTAAAGAATCATGAGGTAAAAACCGATGCCTTTGATTCGGCGAAAACCGCCAAAGACAGTCTTACTTTTACCGTTGCCCTTTCTGACGACGGTACTGTCACCGTAAAGCAGTCCGACGCACTCCCCGGAATTCAGGCGGATTTCATCAAAGAAACAGCAAAGAAATTTACCGGGCCACTTGAACTGCATATCGTTTTTACCGGCTCTATGCTGTTCAATGAAAGTTTAAAGAAAGTGCCTGCGCTTCACGACGAATGCCGCTCCCTCGTTGTATCGCTTCTTCTGAAAGCCATACTCTTTTCTTTGGCGGCGATTGTATCAACTGTCATTTTCGTCATTCTTTTCCCTGTCGGTAACAGAAAAAAGTCAATGACCGTCTTGTCCTGCTTTTTTGCCGCCGTATCAGCCGCCGTAATCGTTCTTTCCGTCTGTCTCCTGTCCGATTCGGTTAAGCTGTTCATGGATCCGACAATCGGCACATCGTGGTTGACAGTTGATTCGAACTCGATTGTAACAAAAGCCTGTTTGCGGGTCTGTGTTTCGGCTGCCGCTCTTTTGGGGCTTGCGGCTTGTGTCAAAACAGCCGTACTTTCACGAAAACACAGCATCTCAGACAAAGAAAACAAATCGGCATAAATGAGCATCATAACCTGCTGACCCGATGCGGTCGCAGGTTTCTTTTTTACTCAATTTCTCCCCCAAAAAAAGTACGGACTCCCAAGCAGAAAAACTGCTCAACATCAGCGTCGGGGAACAGGCGGCTTCGGGGAAATCACTGCCAAAGGCCGGACGGTGCCCCGCAAACCTTTGGTTTTGTTTTGCCGTCAAAACGGCAAAAATGCGGCTTCGCCGCACCGGGGCTCCTTGTTTCTGTCTTCCCGGTTCCGCCTCTATCCTTTCAGCCGTTCGCCCGATACCGTGCCGGATCCGAACGCCGAAAATGAATATTTTCCCCGTGAAGCTGTATATACAAAAATCAGATGAATAATGAATAATCATCATCGCAATGTTGAAAAAGGTGTTAGTAAAGTTGAAAACTTTACTTTTTTCAGCGAATAAGATTACAAATCGGAAATTCAATGTTAAAAATTCTGAGTTTTTCAATATAATCCACGTAGTTTTCCACATTGAAAGAAAATTCCTTTACAGTGGAATTTCTTGCGTCAAGTGAACTTCTTTACACCATATTTTTCTGAATTAAAAATTCAGATTTCCTGTCATTTTAAAAATCTGCATAAAAATATTGTCATCTGACCGTTGCCGCTATATAAAACATTTATATATTTCCGTATTGACTTTACACAAAATTTATATTATAATCGTGTTATACATATGAAGAGGGTGATCCCCGTGTTCATAAAAATTCTGTTGTCCGTGCTGACGATTCTGTGCACCGTTGCCGGTGTCGTTCTGGTTCATTTTCTTCCGTTCAAAAACCAAACATTGACCCGGATTCTTAATGCAAGACTGTATTGCTATAACCTGACAATTCTGGCTAATTTCATTTTGCTGGCCGTCGCCATTCATTTTTTCGGTCAGGACGGAACCGTTTCAGATGACGATTATTTTGTTTATGAAGTGATTGCCGGACTCAGTTTTATTGCGGCGGTTTTTCTCTCTGACCGTTACGCTGTCAGAAAGCGAATCAATCCGTTAAAGAAGCAGTATCCGGAAGAATATGAGGCTTTCGGATTTTCAAGAATCGGAGAGGGCATCGTAGATTCTTTTTTCATGGCACTGATACTTTGGATTTTTTTGATGTTCAACTATTATACAATCTGGGCGGTGCATTAAAGAATGGGACTTCATAAGCCAAACAGCAGACGATCCTGACACGGCATCATGCAAAAAGGAGACCGGTTTGTCCGATCTCCTTTCTTCTTACTCCTGTTTTAAAAAGGCAAGCACGTCCTTTGCTGTCCGTTCGCCCTCATCATAGACGAAAATGTGTCCCGACGTTTCATAGGTGATAAGCGTCGCATCGGGACAGACCTCTTTGAACCGTTCACTTTGATAATACGGCATGGTTTTGTCGTCCCTTCCCCAGATGCAAAGCACCGGTATGCCCTCTTCGGCAACCGCCTTGTAGCCGAGAATCGTCTTGTCGGTTTTCAGAATCGTATTGCGAAGCGACGAAAGTGTACACCGCAAAAAGCCCTTATACTGAATGGCATCGGCAAACGCTTTTTCGTAATAGTCCTTTTCCTCGGTCGGTGAATAGTGCATTTCGCTTGCGCAGGACTTGAGAAGAGTCTTGCTTCCGATGAGATTGAAAATAAAGGTGCCTATACCCGGGATATCGCTCAGCTTCATATAAAACGGCGGCTTGAAGCTGTCCATACCGGCGGGCGCAAGCAAGATAAGCTTTTTCACCCGTCCGGGATACAGACGGCAAAACGCCGTCGTCACCGAACCGCCCATGGACGTGCCGGCAAGATAGAATGTTTCGTCACCTAAAAGCGCTTCGGTCAGCTCCTTGAGCTGGTTTGCAAAAAACTCCGGTGTATAGTCCGCCTCGACCCGTTCGGAATAGCCCCGTCCCAACAGATCATAGCGCAGGACACGGTAGCCCGCCGCAACGAGGGCGTCAAAAAGCTTATCGTATATGTAATACGGTGTGGCGTAGCCGTGAACCAGTACAACCGGTTCCCCCTCGCCTTTCATTTCATAATGGGTATTGCCGCCCGGAAGCGAAATGAAACTTCCTGCGATCTTTTTGCGCTCCTCATCGGTCAGATCAAGCTTTTCGGCTTTTTTGGCTAATGCCGTGTATTCGGATTTTTCCATACTGTTACCCCTTATCATTCATATTGATTTGCTTACTACCGCTTATTATACATAAGCAGGGATATTTCATTTTTGTTTTTTGTAGATATCAGAACAATGTTTAGGGAAGCTCTGATTAAATCTGATGTGCAGATTGCGCCGTCAAATTTTTCGTCAGAAAAGTGCAAAAACTGTGCAGGAATCCTGGCGGATTTCAAGCAGTTTTTGTGCTGTTCTGGCGGAAAATTTGCAAGTAAGCTGTACATCAAAGCATTTGCTGTGATTTATTCAGAGGTTACTTAACTCTATTGTAACATATAAGGATGTGAAAAACAACGTTGAATGAAAAAGTAAAGGCAAATATAATCATTAAAAATCACAAATACAGCAAGAATCATGAAGTTGTCACATTCAAATTCAGAACCGTTTTCTTCACCACGAAGCTTTATGCAGATACTGCAAGTGGGTGAAAATGGTTCTTTGAAAAGCAAAAGCGGCAGATTTCTCCGCCGCTTTAGACAATGAATACTTTGAAGTGACATCATCTACTTCTCTTTCGGTTTGGCAAAAACCGAAACAATCAGTCCGCTGAGGATAGCCGCCATCACGCCCGCCGAAGCCGCACACAGCGGCCCCGTCAGAACGCCCATAAGCCCCTCCTTACTTACGGCAAGCTTCGTTTTTGCCGCAAGATTATACCCGAAGCCGACAAGAGGCACCGTCGCCCCGCTGCCTGCGAAGCGAACAACCGGTGCATAAAGCCCGAGAGCTCCGAGAACAACACCCACTACAACGAACAGCACAAGAATCTTGCCGGGGGTAAGCTTTGTCAGATCAATGAGAAGCTGACCGACAACACAGATAAGACCGCCGACCAAAAAAGCCTTCAAAAGAGCTAAAAAGATCGTCATTTCATCACCGCCTTCACCTTGGCTGCCAAACGCTTCATACGCTTTTTATCGCTAAAAACGCAAAAGCCGACCGTACAGACAAACAGTATCACCGTCAGAGCCGAAACAATTTTCTTTGCGGTATAGAGAAAGTGACCGCACCGTAACAGGCAGAAAACCGCCTTAAACGCCGAAACCGGATTCAAAACTAAGCCCCCTATCAATCTTTTATGATTCTCACCGCATGAGAGATACCCGGTATGCTTTCGCCCTGAAGCGAGGAAACGGGCGACATCAGTGCACCGGTTGCGGCGAATAAAATTTTTCTGAATTTATTTTTTCTCATCGAGTTTAAAATATACGAGCATAGCACGCTGGCACTGCAGCCGCAGCCCGAACCGCCTGCGTGGACGTCCTGCTTTTCAAGGTCAAAAATCATCAGTCCGCAGTCCCGGTGAACGCTCCGGATGTTGATGCCGTGCTCCTTTTCGGTCAGCTGACACAAAAGCTCGCTTCCGACCGAACCCAGGTCACCGGTCAGAATCATATCGTAATCGGACGGCGACGTGCCGGTGTCTTTCAAGAAGCCGCAGATGGTATCACACGCGGCAGGTGCCATTGCCGCCCCCATATTGTTCGCGTCCGTGATGTCGTAATCGACGATTTTACCGATACGGACGGCGTCAATGTACGGGTTTGACTCATGCTGTCGCTTTCCGAGAATCGCCGCACCGGCGCCCGTGACCGTCCACTGTGCCGTCGGGGTCCGCTGCCCACCGTATTCAAGCGGCTGTCTGAACTGCTTTTCCGCCGAGCAAAAGTGGGAACAGGTGGCGGCGGCGGTGTAGGAAAAAGCGCCCGTCTCGATCGCCATCGACGCCAAAAGCAAGCTCAGCGACATCGTCGAACAAGCGGAAAACAGTCCGGCAAACGGAATTCCGAGCCCTCTGATTCCGAAAGCGGAGCCGGTGCATTGATTGAGTAAATCGCCCGAAAAAATCGCCTGAATCTGAGACGCTCTTAAGTTCGCTTTGGCAATCGACTTTTCGGCCGCCGTTTTTAAGAACTTGCTTTCCGCCTTTTCCCACGAGTCAAGACCGAGGGTACCGTCAAAAAAGATTTCGTCAAAATATTTTCCGAGCGGCCCCTCCCCTTCTTTTTTTCCGACGACGGCGGCGTTTGAAATAATTTCCGGTTTTGTTTCAAGAAGAATTGTTGCGTTTCCCTGTCTTGTTGCCATTGTTTCTTACCTCAGAATCTGTATCAGATAAATAATAAAGCCGTAGACCGCTGCGCTGCCGCAGCCGAAAACGATGACCGGCCCCGCAATATGGAACATCTGTGCACACGTTCCGAGCACAAAGCCCTCGCTTTTAAACTCCATCGCCGGTGAAACGATTGAATTGGCGAAGCCCGTAATCGGCACCATCGTCCCGGCTCCTGCGTGCTTGGCTATCTTATCGAACACGCCAAGTCCCGTCAGAAGGGCGGTTATCGCAATCAATATCGTCAGCACCAGCGTTTTGCTTTGATCCTGCGTCATCGTTGTCTTTTTAAAGGCCTGACTTAAGCCCTCCGCAAAACAGCAGATAGCGCCGCCGACTAAAAAAGCCTTGAAGCAGTCAAGCAAAACGGGAGAATTCGGGGAAGCTCTTTTCGTCATCTTGTCATATTCTTTATTCGAAATCGACATGGTACGCTCCTTTCGGCAAAGAAAAGCCGGATTTATGTTTTTCTTCGAAGATATTTTTTCCGTACGGGTCAAGAATATACATCGATAAGCGAATAATGTCTTGTCCTATCGGTTTGTCCGTTTGTTCGACTCAAGAAACAATCAACAGAATCAGATGTAATGTATACAAAGTTTAACCTATCGAAACCAAATCTTAACCTTTCTTTCATATCAGTATGTTACATTTTATATGACAAAATGTGTTAATCTGTAACAAATGGAGGGGGTTTCGTGAGGCGAAACGAAAAAAAACAAAAGCCGTCTTTACCGCTTCACAGCTTCAATGAAATGCTTCGCTTTTGCCGTGATACTTTCGGAGACCGACCGGCTTTTTCTTACAGAATAAACAAGGAAGAAACGGAAACGGTTACGTTTCATGCCTTCTATCTTGATGTTCTGCGGCTTTCCGGCTCGTTTTCCCGTTTCGGACTTTCCGAAAAGCGCATTGCTCTTATCGGAGCGAACAGCTACGAATGGATCGTGTCGTATTTCGCCGTTGTCTGCCTCGGTGCCCGTGTTGTCCCCGTTGACAAAGAAATTCCGGAAGCTGAACTTGTTTCTATATTAAAAAGAAGCGGCTGTGCGGCTGTAATTTATTCGGAAGAATACGCCGGAAAAGCGAAAGCCGCCGCCAAGGACGCACTGCTTCTTTTTCCGCTTTCTCAAATCCGGAGCCTTATGAAAACGGATTGCGGAGACTTCCGGCTTGCGGACAGTCTCCCCGGTGAAACGGAAGCTTGCGTCGTTTTTACCTCGGGAACAACCGGCAGGAGTAAGGGCGTCCTTCTTTCGCACGAAAACCTTGTGTCCGACGCTGTCGCCTGCACGAGAGCGGTCGAGGACTACAAAAAGTGCCTGCTGATTCTTCCTGCTCACCACACGTTCGGGCTTGTCGCCGGAATTCTGGTGCCGATGCTCAAAGGCTGTGCGCTTTTTATCAGTTCGAGTGTCCGACGGCTCTCTAAGGATATTGCCTTTTTCCGTCCGCAGGCGCTTGTGTTGGTGCCGGTCATGGCGGAAACGCTGTATAAAAAGATATGGGCGGCGGCCGAAGCCGGAGGAAAGAGCGAAAAGTTAGCAAAAGCCGTCCGGCTCAGCAGCTTCCTTTTAAAGTTTCATATTGACCTTCGGCGAAAGCTTTTCCGGGAAGTTATCGACTCGTTAGGCGGAGAGCTTCAGGGCATCGTCTGCGGCGGTGCGGCGGCGGACGAAGAATATAGTAAGGGCTTTTTTCGCTTCGGAATCGACTTTTTTAGCGGCTACGGCATCACCGAATGCTCGCCCGTCGTCAGCGTCAACCGTAAAAACGCCTGCCGTCCGCTTTCCGTCGGTCAAAAGCTTTCCTGTAACCAAATCAGAATCACGGACAAAGACGAAAACGGGATTGGAAATGTCGAAGTCAAGGGTACCAACGTCTTTTCGGGCTATCTCGACAGTCCCGAAGAGGAAGCGGACAGCTTCAACGACGGTTGGTTCCGGACGGGCGACATCGGAAAAACCGACAAGGACGGCTTTCTGTATCTGACGGGCAGAAAGAAAAATCTGATTATTCTTTCCAACGGCAAGAACGTTTCGCCCGAAGAAATGGAAACGGTTCTCAGCCGGAATCCCTGTATCCGTGAAGTCGTCGTCTATGAAAAGGACGGAAAGATAACCGCCGAAATTTTCCCCGACAAAAGGAATCCCGGCGGACAAACAGAAAAGAATATTAACGATGCCGTCAATGCCTTTAACAAATCGGAACCGGCCTATAAAAATATTGAAAAGGTTGTCATCAGGGATTGCGCATTCGAGAAAACCACGACAATGAAAATTATACGAAAATACGAAAAAACAGAAAAAGGAGACAACGTCCATGCATGAAAAACTGATTGCGATTTTAAGTGAATACACCGAAATCACGGACAAGCCCATCACCGAAGACACCTTGATTTTACGGGATCTCGGGCTGAATTCCTATGCGCTTGCCGAAATGGCGGGCGATGTCGAAGACGAATTCGGAATCGAATTTTCCGACAGTGATCTGATGAAAATCCAGACGGTCGGCGACGTCCTCAACTACATTAGAAGCCGGCAATAAGCCAAAAAAGCAAGGCGGATTTCTTCCTTCGCCTTGCTTTTTATATGAAAAGAAACGACTGACCTCAAACGAAGTCAGTCGCTTTTTATGTGTGAAGCTTAGCCCATAAGAGACTGTGAGTAATTCTTCAGGCTGTTCTTGATGAGTTTAATAAAGAATTTTTCGGAATTTTCCAATGTCTTGGCGTTTTCCTTCGTAATCGTAACGGTATCAGACTGCATAAGCGCAGTGATGTATTCGCTCAGTTCGCTTGCCGCAAGAGCGTTTCGTACATTGGTTTCCCATGTCGTGTCGCTGCTCTTGACAAAGCGCATGATGTGATAGCCGTATTGGGTTTCGACGATACCGACATCGCCCGCTTTCCGTCCTTCTTTCAGACACCAGTCCTCAAACTCGGAAGCCATTTTGCCTTTTTCTACATTGGTATAAAGTCCGCCCTGTGAGCCGTTGCTGTCGGCGGTGTATTCCTTGGCAAGCTTGGCAAAGGAGGCGGCGGTTTTGTCGCCGTCAAGATACTCTTTGAGGATATCCTGCGCCTTCTTGTAGGTTTCCTTATCGGTTGCGGTGTCTCCGTTTACGGCAAGGTCAACCGTAACGTCGCTGTACTTGGAAACGTCAAGGGTTTCAACCTTAACTTCGGGAGCGGCGGTTGTGGTTTCTTTTTCGGTTGCCGCTTCGGTTGTTTCAGCCTTGGCGGCTTCGGTGGCTGTCTCGCCCTCAGCCGTTGTTGCCTGAGCAGCTTCTGTTGCTTCTTCGGTGGGTTCTTCGGCCGGTTCTTCGGTTGTGGTAGCTGTGCTGTCCTCCTCAGGGAACTTGATCAGGATGTGTCTGACGTCATACGTTTTGGAGTCCGGAGCCTTGTGAGCCGGGTCAACCATCAGATATACGGTATAGCCTGTATCGGCCGACTCAACAACACGCGTTGCATTTTTTCCGGTCTTGGCGGAGAAGAGCCACTCAAGAACCTCTTCGTCGAAGCCCATCTGCGAAAGCGTGCTGTAATTGACATCGCTTTGAAGCGTCAGCGAATCATCGGTAAGAATCTTTTCGTAGTCAACATTGTCGTTTGCCTTTTCAAGCTCGCTGACCGCTTTCTTGAAGCTTTCTTCGTCTTTTGAATCCGCCGCAAGCTTATCGGCAACCTTCTTTGCGGCCGCCATGGTTTCGTCCGTTACCGATGGGGTTCCGGCTTCCTTGTCTTCGACGGTTTCGGCCTTGACCACATATCCTCTGAAGGATACAACGGCGTAATCGGCCGTGTTTTCTTTATATTCCTTTGCGATCTGCTTGTCGGTGTAACCGTTTGCAAGCTCATCGGTCTTACTTTCTCCGACAAGGGCAAGAAGCTGCTCTTCCTCGAGTATTTTTCTGTAAAGACTTTCGGTCATACCGTTGTCGAAGCTTGCACGAAGATAGGCCGCAAAAGAGTAGTTGTTTGCCTTTGCAGTTTCTTTGATCTGATCGATTGCCAATTCAATCGTCGCACGCTGTTCGTCACCGATGGTGATGCCGCGTTGTTCGGCTTCTTTGACACAAGCTTTTACAAGCTTGATTCTCTGCTTTGCGGTATAGGCAAAGAAATCGGTCCACATCGGCGTCTGACCCTCCGGGAAGCCCTCGATATCGCCGAGGATTCCGTTATATACCTGCGTATCGGGCGACGAGTAAAAATCGATACCGGTAGACGAGGAATCGTACTGTCCGAGTTCTTCATATGTGTAATTGTAAGCGTAGTTGTAATAATAGCTGTACTCCGGCTGTGTAACCTTGATGTCGCCGACGTAAAACGCCGTTTTGTTGCGGTCCGCAATGCCCGTAAGATTCACGACCATTCCGGCTACTCCGCCGACAAGCGCAAGCACCAATAAAACCGTAATCACCTTTGCGATCTTGGCGCTGGAATCCGCACTGATGGATTTTTTTGCGTTTTTCTTTGCGGCCTTGGCAATACGGGCCTTTCGTTCCTCACGGTAAAGCTCTGCGGCTGATTTTTCTTGTTTTGCCATCTGAAAACTCATCCTTTACTTAATTTTTTCTAACAGCTGACTGTAAAAAGGTGTTCTTTATCCGGAACGGACATCACACCAAGCGTAAAGATTATTTTATACCATTGCGCTCAAAAAAGCAAGTCATTTTACTCAATTGACAAAAAATCCGTTACATCGGCTCAGAAAGCTGTTTTATTCGGTTTCATAGTACTTGAATAACTTTAACAATAGCTAAAACATAAGAAAAAAGTATGTCCTGCCGCCTCAAAATCCGTATCTTTGTACTTTCAACGGCTTCTTTCTATTTCTTCTTGACAAATCGAAAAATCTGCTCTAAAATGAAATTGTTCGAACATTTGTTCGGTTATCTACGCATTGATTTTCCGATACGAAAGGAGACGTTATAAAAATGGAAAACAGTTTTGACATAAGCGACGCCTATTACGCAAAGGAGGCTTTCGCCCGTTGGCAGGCCAAGGACGCTCAGGAGCTTGAAGATTACATCATCAGACAAAGAAAGGCTCAGCTAAACGAGCTTGTCCGCCGGGTGATTCAAAACGAGCTTTGTCAGCAGGACAGGCTGCTCGTTAAGCTTCATTGGTACAAGGGCTATTCAAAAGAGGAAATCGCCAGAATGACCGATATGTCCCGTTCGGCCGTTTACCGCCGCTTCGAAAAAATCAACAATACCCTTTATGAAAAGCTGAAATACGCCATTGAGTACCGCTACGGAGCCGAAAATGAAAAAGCGGCGAAAGTCCTTCTCAAACAAAGCACCGTCTGCCCCGGCGACTGCTTTTCGCTGTCGGAAACGGGCAAACGCCTGTTTCAATTAAGAGAGAGTCAGTTTCTGACTCGCCGGGAGGTCGGCGAAAGAACCGGAATCGGAGAAAAACGGCTCAGCGAAATCGAAAAGAACGGAAGAGAGGCAACGATGCTCGAAATCAAAAAGCTTGCTTCCTTTTATAAGGTGTCGTCGGACTATCTCATTTTCGGCAAGCAAAGAACCGTCCGGGATCCGATGACCGGAATGCCCGTAACAATCAACTGTTAAACATACAGGAGGTAGAAATATTGGAATTTGAACGCCTTTATACGGAATATGAAGCGGCGATCGAAATACAAAAAAATGTGATTCAGCGTTATCGGAGAAAGCTGAAAATTGCCCAAAAAGACGCTGACCTCAACGAAGTCAGCCGGTTAAACGGTATTCTGAACATTCTGTATACGGAAAAAAGCGAGCTTGAACAGCTTACCGCTCAACTGAAGCTCTATATATCCTGATAAAAAGAAAGACTGCGGTTCGTTTTCCGCAGTCTTTCTGAGTTGTTGCCATTTATCAGCCGTACATCGGGCCGTAGGTCTTGCAGGCGAGATAGTCCGCCGCCTGAAGATCGTCCGTACCGAACGAAGCCCAGCAGTGCGGACGGAAGATACGGCTTTCGTCCACGTTATGCATATTGACGGGAATACGAAGCATGGAGGCAAGCGTAATAATATCCGCGCCGACGTGACCGTAAACGGTAACACCGTGGTTCGCGCCCCAGTTTGCCATGACACTGTAAACATCCTTGAAAGCGCCCTTTCCGGTAAGCTTCGGTACGAACCATGTTGTCGGCCAGGTCGGGTCGGTACGCTTGTCGATCGTGCAGTGAATCTCATCGGGGAGGTCGGCCGTATAGCCCTCGGCAAGCTGAAGAACGGGGCCTACGCCGTCAACCATGTTGACACGAAGCATCGTGACGGGCATTTCCGCCTTGCAGCGGAAGTGGCTTGAGAATCCGCCGCCTCTGAAATATTCGTAGTTCGCCCGGCACCAGTCGGTCGCTTCAAGGCACGCCTTGATGTCCTTGTTCTTCATTTCCCAGAACGGCTTCATGCAGTGCTCGCCGTTGTCATTGACACTCGCTCCGCTTCCGTCAAGTGCGGTTGCGCCGGAGTTAATCAGGTGAATAAAGCCGTCCTTGGCTACACCCTCGGGCTTTTTGCCGGTGACACGCTCGCACGCTTCGGGGCTCCAGTAGGTGCGAACATCGTGGAAGCACGGCGCCGTGTTCGAAACGAGGGTGCCGAGCATCATGGCAACACCGTTTAAGGTGTCGTTTTCGGTGGCGAACGGAGTCGGCGCCTTCACGCCGTTCCAGTCAAAGGTCGAAGCCATAATCGCTTCGGTGAAGTCGGCGTTCGGAAGCCAGTCGGTCCAGTTTCTCTGTCCCTGGAAGCCTGCGGCGACGGCGTTCTTGCCGAGCGCCTCCTCGTGCCAGCCCATTTCGTCAAGCTTCTTGTTGCCGTACAGGATATCTCTTACGATAATCGTCATCTTGGCGATGAATTCCCAGTCCTTGTCGGCGGGAACAACCTTGGATTTACGGATGATTTCGGGAAGATTCTTGCCCGCATTACAGTCGAAGCCCTCGGGGCAGTTCGCCTTAATCCAAGCAAGAGCCTTGTTGTATTCGTCCTTGTCATAGATTTCAAGGGTAATTCTTCTGATGATTTCGGTCATGTCGACCCACTCGGGACGGATACCAAAATATTTTTGGAACAGTCCGGCGTTGCAGTAGCTTCCGGCGATACCCATGGCGACACCGCCGAGGTTGACGTAAGCCTTGTTCTTCATCCAGCCGACGGCGACCGCCGAACGGGCAAAGCGAAGAATCTTTTCAGCAACATCAGCCGGAATGACCGTGTCGTTTATGTCCTGAACGTCCTTGCCGTAAATCGAGAAAGCGGGAAGTCCTTTCTGTGCGTAAGCCGCCATAACCGCCGCAAGATAAACCGCGCCCGGTCTTTCCGTTCCGTTGAAGCCCCAGACCGCCTTGATCGTATCGGGACTCATGTCAAACGTTTCCGAGCCGTAGCACCAACAGGGGGTAACGGAAAGCGTTGCCACAACGTTCTCTTTCGAAAATTTGTCGGCGCATCTTGCCGCTTCGGCACCGCCGCCGATGGTCGTGTCACTGATAACGCACTGAACGGGTGTACCGTCGGGATAGCGGAGCGTTTCGCTGATAAGCTTTGCGGCATTTTGAGCCATGCCCATGGTCTGTTTTTCAAGGCTTTCACGCACACCGCCCCAACGTCCGTCAATAACGGGGCGCAAGCCGATTTTCGGATAATTCATCGTTTATTCCTCCTTATTGTTTTGTAAAATGGTTTTATATTTTTCATAAGCCTTGTCCCAGTCTTCACTTCGGGGGAAGGCGTATTTTTTCGTTTCCTGCGTTTCGGCGATAATTTTTCTTGCTTCCTCGATGTCCCTGACCTCGCCTAACGCGATCAGCTGAAGCATGATGTTACCGAGGGCGGTCGCTTCCACGGGGCCTGCCACAACGGGAATCCCGAGGCTTTTCGCCGTCATTTCGCAAAGGAAGCCGTCCTTTGTGCCGCCGCCTAAAAGGTGCAGAACGTCGAACCGTTTCCCGGTGCTTTCGGAAATCTGCTCAAGCGCAAGACGGTATTTGAGTGCAAGGCTTTCGTAAATACAGCGGACAAGCTGACCGGCCGATCCGGGCACGGGCTGTCCCGTTTTCTTACAGTAAGCACGGATTTTTTCGGGCAGCTCACCGTGAGCGGAAAGAGAAGGTGCGTCCGGGTCAATGAAGCAGAAAAACGGTTCACTGTCTCTTGCCATCATTTCAAGGTCGTTATAGCTGTAATCTTCGCCGTGCTTTTTATAGTCACGCTTCGTCTCCTGAATGAGCCACAGTCCGCTGATATTTTTGAGATAGTTGACCTTTCCCTTTCCGGAAAGCTCGTTGGAAAGCTCACTTTTCCGGCTTTCGGCGGTCAGGACGGGCTGTTCGGTTTCACAGCCTAAAAGTGACCACGTTCCGCACGAAAGGAAAGCGGCGTTGCGGCTTGCGGTCGGCATGGCGCAGACAGCGCACTGGGTATCGTGACCGCAGACGGAGACGACCTTGATGCCGTTATATTCGCCGAGGACGGTACCGCTTGAAACGAGGGGCGCAAAAAGCGATTTGTCTATTTTGTATGTATCAAGCACCGTTTCGCTCCAGTCGGAGGAAACCGGGTTTAGCATCTGGGAGGTCGAGGCAATCGAAAGCTCGCACGCCTTGTTGCCCGTCAGAAGATAGCCGAACAAATCGGGCATAAACAGCACCGTTTCCGCCTTGCCGAGTTCTTTTTCACAAAGAAGCTGAAAAAGGGTGTTGATGTTCATAATCTGATTGCCGGTTTCGCGGTAAAGCGTGTCGGCGTCAAGTTTCCTGAGCGCAGTTTTCAGAATATCCGCTGTCCGCTCGTCCCGGTAATGACACGGCGGACAGATGAGTTTGCCGTCCGTTCCGATAAGACCGTAATCAACGCCCCAGGTGTCAAAGGCAAGGGAATCGACCCTGCCGGCTTTTTCAATCGCCGTTTTGACTTCGGCAAGAATCATGTCGACATCGTGACAGATTTTTCCATCATAAGAAATCGGGGTATTGTCGAAGCGGTGGATTTCGTGATAGCTGAGCCTGCCCGCATCAAAAGTTGCCTTGATGGCTCGTCCGGTCGAAGCACCGAAATCAAACGCAAGTACAGTTTTCGCCATACCGTCACCTCAGTCTTTTTTATGAAGCTTGTCGTCGTCTTCGTTCCACACCTTATAGCCCGGGTGTCTGCCGGTGATGCGGTAGTAGCTTCTAAGGTCAATCAGCTTTTGGATATTTTCACGGTTGATGTCATGGCTTCCGCCGAGAATAACGGCGTTGATCGTAATTTTTGCCCAAAGCTCAAGGCTTTCCATACGGTAAAAAGCGGTGATAACGTCGCTTCCGACCGCAAGCGCACCGTGGTTTTCCAACAGCATCACGTCATGCTCTTCGAGATACGGTTCAATCGCATCGGGAACCTCCGTTGTGGACGGTGTACCGTAGGGAGTCAGCGGAACCGAGCCGATTGCGGCGACGTCCTCAATCATGTTGTACATATCCATCGCCTTATGCGCTACGGCGAAGCCTGTCGCTCCCGGCGGATGGGCGTGAATGACGGAGAACACGTCCTCACGCTTGTCGTAACAGCGAAGATGCATTTTGATTTCGCTTGACGGACGAAGTCCCTCGGCGGCTTCGAGCACGTTCCCCTGCCGGTCAAGAATGACAAGCTTTTCGGGTGTGATAAAGGACTTGCTCATACCGGTCGGCGTGGCAATCACACGGCCGTCGGGAAGTAAAGCGCTGACGTTGCCGTCGTTGGCGGCGACCCAGCCGAGCTGCCACATTTTATGGCACACGTCGCAAATCTGTTCTTTTATGAGATTGATATCCTGCATAGTAGTATTCCGTTGCCTTTCTATGTTTTGGCAAAATTTACAATCTGCCTTTTACCATTATAAAATATTTTTTTGCGTTTTACAACTGATAAAGGAAAAAATTAACGGGATTGAAAAAAACGTATGACCTTCTATTGACAAGAAATTTTGGTTTTACTATAATAAACTTACAATATTTCGAAATAGGAAAGGTGAAAACTATGAAAAAGCGAAAACTGATCTTTGCCGTATCAACCGCCGTGCTGTTGATTGTGCTCAGCGTCATTACATACGCCGCAACCGCAGTAAGAATCAACGATACAAGGGTGTTTTTATGCGAAACCGACTCCGTAAACCTAAAGCTTTTGAATGCAAGTTCAAAATATAAGGTTGAATGGAGTTCCTCTGACAAATCCGTCGCAACGGTCAGCAGCTCGGGTGTGGTAACCGCAAAAAAAGAGGGCACCGCCACAATCTATGCCAAATATCGGGACAAAAAGTATTCTTCTACCGTCAAAGTAAGCAAATACTGGACGGAAAAAGGCTTGAAGTCCCTTATCAAAAAGACCGAGAGCAGCAATAATTGGAAAGACGGAACGGCGCTGAAGTGTTTAAATAAAGTTCCGTACAAAGTTGGAAATATCACAGTAAATGAAATATCAGTCAAAAAGTATCACTATACGGGGACATGGTTCGGAACTCAGCAGAAATATAAATATCTGATTACGATCAAAGGTAGTTATACAGGCAGTTTAACTAGTTGGGATAGCTTATATCTTCAATTCACAAGAAGTGACGGGGCAGCTTCGGATCCTACACGTTATTATCCTTTCAGCACTCAAAAAGAAAGTAATATTAACAGCAAATTCACAAAAAGCGGGAAAAATTTCACCTTAACAGTAGCCCAATATAATATATGGTGTGATTTTGACGAATTCTTTATATATTATCAATCACCGGATGCCAATCCAACCTCCGCAGCCGTTTCACAAAATAGGGCCAGCAAAAGTATTGACATTGCAAGCTGCGGAACCGACCCAAATAGCGGAAACATTATTATCAAATTTCATCCTTCCGGTTGGGATGGAGGTGTGAAAAGCAGTTCACGCTATGTGAATGTTGATATCGACGGAAAAACATTTTCTGCAAAAGCCACCGTCAACGGTACACCCGATGCAGACGGTCTCGCAACAATAACGGTTTATTCGAGTAAACTTGACCCCGCCGATGGTTCGGTTATTACCGTCAATATAAGTGCCGGTCTTGTTGTTTCAAAAAGCGGAGCACAGGAAAGTCAGACTTTCCGTGTCTCTGTTGAGCATGTGTCCTGACAAAATTGGCGGATCATATGCCGCTCTTTATATTTTCAAGTGTTCAGTATAAAAATCATAGAAAAAAGCGGCCGTTTCCGACCGCTTATATTTTTGGGGAACTCAGTATGTGATGGTGTAGTCATGCTCGAACGTCATACCGACTGTGGCATTGATGCCCATAGCCTTAACGCTCAGTACCATCGGAAGAACATAGTTTGCAGAAACCATGTTGCCTGTTGCCTTTTCAATCTTACAGGTGATGGTTGCGTCGTAATATCTTACGCTTGATTCGCTGACGAGTCCGCCGGAGCCGTCGGCGATTTCCTGAGAGGTAAGCGTGTTGAACGCATTGGCACAGCCGGTACCCTGCGGATCCGTACATTCAACGAACTTCAGCGTAATATTGTAGTAGGTTCCGTCGTCTGTGCAGGTTGCATTGGTAATATCCGCTTCGGTCGCCTGACTGACAAAGTTTTGTCCCTTTACGGGATAATTCGCAATAATATCGGCATTCGAAGCGTATTCAACCGGTGTTTCGTTCTTCTTAAGGAACTTATCAATAAGTTTGCCGCCTGCCGATTTCAGAAGACCCGGAGCCTCAAGATACTGTTCATCATGTCGTAAGTCTTCGTAGTTTCTGACAACCTTTGTGGCGTTGGTCTTGATTTTGTTTGCGCTTTCGTTAAAAAGCTTGAGAATATCCGCCGGTGCTGTCGGTGCGCCTGCCGGAGCCTGTGCCGCTGTTGTTGCGTCGCCGGCGGGAGCGGAAGCGTCCCCTGCGGGGGTGGAGGCATCTGCATTTGCTGGCTGAGCGGCGGTCGTCGCCTGAGTAGCCGGTGCAGCCGTCGTTGCCGGAGCCTGTGTTGTCGGCACGGTTGTCGCCTGAGAGGCGGCAGGTTTCGTTTCCGTATTGATGTCCTTATTCTTGCTCATAAGTCCTCCGAGGAAATTACCGCTGCCGAAAAGGATAATAATCGCAAGGGCAATCGCCAGACCGGTGCGGACATCTTTGTCAATGCCGTTCCAAAATTCTTTCCATTTAGACATACCAATGATTCCTTTCGCTATCGAGTATTAGCAAAAAATGAAGCCACTCTTTGCCATGATATTGAATATTATAATACATTTAATCCAAATGTGCAAGACAAAAATTAGAAATTATTATAAGATTTACAGTAGCAAAACAAAAAAAATAATGGTATAATATATCAGTTATGCGCCGCAATCCGTTTCTTGATTACGAGAATTTGAAAAAGAGAAACGTTCCGGAGCGTATTTTTACCCATAACAAAATAAAGGAAAGGACTCCGGCGTGCGGTATAGTCCCGTACCGCCGCCCGGTATGATTCTATGAAAAAACTCAATCGTATTCCCGCTTTGCCGAAAGGCCACGAAATCACCTGGTGGGTCTGCCGTGCCGCCCTTTTCATCTGGGGCGTCTGGGGCATGCTTCACGGCTACACCTCCGAACTTGTTCAGGCTGCTTTTGCCATCATCTTCACCCACCTTTGGGATATGTTCCAGCTTTTCGGCGGAAAATCGTTCATCACGAAAATGCCGTATACGATTCAGACGATGCTCAATGTATTCATCTGTTTTTCCTGTGTCGTCGGAACAACACTCAACACCCGAACCGACTTTACCGGAATCGATATTCCCGAGCATATCTTTGCCGGCTATCTTGCCTGTATGGGCGGCTTCTTCCTCGGTGATATCATGCAGGGACGCAAAGAACCGCTGAAGGTCTCCGTCCATGCCATGTTCGCTTTTGCGTTTTCCGTTTCAATCCTTGTCGGCTGGGAAATCTATGAATTTACGATGGACAGACTGTACGGCTTTGTCATGCAGCACGGACAGCTACCGTTTTCCGCCGGCCTCACGGACACGATGGTTGACCTGATTTTAGGCGTAGCGGGCGGACTTTTCGCTATGTTCATGGGCGCTTTCGAACGAGCCGGTATCATCGGCAAAAACAAAAAAGAAGTCCGAGCCGAATACTTAAGAAAGCGGGAACTGTTCAAGAAAGAAAAAGAGCGGCTTGCGCTTCTCGCCCGGGAAAACGAAACCGATTAAAGGAGAATCTCTATGAAGCTTCATGAAATTTTAACCGGCATTGACGTTTCGGGTCAGTTTGACGGCGAAACGGAAATCACCGATATTGCCTACGATTCGAGAAAGGCGAAGTCCGGCGTTTTGTTCGTCTGTCTTACGGGTGTACGGGCCGACGGCCATTTATTCGCCAAAAGCGCCTACGACAACGGCTGCCGTGTTTTTCTTTGTGAAAAGGAAATCGGACTGCCCGATGACGCACAGGTCATTACCTGCGACGACACAAGAGCGGCACTTGCCAAAGCGTCATGCAATCTTTTCCGTCACCCGTCAAGAGAAATCGCCGTCATCGGCATCACGGGAACCAAAGGGAAAACCACGGTTGCCCACATCATCAAGCAGGTGCTTGACCAAGCCGGCATCATGACCGGTATCATCGGCACCGTCGGCGCAGGCTACGGCGACGTCACACTGCCGACGGTCAACACGACGCCCGAAAGCTACGAATTACAAAAAATGTTCCGTCAGATGGCGGACGCCGGCTGTAAAGCGTGTGCGGTTGAGGTTTCTTCCCTCGGACTGAAAGCGCACCGGGTCGACGGGACAACGTTTAAAATCGGCATTTTCACGAATCTTTACCCCGACCACATCGGCACGAACGAGCACGAAAGCTTCGAAGAATATGCCTATTGGAAAAAGCAGCTTTTCCCGCTGTGCGAAAATGCAATCGTCAACCTTGACGATGAATATTCAAATCAGATGCTCGAGGGCTTCAAGGGCAAAGTTCTTTCCTACGGTTACGGCGAAAAAGCCGACCTGCGGCTTCTCGGGACCGAAAAGGTCAGGGTTTCCAACATTCTTGCTGTCCGCTTTTCCTATCAATATAAAGGGAATACATACTATGACCTTATCAGCCTTCCCGGCGACATCAACGCCATGAATGCGCTTGCCGCCGTTGCCGCCGCCGAATTCATGGGTGTGCCCAACACCGCTCTGGGCGACAGCCTTGCTCACGTTTTCGTCAAAGGCAGAGGCGAAGTTATTGACACCGGGCGGGATTTCAGTATCATCATCGACTACGCCCACAACGGCGTCAGCCTGATGAGTATCATCGAAACCGCAAGAGCCTACGAACACAACCGTATTATTGCCCTTTACGGCTCCGTCGGAGGCAGAACGGAAATCCGACGCCGTGAGCTTGGGCTGGTTTCGGGCAAGATGTGCGATTTTACGATCATCACGTCGGACGACCCCGATTTTGAAGACCCGGAAAAAATCATGGACGATATTGCCGCCGCCGTTGAAGAAGCGGGCGGACAATACGTTAAAATCGCCGACCGGGCAAAAGCCATTGAATATGCGGTCAGCATCGCCGAGCCGCACGACATCTTCATTTTCGCCGGCAAGGGGCACGAGCAGTTCATGAAAATCAAAGGCGAAAAGGTTCCGTTCAGCGAACGGGAAGAAATCCGAAAAGCACTTAACAAGTGAGGAGACGGTTATGTACACATTCAAAGAAGAAAAAGATTTAAAAGCGTACGACGAATTTATCGAAGAAAACGGCGGCTGGTACATTCAGTGCTCGCGCTGGGAAAAGGTCAAGACCACCTGGAAATGCCGGTATTACTGCGGCTTTGACGAAAACGGAACGAGAGTGCTCGCCGTGCTCGTTATGGAAAGAAATCTTCCGGCGGCGGGAAAAATCTGGTACGGTTCGGGCGGTGCCGTCTGCGACTACAAGAACACAGAATTACTAAAGGACTTTACCGGATTCATGAAAGCCGAAATCAAGAAAAATTCCGTCACGGCGTTCATTATGGATCCGCCGATATCGCTTCGCATTAACAGAGAGGAGCAGCCGTTCGGTCACGAAATGCACAAGACGCTGACGTCGCTCGGCTACGTTCTGAACACCAATATCGACGACTACACCTACAAACAGCCGGTACAGCTTTTTATTCCGCTTATCGAAAACGGAGAAAAGCTGACGGCCGAAAAAATCCTCAAGAAGTGCGACAAGGGCGTCCGGTACAGTATCCGCCTCGGCACACAAAGAGGTCTTGAAGCGAAAACCTTCACCTACAAGGACATCGAAAACGACCCGTCCATCATCGAGGACTTCATGGGCGTTATGCGTGACACATCCGAGCGGGACAATTTTGTCGAGCGCAACGGCGACTACTGCACAAAGCTTCTTCGTGAATTCGACGGCTACAGCGACTTAAAGCTTGTTTACTACGACAAGGAGCTTGACCGGAAGCTGCAAAGTGAA
The DNA here is from genome assembly GCA_945863885.1 of uncultured Clostridia bacterium. GTDB lineage: Bacteria > Bacillota > Clostridia > Oscillospirales > Acutalibacteraceae > UBA6857. The sequence goes on from CAMAZY010000007.1 coordinate 85,856, forward strand.
CGGCTCGCAAAAAAAGAAGAAGCCCTCGCTCAGCTTGACGGAGCGCACGAAAAAAAGGCAAGGCAGTTAAACGAGATCATCGAAAGCGTCGACAAGCAGACCGAACACTTTGAAAAGCGCATGGCGGAAGCCGAAGAATTCACCAAGGACAACCGCATCTGCGTTGCCGGCGGTCTTTCAATCTATTATGCCGGCATGGGAAGCTGTCTTTTCGGCGGAACGAGAAACGTTATCCGCAACAACACCCGTTCGAGCCATTACTTAAACTATCTCCGGCTTCAGGAAAGCATCAACAGAGGTCTCAAAGTTCACGACCTCGGCTACATCAAGGTCAAGGAGGCCTCGCTCGAAGAGGACGGAACCTTAGCTCCGCTTGAATCCCTCGACAACTTCAAGGGGATTTACGACTTCAAGAAGAGCTTTTCCTCCGACTTCCACGAGTTCATCGGCGAATATGTTTTAGTCGGAAACAAGACCAAGTATTTCGCCTATGCCAAGCTGATGCCCTCGGCGAAGAAGGCGAAAATCAAGATGATTAAAATGCTCCGGCATTAAACCGTATAGGAAACAAAACGGCAAGCACGAACCGAAAGGCGGTGCTTGCCGTTTTACTTATTTATTTTGATCGATTCAATACATTAAAGTCGATTATATAATAAGATATGTTTATCTGTTGGTCAGTTCGTACTTTTCTGTTTTAACCCGTTCTATTCTTTTACCTTGTGCTCATGCCGCACGGGCACTTACTTTCTGACCGAAGCGTCAGAAAGTAAGCAAAGAACGCTTTTTCGTAGAGGGAAAACACTAAGGGTGGTCGCACTTTTTGCGTTGAGGGTGGTTTGTTCTCTCTTGTGTTTGCTGTTAAAATTGATTTGCTTTTTT
>CAMAZY010000008.1 GCA_945863885.1 uncultured Clostridia bacterium
TAACAAGCTCCATACCGAGAGAATACGCATATTCGGCTTCTTTTACGGCCGAAACGCCGTTATCAACGGTGACAATCAGTTTCACTCCGTTGTCGGAAAGCTGTTTGACAGCGGCAATATTAAGACCGTATCCCTCGCGGTTACGATCCGGTATGTAGCAAACAACGTCGGCACCCAAAAGGCCAAGATAGGTATACAACAGTGAGGTGGCTGTCACGCCGTCCGCATCATAGTCACCGTAAATTGCTATTTTTTCATCGTTGTATAAGGCGAGATTGATTCGTTCGACAGCCTTATCCATATCCTTTAGTTCAAAAGGGTCGTTTAAAGCGGGAGTATTGTCAAGGAACGCAAGAGCCTGCTGTTCAGTGGTAATTCCTCTTGAAATCAGAAGGAGCGCAACAAACGGGTCGATATCAAGTCTCAAGGCAAGCTCGTTGGCTTCGTCCTTATTGACAGACGAGACGCACCACTTCTTTCTTCCCATTTTATCAATCCTTTCGAACGTAATAATTATTTATTATAGCATAACCGTGCCGTATTATCAACAAAAAAGCCGTCAAAAATTCCATTTGGGCTTTCGGGGTAAATCGGCATTGCTTTGAAAGCCGGTCCGAAGCTCATACGCTTTTATCTCCCGTATAAACAAGGCAGCATATTTATCTTTTTTCACTTCTCCGACACCGGGAATTTCCGAAAACTCTTTTATATTGGTCGGTTTTTTCGATGACATGATTTTTAAGGTGGCGTCTGTAAAGACAGTAAAAGCCGGTATCCGCTTACTTGATGCGATTTCTTTTCTTAGTTTTTTCAGAATGTCAAACAAATCTCTGTCAAAGCTTTCGCTTTCATCATCAGCAGATAAGTTTTGTCGGGCTTTTCTTGCCGAAAAGTCAACCGACTTACCGGAAAACAGAACAGATTTTGATTTTTCGGTTATTCGAAGCCGTCCGCCGTCCGAATCAATATAACCGTTACGGATAAGAAGATTGATGATTTCGCTGACTTTTGCCAACGGGACGTTTTTCATCAGGCCGAAAGTCGAAAGACGGTCAAAGCCTTTTTCGCTCACCTGAGACGTTACGTTGCCTTTCAAAATATCGGTAATGAGTTCACTATTCACATTCTGACCGGTTCTGACGATGCAGGACAGGATCATTTTTGCATATTGATTCAAGCTTTCTTTGTTGTCATCATTCCGGCATGAGGAACAATTTCCGCACTTTTCTGCCGTTCTTTCGCCAAAGTACGACAATATGTATCGTCTGAGACACCCTGTGCATTCGGCGTAGCCGATCATATCGTCAAGCTTGCGCAGCCGAAGCTTTCGAAGCTTTGCCGCATCGAGAGAAGAAAGTTCTTCATTTTCGCTTGGATTCTCGATAAAAAAGCGTTGGGTTCTGATATCGCCGGCGTTGTACATCAATATACAGTCGGCACTGCAGCCGTCTCTGCCGGCTCTTCCGGCTTCCTGATAATAGCTTTCAATGTCCCCCGGCATATTGTAGTGGATAACAAACGAAACGTTCGATTTATCAATTCCCATACCGAAAGCATTTGTGGCGACTATGATCTGCTTGTCGTCGTTGACGAATTCTTCCTGGTTTTGCTTTCTTTCCTGAGCGCTGAGTCCGGCGTGATACTTGGTAACACTGAGACCTTGCGCCGAAAGGACTTCATAAAGCCGGTCCGTTGTTTTACGGGAAGAACAATAAATGATTCCGCTTCTGCCTTTGTAAAGCGCAAGATACTGTTTCAGTGTTTCCGGTTTGTTCTTCGGTTTAACGACTTCAAAATACAGATTCTTCCGATCGAAACTTAATATCGATACAGTCGGGCCCAAAAGCCCGATCAGTTCGATGATATCCCTGCGGACTCTTTCGGTTGCCGTAGCGGTGCAGGCACAGACAACCGGTCTTTTGGAAAACCGATTGACAAAATCTTTGATTTTAAGGTAATTCGGACGAAAATCCTGACCCCATTGTGAGACACAGTGTGCCTCGTCAACAACAACCATAGAGATCTCAACTTCGTCACACAAAGCGGAAAACGCATGTGTGTTCAGCCGCTCCGGGGCAACATAGATAATTTTATAGGCGCCTTTTCTGGCTCGTGTAAGCGCAAGTGAGATTTGCTTTTCATTCAGCGAGCTGTTCAGATATGCCGCTTTCACGCCGTTCTGGATCAAGGCATTGACCTGATCTTTCATAAGAGAAATCAAGGGTGATACGACGATTGTTATCCCTCTAAACATCAGAGCCGGCACCTGAAAACAGATCGATTTTCCTGCTCCCGTCGGCATGACGGCAAGCGTATCTTGTCCCGAAAGCAGAGAGTCAATGACATTTAATTGCCCTTCACGAAAAGACGAATAGCCGAAATACTCCGATAATACTTCATATTTATCCAAAACGATCCCTCGGTTTAAACAAAAAATCTTTTTGACAGCCAGCGGCGCATATGCTTGCTTGAATAACAATAAACCAAAAACGCAACCAGAACCGCACATGAAACAAAGATAATCATACCGATATCAAATGCGCTTTTCAAGCTTGTTACATTCCGGATAAGAGCACCTAATACAAGACTTGCTAAGGCGATATCAACCGTAATCAGTACCGTTCTCAAAAGCCAGTGCCGTTTTTTGCGTTTCGTCCAAAGCATATAAAACAATACCATCAGCGAAACAATACAGATAAACGGAAGCGCACAGAGAAAATACCAGTCTTTTCCGCTTTCGTGATGAATGGCAAAAAAGAAGTAAACATAGGCGGCAACCCCGACGGTATCCAAAGCCCACATCAGAAACGGCTTGAGCTTTTTCGTGAAAAACGGAAAGACAAAAATCACCCATATCAGAAACGATGTGGTGTTAACATACACTGACCAGAATCCGCCTTTAAAAATTGCATTTGTCAGGAAGCACACAATATTCGGAATAAAAATAATTACCGAAACAATATACGCAATAAACCTTTTTTTGATTCCTTGGGGAATATGCTCCTGAGACGAAAACGGCGGCTGCGTTTCTTCGGGCTTTGTTTGTATGTTGGGATTGATTACGGGCGTAGCACATAAAGCGCATTTTTTGGCGCTGTCGTCCAGTTCTACGCCGCAGTTAACGCAATAAGACATATCATACCTCCGAGCAGTTATTCTCTGTTACTTTCGATTTTCACGTGAATTCCCATCTTTACAAGTCTTGTAAAAAATTCACGTTCAATATCACTCTCTTGATAGCAGTTGGAAAAAGTGAAAACAAGCTTATCATCAAATGTTATAACGCCGCATCTGGCTCCGTTCAGCTTTCCGGGGCCGGTAAAAAACATATATTTTTCAATATGCTCTTTCATTTCCCCGGGAAGTGAAACAGGGCCGATATTTGAAATGAGAGCGGAAGTTGTCTGCTCTCCGGTAAGCAGGAAAGTGATCGCAACGCCAAGGTTTTTAATCCCCAATGGGATATATTTTGTGAAAGGATTTTTTTCAATTTTCAGATTCTGGGTCATCATGGAGTTAACTTCCTTTTCGTCATTTGCCAGTCTCAGCTGAAGAGAGACAAGCTTCAAAATCTGCTCAAAGGTGTAGTCCCCCATATTGGGATTCATTTTTACCCGCAGACATAAAACAAAATTTCGCAGCGTATCCGTCGGATAAAACTTCCGGAGATTAACCGGAATCTGAACACTGACCTCCCTCGGTTTTTTTACTTGTTCCGCCTTTTGCTTCTGATAATGTATATCCATCAGCATTGCAGCAAAAAATTCCGTAACCGTAACCTGATACCGTTTGCAAAGCGCATGGACTTGCTGAAATGACATGATGCCGACAGTGTAATTACACATATGCTCGCCTGCTTTGGTACCGACAGCATGATAAACAGGCTTGTCCCGGCGATTGTATTTGACTTTGGACGAGGCAAAGCGATTATATGCATCTTCGGTTTCTGACTTCGTCGGCTTATCGTTCAAGTCAAGAATGACACCCGAAGCCGGTATATTGTGCCCTTTCAATCTCAGATATTCGGCGACAACCGTTGACACAAATACGACGTTGCCGTAACCGTCGCTGATTGCGTGATAAATGTCAACGGATATTCTTTTTCCATAATAGTACATACGGAAGAGAAAGCCTTTATTTTCTTTGAAATTAACCCGATAGCAGAGATTTTTTATGTCCGGTGAAACAGCAGCTTGATTCGGATTCTTTTCAAAAAAATACCAGAAGAAGCCCTTTCGGATTCTGACATTAAAGCTCGGCATCCGCTCAAGCGTACGGTTCAAGGCTTTTTCAAGAATTTCGGGGTCCACCTCTTCTTTCAGCTCGACACCGATTCTGAATACATTGGACCATGAATTGGAATTCTGTCCCGGGAAAATTTTGGCAGCGTTATCAAGCTTGAACCAATCAAAGCCGTTGCTTTTCATATCCTCAGCCTTTCCGATATACAAAAAATGAAACTTTCTTTTTATTATACAACAAAAAACTCATCTTGGCAACCAAAATCACCGGCAGACTTGCTCTTTTTGATTCGGTATGATATGATAGCAAAAGAAAAACATAGGAGCTACTAAAGTGAGAAGTTTTACGATTGAAAAAAATGATGCCGATCAGCGTCTCGATAAATATCTTACCAAAAGCTTTCCTAATCTTCCGAAAGCTTTGATGTACAAATATATCAGAATCAAGCGGATCAAAGTCAACGGCAAACGAGCGGAGATTTCCACCCGTCTGAAGCTTGGGGACAAAATCGACTTATATATCAACGACGAATTCTTCGCAAAAAGCGAAACAAAATATGATTTTATGTCGGCCTCCAAAAAGCTTGACATCATTTATGAGGATGACAACATTCTTCTACTTAATAAGAAAGTCGGTCTGCTTTCCCATCCGGACGAAAACGAATACACGGATACACTGATAACAAGAGTCAAGCGGTATCTTTTTGAAAAAGGAGAATTTGATCCGGAAAATGAAGCCTCCTTTACGCCGTCTTTGGTAAACCGTATTGACCGTAATACCAGCGGTATTGTCATAGCCGCCAAAAACGCCGAAGCATTACGGATTATGAATCAGAAAATGAAAGACAGAGAGCTTCATAAGTTGTATTTGTGCGTTGTTCACGGCGTGCCGAAGCCGAAAGAAGCTGTTCTTGAGGGGTATCTGACAAAGGACGAAGATAAAAACAAGGTCTTTATCAGCCGGAACAAGACAGATGGAGCCAAGCTTATCCGGACAAAATATCGGGTCCTCGCCGAAAAAGACGATTTAAGCTTGCTTGAAGTAGATTTGCTGACAGGCAGAACGCATCAGATCCGAGCCCATTTAGCTTCCATCGGTCACCCGCTGTTAGGCGACGGTAAGTACGGTACGAATAAGCTGAACAAAAAAAGCGGGCTGAAAAAGCAGTGTCTGTGTTCCTACAAGCTGATATTTGATTTTACCACGGACGCCGGATCGCTTTCCTATCTTAACGGAAAACAGTTTCAGATCCGTGATGTATGGTTTCAGGACGAGTTTTTTTCACAAAACGCCTTTGAAAAAACAAACAACAAGCATCGGTAAGAAACCCTGCCGATGCTTCGTTTGTTTGATATCAGTTTCCGCATTCAATGCTGATCTGATTGAATTGATAAAGAATATCATCTATTTTGGTATTCTGCTTCTCCTCGCCCGCTTTGTCGAGTACGATTCTGCCTTTATCCATCATGATAAGACGGGTACCGTATTCAACGGCGTACCGGAGATTATGCGTAACCATTAACGCTGTTGCTTTCTTCTCCTTAACAAACATATCGGTAAGCTGCATAATTCTTTCGGACGACTTCGGATCAAGCGCAGCCGTATGCTCGTCAAGAATCAGAATGTCGATATCCGACATATTGGCGATAACCAGTGCGAGTGCCTGTCTCTGACCGCCGGAAAGGGAGCCGACCTGAACGTCGAGGCGGTTTTCAAGACCCATATTACATTCTTCAAGCAGTGATTTGTAATAGTCCATGCGCTTTTTGTTGATTGCGGGCGTGAGAAGATAGCGTTTATTCTTATTATCGGCAAGAGCCATGTTTTCCAATATTGTAAGCTTTGCCGCACTACCCTTTTGCGGATCCTGAAATACACGTCCGATGTATTTCGCTCTCACATATTCGTTCATCTTCGTTATGTTCTTTCCGTCAAGAACGATTTTACCCGAATCAACCGGAAGAGAACCGCAAAGAAGGTTGAGCATGGTGGTTTTTCCGCTTCCGTTTGAACCTACCACACAGACAAATTCGCCTTTTTCAATCTTCAGGTTAAAACCGTCGAACAGCGTTGTTTCATCGGGTGTACCGACATTGAATTTTTTCACAATATCAATAAACTCTATCATGCCTTTGACGCCCCTTTCTTAATGGAATTGCTGAAAACAAGGGCAACGGTAAACAAAACCGCCATGATAATTTTATTATAAGCTGACGGCACGCCGAGATAGGTCGCTATAGCAAGACAAGCCTGGTACACGATCGAGCCGAGAATAACCATGGTGGTCGGTTTGAGAAAACGCAGTTTCCCGAAAAGAGAAAGACCGATAATAACGCTGGCAAGACCGATGACAATCATGCCGATACCCATTCCCTGATTGGCGTTGGCTCTTGAAGTGGCAATCAGGGCACCCGCAACGGCCGCATATCCGTTTGAAATGGCAAGACCGGTAATTTTGCTTCGGCCCGGATTTTGTGCAAGCATCGAAACATATTGCTCATTGCAGCCGGTCGCCCGAAGCAACAGACCGTTTTTTGTCTTGAGGTACCAGTCCAGAATCCATTTAAAAATCAGCGCAACCACAAGGAAGGTAATCAGTTCACGAAGATTGAACGCCCCGGTCTTATCAGGAATAAGCGATGCCGGAAACGTGCGCAAAACAGTCGGATCGTTTCTTGAAAACGAAATCGTACTCAGGGCACCCTCTCCGTTGAAGCTTCCGCCGTTACCGACAACAGCAAGAACAAGGTTGACGGATATCAGAGCAGTTGAAACAAGAATACCGCAAAGAAGCGGTCTTATTTTCAGCTTGACATGAAGCAGGCCCGTAACACAGCCGGCAAGAGAGCCGAGGACAAAGGCAACGATCACGGCAAGCCAGGGGTTCACACCTTTGCAGACCAACAGCGAGTAGCTCACACCGCCGAGAAGTACGGTTCCTTCGACGGACAGATCGGCAAAATCAAGAATACTGAACGAGATATAAAAGCCGAGCGCCAGAATCGAATACATCAGGCCGTCGCGCAAAAATACATCCATACAAGCAAGAACAGAACTCATATCAATTATTCCTTTTTATTAAGATATGCATTGACAAGGTGCGGCAGGAAAGTCGCACCTTGTCAGCTTATGAAAGCGAAATTAAATTATTTATTTGTTACGACGGTTTCCGCTTCGGTATACGCTTTCGGCATTTCAATGTTGAGAGAAGCAAGTACCTCAGAGTTTACAACCGGATCGGCTTTGGAAATTGTCTGAACGGCCATCGTGGAAGCGTCGGCACCGTTGAGAACCTCGATTCCCATATTACCGGTGACCTTGCCGAGTTCAACATAGTCAATAGAAACAGCGGCAAGACATCCGTTTTTAACCTGTTCAACTTCAGAACCGTAAACCGGAATGCCGGCTTCGTTGGCTGCGTTCAGAACAACAGAAAGATTGTTAACAACCTTGTTATCGGTGAAGTTATTGATGCAGTCAACTTCTGAAGCAAGAGCGGCAGCTGCTGCCGGGATATCGGAATCGTTCTGAATACCCGTAGCTTTAACCTCGATATTTCTCTTTTTACATACTTCTTTGAGTGTGTTGAGCTGTGAAATAGAGTTGGCTTCGCTTGTTGTGTAAAGAATGCCGATTGACTTAACGTCCGGCTGCATTGACTGAATCAGATCAACTTGTGCATCAAGGTTCAGAACATCGGAAGTGCCGGTACAAAGAGAACCCGGATTCTCCATTGAGTCAACGATTTTTGCAGCAACAGGATCAGATACAGCGCAGAAAATAACAGGGATATCCGTACCCTCCGTAGCGGCATAAGCAACCGTGGCGGCAGGAGTAGCAATGGCAAAAATCATGTCATACTTTTTGGCTACCATACTTTCAGCATACGTCTTACAGTCTGAATCTGCGGCAGCATCGGAACCAATCTGGCGGTCAAGCTCATATTTAAGACCGCTTTCTTTCAAAGCAGTTTCTATTCCGGTGTAGCAGTTGTCAAGAGACGGATGAGAAACATATTGAATAACGCCGATTTTCAGTGTTTTACCATCGGAAGCGCCGTTTGCTGAGGTCTTCTCAACAGAGGAAGCAGTGGTTGCTTCATCGGAAGAATCTTTGGTTGCATCAGCAGAAGAAACAGTGGTTTCCTCAGTAGAAGAATCTGTAGCGGAAGTGTCGTCTTTTCCGCCGCAAGCAGCAAAGGCAAAGATCATTGCCGCACAAAGAATCAGTGCAAGAACTTTAATAATTGATTTTTTCATTTTAAATGACTCCTTTTGATTTACTGTATTTTATTTTATGATAGGTTTCGGTGTGTGAAGACTCAGATAAAGCTTCACCATCGTTTTGTCAATAAAATCATCATATTGATTCCTCCGTAAAAAATAAAAAAAGCTTGCCCCTGAAAAGGGACAAGACTTAAAATCCTGCGGTACCACCCAAATTGATGTTTCCATCCACTCTTCATTGCACAGATTATGCAACCCGACTTGATAACGGGTACGGCTCCCGTCGGTTACTACTTGCTTACGCTTTCGACCGCCCTCATAAGTCCATTCGCCAAAAGGCCGGATACCGAAATCACACCGTCATCGGCTCTCTAAAATCCGGGAACTAAAGGTTACTATTCTTAATCTCAGGTTTCGTTTCTTCATTTGTTGACACGATTTTAGCACATTAAAGTCATGATGTCAAGAGAAAAATGCAATTTATTTATTTTTTTTATTATGCCGTCCGGGGATTCCGAAAAAGATGAATATGGTAGCGGGAACAATGCTCAAAGCAAAAAGCAACAGCATCAGCGGATTCGCCGAAAAATACAGATGCATCTGTCTGAACGCTTTCGGCTGTAACAAAACCACAAGACCGATAATCACCGCAAAAACAGCATTGACCAAAACGGCGCCTGAGCCGGCATCTTTCGCTTTTTTGGCAAATTCGCTGTATTCAGTTGTTACAAGATTGACAGCATTTTCTATCGCTGTATTGACAATTTCTCCCGAAAGGACAAGCGCACTTGCCAAAATCAAAGCACACCAGTCGCTTTTGTCAAGCGAAAACCAGTCGGTCAACAGCAGAATAGAAAACATATACGTTACGCATACAAGGTGAATTCTCATGTTCCGCTCGGTTTTTACGGTTGCAGCCACGCCGCTTGCGGCATAATAAAAACTTTTGAATAAGGCTTTGAGTTTCTCCATGCGCTTATTCGTCCATTGTATAATAGCTTCCGCTTCTGACAAGACCGAGTTGTGTCAATACGGCTTCCTCGTGCTCTCTCATATGTACAAGCTCAAGTCCGCCTGCTTCATGATCGTATCCGAGAAGATGCAGCATCGAGTGTACCGTGAGAAAGGCTATTTCTCTGTCAAGCGAGTGTCCGTAGACCTTTGCCTGCTTGACGGCGTGTTCAATCGAAATAACAATATCGCCTAAAAGCTGCGCACCGGTTTCGGGGTTGACGTCGTATACGCCGTTTTCCCCGAGCGGAAACGATAAAACATCCGTTGATGCGTCAATGTTTCTGTGCTTACGATTCAGCTCATGAATCTGTTCGTCGTCAACGATTGTAACGCTGATTTCCGCTGAACCTTTGAACTTTTCATTGACAAGAACGGCGTTACAGCAGCGTCTTATCAGCATACGGACACCCGTCGGAATTTTTACGGCATTCTGGCTGTTGCTGATGATAACCTTGATTTTATCTTTCATTTCCTTTTCTTAGCCTCCTCATACTTTTCGTATGCTTTTATGATATCCTGAACAAGCTTGTGGCGTACCACGTCTTTTTCAGTAAAGCGTACGGTTTCAATATCGTTTACATTTTTCAGTATTTTTACGGCCTCAACCAGGCCCGACCGTTTTCCGTCAGGAAGGTCGATCTGCGTTACGTCACCGGTTACGACGATTTTTGAATTAAAGCCGAGTCTTGTCAGGAACATTTTCATCTGTTCAGGTGTCGTGTTTTGCGCTTCATCAAGAATGATGAAGCTGTCATCGAGCGTCCGGCCTCTCATATAGGCAAGCGGTGCGACTTCAATACTGCCTCGTTCCTGAAAGCGCTGAAAATTTTCGGCGCCGAGCATATCAAAAAGCGCATCATAAAGCGGTCTTAAATACGGGTCGACCTTTTGCTGTAAATCACCGGGAAGAAAGCCGAGCTTTTCTCCGGCTTCCACCGCCGGACGGGTCAGGATAATACGGTTGACCTGCTTGGAGCGAAAAGCGCTGACTGCAAGAGCCACGGCAAGATAGGTTTTTCCCGTACCGGCAGGTCCGATTCCGAGAACAACTGTGTTATTGCGGATGGCCTCAATATACTTCTTCTGACCGAGGGTTTTGGCTTTGATGGGCTTACCTTTTGCTGTAATACAGACGCATTCAGACGACATGGAAATCAATTTGTCGTCGTTGCCCTCATGCACCATGGATATCACGTATCGGACGTTTTGCTCATTCAGCGATTCCCCTTTATTGACAAGCGCCAACAGACCGTTAACGGCACGCCTTGCAAGCGAGACAGCTTCCTCGTCGCCTTGTATTTTAAGCTCGCTTCCCCGGCTTACCACCGTCACGTTGAACTCTTTTTCGATTATGTTGATATTTTCGTCAAACGAGCCGAAAAGACTGACAGCGTGCTCCATCCGGTCTATATTGATAATACTTTCAAACAATCGGTACACCTCAATCGCTTTAAAAACATTTAAATTTATCCATTATGAATTCATTATAACACTTTTTTTAAATTTGTGAATAGATTTTCATCTTTTTATCCAAATAATTTTTAAGAATCCTGCTGATCAAATTCAATTTTTTGTTTGATCCCCATAAAATCAATACAATTCGCTTCATTCGAAATGAAAAATTTTTGTCCGTCTTCCCTGACACTGAGTTTTTTTTCGAGAATGCGTGTGTTTTTATATTTTTCATATTCTGTATCGGTATAATCATCAAAAAACAGCGTGTATTTCTTATCGGCATCTGACACGCAGTCTTCGTTATAATATGCCCTGGTTGTTTCACAAATATAAAACGGAAGCTTCGTTTGTCCGAAATACAAAGAGAACTTTTTTTCGTATTGCTCATACTCTTTTTCACCGGAGAAAAAGCCAAGAGGGATACTGAGTCCGAATAAGCCTATTTTTTTAACGGTTTTTTTACTTTGAAAAGACTTGTAATGTTGCTTCATATTTTTTTCGATTGTCAGATCGTTTTCATGAATTGCCGTTATGATCCCCCTCGCCTCCATAAAGATGCAGGAAGTGTCACGGTTTTCGAATATACCGCTGATGATCAGGTCGCCTTTTTTTACACCGCTCCCCTCCGGGCAGGCTTTTGTGCCGTTGTGAACTTCAACGCTTAAAAGCACGCCGTCAAAATCGGCAATAATATTGCACGGGTCACAATAGGTTTCGTCCTCTCTTCTTGCTACATAATCCCTCACTTCAATGACGGCATGACTGCCCTTGATATTGACCGAGACCCATGAAAGCTTCCCATTCAACGTGGTGATGATGTTTTCAGCCGCCTGAAGTTGATCAATATTCCGCCGGAGTGCGCCCGGATATACACCGGCTTGCCCGGCCGCCGCAAGTATCGTTTGCCGGCTGAGCGTTTCCGAGCCTGCCGTTTCCACATTCCATATAAAAAGAGAAGCGATACACATGAAAACGACAAAAAAGGCTGCGCCTACCGCAAGCCCGACTCTTTTTTCATTGCGTCTGAGAAAAAATACAAATCCGCGTTTTTCCTTACAACAAATTTTACAGCCGGAAAGTCTTGCTATTTCACGCAGACGGCGGTATTCACCGGCTCTGATATCCGCTGTAACCGATTTATCATTGATGCTGACATGATTCAGAACAATGCCTTTTTGTGTACAAAGATTGAAAAAGCGTTCCGTAAAGCCGTCGGTAACGCAGAAAGTGATATAACCAAGAATCCATCTGTATAGTCTTAGAAAAAACATAATCCATATCCCCTGATTGATAACAAAACGCCGAACGGTGAATGTATCGTTCCTTTCGAACAGATTAGGTCACTGCTTATGTACTGAATTCAATCGAAACAATTGTTCCTCTGACGACGATCGTGTCCGTACTCGGCGAGCTGATTCCGAGACAATCGCCGCACAGTTTCACAATAACATTTCCGCAATTGATTCTGACCGTTGTTTCACAGTATTCGATAATCCCCCGACAGCCTTCAATGGTTGCGGCCTTATTTGAGCACAGCTCAATATGCGGCATTTCAAATTCTTCCGATGAATCTGGAAAAGCGAAATCAGCAATTTTCTTTCTTTTTTCTTTCTCCAAAACAATCACCCCAACACAGATATAGTCCATTTTATGTTTTTGTTTGTCGTTTCATACTTATATTTTCTTTGAACGGTTCATATTTATCAAAAGGGTGATAGTATGAAAAAAAATAAAGCTGCTCAATCGGTTTCAAGTTTAAAAATCGTACTGAAATACTGCATTTGTGTGTTTGCCGTATTCACCTTGGCGGCCATTACTTTAATTTTTCCGTCACAAAGCGCAAACGGGGTACGAAACGGATTGGAGCTATGCTTCAGAACGGTCATACCCTCCCTTTTTCCGTTTATGGTGATTTCAAGTTTTCTTGTTCAGAGCAACCTCACGTCAAAGCTCGATCGGATATCCGGAAGACTGACCTATTTTCTCTTCCGACAACCAAGCTGTACCGGTTCCGTCATTTTCCTGTCGCTGATAAGCGGATTTCCTGTCGGAACAGAACTTGTCAGACAGCTTTATGACAGCAAAAAAATCACGAAATCTCAGGGACAGCGGCTTTTATTATTCTGCGTCAATCCCGGACCTGCTTTTGTCATCAGCTGTGTCGGCGTGCAGATACTCGGTTCGCAAAAAATCGGGGTGATTCTTTTTACTTCCGTTACACTTTCCTCGGTTATTCTCGGAATTCTGACAAGATTTATGGTTATTCCCGAAGATGAAGCGGAATCGGTCAGGATTACTGACAATCCGAGACTTTCGCAGTCTCTCGTTGCGGCAGTTTCAAAGAGCACCAACTCCGTTCTGATGATCTGCGGCTGGGTTATCGTGTTTTCCACAATTTCTTCTCTTCTTCAGACAGCCGGACTGTCCGAGGGCTTTGCTCTTTTTCTCGATTGCATACTTGAAGTGACAAACGGATGTTACCGGGCTGTCGGTACTTTTCCGATAAGCGTTGTAGCCGGTATTATAAGCTGGAGCGGTTTTTGTGTTCATTGTCAGGTTATGCCGGCGATCATAAAGCTTCGTCTCAATTATAAATATTTTGCGACAGGAAGGATTATTTGCGGCGCCTTAGCCTGCGTTATCTGCAGCTTTTTATTAAACATTTTTTGCCCCGATACGGCTGTTATCAAACTCAACTATGACAATATAAGCGCAAAAAAACCGGAATTTCTTCCGGTCTCGTTGGGGCTTTTTGCCATGTGTGCGCTTTTTTTAATCGGCGACAGTGTGAGAATCAGGCTCAAAAGCCGCCACATCAGCCAAACGGCTATTGAAATAAAATAAAGGTTATGCTATTATAGTAAAGCAGTATTTGTTTGCTGCGTTAAAACGATATCGGCGGTGAAATTCATGCAGAAATATTACGACAGAAAAAAACACGATCCGAGATGTGAATACTGTATTTATGCGAAGATTCCTCTTGACAGATCGGTTGCACTTTGTAAATTTGACGGTGTAATGCCGCTTGACAGCCATTGCAGACGCTACGATTACGACCCGCTCAAAAGAGTGCCGAAAAAGCTTCGCATCGATACCGATTACACAGCGGAAGATTTCAAGCTTTAATCATTAGGCAACCGCTAAAAACTCAAGGCGTTCGGCATAGTGCACAAATGATGTCGAATTTTAGGCAAAAAACCGCAGGAATACTTTGCGTATTTCAAGGTTTTGGGGCGACAAAGGCGGCATTAGTTGGGCATTATGACGAATGCCGGGAGGTTTTTAGAGGTTGCCATTATTATTTAAAATACATGAAAAGCTGGCACTTGATCATGCCGTTATAAAGCTTGCGGCGTTTATCCGCTTTTCTTGAGAAAAACACTTCGAAATCTTCGGACGGGCTGATGATATAATAAGCCCAGCCGTGCCGTCTTTCGAAACGCTCGCCCATCAATTTGTAGATTCTTTCCGCCTCTTTCAGGTCAAGCAGTCTTTCCCCGTACGGCGGATTGCAGATAACGGTTCCCTTTTCGCTTTTCGGTGTGAAATCCTTTAAGTCTCTTTTTTCGAACGTGATATATCGGTCAACGCCGGCTCTTTGGGCGTTGGCTTTTGCTATGTCAAGGCAAGAAGAATCAATATCCGAGCCGTAAGCGACAAACGGGCTGTCATGCTTTTCAAGCGAGCGAGCCCGCTCTCTCTCCTCTTTCCAGATTTCCCCGGAAATATTCGACCAGCGTTCAGCGGAAAAATTACGATTGACACCGGGAGCAATGTTGTTGGCAAGCATCGCTCCTTCGATAAGAATCGTACCCGAACCGCACATCGGATCATAAAGCGTATGATAATCCCGCACCCTTGCCAAACAGCAAAGCGAAGCAGCAAGGGTTTCTTTGATCGGCGCACCGCCTGCCTCAAGACGGTAGCCTCGCTTATGAAGTCCGACACCGGTCGTATCAAGAAGCAGACTCACCTTGTTTTTCATGATCGAAAACTGAATCTGATGAACAGGTCCCGTTTCGTCAAACCATGAAATATTGTACTTAGACTTCAGTCTTTCCACAACGGCTTTTTTGATGATCGACTGACAATCGCTGACAGAGAATAAAGCCGAGTTGATGGAATAGCCCTTGACCGGAAATGCGTCATACGCACCGATCCATTCCTCCCACGGCAAAGCCTTCGTGCCCTGAAACAAATCTTCAAAGCTCATCGCTTCAAATGAACCGACAAGAATCTGTACTCTTTCGGCGTAGCGTGAACAAATATTGACTCTTGCAAGAATGTTCTCGTCGCCGGAAAACAAAACTCTTCCGTTTTCAGCAGCAACATCGAATGCACCGAGATCTTTCAGTTCATCGGCAATCAGTTTTTCAAGACCCAGAAGACAAGGGATAACAAAATTTATTTTCATATTGTTCAACTCATTTCAAAAAAGATCAGCGGCAGAATCCTGCCGCTGAATATTTTAACAGATTATTATTCCGAAATCAATCTTCTTCAGGAATTATTAAGCCGTAACCGCCGTCTTTCCGGGCGTAAACAACGCAAATCTTGTCATCATCACCGCTGTTTTTGAACATATAGAACTGATGATCCAAAAGATTCATCTGAAGGATAGCTTCCTCGACGCTTTCAGGCTTTAACAGAATCGACTTTGAACGGACAACGTCGTAATTGTCCTCCGGTTCAAACTCGTCGATCGCATCAAATGCCTCAAAAGCACCCTCATGAAGTTTCTTTTCAACCTTCGTCTTGTTCTTGCGGATCTGACGCACAAGAGAGTCGACGCAGCGGTCAAGAGCATCGTTCATGTTGACAGCCCGCTCCTGAGAGCGATAGAACATGCCGTTATAGAAAATCGTAATTTCGACAATCTGTTCGGTTTTTTCAACCGTTGCCGTGATTTTCGCTTCGGCTTCGCTGTCAAAGAACTTTTCGACCTTTTTCAGGCGTTTTTCAGCTCTTTGCTTAAAGGAATCTCTTGGTGTACATTTTCTTCCGATAACCGTTATCTTCATAAAGGTCATCTCCTTTCTATATTAAACCCCGAAGGGCGTTAAACCGATTGCAAGGCTTATTACAGTATTATAATAGCATAGTTATACAGAAAAATAAAGTGTTTTTACAAAATTTTATATATTTTTTACAAAGAACAAGCATGGATTTACTTTCAACTAAATTGTATCTGCATAGTTTATACGCAATTTAAGAGGCTTGAAAAAAGACCATAAAAATGGTATAGTCTTCATAGAAAGCTTAAAAGGAGAATAAAATGCAAACGCTTCAATTCAAAGACGGACGATTCAAAATCATGCAGATTGCCGACGTTCAGGAAAACGCAATTCCGAATCCCGACACTGTTTCACTGATCCGGCTTGCAATCGAAAGAGAAAGGCCTGATCTTGTCATTTTTACGGGTGATCAGATCAAAGGGTACTCCCCGTCGTTCAAAAAAGACACGCTCAATAAAATTGAAAACCTGTTACTTCGCATTACCGGACCGATTCAGAAGTATAACATTCCGTTTGCCGTTACATTCGGAAATCACGACCGGGACTGCGGTATTTCAAACCGGGAGCAAATGAAAATTTATCAGAAACTTGACGGCTGTTACACACCCGGCATCCGGAATCAGGACAATCCCGGCACCTATAGTATCCCGATAAAAGACAGCAAAGGAAAAAAAGACATCTTTTGCCTTTATATCATTGATTCCAACGCAAAAGATGAAAACGGAAATTATGCTCCGGTTTCAAAAGAACAGATTAAGTGGTACAAAGCGGAGCGTGATCGGCTTCGGTCTGAAAACGGCACCTGCCTGCCTGCCCTTGTTTTTCAGCATATACCGCTTCCGGAGTATTACAAAGCGATAAAAAAATGTTCCCGTTTCAGCAAAGGACGTGTCGAAGCTTACGGCTTACATAAAAACGAGTATTACAAGCTTTACGACGATTCGATTGCCGACGGCGGCTTTATGCTTGAGTCGCCCGCTTCGCCGGAAATCAACAACGGCGAATTTGAAGCATTCAAGGAGAAAGGCGATGTGCTCGGCGTATTTGTCGGCCATGACCACAACAACAGCTTTGTAAAAAATGTTGACGGAATTGACCTCGGCTACACACAGGGAGCCGGATTTTCTACTTACGGACCGGGCAAAAAAAGAGGTGTCAGGATTTTTGAGCTGAAAGAAAGCAATCCCACCGACTACCGGACATATACTGTTACCATGGACGAGCTTTGCGATTACAAACCGTCAAAGCCGTTCAGTGAGTTTATTCTCTCTCATGCCCCTTCGTCAGTAGCTCAGGTGAAAAGCACGGTGAAAAAGCTTGCGGTTGCCGCCGTCATTTGTTCTTCCGGTATTTGCTTAAGTAAAATAATCAAAAAATAGCCGAATCCGGCGGGCATAATGAGTTGTCCGCCGGATTTTCATTTTAAGAAACCTCTGAATCAATCACAGCATACGCTTAGCTGAGAGGATTCCTCAACTTTCCGGTTTTTCATACCGTGCAATATCGAACCAGAATTCCACTCCGTCATCGTAGTTCCTGACGCCGAAGTCACGTCCCTGAAGGTTTTGCGCCGCAGCAACGATCGAAAGACCGAGACCGAATCGACCCGCTGCTCTTGAGTGAGCCTTATCCGCCCTGTAAAAGCTTTGCCAGATATGCTCAATATCTTCATCAGCAATCGGCTTGCCTGTATTAAACACGGAAACTCTGTAACTGTCTTTGACGGGTACGCAGGTGATTCTGATTACTTTTTCATTTTCGCAATGGCTGATTGCGTTTGAAATATAATTGCCGAAAACATTGTCGAGCAGCTCCCTGTCACTGTATCCGATATATTCAGGCGGAACATCAAATTCGACCTTAATATTTTTTTGACTGAGAAGCAGTCGGACTGCATCAAGCCGGCGTTCCAGTTCGTCACGAATACACATCGGTACACACGAAATAATATTTCCCCGATAATCGTATTTTGTTATCTCGAGAAGTTTGACAACAAGGTTATTCATCTTTTGCACTTCTTCGATGATCGTGTCGCAATATTCCTCCGGCGAACCATCGACAATGCCGTATTTCAGACCCTCCGCATACCCTTGGATAATGGCAAGCGGGGTCTTTAATTCGTGGGAGGCATTGGCGGTAAACTGCTTCCTGAGCTCAATTACCTGACGCTCTTTTTCAATCTCCTGCTCAAGGCGTCTGTTTTTTATCTGAAGATCCTTTAAAGTCAGTTCGAGAGACGCTGACAACGCATTCACACTTGCACTCAGTTCGTCAAGTTCTCTGATTCTGAAAGACGGGCATCGCTGGCCGAAATCCATTTGCGTGATCTTTTTTGTAATACTGTTTACCGTGTCAAGGGGTTTGACGAAGGCCATCGTATATATCAACAGCGCAATAACAGCAACAAGAAGAAAAACCGTACTGATCCCGAAAAACGTCCAGCTTGCCGTTTTGGCATTGCCGGTTATAATGTCTACCGATGAATACAGTATGATGCCGATGTCGGTGTTGGTAAAGTCTCCGTAAACAATATATTTTGCAACAGCGAAGAACTCCTGCCGTTCTTCAAAAAAGCTCCCGTCACTATTATCTTTATGACTGAGAACCTTCATAATACGTGGCTTCAGCTCATTTTCGGAAGAATTCTGCTGATTCGGATCAAAAATCCAGCCATTGTTATTGGTCGTATAAATCAGATCCTCATGCG
Source organism: uncultured Clostridia bacterium (assembly GCA_945863885.1). GTDB lineage: Bacteria > Bacillota > Clostridia > Oscillospirales > Acutalibacteraceae > UBA6857. The sequence goes on from CAMAZY010000008.1 coordinate 18,660, forward strand.
ACTTATAGATCTCAATATAGACATTGTACGCACTTTCCAGTTCGGCTATCGCCTTGTAAAATTCACTGTCATCGAGATTGAGCTCCATTACCGCATCGGCCGCTTTTTTCATATCAAGCTTTGTCGCATATGTATAAATACGCGTCATGGAAAGAAACTGAATAAGGTTTAAAAGCACAATCGCAACAACAACAACCGAAAGTGTGATTCCGAACCGACTTCTTATTCCGCTTTTTCGTCTTTGAGAAGTACCGGCAGACATTATCATTCCTCAATCTTGTATCCGATTCCGTAAACGGTTTTCAGGTGATTGTTGCCCCAGTCGCCGAGTTTTGCACGAAGCCTTGCGACGTGAGAATCGACAGTTCTGACGTCTCCGACGTAATCATAACCCCAGATACTGTCGAGAAGCTGGTCACGGCTGAAAACTCTTCCCGGAGCTTCGATGAGCATTTTCAACGTATTGTATTCCTTTAAGGTCAGATCAATTTCACGCCCGCCTAAACGGACTTCATGAGCCTCATGGTTAAAGGTAAGTTCCCCTATCGTTCCGTCACACTTTTCGTCCTTTTTGGCTGATGCCGTTCTTCTGAGAAGAGCTTCCACCTTTTTGACAAGAACCGATGGACTGAAAGGTTTGGTAACATAATCGTCAGCACCGGATTCATAGCCCATCAGCTCGTCAAATTCTTCGCACCGGGCAGTAAGAATCATAATCGGCACGTTGGATTTTTCTCTCACCTTTCTGCATACTTCCCAGCCGTTCAAACCGGGCATCATGATATCAAGAATCAACAGCGAAAAAACCGAAGGGTTTTCGTGATATAGTCTGTATGCATCGTCACCGTTATCGGTTTCGACTGTTTCATATCCGGCTTTTTTTAAAAAGTCGCCGACAAGCTTAAGGATTTTGGGCTCGTCGTCAGCAATCAGAATTTTTGACATAATATCGCCTCCTTTTTTATTATACAAAAAATCCGCAGGCACTTCAACAGATTGAGCCAAAATAGTTTTTAACTTTTTCACGACGGAATATTTCATTACATATATTGATATTGATATTAACCATACAGAGGTGACTTATGACATACATTAAATTTGCCAATCAGACTTTTGCTCAAAAAGCTGCCTCTTTGCTGAATAAAAGAGGGTTCAAGACAAGAATCAGAAGAAATCCGAATCCAAATCATATGGAAGGGTGCAATTATGCACTTTATGTAAGCGGAGATATATTTGAAGCTTATGACATTATTTCCGAAAATTTTATTCCGAATTTCGGTGTTGAACATTTAGGTGATGAAGAATGATTTATCTTGATAATGCCGCCACATCTTTTCCGAAACCAAAATGTGTTCTTGAGGCAATGTGCAAAGCATCGTTATTTTCAGCCAATCCCGGACGAGGAGGACACCGGCTCTCCGTCAAAGCGGGCGAAACGGTTTACAAAACAAGAGAAAAAGCTGCGTCAATTTTCGGTGCAGACAGCGAACGTGTTATTTTTACGAAAAACTGCACGGAATCGTTGAATATGGTAATTAAAGGGTGTGTGAAAAAAGGAGATCATGTTATTATTTCATCGTTGGAGCACAACTCTTTATTAAGACCCGTTCAGAAGCTTTTTGAGCAGGGCGTCATAACGTATGATATCGCTCAGGTCGTCCCGAAAAATGACGAACAGACCGTCATGAATTTTCAATCGCTGATTAAGCCGAACACACGGCTGATCGCCTGCTGCCATGTCTCCAATGTTTTCGGAACGGTTCTTCCGATCGAAAAAATCGGCTTGTTATGCCGGGAAAAAGGTATATTATTTGCCGTTGACGCTGCGCAGTCAGCCGGAACATTCCGATATGATATAAATAACAGCGCCATCGATTTTCTTTGCCTGCCGGGTCACAAGGGCTTATTAGGCCCGATGGGTACGGGGCTTTTAATCCTGAATCAAAGTTCACAGCTTGAATCCTTTATCGAGGGCGGCACCGGAAGCCTTTCCCTTGAGCCATCGCAGCCAGATGTTCTGCCTGACAAATTCGAAAGCGGCACCGTCAATTTACCCGGTATTGCCGGACTTTACGAGGGGCTGAGAATGGTTGAATCAATCGGATGTGAAAACATTTTAAAAAAGGAAAGCCGGCTTACGGAATGGATTACGAGTGAACTGAAAAATATAAACGGTGTTACCGTATATGATAATATGCACTCGAAAACGAACAGTGGCGTGATAAGCTTTAATATCGGAAAGATTCACAGTGAGCAAATCGGCGAATTACTCGATCAAAACAATATAGCCTGCCGGGCAGGCTATCATTGTTCGGCATTGGCTCATAAAAGCGCTTCAACAATCGCTCAAGGGACAGTCAGAATCAGTCCGGGCTTTTTTAACGGCATAAATGATATAAAAAAGTTGATTTTTTGCATAAATAAAATTGCAATGAGACAAAAAATATGGTAATATTATTAAGAAAATGATGCGTGTATTGTTATCCTTTTAGTCTGGTTTTAACAATAGACGGTATGATATAAGGTAAAGTTTTTTGGTTGGTGTATAAATATGACGGAGTTTATCAATTCTTTCGGCGAAAACGCAATGAAGCTTATCACATCCTTGCAATGGTACGATATTTTGGATATCCTCACCATAACGCTCATGATCTATTATTGTATCAAGCTTTTCAGACAAACGAGAGCCATTCATCTTGTAAGAGGCATCGTTTTAATTACGCTGATTTATCTGTTGGTTTCCGCTTTGAATATGTCGACCAGCAGGTTTGTTTTCAGCAGGCTTTTTGACGACATCGTAATCGTTCTGATCCTTTTGTTCCAGCCTGAAATCCGTCATGCCATTGAATCGTTCGGCCGGGGCGATTTTAAGAAATTTACGCTGTTTTCGAAAAACTCCGAACTGACAAAAGAACAGCTTCGTGCCGGCGCCTCCTGTATTGCGAAAGCAGCAAGCAATATGTCGGAAAGCAAAACAGGAGCCCTAATCGTCATCGAAGGAAAAAGTCCGCTTGGTGAAATTATTGCGACGGGCAGCCCGGTCGATGCACAGATTTCAGTTCCGGTTATTGAAAATATCTTTTATCCAAAAGCTCCGCTTCATGACGGCGCTATGATTATTCGGGATAACCGGATCAATGCCGCCGGATGCATTCTGCCGCTGACGCAGGCTCAGATCGGCCGGGATCTCGGCACAAGACACAGAGCCGCAGTCGGAATGAGTGAGCACTCCGACGCCCTAATCGTTGTTGTTTCAGAAGAAACCGGTCAGATCTCCGTTGCCAAAGATTCGGTGCTGACCCGAAATATTTCTAATGGCGAGCTTCTTGAAAAGCTGATGCAATTCCTCATCACGGACGATTCAGACAAAAAGAACAACAAAAAAAATCGCAGGAGGAAAGACGCTGATGAAGAATAAAAAGACTTTTGAGAAGCTGTTTTATAACAACAAGTTTGTTTTGGCTTTTTCTGTTTTTCTTGCTGTCATTTTTTGGGCTGCGGTTAAGATGAATTACAGCGACAACACAACCCGGATCATTTCCGATGTCAGAATCTCATTGGACACCACTTTTACAAAGGACAATGATTTTGTTGCCTTTGTTGATTCGGACAAGCTTACGGTTGATGTTGAAGTATCCGGTAAAAGCTATGTCATCAACTCCAAGTCCTTCAGCAAAGACAATATCACCGTTGAAGCATCGAGCGGATATATAGACTCGGCAGGTTATAAGGTTATCACTCTTTCAGCAAAATCAAGCGAAGCGGATGTTTCCGTTATCAGTGTCAATCCGTCAACCGTTACGGTCTTTTATGACCGCAAAACTACGGAAACCTTCAACGTTGAAGCCAGGCTGAACAATAAGCTTGACACCCTGGTAAGCGACGGATACAGTGTCGGTCAGCCGGTTCCTTCGTTGAGCACGGTTGACGTCAGCGGGCCTGCATCGGTTGTTGAAAAAATAAAGAAGGTTTATTTTGAAGCAACACTTGACGATAATAATCTGCCGCTGAAGGAAACAAGAGAAGTAATGGCTGAGGTAAGCTTTGATCTTACAAACGAAAAAGGTTCACAATTTTTAGTTTGTGACAGTCTGGCCAGCGAAGCGAATACGGCAACCATTACCATTCCCGTTTCAAGAGTAAAAACCGTCCCGACGACCGTAAAGTTTATCAACGAACCGGAGAATTTTGAAAACAATCCGCCGAAAGTCAGCATCAACCCGTCGAAGATTGAAATTTCTTACAATCCGCTTGATGATACGGATTACGAATCCTTCAATGTCGGAACTATTGATTTTAAAGAACTTGAAAACGGACAGAATACATTTGAGTTTACGCCCGATGAAAAGTCAGTCGTAAACATTGTCGATTCTTCAATCAAGACATTTACCGTCCGTGTCAACCTTTATTCGCAAAGTCAGACGACCGTGAACGCCACCGGTTCCAAAACGGTTTTACTCAATCAGGCTGACGGCTACGAATACGCTGTAAATCTTGACACAACCGGACTTGACAGCGTGAAAATAATCGGGCCGAAAGCTCAAATTGACAAAATCACGCCCGATATGCTTCAGATTGAAATCAACGTTTCTTCTCTTGAAGCCGCAATTTCTACGCCTCAATCCGTCCGGATTTCGAATATTTCTATTCAGTCCGATTACGGAAAAAGCTGTTGGGTCAGCGGAAAATATAACGCTTATGTAACGGTAAACAAAAAGCAATAATTGTTTCGGTGAGCAGGTAACTGTTCACCGATTCATTACCAATAAATGAAAGGACATTGCCGCATTATCGGCAAAAAAGGTGAAAAATGCTGTATAAATTTATCATTTGTTTTATTGCGGGAATCGGCGCAGGCCTCGGAACCGGTTTTGCCGGTATGAGTGCCGCCGCCGTAATCAGCCCCATGTTGATTACTTTTCTCGGTCTTCCGGCCTATCAGGCGGTCGGTATCGCCCTGGCAAGCGATGTTCTTGCGAGTGCCGTCAGTGCTTATACTTACGGAAAAAGCAAGAATCTTGATATAAAGAACGGGTCGATCATGATGGCAAGCGTTCTTTGCTTTACCATGATCGGCAGCTGGGTTTCGAACATGGTTCCGAATACGACTATGGGCTCAATGTCTCAGATTATGACCGTTTTTCTCGGCATTAAATTTATCGTCAAGCCCGTCATGACAACCAAAGAGAGCATGTCAGAAAAGCTCAGTGCCGGGCAAAGAGTCATACGCTCGATTCTTTGCGGATGCATGATCGGCTTTATCTGCGGTTTCGTGGGCGCCGGCGGCGGAATGATGATGCTTCTTGTATTGGTGACAGTTCTGGGATATGAGCTTAAAACCGCTGTCGGAACAAGTGTTTTCATTATGGCGTTTACAGCTTTTACCGGTTCAGCCAGTCACTTTGTGATTTCCCGGGAAATCACCGACATCTGGGCGCTTGTGTTCTGTGTAATCTCAACGCTGATCTGGGCATTGATTGCCGCAAAAATCGCAAACAAGGCAAGCGCAAAAACACTAAACCGTGTTACCGGTTTAGTGCTCATAATCGTCGGTATCGTGACCGTTGTATTCAAATATATCTGATCAATCAACTTCGACCGTGCCGTCGTCTTTGATCGTGATCGTCATGCCGTCTTTGACGTAGTTTAAAAACTCATCACCGAGACAGTCAACGACAGGCATGGTAATATCATCAAGCCATACTTCAGCCAGAACGGCGCCGGACGCTGCAAGCGAATCAATGTGATTGGCAAACAGCATGCAAGCCGGCTGACGCTTCATAGCGCAGGCACAATATAAAACCAGACCGCCCGTTGTTGAGCCGATCGTCTGAGGCAGACAAAGTGCGGCCCCTGCCATCTGCTTACCGTACAGATCGGGATTGTTCTGATCGCCGCAGGTGGCTTTTTTGTCGCCGAACTGCAAGGCCTTCTGGAAAGACGCAAGCGTATTCAGTCCCCCGTGAGAAACAAGCGCTTTGGCTGTTATCGTTCCGGGTGTTACTGTTCTTCCTTTAAAAACTTTCATCACTTTGCACCTCCTTTTGTGATTTCTTTAAGGATTTCATCATCGGTATAATATTTCGCCGTTGTATAAGTACGAAGCTTATTTGATGATGTGATGACAGGCATTTTCGCACATAAGGGATTATTCATATACATCAGCGGGCAGATATAAGAAGTTATAACCCCGGTATCCTTGAGCCGCTTCGCATACGATGTTTTTTCAAATTCCTTCAAAACGCCCGGTGCCGCTGTGAACACTGTCGGAATGCTCACCCTTTGGGCACCGCTTTCCCGAAGTGCCTGCTCTACCCTGTCCGTCCACGATTTGAGCTGTTCAAGCGACATATGCGGACAGCCCATGAAGCAAAGCTTCGGCTTGGCGTTCTTGTCCTTCCAGACAACAGGATAGCTTGCCTTGACTCTTTCAAGCTCGGCATCATCGATTATGTATTCTTTTGCACCCTCGGCGATAAGGGCTTCCCCGTGCTTTTTGGCTTCCGGCGTAAGATTGGCAATATGATAAAGACCAACAGCACCGTTGGATGCCGTAGCCGCACCGAAATCCTTGAGATAAGTACAGGCCTTTTCGTCAAGCGTGTCGCCGAGCCACTGATCAAGACCGAAAACGTACGGAACGTCCTCCATGACCTTCATACCGATTGCGGAACCTAAAAGCTGCGCTTCGGGCTTTTGGGAGGTGTTAACCCTGACAATCCATGTCGCCTTTCTTCCCTCGTCGGTAAGAAGACCGAAATACGGAACATAGCCCACAATCGAGCCCATGATATCCATAATGCCCGAGTTACGGTTGCAGCGTGCGCCGAGCACCGAGTTAGCATAAACAACGGCCGATGATTCCGACCAGCTTAAGATATCGCCTTCCTTCGGCTTGTTACCGACCTCGGACATATAACAGGTACAAGTGAAAGCGTCCTTATCCATAAGTCCGAGCTTTTCAAGCTGATTTTCATAATAATCCTGCTTGGAATACATGAATTTTTTGAAAATGAAGTTCTGGAGAATATTGCTCGGAACGTTCGGATCAATCGGTCTCGGGTCCGCCGAAAACTTCTGACCGGACTTAACACCCTCGGCAATCAGCTTTTCCATCAGTTCATAGACCGGCGTAAGCGCCTTAAGACCGAAAGATGTAACGAGATGGTTGTATTGCGAAGTTACGGCCACCATTTTTTCGGCGCCGAAGGCTTCTCCGAACATCACAAGCGTTTTCATTACCTTGGCGAGAGTTTCGCCTTTCTGACCGTCAAGGATCGCCTGTTGGTCAGGGGTTAAAATCATAGACATATTTTTCCTCCTATCTTTCCTCTCTGTTATGATTTCTACGAGTAAAGCGTACACCGAAAATATAAATAAGTCAAGTGAGATACAGCAATTTAAACAAAAAAATATAGTGATTTGCGCTATTTTTGTCATCTATACCCTCGGAATCAGCCGATAAGATTACAACGAACGATACAATAGTATATGTTGATAAATTTCCGGAACATGAACACAAAAAAAAGCGAATCAAGAAATTAATATATTATTAACATTTCTGTAAAACACTATACAAAATAACATATTAGAATTTTCAAGATTATATTGTTAAAATTCTAAAAATGAGTGATAAAAATGCTTACAGAATGTATAATGATGGCAATCGCCGGGCTGATTATGATAATCGTAGGAATCTTTTCGATTTCACAGGATGCATTTTATCTGCCGTGGTTCACAAGAAGTAAAGTGGCCGACGAACACCTGAACAAGTACGCAAACGGTATGGGAGCCGGAAGCGTTTTCATCGGTCTCGGTATTACCGGCACTGCTATCGCCCGTATCTTCACCTCAGGTGAAAAAATATGGCTTATCGCTGCTGCCGGATGCACAGCGGGGCTGATTGTAATCGCAATCAGCTATTTTGGTTACGGAAAGCGTCATTGAGAAACGGCTTGCCTTCCCACATGACGGCAAGCGTACCGTTTTCAACGCTGACAAGGCTGTTTGTTTTCATAAATTCATTACTTACCGCCATCGGATTTGACGAAGAAAGCGAAAAATTTGTGACCTGATATTTGAGTCCTTTTATATCAATTCCCAGGCTTTGATTACTTAACGAGAAAACGGAGATCATTCCTTCGTTTTCTTTTTTAAAGCTTATTGAATCGTTCTTGACGGCGGTAACGTGATAGTGACTTCCGACAAGCAGTCCTTTTGCACCGTGTTCGCAAAGAAATGATAAAAGCTGTATGTTGGCAAAAGTGTGGTCAAGTCTTCCGCCGAGCATCCCGTACAGAATAAAGGTTTTGTATCCCTTTTCAAGGCCGATTTTCACGGCAAGCATAGAATCGGTATCATCTTTTTCGGGCGGATGAACAATCACATTCTTTCCTTGCGGAATCGACCCGAAAGAATCAAAATCTCCGACAGTAAGATCCGGCTCGATACCGTTTTTTAAAGCAGCCGAGTAACCGGCATCTGCACAGATTACATAGTCTTCTTTTGTGCGGTTTATATCGATTTTTTCGCACTCACCCGCTCCGATTACATAACAAATACCCATTTTTCAATCCTTCTTTCTTGTCTTTCAGTATACCATAACCCGGTGTTTTTTACAACATGGTATACCGATTTCAAATACTACATAACCTTTACTAAGGAGGGCGATTTATGTCATCAGCAACGGTTATATTAGAAAAAATCAGTAACTTCATCTGGGGAGGTCCCAATATTGTTTTACTCTTGGGCGCCGGAACATACTTCACTTTCAAATTAAAGTTTTTTCAGTTCAAAGATTCACCGCTTTGGTTGAAGAAAACACTTCTCTCCCTTTTCAAGAAAAATACGCATGACTATGATCCCGGAAAGTCTCTTTCGCCTTTTCAGGCTGTTGCAACGGCATTAGCGGCAACCATCGGTACGGGAAATATTGCCGGCGTGGCAACGGCTATCTCTGTCGGAGGTCCCGGAGCCGTTTTCTGGATGTGGATGTCAGCCGTTTTAGGCATGATGACCAGTTACAGTGAAAACCTTCTCGGCGTTCAGTACCGGACCAAGGACGAAAACGGTGCGCTGAAAGGCGGACCGATGTACTACATAAAAGATGCTTTTGAAAAAACGAAAAAGCTCAGATTTCTTGCAGGACCCTTTGCCGCTGTCTATGCTGTGTTTTTGATTTTCGCAAGTTTCGGAATCGGCAACATGACGCAAACGAACTGTATTGCCACTTCCATTCATGCGAGCTTCGGCGTTAATGAAACTCTGATCGCTGTTGTTTTAGCAGTTGTTGTCTATCTGATTATCCGTTCAGGCAAAAAGTCCATCAGCAGCGTTGCGGAAAAGATCGTGCCGTTTATGGCGGCATTTTATATTATCTGCTGTCTGACCATTCTTGTCATAAATTTCAGGAATATTCCGTATGTATTTTCTTCAATATTCAGAAATGCATTTGATTTTAAGGCAATTGCAGGTGGCGCCGGCGGAATTGCTGTTTCCCGCTGCATCAGTGTCGGCATGAGAAGAGGCGTTTTTTCAAACGAAGCAGGACTTGGCGGATGTGTAACCGTCAGCTCCTGTTCGAGCACAAGCAAGTCGGCGGAACAGGGTATGTGGGGAATTTTCCAGGTGTTTTTCGACACAATCATCATATGTTCGCTTACGGCTTTTGTCATTCTTTCGACAAATGTCAAAGCGGTGAATCCGGACTATGCACTTTCCAATCTTTCACAGCAAACGCAATACATCTGCCTTGATGAAAGCATAAGCGCCGACAGCGGCTCCACTATGCTGACCGACGTCAACGCCAACAGCGTTCTTTCCTATTCCGACAACACCGGTTCGTTCGAAAAGCTGAATAAGTATACCTATACGAACGTCATGTCCTTGAAAGGCGAATATGAAGACGGAACCCTCAAATCCGTTGATTTGAGCGAAGTTGAAGGAATCTCATTGGTCTCTCTCGCCTTTACCGAGCATTTAGGTTCTTTTGCCGGAAAGCTCTTATCAATCGCAACCGTTCTGTTCGCTTTTTCAACGGTTCTGGGCTGGTCTTCCTATGCGAGCGTAGCCATCGAATACTTGTTCGGCAAAAAAGCCATCAAGTTTTACTTTATCATCTGCGGTGTTCTTGCCTTTGTCGGCTCTGTGCTGAAAATCGAGGTGGTATGGACACTTTCGGATATTTTCAACGGTCTTATGGTAATTCCGAACGTAATCGGCCTGATTGCACACCGGAAAGAGGTTGCAAAAGTCACTGATGAATACCTGACGGATTACAACAAAACCGTTCGGGAAAGGCTCATCAGCGAGACTTGACGAAAAGACGAAGATATGATATATTTTGGAAGGCAAAAAAGATTCAGTGTTGAGCAAAGGAGCCTTTATGAACATTCAGATTTTCGGTACGTCAAAATGCTTTGACACAAAGAAAGCGCAGCGGTATTTTAAAGAAAGAGGAATCAAATTTCAATTTGTCGATCTTTCAAAATACAGCATGAGCAAAGGTGAATTTAACAGTGTGTTATCCTGCGTTAAAGGTGACCTCGAATCGGTTATTAACCCCAAAGCAAAAAAATATGATTCGTCATTTATCAAATACCTTGCATCAAACGAAGCAAAAAGAGAAAAGCTTTTTGAAAATCAGGATTTATTTGTTACACCGATTGTAAGAAACGGAAAGAAAGCAACCTTCGGCTATCAGCCTGACATCTGGAAGGAATGGGAATAATGATCACACAAAAACAAATTGACAGAATCAACGAGCTTTCGAGAAAATCGAAAACCGAACAGGGCCTTACACCCGAAGAAAAAGAAGAGCAGCAGATTTTACGAAGAGCTTATATTGATTCTTTCAAGGCAAGCCTTGTGGCAAATCTTGAAAACACATACATCGTTGATGAGCACGGTAACAAAAGAAAAGTTAAAAGACATAAAAAGTGATAAAGCAGTCCATCGGAAAGTTTGACCTTGAAAGGTTTCTTTCCGATTTTTATTTATGCGGCACCGTGTTTTCCCTCGTTTCTGTCAATTGAGCAAAAGGCTCTTTATTTTCCGGTTTATTCGTCGTTTCCGTTTGCTTCAGCTTGTTGTTTCTGATAATCACTTCGCTTACAAGACTGTTTGAATAATAGATAAAATAATAGTCGCCGGTTTCTTTCGTTATCTCGGATTCTTTGAATAAGTCCGGAACGGAAGCCGGAAAGATTTTCGCTGGTATTTCCGTTATCTCTCCGTTTGAAAAAGCATAGGCGGTTTTATTGCAGACATTGAAGAAACTGTTCCGATCATTTTCGATAAGCTCAATCCTATCACCGTTTTTATCCGCCTTTCTTAAAACAATTCGTGCCTCACCTATTTGCCTGAATTCATCGTTTTCGAGCCTGACAGCCATTATATCAGTACCGTCAGGGAAAAAGGAGACGATCTGCTTATTCTCGTTTTCATCGACAACAAAGGACGAAAAATCAATCTTATTTTCCGCTTCATTTACGGCGTTGTAATTATCAATAAAAGATGAAAGATTTACAAAATCGGTATTCCGGCAAGCCGAAAAAATGAAACACATTGATACGATCATGATAAGCATGGCAGTTTTTTTCATCTTGCGCCTCCATACGGTTTCTTCATCTAAGAAATCATATTAAAGAGGCCGATAAAATATTCAATCCCCTGCTTTAAGCAGAGGACTGAAAGATCGTTAATTAACCTTATATACATTTGCTTCATACGGCGTAAGCTCACCGGATTTATCGCTGTCAACGTTAGAAAGAATCAGTTTGAAGCCGATTGTGCATACCGTTCGCTTTACAGGCTTATCGGTAAGATTCAGCTCGACAAAATAGATGCCGTCGTCCTTATCGCTTCGGTAATAGCAAAGAACATCGTCAAAGTCTTCTTTTGCAAGCTTAAACGAGCCGTAAACCAAGGCGGGGTGCTCATGGCGAAGCTTCGTCATTTTACGGTAGAAATTGAGAACAGAAAGCTTATCCTTATCCTCTTTTTCGGCGTTGATCTCTTTATAGTTTGCGTTGACCTCAATCCACGGCGTGCCGGTCGTGAAGCCGCCGTTTTCTTCCGCCGTCCACTGCATAGGCGTTCTTGCGTGGTCACGGCTTCCGGCAAGAACGGTTTCATACGCCGCTTGCGGACCTTTGCCCTGTTCCTGAAGCTGATAATAAAGATTCAGGCTTTCAACATCACGGAAATCATCAATCGATTTAAAATCATTATTCGTCATGCCGAGCTCCTGACCCTGATAAATAAAGGGCGTGCCCTTAAAGGTCATCTGCATCACGGCAAGAAGCTTGCTCATTTCCTTACGGTAGAAGCCGTCGGGACAAACCTTGGACGTCATTCTCGGCCAGTCGTGGTTTTCGAAAAATACCGTCGGCCAGCAGTGATTGCCGTAGTGAAGCTGCCACTTGACAAGCTCTTTTGCCATGGGGCGAAGGTCATACTTATAATTCTGGAAGCGTTTTTTGCCGGGGTTATCCATGTGGTCAAACGAAAAAACGACATTCAGTTCTTTCCGGTAATCGCCTGTCATCAGCTTGCTCATTTCGATGCCCGTACCCTGACATTCGCCGACGGTAAAAGCGTCATACTTTGAAAACGTGTTCTCGTTCATCTCACGAAGATATTCATGAAGTCTCGGTCCGTAGAAATAATGCTCACAGCCCTTGAACGCCATCAGCGAGCCGACAAGGTCGTTTCCGTCGGGAAGTCCGGGCGTTTTCGAAATAAAGCTGATGACATCGAGACGGAAGCCGTCAACGCCCTTGTCAAGCCAACGGTTAATCATCGCATAAAGGTCTTTTCTCAAGTTTTCGTTTTCCCAGTTGAAGTCCATTTGCTTGCTTGAGAAAAGATGCATCGCCCACTGTCCCCGTTCGGGGTAATAATTCCATGCACTTCCGCTGAAAATCGAATCCCAGTTATTCGGCGGCTGATTGTCCTTTCCGCCGTCACGCCAGATATAATAGTCACGGTACGGCGAATTGGGGTCATGAAGCGAGCTTTGGAACCATTTATGCTCGTCAGAGCTGTGATTGATGACAAGATCCATAATCAGCTTCATGTCTCTTTTATGTATTTCCGAAAGAAGACGGTCAAAGTCCTCCATCGTACCGAACTCTTCCATGATTTTGTCATAGTCACGGATATCATAGCCGTTGTCATCGTTCGGCGAATCGTAAATCGGACTGCACCAGATAGCATCGACACCGAGTTCTTTCAGATAGTCAAGCTTTTCGATAATGCCGTTCAGGTCACCGATACCGTCGCCGTTTGAATCGTTAAAGGAACGGGGATAAATCTGATAAAAAACAGCCTCTTTCCACCACTTCTTTTCAATCGGGGCGTCGTCCTCAAGCGGAGCGTCCTTTTCGCTGTTGAGGATACCTAAAAGCGAATCAATGATTTCGTCATCAATCTTCCCCATGGATACCTTTTGAAGCGAAGCAAGCGTCAGCGAACCCAACGGTGTTTTGGTAATGACCGAGCTGTCAATGCCCGCCGCATAAAGGGCTTTATTGATAATATCATGACCGGCGGGAGATTTCAGAATGTCTTTTAATTTTGTGTTTTTTGTTACGACTAAACTCTCCATATTTTCCTCCTGAAAAAGTTTTATCATCCTTGTTATTTTATAACAAAACGCCGAATAATACAAGATGAAAAGTAAATTTGTTTATATTGACTTTTAAGACGTTGAAAGGTAGAATGATGATATAAACAAAAAGGACGGTTTTTAATATGGAAAATAATAATATTTTATCATACGTTGACCACACACTGTTAAGACAAAGTGCAACATGGAACGAGATAATGCAAGTTTGCGACGATGCGGTAAAATACAATTGTGCAAGTGTCTGCATACCGCCGTCATACGTCAGACAGGCAAAAGAATATCTCAATGACAAAATGAAAATCTGTACGGTCATCGGCTTTCCGAACGGGTACAATACCTCAGCCGTCAAATGCTTTGAAGCCGAGGACGCCGTCAGAAACGGTGCGGACGAAATCGACATGGTTATCAATATCGGATTACTCAAAGACAAACGGTATAACGAGCTTTCCGACGAAATCAAGGCTGTCCGGGAAAGCTGTAAAGGCAAAATCTTAAAGGTTATCATCGAGACCTGTCTTTTGACCGAGGAAGAAAAAGTCAGGATGTGCGAAATCGTAAGTGACTCGGGCGCAGACTTTATCAAGACCTCAACAGGCTTTTCAACCGACGGAGCCACAAGAGAGGATATTGCTCTATTTAAGGCAAACGTTAAAAATGGGCTGAAAATCAAAGCCGCCGGCGGCATCGCAAGCTTACAGGACGCCGAAGATATGATTGATTTAGGTGCCAAGAGACTCGGCACGAGCCGAATTGTCAAAATCATCAAAAACGAAGAAACCGAAGGCTATTAAGGAGAAAACGCTATGATAAATACACCGCATATCAATTTACTTGACGACATCGGGTTTGCGAAAACGGTGCTTATGCCGGGCGACCCGCTCAGAGCGAAGAAAATCGCAGAAGACTTTTTGGAAAACGCCGTACTCGTCAACAATGTACGGGGAATTCAGGGCTATACGGGCTTTTACAAGGGACACAAGGTTTCGGTTATGGCGAGCGGCATGGGCATTCCGTCCATCGGGATTTATTCCTATGAGCTGTACTCGTTTTTCGGTGTCGAAAACATTATCCGAATCGGCTCTGCAGGCGGTCTTGCGCCGGAAATTCAGCTTCGGGACATTGTCGCCGGAATCGGAGCACACACCAACTCGAATTTTTTTAAGCAGTTTGACGTAGCCGGTACAATCGCTCCGACCTGTTCTTTTGAGCTTCTTGCGTGTGCCGTTGACTGTGCAAAAGAGCTCGGCTTGACGCTTAAGGTCGGCAATCTTTATTCCGCCGACACGTTTTATGACGCAGACCCGGAAGCGAACCGCAAGTGGGCTGACTTAGGCTCTCTTGCCGTCGAAATGGAGGCGGCAGGACTGTATCTGAACGCCATGAGAACGAAGAAAAGAGCGCTTGCCATCTGCACCGTTTCCGATTTACCGCTTCTACCCGACTGCCCGGGCTGTACAGCCGAGGAACGGCAGAACACCTTTACGGACATGATGAAAATTGCACTTGAAACCGCCGTGAGAATGGATAAGTGATATGATGACAAACCGTGTATTTTTAATTGTGCTCGACTCGTTCGGTATCGGTGAATTGCCCGACGCCGACGAGTACGGCGACAAGGGAAGCAACACGCTGAAGTCCTGCTTTCTTCAAAAGGATTTTTATGTTCCCACCATGAAAAGGCTTGGACTGTTCAATATTGACGGTGTTGACTTCGGCGAAGAAACAGAAAATCCCGCCGCAGCATACGGGAGACTCAAAGAAGCATCAAAAGGCAAAGACACCACGACGGGACATTGGGAAATTTGCGGAATCATCAGCAAAAAAGCGATGCCTACCTACCCTGACGGTTTTCCGCAAGAAATCCTCGACGAGTTTTCCCGGCTTACAGGCAGAGGTGTTCTTTGTAACAAGCCGTATTCGGGAACAAAGGTAATCGCCGATTACGGCGAAGAACATCTCAGAACAGGGGCACTTATTGTATATACTTCCGCCGACAGCGTGTTTCAGATTGCGGCACACGAAAGCATTGTACCGCCCGAACAGCTTTACGAATACTGTAAAATTGCGAGAAGACTTCTTTGCGGCGACCATGCGGTAGGACGGGTCATTGCAAGACCGTTCGAGGGTGAGTTACCTTTTAAAAGAACGGCAAGACGGCACGATTTTTCGCTTGAACCGCCGAAAAAAACGCTTCTTAACTGTCTTTCCGAAAGCGGACTTGATGTCATTTCCGTCGGGAAAATTTATGATATTTTCGCCGGCAAGGGAATCACCGAAAGCCACCCGACCAAAAGCAACGCCGACGGCATGAAGCAGACATCGGATTTACTCGAAAGGGATTTTCACGGACTGTGCTTTGTCAATCTTGTCGATTTTGATATGGTTTACGGCCACAGAAACGATGCGGTCGGATATGCAAAAGCGCTCACCGAATTTGACGGTTGGCTGTCCGGTTTTCTTAAGAATATCAACGAAGACGATGTCGTGATGATTACCGCCGACCACGGATGCGACCCGCTGACGGAAAGCACCGATCATTCACGGGAGTATATTCCGCTTCTGATTTACGGCAAGACGATAAAGCCGATAAACTTAGGCACAAGGGAAACGTACGCCGACATCGGCAAAACTGTCGCAGAGCTTTTCGGACTCGACTGTGATATCAGTGGTGAAAGCTTCAGAAAGCTTATTACGGAGGAATAAAATGACGGACATTGAATTGATTAAAAAAGCCAAAAAAGCGGCGGAAAATTCCTATTCTCCGTATTCAGGTTATACCGTCGGGGCGGCTTTGCTTACAAAAGACGGCAGGGTTTTCACCGGCTGTAATATCGAAAACGCCGCCTACTCACCTACCAACTGCGCCGAACGAACAGCCGTTTTTAAGGCGGTCAGCGAAGGCGTAAGAGAATTTGAAAAGATTGCAGTCGTCGGCGGATACAGACTTGACTTCAAGGATTATTTTGCCCCGTGCGGCGTGTGCCGGCAGGTTTTACGGGAGTTTTGTGACGAGGATTTCGTTATCCTGCTCGGGAAGAACGCTGATGAATATAAAAGACTTACTTTAAAGGAGCTTTTGCCCTGTTCGTTTTCAAACGAATCGATGAAATAAAGCAAAATCACCGCCCGGATTATCTGAGCGGTGATACTTTTTTGATGATTGTAAGAGTATTTACTTATTTAATCATGCTTGCGATTTCAGCGGCGAAATTTTCTTCCTTCTTCTCGATGCCCTCGCCCTTAGCAAAGCGGGTGAAGCCGGTAAGCTTGATTTCAGCACCGAGTGCTTTCGCGCAGTTAGCAACATAAGTTGCAACGTTGATGTCGCCGTCCTTAACGAATGCCTGCTCAACAAGGCAGTTCTCCTTATAGTACTTAGCGATCTTACCGTCAACAATCTTCGACAGAACCTGCTCGGGCTTGTTAGCCATCTTCGGATCTTCCTTCATCTGAGCGACAAGAATTGATCTTTCATGCTCAAGTACATCAGCCGGAACAGAGGCGGCATCAAGATAAAGCGGGCTCATAGCGGCAACCTGCATAGCTACGTCCTTGCCCATCTCAACAAATTCGGGCTTCGCTGCGGTAGCGTCATCAGTGTCAAACTCAACCATAACGCCGACCGTTCCGCCTGCGTGGATATAGGTTTCGGCAACAGTCTCTTTTCTAACAAAACGGCGAACCTTCATGTTCTCACGGATAGCAAGGAAAAGCTCCTGAACTGCTTCCTCAACGGTATTGCTTCCGCCGGAAATCGTTGTCTTCAAAAGAGCGTCAACATCAGCGGGATTTGCTTCGACAACGGTCTTCGCAACAGCGTTTGCAAGCTCAACGAACTTCGGGTTCTTCGCAACGAAGTCGGTTTCGCAGTTAACTTCTACAAGAGCGGCAACCTTGTTAGCCTTATCGTTGTAAGCAACAACAACGCCTTCAGCGGCAACACGGCTCGACTTCTTAGCGGAAGAAGCAAGTCCTCTTTCTCTTAAAACGTCGATAGCCTTTTCCATATCGCCGTCTGTTTCAACAAGTGCCTTCTTGCACTCCATCATTCCTACACCGGTCTTCTCACGAAGAGCCTGTACATCTTTAGCTGTAAAAGCCATACTATATTCCTCCTAAAATTCTTTAATCTTTATTGTTTCAAAGAAAGCCCGCATAAAAACTATACGGGCTGAAAAATTCTGAATTACTCGGCAGCTTCCTCTGCGGGGGCTGCTTCTTCCTCGGCGGCGGGAGCGTTTGCTTCGCCCTGTCTGCCTTCGATAACGGCGTCTGCCATGGCACCGGCAATCAGTCTTACGGCACGGATAGCGTCGTCGTTTCCGGGGATAACATAGTCAACCTCATCGGGATCGCAGTTCGTATCAACGATTGCCACGATGGGGATACCGAGCTTATGCGCTTCGGCAACAGCAATTCTTTCTTTTCTCGGGTCAACGATGAAGAGAGCCTCGGGCTGCTTCTTCATGTTGGTGATACCGCCCATGAATTTTTCAAGCTTTTCGATTTCAAGGTTAAGCTTGATAA
Source organism: uncultured Clostridia bacterium (assembly GCA_945863885.1). Classification (GTDB taxonomy): domain Bacteria; phylum Bacillota; class Clostridia; order Oscillospirales; family Acutalibacteraceae; genus UBA6857. The sequence continues at coordinate 36,817 of CAMAZY010000008.1, forward strand.
CTTCTTTCTTCGGAAGAAGAGCAAAAGTTCCGTCGCTTTCCATAACCTTGAGCTGAGCAAGTCTCTTGATTCTCTTTTGAATCGTGTTGAAGTTTGTGAGCATACCGCCGAGCCAACGAGCATTAACAAACGGCATACCGCAGCGGATTGCTTCTTCACGAATGGAATCCATAGCCTGCTTCTTTGTGCCTACGAAGAGGATTTCGCCGCCGTTTTCGGAAATCTCACGAACGAACGAATACGCTTCTTCGAGCTTTCTGACTGTCTTCTGAAGATCGATGATATAAATACCGTTTCTTTCGGTAAAAATATACTCGCTCATCTTCGGGTTCCATCTTCTTGTCTGATGGCCGAAGTGAACACCGGCTTCAAGAAGCTGTTTCATTGATACTACTGACATTTCATTGTCCTCCTTTTGTTTTAACCTCCACAAGTTCAAAGGTACACCCGCATAAAGCGAACAAGGCATACGAATCCCTTGCGTGCGTTATCTTGTGAATTATATCACAGCAATTTTCAAAATGCAAGACTTATTTTCAATTTTTATCGGAAAACAGGCTGTTTTGAAGATCAAGAAGCAGTTTTTTTCTTCGCTTTGTTTCCGCTTCGTCATAAATATAACGTTCACCTGACTCTATGAGCATACTCCCCGGCTTAATTGCGTCAGGAAGCAGTGACAGGGAAACCGTTATTTTGTTTCTTTCTTCATCAATCAGCACCGCCGTTTTCCCCTCGATACGGTCAACAGAAAATTTCATGATAAGCTCCTTTTCAGCCCGTTGTGACAGTCATCTTGTCCTTACTGCAGGTAAAAACGATGTTACCGAGTAAGTCTGTCCGGTATGATTCAATGCTCTCGCCTTTGAGATAATCCGTAATCTTTTCTCCGGGGAACCCGTACCGATTGTTCTTTCCGCATGAAATCACGACATATTCCGGTTCGGCTTTATCAAGAAAGGAAGTCAGAACCGAAGTGTCGCTTCCGTGATGACCGGCCTGAAGAACATCGCAGTCAAGTATGGCTCCCGAATTTTCAATTTCACTCAGTTCTTCCTTTTCGGCGTCTGCCAAAAACATAAACGTTGAAGAGAAGGCAGTAAGACGGCATACGACCGACATATTGTTCAACTCTTCGTCCTGACTGAGCGGCCCAAAAATTTCGAGCGAGCAATCGCCGAATGTATACTCGTCTCCCGGATTTGCCGGAACGGCCGGAATGCTTTTTTTGGCTATCGTCGTCAGAAATTCTTCATAGGTTGATGTTGTCGGCGTGTTGAATTCTTCAAGAGCCGGCATGATAACCGTATCAACGGGAAAAGACGATAAAACCTCAATCAGACCGCCGATATGATCGGAATGCGGATGCGTGGCAAGTACACAGCCGAGCCGTTCGATGCCGTTTATCCGAAGATAGTCACATACTGTGTCGCCTGCTTCTCTTTCGCCTGCGTCAATCAAAACGCCGACTGTACCGCATTGGATCAGCGTGCTGTTACCCTGTCCGACATCAATAAAATGAACGGATACGCTTTCTTCGTCCGTCTGCTTGACCGTGTACGCAGCAGTCGGATTCCGGTCAAGCGACGGATCGCTGTGTCCGTAAATCAGAGCAGCGGCGCAACATATCAAAAAAATAACAAAGACAGCCGACTTAACGGCGTTTTTTATTCTTCGCCTTTCCATAGCTTACGCCCCTTTTATCTGCGGCTTTATTTTGGTAACTGCTCTTTTCGGGAGATACAAGGCATTTACTGCCGTGACCAATCAGATCGTACCGGCTGCACTTTTTTAGCGCCTTTAAAACAAGCCCGCTGTTCTTTTTGTCGTAATATTGAAGCAACGCTCTTTGCATGGCTTTTTCCTCTGGGTCTTTTGCGACGTATACTTCTTCAAGCGTATACGGATCAAGACCGGTATAAAACATGCACGTTGATACCGTGCCCGGTGTCGGATAAAAATCCTGAACCTGCTCCGGGCGAATATTGCGTTTTTTCAAAAACAGGGCTAATTCAACGGCATCATTCAGCGTTGAGCCGGGGTGCGAGGACATCAGATACGGAACAAGATATTGCTGTTTTCCGGCATTCGATGACAGTTCAAAATATCTCTTGGAAAAGTCGATGTAAGCTTCAATATGTGGTTTTCCCATTTTATCAAGGACATGAGCTGAACAGTGCTCCGGCGCAACCTTAAGCTGACCGCTGACATGGTAACGGACAAGCTCTTTGAAAAAGGTTTCGTCCTTATCTTTTAACATATAATCGTACCGTATGCCGGAGCGGATGAAGACCCGCTTCACCCCGGGAAGCGAACGTACCGCACGCAGAATATCAAGGTATTCCGTATGGTCGGCTATCAGCGACGGACACGCTTTCGGGGCAAGACATTTTTTGCCCTTACACAAGCCGCTTCTCAGCTGCTTTTCGCAGGAGGTTCGTCTGAAGTTGGCGGTCGGTCCGCCGATATCGTGAATATATCCCTTGAAATCCGGCAGCTTTGTCAGCAGTTTCGCTTCCTCGACAATCGACTGCTTGCTCCGGGACGTAACAAACCGCCCCTGATGCAGCGCAATCGAGCAAAAATTGCACGCTCCGAAACAGCCTCTGTTATGCGTAATCGAAAACCGTACTTCCTCGATTCCGGGCACACCGCCCTGTTTTTCATAACTTGGGTGGTAAGTACGCATATACGGCAAAGCGTAAACCTCATCAAGCTCTTCGGTAGTTAGCGGTGGCATCGGCGGATTTTGAACCAGCATTTTTTTGCCGTGCCGCTGTTTGATAAGCTTTCCTCTGATCGGATCCTGCTCGTCAAGCTGAATCCGACAGGAAACGGCGTATTCACGCTTGCTTTTTACGACGTTTTCGAACGACGGACATTCCGCTCCCTCAAGCGGTGTGTCCTCGACGTCGCAGACATAGCAGGTACCCTTGACATCGGTAATCGAAGAAATCGGCTCGCCGTTTTTCAGACGGTTTGCAATTTCAATTGTTTGCTTCTCGCCCATTCCGTAAGAAATCAGATCGGCTTGTGAATCAAAAATAATCGAACGCCTGATTTTATCATCCCAGTAATCGTAATGCGCAAAGCGGCGTAAGGACGCCTCGAGTCCGCCGATAATGATCGGAATGTCACCGTACGCTTCCCGGATCCGATTACAGTATACAATAACCGCCCGATCGGGTCTTGCTCCGCTTTTTCCACCGGGTGTATAGGCGTCGTCACTGCGCCGCTTTTTCGCCGCCGTATAGTGAGCAACCATGGAGTCGATATTTCCCGAAGAGACAAAAAAGCCGAGCTTCGGCCTGCCGAATTCACGAAACGGCTCGCAGGTATGCCAATCCGGCTGTGCCAAAAAGCCGACCTTATAACCGGCGTTTTCAAGAACACGGGTAATTATGGCCGCTCCGAAGCTCGGATGATCGACGTAGGCGTCACCGTTGACATAGACAAAATCGACCTCGTCCCAGCCTCGTTCTTTCATTTCACTGAAATTTATCGGTAAAAAAACGTTTGCGTTCCGGCTCATAAAGCCCTCCTTTTCAATATGAAGAAAAAGGGAATGGTATCACTCCCTTTTTAATCGGAAAGCACATCAAAATCGTCAACGTCATCATCCTGAGACGTCGGCTCGCCTCTCGTTGCTTTCATTTCGAGAAGCTGAGATTTGGTAATCAGAACCTTTCTCGGCTTGCCTCCCGTTTCGGCAGGACCGATAAGACCTCTTTCATCAAGCTGATCCATGATTCTTGCCGCTCTTGCGTAACCGATGCGAAGCTTACGCTGGAAAAGACTTGCCGATGCGGCTTCACACTCGACGGCGACCTCCAACGCTTTTTCAAGCATATCGTCACCGCTTTCCGCACTCTCTCCGGCGGCTGCGGCGGCTGTCGATTTCTTATCTTCAACCGCTTTTCGTTCAATTTCATCCATGACATCGCTGTCATATTCGGCACTTTCTTCATCCTTAATGAAGTCAACGATTTTTTCAATTTCCTCTTCCGAAAGGTAAGCGCCCTGAATTCTCACCGGCTTTGACATACCGAGAGGATTGAAGAGCATATCGCCGTTGCCTAAAAGCTTTTCGGCACCGACCGTATCAAGAATGGTTCTTGAGTCGATTTGTGAGGAAACCGAAAGTGAAAGACGGCTCGGAATGTTCGCCTTGATGATACCCGTGATAACATCAACGGACGGACGCTGTGTCGCAACAACAAGATGCATACCGGCGGCTCTTGCTTTTTGGGCAAGACGACAAATCGAGTCTTCGACTTCCTTCGGAGAAACCATCATCAAGTCGTTAAGCTCGTCGATAAAAATCGCAATTTTCGGCATCGGCTCATGCTCAGGATGATCCTTGACAAAATTATTGAACCCACCGATATCCCGGACGCCGCAGGCGGAGAAGGTCTTATAGCGGCTTTCCATTTCGCCGACCGCCCACGAAAGAGCGCCTGCCGCTTTTCTGACGTCAGAAATAACGGGAACAAGCAAATGCGGTATGCCGTTATAAACGGAAAATTCAACCTGCTTCGGGTCAATCATCAAAAGCTTCACTTCCGACGGCTTCGCATTATATAGGATGCTCGCAATCATGCAGTTTAAGCACACGGATTTACCCGAGCCGGTCGTACCGGCAATCAAAAGATGCGGCATTTTCGCAAGGTCGGTGCAGACAACCGTACCGGAAATATCCTTTCCTAACGCAACGTTCAGCTTACTTTTGGCCTTGGTGAACGCCGAAGAAGAGATAATTTCCCGGAGTGTGACCGTCGCACGGAATTTATTCGGCACCTCGATGCCGACGGCAGATTTATTCGGAATCGGGGCTTCGATGCGGACACCCGAAGAAGCAAGATTCAACGCAATATCATCGGCAAGATTCGTAATTTTGCTGATTTTTACGCCGGGTGCCGGCTGAAGCTCATAACGCGTTACCGACGGACCCCGGCTGACGCCGATAAGGGTCGTTTCAACATTGAAGCTTTTGAGCGTATCGACAAGCTTTTTCGCCGTCGTCTTCATTTCAAGCGCAAAGTCATCGTCACGGCTGAAATCCGGCTCACGCAGACAGTCAATCGGCGGAAGAGAATACTCACGCTTCAAGACCGGACGGTCAGAATAGGACTGAACCTCCGACTGATTTTTCTTTTCGTTTTCCTGCGCACTGGTAATAGCGTCATTGACCAGTCTTGCCGCAGAAGCCGAGAGTTCGGTATCCGAGACTTCTTCATCAAAATCCGCTTCTTCAAACGGATCCTCGTCAAGCGGCTCAACGTCTTCCGGGAACACGGGCAATGAAGCTTCATCGGTATCAATCTCCGTGTCCGCATCTGCTTCGCTTTCACCCGTGTTTTTAGGAGCGGGTTCGGGTCTTTCGAAAACACGGGCATTCGGATTGTTAACAGCCGAAGCATCAAAGTCGGTAAAGAGACGCTCGGGCGGATTATAAACCCTCGGAGGAGCCGGACGCTCAGGCTCAGTATTTCGTCCGTCAAAATCAGTTTCTACTTCCGATGAGCCAAAATTGAAGTCGTCCGATTCTTCCTGTTTGCGGCGTTCGGCTTCCTCGGCTTCACGCTGCTTTTTTTCTTCCTTTTCTTTCTTCCTGAGTTCTGCTTTTATTTTATGCTCTTCATGCTTTGCACGGCTTTTTTCCTTAATGACCTGCTTTCCGTCGTCAAGTTTATTTTTGCCGCCGTTGATAAGCGATGAAACAACTGAGCCGAGAGACGAAAAGCTGATATCGAAAAAGAGCATGGTAAAAAGAATCAGTAAAGTAATAAGAATGATGAACGCCGCCGCTTTTCCGAGAAGATGAAGAAATCCGCCGCCGATGAAAGCGCCGATCACACCGCCGGTCGCTCGAAAATCAAAGCTGATATCCCAACCGACAGAGGCGGCATTTTTCAGCTGAGCCAGCCATTCTTCTTTTCCGCCCGAAGAAATCGTGTTGATAAACAGATGAATCAGCGAGGAAAATACAGCACTTAACATAAAACCGCTGAGCGTTGTTACAGCTAAGTTGCGTTTGAGATTATTAAGAGCAAGACGGATTCCGACATACAAAATACCGAACGCAAAGAGAATAAAGCCGAGACCGAAAAAACCGTAACAGGCTCCTCTGATTCTCAGCCAGAAATTATAGCCGGGAATAAACGCCACACAGAGCATAAACACGGACATCGCAAGATAAACGAGCATGAGGGCGTTTCTGTGCGCTTCATAAAAGCTCAGGTCTTGTTTTTTATTCTTCCCCTTGGCTTTTGAGGACTTGGCGGAAGATTTTTTTGAAGCACCTGATTTTGATTTCGCTTTTGAATTGTCTTTTGTATTACGGGTCGATTTTTGTTTTGTTTTCTTTTCAGCCATGGTTACTCCTTAATCAAACATAAAACGTTGCAAGAAAAATAAACAGTCCGAACAGGATTGAATATACACAAGCAAAGGAATACAGCCGTTTCGCACCGATTTTCCCGATTGCTTTGACAACAACGGCACTGGAAATCAAACCGCCGACAGCACAAATCAGGATCATGACAGGGTCAAGCGTTACCCCGGCAAGGATATAACGGACCAGTCGTACAACACCGACGGCAAAGGTTGACGGCGCAAGATATAAAAGTACCTCTCTTGCTATCACGACATCGTCAACATCACTGACCGTCAAAGCGGCGGCACCCGAGGAAATATGGGAGAAGCCCGGAAAAATATAAGCCGGTAACTGGTAAATGCCGAACCGCACGACACCCGAAGCTTTTGAACTTCTCCTTGTCTTATCGCTCCTTTTACGGGAATACCAGACAGCAACGGTCAGGATAACGCCGCTTGCTATACAGCAAAAAGACGTAACCATAAGATGGTCATCGGTAAAATAACGGGCAAAGACATCAAATAAAAACGTTGTCTTCGAAACGGGTAAGAACAGAATAACCGCCGGTAAAAGGCTCAGAAAAAGATTAACGGCAATGCTTTTATACTGACTGTGTTTATCGGAACCGCCGCCCTTTCCGCTTCGGAAGAACGAGGCGATTGATTTCAAATAAAGCTTCCGAAGAAAGACAAACACAACGAGGGAAAATACAACAGAGATAATGCTGTAATAAAAACCCAGCGTGTCCGCATCGGACGAGAAGTGCAAGACGGAATTCAAAAAAGCGTAATGAGCCGAAGAAGAAACCGGCAAAGCCGCAAAGGCACCGCTTACAAAAGAAATAACAAGCATCTTTAAATATTCAAACATCTATCTTTATATACACCGTACAATCGGCGCTTCCTTTCAATTAGACTTATGCGGTCAGAACAACACTTATATAATTCACAACAGCTTAAATATTATATCACAAAAAATACATAAGGGCAAGAAAAAAATCGGACTTTCGCTCAAAGCGGCAAAAGTCCGTAAAATATTAAATCTGTTCGCCGTTTTCGGTGTTATCACCGATAAGTCCGGCTGTCTCCGGCTCTGTGATAGCCAACGTGCCTTCCATAAGGTGCTTGAACTGCTCACCGTCGATTTTTTCGTTGACAATCAGATAGCCGGCAAGCTCGTGAAGCTTGTCGCTGTGGTCACTTAAGATCTTTTCACAGCGCGCATAACCGTCCGAAAGAATACGGTGGATTTCCTTATCAATTTCACAGGCGATCTCTTCCGAATAGTTTCTCGTGCTGTTATAGTCACGTCCGAGGAAGACCTCATGATTGCCCGGATTATAAGCAACAGGGCCGATGACCTTGCTCATACCGTATCTTGTGACCATGTCCCGTGCCGTGTCCGTCGCTCTTTCAAGGTCGTTCGACGCACCGGTTGAAATATCACCGAGAACGAGAGCTTCCGCAACACGTCCGCCGAGAAGAATCACAATATCGTCAAGCATATCATTTTTCAGCTTATACGACTTGTCTTCCTGAGGAAGTGACATGGTATAGCCGCCCGCCATACCTCTCGGAACAATCGAAACCTGATGAACGGGATCCTGACCCGGTATATAATAGGTGGCAATTGCATGACCGGCTTCATGGTAAGCTGTCAGTTTCTTTTCCTTGTCGGACATTTTGTGTGACTTTTTCTCGGTACCCATGACCACCTTGATCGTTGCTTCTTCAATATCCTCCATCGTAAGCGCTTTTCTCTTTTTGCGAACGGCAAGCAACGCCGCTTCGTTCAGAAGATTTTCAAGATCGGCGCCTGTGAAGCCCGCTGTGCTTTGTGCTATCGTGCGAAGATTGACATCGGGGGCAATTGATTTATTCCGTGCGTGTACTTTCAGAATTTCTTCTCTGCCCTTAACGTCCGGATAATTCACCGTAATCTGACGGTCAAATCTTCCCGGTCGCAAAAGTGCGGGGTCAAGGATATCCGGCCGGTTCGTTGCGGCGATAACAATAACGCCGTCGTTCATGCCGAAGCCGTCCATTTCAACAAGAAGCTGGTTGAGCGTCTGTTCCCGTTCATCGTGTCCGCCGCCCATTCCGGCACCTCTGTGACGGCCGACGGCATCAATTTCATCAATGAAAAGAATTGACGGCGCATTCTTCTTCGCCTGATTGAAAAGGTCACGAACTCTTGACGCACCGACGCCGACATACATTTCAACGAAATCCGAGCCGGAAATCGAGAAGAACGGCACGCCTGCTTCTCCGGCGACGGCACGGGCAAGAAGCGTCTTGCCGGTACCCGGAGGGCCGACAAGCAAAACACCCTTCGGAATTCTTGCGCCGATTTCAATGAATTTTGTCCTGTCTTTCAGGAAATCAACAATCTCTTCAAGCTCTGCCTTTTCTTCGTCCGCACCGGCGACATCGTTGAAGGTCGTTTTCCGCTTTTCGTCTTTACTGAGCTTCGCTCTCGCTTTGCCGAAGCTCAGCGTCATATTATTCTCGTTCGTAATAGTCTTTTCCATGCGCTTCATCAGATAATACATCGCAAAAATAAACGCAGCGGACAGAAGCACCATCGGAAGAATACTTGCCCAGACGGAATTGTTGGCGCCGGCCTTATAGTCGTATACGATCTGATTGTCCGGATTCTGTTCGTTGTATTCCACAATGTCGTCATGAACATCATTCAGGAAAAGCTCCACGCTGGGAAGCGTATATTTTTGTTCGGTGTTGTCGCCTTTGACTTTATAGGTCAGCGCACCGCTTCGGATTGTGAGGGTGAATTCCGTTACCTGATTCGTTTTGAAAAGATTCACGATCTCGTAGTATTTGGTTTTCTTACCGGCATTCTGACTCGCCGTAAAGTAACCGATTATCAAAATCAGAATTAAAGGCAAAATCAGATAAATTAAACTTCCCAGATTCTTATTATTCTTCTTCAAACTTCGAGCACTCCTTTTCAAATCCGGTAGAACGTGTACAGGAAAGATTATTTATTATTTTCAATCGCTTCCGGTTTTAAAATACCGATAAACGGAAGGTTGCGGTATTTTTGGTTATAATCAAGCCCATAACCGACAACGAATTCATCCCGAACCTCGGCGCCGATATATTTGGCGCTGATTTTTACGTCGGGCGAACGTCTTGAGGGCTTATCAAGCAAGGTGCAGATTGTGATGCTTGACGGATTTTTTGTCATCAGGAAATCGGAAAGCTTCTGAAGCGTGTTGCCGCTGTCGAGAATGTCCTCGACAATAAGAATATCGTAGCCTTTAACGTCTTCGGAAAGGTCTTTTGTAATATCGACATTTCCGCTTGAGGACGTGCCGGCGCCGTAGCTTGCCGCTGTAATAAAATCAATGCGACAGGGAATTGTAATATTCCGCATAAGATCCGCCATGAAAACAACGGAACCTTTTAAGACGCTTACCATAAGCAGATTCTTATCGGCAAAATCCCGGCTGATTTCCGAACCGATTCTCTTCGTCATTTCCGCCAGCTGTTCCCGGCTGAAAAAAACTTCGCTGATATCATCAAGCATATTGTTACTCATATTTTACCCTCTCTTTTTTACAATATAAACCTTTTTCGTTTTTTGCGAAACTCCGTTATCGGCATTTGCGCAAATATTTTCCACCCATAAAACGCCGTCATCGTCACATAAAACGGCGATCTGATTGCGCTGACAAGGCGGTATCTTCCTTTCACAAAACAGCTTTTTGAGCGTTTTTGTGTTTCCCCGGCGCTTATCCGTTATTCTGTCACCCGGCAAGCGGGAACGCAGAACAAGCGTTCCGTTCACCGTATCGGCGTCAACGGCGAACCGTTCATCTTTACTGTCAAGCTGTGTTATATTACAAAGCCTGACGGAATAGGACGCATACGGCGAATCGACTGTTTCACCGACAACTGTGGCTTTCCAGCCTTCGCTTACCGGCAGACAAGCCTGAATGGTAATTATATCACCTTTTACACACAGATACAAGTCTTTTGTCAATTCCACCTTGCCCTTTGATTCAGTTATCGCCTTACAGCAAAGGTCAATATGACGAAGCTCAACAGGCTTTGACAAAAAAGGTGAAATCACGAAGCTGACCGCCTGTCGTCTGACAGCCTCGTGGCAGGCTTGCCATTGACTAAGCCGATAAGAATTTTCCTCTGTCCGGCTTTTTTCAATCAGCTCTTTTGCACTTTGTTCAATAAAATCTACATCGATCCTGATACTGTCAAAAAACCTTGCGGCGCATTTTTCAAGCTCGGGATTGACTCGTTTTAAAGCCGGAACCGCATGGTGACGAATTTTGTTTCTGGCGTAATCATCAAGCAGATTCGTGCTGTCCGTCACAAAATCAAGACCGTTATCCCGGCAATATTGTTCAATTTCGCTCCTTGTACAGCGAATCAGCGGTCTGATGATGTGATCCCGTTTCGGCGGAATTCCGCAAACGCCCCGAAGTGCCGTCCCTCTCGCAAGATTGAAAAGCACGGTTTCGATACTGTCGGAAAGCGTGTGCGCAACGGCGACCGCATCACAGCCGGCCTTTTGAAAGCAGTCGTATCGGACAAGCCGGCCGCATTCTTCAACGCTTATTCCCTTTTTTAAAGCCAGAGACGGAACATCAACAGAAAAAACGAGAAACTCAACAGCAAGCTTTTTACATAAGTCTTTCACAAAGTCACAGTCTCTTTGCGCCTGCTCACCTCTGATATTATGGTTCACATGAACTGCTTTGAGTATAATACCATACTCTTGTCTAATTGAACTTAAATAATGCAAAAGACAAACGGAATCCGCACCGCCGGAAACACCGACGGCGACGGATTTTACCGAGGAAAGCATATTATATTTTTCAATCGTTTCTTTGATTTTACATATCATTACGAAGCTTCTCCAAATTGGAAAACATGGTATAATCTCCGTTCCACATCGCTTCAACCGTGGTTGTCGGCCCGTGTCGGTTCTTTGATACGATAAATTCAACCTTGTTGACGGTCGGCTTCGGCTCGTCCGGCTCGTCGTCATGCTCTTTTTCGCTGTCGTAGTATTCCTCACGGTACAGCATGATGACAATATCGGCGTCCTGCTCAATGGAGCCTGATTCACGAAGGTCGGCGAGCTGCGGCCGGTGTGACTTTCCTCTGCCCTCTGTGCTTCTTGCAAGCTGTGCGAGAACGACGACGGGTATGTTTAGATCTTTCGCCATCAGCTTCAGGCTTCTTGTGATTTCGGAAACCTCCTGAACACGGTTATCGCTTCTGACGCCGCTTTTCATCAACTGAAGATAATCAACGAAAACCGCGTCAACATCACGAAGCCTGCGGATTCTTGATTTCATTTCAGGTACGGTCATATTCGAAGTATCATCGAAGTAAAGCTCGCATTTGCTGAGAATGGCGGTCGCCGTGGCAAGCCGTTCCCATTCTTCACCGGAGATTTCGCCGGTTCTCATTTTTGTGCTCTGAACTCTCGCTTCGGTTGAAAGCACACGCTCGGCAAGCTGCTGTTTTGTCATTTCGAGAGAGAAAAACAAGACCTTTTTCTTACCCAGAAGAGCCGTATTTCTTGCCATATTCAGCGCAAGGCTCGTTTTACCCATCGCAGGACGGGCGCCGATAATCACAAGGTCGGAGCGGTTCAGACCGGTTATCACCTTGTCAAGGTCATAAAAGCCCGTTGTGTAGCCCTTATACTGTTCGGCATCCTCCGAGCTTAATTTCTGGAGCTTGTCGTAAACCTCGTTGACGATGATGTCACCGATTCTCACAGGACCGCTTGTTACCCTGCCCTGACGGATATCGTATATTTTCTGCTCAGCGGAATCGAGCAGTAAATCTGCCGAAGAATCCGAGGAAACGGAGTCCTCAATGATTTCCTTGGAAACGGAAATGAGCGTACGGACATAAAACTTTTCTTTTATAATACGGCAGTAGCTTTCAACGTTGTCCGTCGAAGGAACAGCCTGCGCAAGCTGATAAAGATAGGTTTTTCCCGTTGCGTCGTCGTATATCTTATCGTTTTTCAGCTTTTCAAGAACAATCAGCGGGTCAACCTTACCGCCGACCGTGTCGATCTCCTGCATCACGGTAAAAATCGCACGGTGCTGAGGAAGATAGAAGTATTCGGGCTTAATCAGGATAAGCACCTGAGAAATACACGACGGCTCAATCAGGATACAACCCAAAACAGCCTGCTCCGCTTCAAGGCTGAACGGCATTGAGATATCATCAAGACTTAAAATCGCTTTGTCCGACTGCATTCTTATTCACCGACCGAAACGTAAAGCTTTGCCGAGATGCCCTGATAAAGCTTTACTTCAAATTCATAGGTTCCGAATTGCTTGATATCGTCTACAACGATTTTCCGCTTGTCAACATCAATTGAAAACGCTTCTTTCAGCTTCTCGGCAATTTCCTTAGAGGTAACGGAACCGAAAAGTTTACCGTTCTGACCGGCTTTTGCAGTGATTTTAATCGTTTTTCCGCTGATTCTTGCGGCGGTATCTTTCGCCGCCTTCGTCTCAGTCGCAATTCTGAATTTTTCGGCATTTTCTTTATTTTTCATTTCGGACATGGCCTGCGCATTTGCTTCGGAGGCAAGCTTGCGGGGAAAAAGGAAGTTTCTTGCATAACCGTCTGAGGTGTTGACAAGCTCACCCTTTTTTCCGAGTCCTTTTACATCCTGTTTGAGTATAACTTTCATATTCATTCTCCAATCCGGCGAAAATTCGCATAGCGAATCCGCCATATATTTTTCCGAAAGTTTCAATCAGCTTTCGGGTTCAGATTCAATGTACTTTTCAATATATTTGTCGATGGCTTTTTCGAGCTTTTCTCTTGCACCCGACAAATCAACATTTTTCAGCTGACACGCAGACATCGCCTGATGTCCGCCGCCGCCTAAGGTCTCCATAATCAGCTGAACATTGACCTCGCCGAAGGAACGGGCGGAAATATTGATTTCCCCACCGTTCTTATACAAAACGAACGAAGCCTTGATTCCCTCGATATTCAGCATCTCGTCTGCCGCTTGTGAAGTAACAAGACGGATTTCGGGAGACTCGATATCCGCAACGGAAATTGCGCAGATATCACGGTAACGCTCTGCCGTATCAATGACATTGTTGCGAAGCCGGAAGATTTCCATATCGTTCGAAAATAGCTTCTTCGCTTCAACCGTGTTGGCACTCCGGCTTTTCAGGTAGGCCGCCGCTTCGAAGGTTCTGACGCCAGAACGGATTACAAAGTTTCTCGTGTCAAGCATAATTCCGGCAAACAAAGCCTGCGCAACCAAAGAGTCAATGACAGGCTTGCTGTCAACATATTCGGCAAGCTCCGTCACCATTTCACAGGCGGAAGAGGCGTTCGGCATATGATAAAACACCACCGTGTTTTCAATAAAGCCAACACTTTTTCTGTGGTGGTCTATTACCATCACACGGTTCGCCTTATCGACAAGTTCGGGACATTCGGTAAAGCTTTGTTTATGCGTATCGACGACAACAACCAACGTGTTTTCTCCGACACGATCAAGAGCTTTTTCGGGAGGCAGAATCATGTCGGGATACTTATCATCATTAAACCGCTCAATCAAGGGCTTAGCAAGAGAAGTTTTCGTATCCACAACAACATTTGCAGGAACACCGAAATTTCTTGCGATACTGTAAATACCTGCCGCACTTCCGAAAGCGTCAAAATCAGAAAACCGGTGACCCATGACAAGCACATTGTCACTCTCTTTGATGATTCCGGCAATGGTCTTGGCAATCAGTCGGGTTTTGACTTTATTTTTCCTTTCAAATCCGGCAGAAACACCGCCGTAAAATTTATACTGTGCCTCGTGCTTGATGGCGACCTGATCACCGCCGCGGCTTTGCGCCATATCAAGCGCCTGTTTCGCAGAATTGTTGGAATCACCGAGAGCCTGTTCTTTTCCGACGCCGATTGATAGCGTCAGCTCGGTCGGTTTTCCGTCGTAGGTTAGGTTCCGGATTTTTTCAAGAATCGAGAAGTTGTCGGCAATCATTTTCTGAAGCCCCCGCTCCTCAACGATAATCATCATACGGGCGTTGGAAAACTTCCGGCAAAGACCGCCGTAGCCCGACGCCCAGTCGTCAATCATCTGTTCAATCTTGCTGAAAACCGCCGCACAGTCGCTTTCTTTGAAATTCTGATAGATCTCATCGGAATTGTCAATAACCGAAAGCATGATGGAAGGTCTTGACTCGTAATACTCTTTTTCGGTAAGTCGAAGCTTAGTTTCATCAAAGAGATAAAGAAGATAGGCGTTTTCGTCTTCAAGCTTAACAAGACTCGTATATACGGCAAAGCATTGACTGTCAACCTTAACCCGAAAACCCTTGCCTTCTAATATTTTTGTCAGACTGTCCTTTTTCAAAAGCTGCTTCAAAGAAAGAACCGGTGTCGTTTCATCAATACAAAACGTATTTTTAAAGCATTCGTTAAACCAGATAACCGTTCCGTCTTCTTCAACAAAGGCGCAGGCTACTCTTAGCTTTTCAAACGCCTTTCCCTGTTCAAAGTCAAGCGTATCAGCAACAGCTTTTACGTTGTAAAGAAGCTTTTGCTTAACGTTTTTCGAATACGATATCTTCGCCCAGATAAGAACCGCCGTCAAAAGAAGCTCGGCAAGTGCAAGCCATGCATTAAAGTATACGGTCACCGCAATAAAAACGGCGCACACCAAAACGGCTATCAGCGAAGTGTCATATTTTTTCCACAAGCTTTTCATTTTAAATCCGACACGGCACACAAACAAGATTTTTGTGCCGTCCTTTCTAAAAATTAAACCTCAACCAGTATCGGCAAAATCATCGGGCTTCTCTTGGTTCGTTCATACATCAGTCTTGATACATCGTCACGCACTCGGTTTCTCACGGCCGTCCAGTTCTTATCGGCATTTTTCATAATGGAGCGGTAAGCGGTATCTCTCGCCTCTCCGATAAGGTCTTCGGCCTCTTTGACATACACGAAGCCTCTTGAAACAACGTCGGGGCCGGATACAAGATCCCCTGTCACGCCGTCAAGAGCGGCAACGATGATAATAATACCGTCCTGAGCCAGATGCTTCCGGTCACGGATAACGATGCTTCCGACATCGCCGACACCGAGTCCGTCAACAAAAACGCCCTCGGCGGGAACGGTACCCACCTTTTTAATTCCGCCGGGTGTTACTTCAACCTGAATTCCGTTATCGACAACCATAATATTTTTCTTGTCAACACCCATCGACTCCGCAAGAAGAGCGTGCTTTAAAAGATGTTTCTGCTCACCGTGGACAGGAATAAAATACTGCGGCTTCACGATTCCGAGCATCAGCTTGAGCTCCTCACGGCAAGCGTGGCCGGAAACGTGTACATCGTACATTTTTTCATATACGACCTCGGCACCGAGCTTCATTAGTTCATTGATAACACGGCTGACCGTCTTTTCGTTGCCCGGAATCGGCGTTGCGGAGATAATCACATAGTCGTGCGGCGTAATCGCAACCTTTCTGTGGTCGGAAAAAGCCATTCTCGTAAGTGCCGACATCGGCTCGCCCTGACTTCCGGTAGTAATCAGAACAAGCTGGTCGTCGGTGTATTTTTTTATCATATCAAGATCGATGATGATTCCCTCGGGAACTTTCAGATAACCGAGCTCACGACCGATATTGACAACATTTTCAAGGCTTCTTCCCGAAAGTGCAACCTTTCTTCCGAGTGCTTTGGCGACATTGATAATCTGCTGGACACGGTGAATGTTCGAAGCAAAAGTTGCAACAATGATTCTACGGCTTCCCGCTTTACGGAAAAGCAACTCGAACGACTCGCCTACCTTGCTTTCGCTTTCGGTATAGCCCGGGCGTTCGGCGTTCGTCGAATCCGCCATCATGCAAAGCACGCCTTCGTTTCCGAGCTCTGCAAAACGTGCAAGGTCAATCATGCCGCCGTCAATCGGCGTACTGTCGATCTTGAAGTCACCCGTGTGGATGATCGTCTGTGAACCGAATTTAATCGCGAGTGCGACTGCGTCGGGTATCGAATGGTTAACATGAATGAACTCGACATCAAATTTTCCGAGGCTGATATGCTCACCGGGATTGACTGTATTAAGCTTCGCTTTTGAAAGAAGATTGTGTTCTTTCAGCTTACCCTCAACAAGACCGATTGTCAGTCTCGTTGCGTAAACGGGCACATTAATACTTTTCATTAGATACGCAAGCGAGCCGATATGATCCTCATGTCCGTGGGTAATCACAATACCCTTGATTCGATCGGCATTATTGATAACATAGCTGAAATCGGGAATAACAAGGTCGATACCCGGCATTTCTTCATCGGGGAACGCAAGACCGCAGTCAACGATTATCATATCGTCCTCGTATTCGAATACGGTCATATTCTTTCCGACCTCGTTGATACCGCCGAGGAATGAAATCTTAACCGGCTTCGCTTTAGCCGGGCTGTTTTTCTTTGAAGTCTTTCGTTTGCCCGCCGTTTTATTCTGCGGCTTCTTCGCCTTTTCAGGCTTTGCCGCCTTGGAAGCGGAAGCAGACTTTACTGCCGGCTGTTTTGCGGTTGTTTTAGGCTTTTTATTCCGATTATTTTTCGCTGTGCTTTTCAGGTTGCTCTTTTGATTGTTCTTTGCCGCACCTTTCGACGAATTCTTTTGCGGCTTCCCTGCTGCCGCCGGTGCATTCTTTCCTGTCATTATAAGGTATAACACTCCTTTTTGAATCAATTATGTATCCGAAAACGGTCTGTACCGAAAAAACTACAAACCAACCCATACTAATAAAGTATTTGTTATTATACAATTCTTTAAGCAAGAAGTCAAGAATTGACAGTCAGATTTCAAAGAGTATTCAAAGTGCTTGCCGTACCGTGCAATTTATGGTAAAATACTCTAAAACGTATTATCGGCAAAATTCAAGGAGCAAATCAATGAAAAAAGTCACAATTTATACAGACGGCGCTTGTTCCGGAAACCCCGGTGCCGGCGGTTGGGGAACAATTCTCGACTATCAGGGCAAAAGGAAAGAACTTTCCGGCGGTGAAGCGCAGACAACCAACAACCGTATGGAGCTTACCGCCGTCATCGAGGGACTAAAAGCACTTAAAGAAAAATGTGAAGTAACCGTCGTCACCGATTCTCAGTACGTCGCAAACGGAATCAATCTCGGCTGGGCAAGAAGCTGGAAAGCGAACGGATGGAAAAAAAAGGACAAAAAGCCCGCCTTGAATCCTGAGCTTTGGGACGAGCTGCTAAGCCTTATCGACCGCCACGAGGTTACAATCGAATGGATCAAAGGGCATGCAGGTCATCCCGAAAATGAACGGTGCGATGAGCTTGCTGTCAAGCAAAGCGAAGCACACAAGCAGTAAAATACCGCCGCAAGGGACAAATCAGTCACCATGCGGCGGTTTTTATATTTTGTTATGCGTCGAAGCCGTCAAGCGTAAAATTATTTTTCAGTGCGGCGTCTTCGGTCGAGAGAAGCGCACCCGTTGACGGAAGCGACTTCGCCCGGTAACGGTTATCCTTGACGAATTCGCCAACCCTATGCTCACGCATGACGGAAATTTTATTGTTTCTCTTCAGCGTAAAGCAGGACACGCCTATCGTATCTTTCATTGCTTTCGGCAGTACGATTTCCGTGTTAAACAGCAGATACCGTCCGCCCGTCGTTTCAATGACGATATCACGGTCAGCCTCAATCTGCATGATGGCCGCAAGAGGTGACTTGTCACTGTACGCTTTAATCAGCTTTTTGCGGTTCGTCTTCGTCAGATACGACGAAAGGCTGACCTTGGCAAGCTTTCCGTTTTCGTAAAGGAAGAGCATGAAGCCCGTTCCTTTATCATCGAGCACGGCGCAGTAAACGGTGTTCTCGCCCTCCTCCATTTCAAGCTTCGACGGGACATAGTCACCGAGCACGCTCGCCTTGGTGTCGGCAAAATCATCGACCTTGGCTTTATAGACCTGACACTTATCGGTGAAGAACAAAAGCTCCTTATTGTTCGTCGTTTCAATCGTTTCGATGATGACATCGTTTTCCTTAAGCTTTTGCTCACCGCTCATACGAAGCGACTGCGGCGTGATTTTCTTGAAGTAGCCGTCTTTAGTAAAGAAAACCGTAACGGGATAATCGGGGATTTCCTCTATCTGCTCGTCGCTTTCGATTTCGCTGACTTCAAGAATATCGCTCTTACGGGGCGCACCGTATTTTTTGATAACCTGCTCAAGCTCTTTGATGATAACCTTCCGGATTTTCGCCTTGCTTGAAAGGGTGTCTTCCATATCGGCAATCGACTTTTCAAGCTCTTCGATGTCCCGGAGCCGCTTCATGATGTATTCACGGTTGAGGTGACGCAGCTTGATTTCGGCAACGTATTCCGCCTGAATTTTGTCGATTCCGAAGCCGACCATCAAGTTCGGCACAACGTCGCTTTCTTCCTCGGTCTTACGGATTATTGCAATCGCCTTATCAATATCAAGCAGGATTTTTTCAAGGCCCTTTAAAAGATGAAGCTTGTCCTTTGCCTTTTGCAAATCAAAGCTGATACGGCGGTATACACAGCGTCCCCGGAAACGAATCCATTCAAGCAAAAGCTCTTTGACACCGAGGACTTTCGGCGAGCCGTCAATGAGCACGTTGAAGTTACACGAGAAGGTGTCCTCGAGCGGCGTCGATTTATAAAGCTTTTGCATCAGCTTATCGGCGTCAACACCACGCTTTAAGTCAATTGTGATCTTCAGACCGCTCTTGTCGGTTTCGTCTCTTATATCACTGATTTCCTTAAGCGTACCGGCTTTGATACGCTCAATAATTTTATCAATAATCGCTTCCGCTGTTGTTGTCGGCGGAATTTCCTTGATGTCGATACAGTTGCAAGATTTGTCGTAAGTGTACTTTGCCCGGACCTTGATGCCGCCCCGTCCGGTGTCGTAAATTTCCTGCATACTCTTGCGGTCATAGAGAATCGTACCGCCGCCGACAAAATCGGGTGCCGGCATGGTATCAATCACAACATGATCCTGGTTTTTAATCAGTTCGATCGTTGTTTCACATAGCTCGGTCAGGTTAAAAGAACAAATTGAGCTTGCCATACCGACAGCGATTCCGAGACTGACGTTCGCAAGAATTGACGGAAACGTAACGGGAAGAAGCGACGGCTCTTTCGTCGAGCTGTCATAGTTATCGACAAAGTCAACCGTATTTTTATCAATATCACGAAAAAGCTCGTTGCAGATCGGCTCAAGCTTTGCTTCCGTGTATCTTGCGGCGGCATAATGCATATCTCTTGAATACGCTTTGCCGAAGTTGCCTTTTGAGTCAACATACGGATTCAGAAGCGACTCGTTGCCTCTCGCAAGTCTTACCATCGTTTCATAAATCGAAGCG
Organism: uncultured Clostridia bacterium; assembly: GCA_945863885.1. GTDB lineage: Bacteria > Bacillota > Clostridia > Oscillospirales > Acutalibacteraceae > UBA6857. Next base: position 56,603 of record CAMAZY010000008.1, read on the forward strand.
TCACCGTGGGGGTTGAGTCTCATGGTCTGTCCGACGATGTTGGCGGACTTGGTTCTTGACGAGCCTAACAGATTCATCTTATACATCGTATATAAAAGCTTCCGGTGCGAGGGCTTAAAGCCGTCGATTTCGGGAATCGCACGGGACAGAATGACGCTCATCGCATAGGGCATATAGTTAATTTCGAGTGCGTCCACAATCTGCTGGTCAATGACCTCGCCGGCGTCGGCAATATGCGTGTTCAAAAGCAGGTTTTCGTCGTCTTTCTTTTCATTTTTCTTTTTTCTTGCCATATCAAACTCAGCTTACATCGGTCATGTCGATATAAAGATGACCGAAATTCGCTATATACTCCTTTCTGCCTGCCAAATTGTCTCCCAAAAGCAGGTCAAATTTTTCCGCTGTCTCTTCGGCGTCGGCAGGCTCGATTTTGATAAGTCGCCTTGTCGCCGGGTTCATCGTCGTCAGATTCATCATTTCGGCGTCGTTTTCACCGAGACCCTTGGAACGCTGAACGGTGTATTTGGCGTCGCCGATTTCGGCTAAGGCGTCCGCCTTTTCCTTTTCGGTATAAGCAAACCATGTCTGATTGCCGCTTGTGATCTCATAAAGCGGCGATTCGGCAATAAAGACCTTTCCTTCGCTTATCAGCGTCGGCATCAGACGGTAAATCATCGTCAGGATAAGCGTTCTGATCTGATAGCCGTCAACGTCGGCGTCGGTGCAGATAATAATCTTGCTCCATCGAAGCTTATCGAGACTGAAAGATACCATGTTTTTGTTCTGCGATGCTTTTGTCTTGACTTCGACACCGCAGCCTAAAACCCGTATCAGGTCGGTGATGATGTCGCTTTTGAAAATCTTTTCGTATTCGGACTTCAGGCAATTGAGAATCTTACCTCTTACGGGAATAATCGCCTGAAATTCCGAGTCTCTTGCCTGCTTACAGGCACCGAGAGCCGAGTCGCCCTCCACGATGAAAAGCTCGCGCACGCTTACGTCACGGCTTCGGCAGTCAACGAATTTCTGGACACGGTTTGTCACGTCGGTCGAAGCGGCAAGGGTCTTTTTCAGGTTCTGTCTTGTGCTTTCCGCCTTGATTCTTGAGCGCATATTGACAAGCACCTGGTCGCAGATTTTATCCGCTTCCATTTTGTTTTCGATGAAATAGACCTCAAGCTGATGACGCAAAAACTCTGTCATCGCCTCCTGGATAAACTTGTTGGTGATCGCCTTTTTCGTCTGATTGAGATAGGACGTTTCCGTGGAAAAGGAGGAGGAAACGAGCACAAGGCAGTCGGCTACGTCCTGAAACTTGATTTTGCTGTCAGCTTTTGTGTACTTGTTATTTTGCTTGAGATACAGGTCAATCGCATAGACAAAAGCGTTGGTGACCGCCTTATCGGGCGCACCGCCGAACTCGAGCCAGCTTGAGTTATGGTAGTATTCAATAAGCTGTTTTTTATTTGAAAACGTCAGAGCCACATTCAGTTTGACCTTATATTCGGGCAAATCTTCTCTGTCCTTACCGCTTCTTTCCGCCTGCCAGTACTGGACAGATGACATGGCGTCCTCGCCGGCGATCTCTTTTACATAGTCGCTGATTCCGTTTTCATAGTAATATTCAAAGGTTTCAAAGCCGCCCTTGATCTCATTTTTCAAAATAAAACGGATACGGCTGTTGACAATCGCCTGCTTCTGAAGCACGTTTTTGAAGTAATCAAGCGATACGTCAATATCGGTGAAGACCTCAAGGTCAGGCTTCCAGCGGATTCTTGTCCCGGTGTCCCGTTTTGCGTACGGTTCATCGTGAAGCCCGCCTTTGTTAAAGCCTTTTTCAAAGTGCAGCGTATACACATGACCGTCGCTTTTGATTTCGGCGTCCATATATTCACTTGCAAACTGTGTTGCACAAAGACCGAGACCGTTTAATCCCAACGAATACTCGTAGCTTCCGCCGGTGTTGTTATTGTACTTTCCGCCGGCGTAAAGCTCGCAGAAAACAAGCTCCCAGTTATACTGGTCATATTTTTCGTTATAGCCGACGGGAATACCTCTTCCGAAATCCTGAACTTCGATTGAGCCGTCAAGAAACTTCGTGACGACAATACGGTTACCGTAGCCCTCTCTCGCCTCGTCGATGGAGTTTGACAAAATTTCAAAGACCGAATGTTCGCAGCCCTCGATTCCGTTCGAGCCAAATATGACCGCCGGACGAAGCCGCACCTGATCCGGTCCTTCAAGCTTGGTTATATCCTGGTCGGTATAGCCGCTTTTTTTCGCCATAAATTCACAAATCCTTCCTAAGTTTTTCGTTGCCGTACAAAATCGGCGATTTTTCAAAAAATCAAATACAAAATATAGAGTAACAAAAATTTCACATACTTATATAATTTACACTATTTTGCAAAAAAAATCAAGTATTCAACTACTATAAACGGAAATAAGCAGGCGTTCGCCTGCTTAATGAATTATTCATCTTTAATTTTAAATATCAGCTTCAATAAGCCTCTTAATACTTTCGGACTTCTGACAACAACTACTTTCATCGACAACCCTCCGCAGTCTGTCACCTCGTACAGCACATAATGCCGAGTATGACAAGCATAATCGCAAGGATGAAAAGCATTATTTTCGTCGGAAAGCAAAGAGCAAGAAGCAGGCCTGCTCCGAATGCAGCAAAGACAAGACCCTTGCTTTTGACGTTCGAACGGGACACGGCAATCATCCTCACTATAAGTATTGGCTTTTCAGCTCAATACATTATACGGATTTGCGCCTGTTTTGTTACCGTTTTCTCAAAGCTGCCACTCTTTTATGTATTTTACCTCGTTATAAAGGGCCATATAGCTGTCATAGCGGCTACGGCTTATTTCGCCTTTTTCGACCGCTTCTAAGATTTTACAACCCTTGTCTCCGGTATGAGAACAGGAAACAAAACGGCACTGACCCAAAAAACGGTCAAACTCGGGAAAGTAATACTGTAAGTCGTCTTTCAGGATAATATCCTCACCTTGAAAATCAAGCGAAGAAAAGCCCGCCGTATCAATGACAAGACCTCCGGCAACATGAAAAATCTCCGCCTGTCTTGTCGTATGCCTGCCTCGGCCAAGCTTTGTGCTGATTTCGTTCGTTTCAAGAGATAATTCGGGACAGACAGCGTTAATCAGTGTTGACTTGCCGACGCCGGAATTACCGGTAAAAGCCGTCAGCCGATTCTTGAGAACTGCCTTTACTTCGTCAACGCCCACACCTGTTTTACCGGAAACCGCAATCACACGATAGCCTGTTTTTTCGTAGATATCCATAAGCTCATCGAAAAAGCCGAGGTCGGTTTTCGTTATCACGATTACCGGCTCGATTCTGTTCTTTTCGGCGAGCACGGTCATTTTGTCAATCACAAGTGTATTCGGTGCGGGGTCGGCAACCGAAACGACAATCATCAGCGTATCGATATTGGCAACGGGCGGCCGTTTCAGACAATTTTTCCGCTCAAAAATTTCGTCAATTGTGTTTTCTTCACCGTCTCGTACGGTGATTTTCACCCGGTCACCGGCAAGCGGAACGATTCTTTCTTTCCGAAACTTCCCCTTTGCCTTGCACTCAAATATGCCGTCGGCGGTCTCTACATAATAGAAACCGCCGATTCCTTTCATAATAAGTCCGTTTTCAATCATATGTCAACAAACGTTATTATTCAACTTGCGGAGTAGACGGGAAGGTTGTCGCACGTTTCGTAGTCGACGGCTCAGTCGGCTTTTCAGACGAAGGCTCAGGCGACTTTGTTGTCGTCGGTTTTTCCGTTACAGGCGGCTGCGTAGTAGTCGGTTTTGTCGTAGTCGGTGCGTTGGTAGGCTTCGCAGTAGTCGACTGTTCAGCCGGCTTTTTGGTCGTTGAAGGCTCACTTTGTTTTTGTGTCGTCGTCTCACGGTTAGCTTCGGTCGTTGTCTCGGCGGCTGTCGTCTTTTCCGTAGATTCCGCCGTCTGAGGCAGGACGCCCGTGCTGACATAAACAGCAATTGCCGTTCCGGGAAGCACCTGCTCGCCTATCTTATCATAGCCGATAATCGTACCCTTTGTCGCTGAACTTGCCCGATATTCGGTCGCATCGGCGTCAAGAACGAGTCCTGCATCTTCAAGAAGCTTTTCGGCTTCTTCGACTGTTTTACCCAAAAGATCCGGCACATCAACAGGCTCTGTTTCTTCATTTGTCGCAACATATAACGTGATGAGTGCTCCGGCCTCAGCCATTTCGCCTCTTGCGGGGCTTGTTCTGATAACCGTACCGGGATCTTTCGTATCACTGTTTTCTTTCACGATGTTTACTTCAAAGCTTTCGCTTTTCAGTGTTCTTTCTGCGGAGGTATATTCATAGCCGTATACATCAGGAACCTTCACCTTTGTTCCGGCTTTCGCAACGGTCAGGGTGATTTTTCCGCCCCGTCCAAGCTTACCTCTGCTCGGATCCTGTGACAAAATCGTTCCGGACGGTTCATCGCTTTCGTTGTCATCAATGATTTCGAACTGGAACATGGAATAATCCTGATTATTCATAACGTCCTGCGCAAAATTCTTACCGACAAGATTCGGCACCTTGTATCCGCCGCCGCCCGAAGCAAAGACGGCAAACAGGACAGCCGCAAAAATGACAACGACGACAAGAACACCTGAAAGAACGGCAATTGTCCGCTTCTTCGATTTTTCGCCGACATCATTGTATTCATCGTAATCGTTATCCTCGATCGGCTCAACCGTTTTCGGCTCTTCAGCTTCACGGACGGGCTCATTTGTCGCAACAGTACCGCCGGTCGAAACATATCTGGTAGGTTGACTGTCAACAAAATAGGAATAATCGAATTTTATATTCGGATTGTTTTTGAATTTTTCGATATCCATCAGCATTTCGGACGCTGATTGATAGCGGTCATTCAGGTTCTTCTGCATGGCTCTGAGCACGATCTGTTCAAGGCCTACGGGAATATCAGGGTTGATTTCACGAGGCATGACCGGATCATTCTGAAGCTGCATCAGCGCAACCGAAACAGCGTTTTCCGACTGGAAAGGCAGCTTACCCGTAAGCATTTCGTACAGCACAACACCGACCGAATAAATATCGGTCTTTGCGTCTGTAACACTGCCCTTAGCCTGCTCGGGGCTGATGTAGTGAACGGAACCGATCGCCTGACCGTTCATGGTTTCGGTTTCGCTTCTGCTGAATCGGGCAATACCGAAATCCGTCACCTTGATTGTTCCGTCGGAGGTCAGCATGATATTCTGCGGCTTGATATCCCGATGAACTATCCCCTTATCGTGAGCGTGCTGCAGCGCTCTTAAAATCTGGGTTACGAAATATATCGCTTCCCGTGTATTGATTGTTCCCTGCTGTTCAATATATTCTTTCAGCGTAATACCATTGACATATTCCATCACTATGTATTGAAGTCTGTCACCGTAGCTGACGTCATATACCTTTACAATATTTTTATGGGAAAGGACGGAGATCGCTTTAGATTCGTTTTTGAATCTGCGGCGAAAATCCTCGTTGGCAAGGAATTCATCTTTCAGTATCTTAACGGCAACGATCCTGTTGTCAATATTATCGAACGCCTTATAGACAACGGCCATTCCGCCGACGCCGATAATCTCCATGATTTCGTATCGTCCGTCCAATCTTTTTCCGACATAATTTTCCATATTACAGTCTCCTCAAGGCAGCAAACAGGCTGCAAAATTATATAGTATCATGCAAATTCAGCATTTGATTGCTACGACGGTTATATTGTCTCGTCCGCCGTTATTGTTAGCAAGCTCAATATAAGTGGCCGCAAGATTTTCAAAATCGTTATCAAGATATGTATGAAGGATATCCTGATCGGAAACACAGCCGCACAGCCCGTCGGTACAAAGAATCAGCACGTCGCCGTCTTTAACGTCAACCGTATCAAAATCAATGTCGACCTCTTCTTCAATTCCGAGCGCACGGGTAATAATATTTTTATTGGGATGATGTTCAAATTGCTCTTTCGTAAGCTGTCCCTTATCATACATTTCCTGAACAAGGGAATGATCTCTTGTAATTTGTCTGATTTCGCCGTCGCTGATAATATAAGCACGGCTGTCGCCGACATGAGCGATACAGGCAACATTGTTTTTGATAACGCAGGAAACAATCGTGGTTCCCATACCCTCAAGCGATTCGTCCGACACGGCACGGTCAAAAATTGCAACATTGGCGGTCGTGATAGCGGAAAGTAAAAGATTTTCGATCGACAAATCAGTCATCAGAGTATTATAGCATTTTTCGATTTTCCTTCCGACCATATCGGCGGCAATGGTGCTTGCAGTCTGGCCGCCTTTCGCACCGCCCATTCCGTCACATACGACGGCCCAAACAACGCCGTCCTCGCATTGACCGAAGCGGAAAGAATCCTCATTGCGGACTCTTTTTTTTCCGATATCCGAAGAACCGACAGTGTTCATATTTATACCTCTCTTTCGACCGCTGTCTGACCTCGTCTGAGCTGTCCGCACGAAGCGTTGATATCGCTTCCGAGCGTCCTTCTGACGGTAGCGGTTATACCTTTCTTTTCAAGAATCGCAATAAAGGACTTCATCCGCTTATCGCTGCTTCTTTTATAGTCTCTTTCCTTAACGGAATTGACGGGAATCAGATTCACATGACAGAGCATACCGGCAAGCCGACAAGCAAGCTCTTTTGCACATTCGTCGCTGTCGTTTACTCCGTCTATCATGGCATATTCAAATGAAATTCTTCTTGACGTGGCTTTCGCATAGCTTTTACAGGCACGCAAAAGCTCATCGATTCCCCATTTGTTGTTGACCGGCATTGTCCGGCTGCGGATTTCGTCATTCGGCGCATGGAGAGAAACAGACAAAGTCAGCTGAAGCTTTTTTTCTTTCAGCCGATTGATTCCGCTGACAACACCGCAGGTGGAAAGCGAAATATTCCGCATACTCAGATTCATACCTTTTTCGTCGGTAACAAGGCGTAAAAACCGCATAACATTGTCAAAATTATCAAGCGGCTCTCCGACGCCCATCATCACGACATGGGATATCCTGATACCAAGGTCAGCGGCGCTTTTATAGACCTGTGACAAGATTTCGCTTGCCGTCAGGTTCCTGACAAATCCGGCAATACCCGAAGCGCAGAACTTACAGCCCATCTTACAGCCGACCTGACTGGAAACGCAGATCGTGTATCCGTATTTGTACTGCATAACGACCGATTCAATCAGTTCACCGTCATGAAGCCGGTACAAATACTTAACTGTATCATCATACACTGAACAAAGCTTTTTTTCAATAGTACAATCATAAATCTTAAAAAAATTTTTCAATTTTCGACGCAAATCTTTCGAAATGTCCGTCATTTCGTCGAAAGAAGAAACACGTTTGTCATGAAGCCAGGAAAAAATCTGCTTAGCAACAAAGCGCTTCTCCCCCAACCGCTCAATTTCTTCGGTCAGTTCTTCGAGCGTCATGGATTTGATGTCCTCAGGCATTTTATCGGATCCTCTCAAGAACGGCAATAAAAAAGCCGTCTGAATTATTTTTATGCGGCATCAGTGTTCTCATAGAATCGCCGTCAGCAAACGCATAAGCTGAATTTTCATTTAAAAAGCGGCTGACCACATTCTCATTCTCATCTTTATTGAGCGTACACGTCGAATAAACAAGTCTGCCGCCGATTTTAAGATACCTTGAAGCGGTTTTCAGAATCTGAAGCTGAATATCCGGTAAGTCCCGGAGACTTTCTTCGCTTTTATATTTAATTTCCGGCTTGCGTCTGATTATGCCAAGCCCCGAGCACGGCACATCGCAAAGAATACGGTCGGCTTCGGGCAGGTTCGGATTAAACAAAGCCGCATCGCCTGTTCCGGCTTTGATACAGGTAAGGCCCAGCCGTTCGGCACCTTTTGCAATAAGGCCGACCCTCTTTTCATAAATATCAAACGCCAGAACCGTTCCCGAATTTTCCATAAGCTCCGCCGCCGTAAAGGCTTTGCCGCCCGGTGCGGAGCAGACATCAAACACAGTCTGACCCGACAAGGGATTTAAGGTCTTTACGCAAAGCTGTGAAGCTGTGTCCTGAACGTGAAACAGACCGTCCCGAAAGCTTTGCAGGTTTTCAATATCTCCGAAATTTTTCAAAATCAGAGAATCGGACGTGTAACCGTCAAAAACACTGACGCCCTCTTCTATGAGCCTGGCTTTCAGCGTGTCACAGTCGGTTTTCACGGTGTTGACACGGATAACGGTATCGACCGGACCTGTCGAAGCGTCAAGCAGTGCTTCGGTATCGGAAAGCCCGTATTCGTTTATCCATTTTCGGCAAAGCCACAACGGACACGAATACTTTACGCTTATGTACTCAGCAGAACCCTCCTCGGGAAGAACAAGACCGTTTTTGGCACATTTACGCAAAACAGCGTTGACAAGTGACGACGCATACGAACAGCCGCAGCTTTTGGCAAGCTCCACACTTTCATTGACGCCGGCGCTGTCCGGAATCTTATCCATGAAGAATATCTGATAAGCACCGAGCCGTAAAACCGCAAGAACCTGCGGCTTAAGCTTTTTGAGGGGCTTATCGAGATACAGCGCAAGCTGATAATCAATCGTCAGCCTGCGCTCGGTTACGCCGTATACCAAAGCGGAAACAAAAGCTTTGTCCCTTGCATCAAGGCCGCTCGACGGCAAATACGCATCCAATGTCAGATTGGAATATGCATGATCTTTTTCAATTTTTAAAAGGATATCAAAGGCAAGCCGCCTCGGATTTTGCGTCATATCGTTTTCACCTTTCAGTCCCGTCTTGAATTAAAGCGAAGAATCAGCCGCAAAAGGGACATAATAGAAACAAGAAGAGATGCCACATAGGTCATTGCGGCGGCGGCAAGCATCTTTTTGGCTCCTCTTTGCTCTTCGGCATCAAGAAGCCCCGTTTCATCGATGACTTTTATCGCCCTTGAAGAAGCATTGAATTCAATCGGAAGCGTTACAAGCTGAAACAGCACCACGAACGCAAAAAGCAGAATACCGATATTGACAAGGATGCTGAAGCCTAAGAAAAAGCCGATAATCGCAAGATAGATACCGGCCGATGACCCGATATTCGCCACCGGCAATATCGCATTGCGGATTTTTATCGGCGCATAATTCTGTGCATGCTGAGCCGCATGGCCGGCTTCATGGCAGGCAACACCGACAGCGGCAATTGAGGAGCCGGAGTATACACCCGAAGAAAGCCGTATGACATTCGCTCTCGGGTCGTAATGGTCGGTAAGCTTGCCCGAGACCTGTTCAATGCGGACATTGTAAATGCCGTAAAAGGCAAGCACCTTTTGCGCCGCCGCAGCACCCGTAAGTCCCCGGCTGTTCAAAATATTGGAATAACGCTTGTATGTTCCTTTGACGCCGATTTGTGCAATAACCGACAAAATCAAAGCCGGCACAACAAGAATGATATAGTAATAATCAGGCCAATAAGCAAACATAACAAAACTCCTTTGTTTTATTCAATCAGTTTCCGAGAAGTGTACCTTTTTCGATTTTACATCCGTTAAGAAAATCGCCTGCGTTCATGCGCTTTTTACCCTCAAGCTGAACGGTAAGAAGCTCAAGGCATTGATTATCCCCACAGCATACAATAAGTCTTGAATCGCTTTCGACAACTTCTCCCGGCTTATTATGCCCTTTTTTGTCGGAAAGAGACGAAGCGTGAAGCTTTAAAATTTTCCCGTTCAAGGTGGTACTGGCACCCGGCCAGCTGTACAAACCCCGGATTTTATTATGAATATTCAAAGCGGTGTCGTTCCAGTCAACGGCGGAAAGCTGTTTGGATAAAAGCCCGACACAGGTGGCTTTGCTTTCGTCTTGTTGAATCGGGTGAAGCTCACCTTTTTCAATCAGATCAATCGTTTCAAGAAGAACTTCGGCACCCAAGGGAGCAAGCTTTTCATACATCAGCTCAGTTGTATCGTTTATGTCAATCGGAATTTTTTTGACGAGAAGTATATCGCCCGTATCAAGACCCTCGTCCATTTGCATACTTGTAACGCCGGTTTCTTCATCGCCGTTGATAACCGCCCAATGAATCGGCGAAGCCCCTCTGTACTTCGGAAGAATCGAAGCGTGAATATTGATACAGCCGTATTTCGGGAAAGCAAGAAAATCGGGCGGTAATATTTTTCCGTAAGCCACAACGACCACAAGGTCAGGCTGAATTTCTTTCAGCAATTCAACACCGGCACCGTTTCTCAACGTCTTCGGCTGAAAAATCCGGTATCCGTGCTTCAGCGCTTCCACTTTAACGTCCGGCATTTTCAGCTCCTGCTTGCGTCCGACCGGCTTATCCGGCTGGCAAAATACACCGACAACCTCGTGCCTGGATTCACTTAAGGCTTTCAGGCAGTCAACGGAAAAGTCAGGAGTTCCCATAAAAGCAATTTTCATTTATACACCGCGCCTTTCTTCCTGTAAGCGTCTGATTTCGTCCTCGGTCAGCATTTTTGTTACAAAATCGGTAAACACATGGCCGTCAAGGTGGTCAAGCTCATGACAAAAGCACCTTGCCCGTAAGCCTTCACCCTTGAAAAGGCACCATTTGCCGTTTCTGTCCTGGGCTTTTACGGTGACAACATTCGGTCTTTTGACAAGACCCCATTCGCCCGGAAGAGACAGACAGCCCTCTTCGGCTTCGTTCGTTTCTTCGGAAACTTCAACGATTTCGGGATTGACAAGCTCCATTAAGCCCTTCCCGTCGTCAATATCAACGATGACAACCCGCCGTAAAATACCGACCTGTACGGCGGCAAGCCCGGCGCCGTCGGCTTTCTTCAACGTATCCTTCATATCATCTAAAAGCTGCCAAAGCTTCTTGTCAAAATTTTCGACTTTCCGGCTCGTCTTTCTCAAAACGGGATCCTCAACGGTAACAATATTTCTGATAGCCATACTTTGCCTCCTGTTATACCAATCTTTCGGGATTGATGTCAGCCGCAAAACTGACATCGGAAAAAACAGAGCATTTTGCACATTCGATCAGCAGTTTTGAAATCAGCTGTCTGAAAAATGCACTGTTTTTACACTTTATTATTATTCTATATCGATACTTATTATTTACCTTAGAAATTCTCGGCGGCGTCGGCGGAAAAACAATCAGCTTCAGTTCACTGTATTCTCCGTCGGCATATTTTCTCAGCCTTTCAAGGAAGGTATTTGCGCCGAGATAGGCTTTTTCTTCCTTTTCACTTGTCGCCGTGACAGCACAGATATCACAGAACGGCGGATAGATCAGCGCCTTCCGGATTTCGATTTCATCTTGATAAAACGCCTCGTAATCCTGTGTTTTAGCAAGCCTTATGACGTTATTTTCGGGCGTCTCGGTCTGAATCAATGCGACTCCCCGGCTCTTTCCCCGTCCGGAGCGTCCGACCACCTGCGTCAGTAAGTCAAAAGTCAGTTCCTCACTTCGAAAGTCGTCGTTATGCAATTGCTGATCGGCATTGATGACACCGACCAAGGTTACGTTTTCAAAATTAAGCCCCTTAGCGACCATCTGTGTCCCGAGCATGATATCATATTCACCGTTTCCGAAATCGGAAAGATTTTTTTCAAATGCCTGCCGGGAAGAAGCGGAATCGGTATCCATGCGAAGCACTCTTGCCGTAGGAAACAGCGATTTCAATTCCTCTTCAATCCGCTGTGTTCCGTAGCCGGAGTAGCGGACGCTGTTTTTTCCGCAGACGGGACAATGAGTTGAAAACTCTCTCGAATATCCGCAATAGTGGCACATCAGACGGTCGTTTGCCGAATGATAGGTCATGGAGATACTGCACGACGGACAAGTCACAACGTTTGAACAGTGATCGCATACCACAAACGTATTGTAACCTCTTCGGTTAATCAGAAGAATTGACTGTTTCTTTGTGTCAAGATTATTCTGAATCAGGCCAATCAGTTCACGGCTGAGCGAATGCTTATTACCCGCCGACCGTTCCGCTTTCATGTCAACAATCGAAACGTCGGGCAGAACGGCCGTTCCGTAGCGCTTCGTCAGCTTATGAAGCCGATACCGCCCCGATAACGCACAGCTGAACGTTTCAACGCTCGGCGTCGCCGACGACAAAAGCAAAAGGGCGTTATGCCGTGCCGCTCTGAATTTTGCGACGTCTCTTGCATGATAACGGGGCGAGGACTCGGATTTATAGGTGTGTTCCTGTTCTTCGTCCATAACGATCAGACCAATATTTTCGAACGGAGCAAAAACCGCGGAACGGGTTCCGACGACGATTTTTGCCTTTCCGGTTTTGATTCTTCGGTATTCGTCCTTACGTTCTCCCATAGAAAGCGCGCTGTGAAAAACGGCAACCGTATCGTGGAATCTTGCTTTAAAAACTGCCATCAGCTGCGGCGTCAGCGAGATTTCGGGAACCATGACAATAACCTGCCGTCCGTCGGCGATCACGTCTTCGATAAGCTTAAGAAAAACCGAAGTCTTTCCGCTTCCCGTAATTCCGTAAAGAAGCGACACGCCGGCGCCTTTCCGGTATTCACTCAGCAGATTACAGTAAGCGTCCTGCTGCTGATTCGTCAGAACGATTTTTCCGCTGTTGTTTTCTGCTTCGAGAACCGACTTCGGAATCCGGAATCGTTCGGCATCGAACACCCGGACGATGCCTTTAGATGCAAGCGTCGTCACGACAGCGGCCGTAACACCCGTGAAATAGCAGACTTCTTTTACACTTGCCGAGCCGACGTCCCGAAGAACACGCACAACGCTTTTCTGCTTTTCGCTGAGAGAGTCAAAAATATCTTCCAACTCCCCTTCGCCGATATTCAGGCAGGCGGTTTTTACCGAGATGTTTCCGATTCTTTCGTCGGCCTCATAATTTCTGACAACGGCTCCGGCCGATACAAGACGGTCCAGAACAGCGTCGTTCTTATCCAATCCGCAGGCCGTCAGAATCTCTTTCTTTTTCAGATAAGAAGCCGTTTCAAGCATATATTCATAAACCTGTGCTTCTTTTTCTGAAAGCTTTTGACGGTCGAAACCGTCCCGGACCGCCACATAAGTGACGTTCATTTTCATATTCAGTCCGGCAGGAATCTGAACCTTTGCCGCTTCGTAATAAGTGCAAAAATACCGTTTTTTTAAAAAAACGGCAATACTGATCATCTCTTCGCTCAATATCGGTTCATTATCGAGCAGTTTTAAAACCGGCTTATATCGTTTCCCTTTTTCAGGCGCAGCAAAGTCAAAGACAAAACCCTGTCTCTGCGTCTTCCCTTTCGAAAAATTCACCTGAACGCGGGAACCGACTTTAATGCGATCCCGCAGTTCGTCCGGAACCGTATATCCGTATAAAATATCAAAATGATATGCAACATTTTCAACCGCAACAAGCGCCAGAATCGGTTCCATATCATTTCACTTTCCTTTCAGTTTTAATCAGATATTCCGAATCTCTTCAGGCTCCACGATTTCAAGCTCGCCGTCAAGAAATTCGTCGAGTGCAAAGGTTACGGGCTTTTCCGTTCCGCACTTCTCTTTCAGTTCCTTATCTTCGGCTACTTCTCTTGCACGCTTTGCAACAGCGGTAACAAGAGAGTAACGGCTGGTGTGATCTTTTAATAAATCTCTTAAATCGGGATTAAACATGGCTGAGTACCTCACTTATTATTTCATTTATATTTTTATTCTTATCCGTCTGACCTTTCACGATTGCGATCAACGCATCAACCGCGTCGTCAAGATCATCGTTGATTACGATATAGTCGTATTCACACGCACGCATGATTTCGCTTTCGGCGATTCCGAGTCTCTTTTTTATGGCGTCATCGTCCTCGGTGCCGCGCTTGCGAAGCCGTCTTTCAAGTTCATTCATGGACGGCGGTATGATAAAGACCTTAACCGCTTCGGGCATCAGTTTTTTAATAGAAGCGCCGCCCTGAACCTCAATGTTCAAGAAGACGGTTTCGCCGTTATTGATGCGCTCTTTAATCGGAAGAGCCGGGGTTCCGTAATAGTTGGAGCCGTATTTTGCGTATTCCAGCATATCGCCGTTTTCGATATGCTTCAAAAACTGTTCTTCGGATACGAAATAATAATCGACCCCGTCCGTTTCATTGCCTCTTATACTTCGGGTCGTCATCGAAACGGAAAGAAATGCCTTTTCTCCCAAACGGTCAATCGCTTTACTGATAACCGTATCCTTACCGCTTCCGGAGGGACCCGAAACGACAATCAGCTGTCCTTTACTCATCTTCATCTTCCTCTGCGTAGATTTCACTGCTGTCTCCATTGAGACGGTTGGCGACGGTTTCGGACTGAAGATACGAAAGAATGACGTGATCGCTGTCCGTGATGATAACGGCACGGGTACGTCTTCCCTGCGTCGCATCAATCAGTGTACCCTTTTCCCGACATTCCTGAATCAGACGCTTTATCGGCGCCGAATCGGGATTGACAACGGCAATCAGTCTTGATGCATTGATCATGTTTCCGAAACCGATATTGATCAGCTTCATTTTTATCACCTGTTATTCAATATTCTGAACCTGTTCCCTGATTTTTTCCACCTCGGCCTTGATGTCGATCACACGCTTGGCGATTTCAACGTCCTGCGCCTTCGAGCCGATCGTATTGGCCTCCCGGTTAAACTCCTGAACAAGGAAATCCATTTTTCTGCCGACGGCTTTGTCACTTTCCAAAAATTCTTTCATCTGTGAAATATGACTGCGAAGCCGGACGGTTTCTTCGGCCACGGCGATCTTATCGGCGTAAACAGCCGCTTCAAGCAAAATCCGCTGTTCGTCAATCTGAGCCGTGTCAAGAACGGTTTTCATTCTTTCAAGAAGCTTTTCGTTGTATTCCTTGACCGTTTCGGGTGAACGCTGTTCGATAAACGCAACGTTATCGAGAATCAGGTCACAGCGGGAAAGAATATCGTCACGAAGCTTTTCGCCCTCTTTTTCCCGCATGGCTATAAAAGCGGAAACCGCCTCGTCAAGAACGGTTTTTACACTTTGCCAGACCGCTTCTTCATCAGCCTCAGCCTTTCTGACCGAAAAGATATCGGAATACTTCGCAACGGAAGAAACCGTAATATCATCGGCAAGGCCGTAGGTTTCGGAAAGCTGTTTCAGCGCATCGATGTATCCTTTTGCAAGAGAATGATTGATTTCAACCGTACAGTCCGATTCGCCGAGTGCTTCAATCATAACAAAGCACTCGACCTTGCCTCTTGAAATCATCGACTGAATATAGGATTTGCATTTTTCTTCAAGAAAGCCGTACAGTCTCGGCACTCTTGCGGAAAACTCAAGGAATCTGTGATTGACGCTTTTTAATTCCACACAAATATTAAAATCTCCGACAGTTTGCGTCGCTCTGCCGTAGCCTGTCATACTTCTGATCATGAATAAAGCCTCCGGAATCGGATATATGTCCGTAATAGAGTAATTATATATCTTTTTGTATGTTTTGTCAAATATCAGGCAAGTATTTTGACGAAATCAACAACATAAAGCTTGTCCGACTATTTTTTCTTTCTTTCAAGCCCGGCCGCAAGCATAAGCTTTCTCACCTCGTCCTCAGTAAGCTCTCTCCAATCGCCTTGCTTGAGCATACCAAGCTTTACAGACCCGATGGCTGTCCGCTTCAGCCTTGCCACCTCAAGCCCTAACTGCTCACACATTTTTCTGATCTGACGGTTTCTTCCCTCGTAAAGGATAATCTCAAGTACGACCCTGTTTTCTTCTTTCGTGACCACCCGTACCTCCGCCGGTGCGGTTTTCCGATCGTCAATGATAATACCCTCGGTAATCGCCGAAAGCTGTTCGTCGGTTATCCCAGGTCGTACCGTGACCCGATAGGTCTTGGAGACGTGCTTTTTCGGATGAGTCAGCGCATTGGCAAATTCGCCGTCATTGGTAAACAGCAAAAGCCCTTCGGAATCACGGTCAAGACGGCCTACCGGATACACCCGCTGCGGCACATCGGAAATTAACTGAGCAACACATTTGCGTTCCATTTCGTCGCTCATGGTGGTAATAAAGCCGCGCGGCTTATGAAGCATAATGTACTTATGCTCCTTTTGCTTGACAATTTTCTTTCCGTTAACGGTAACGGTGTCCTTCTTCGGATTGATTTTATCACCTAACGAGGCGACCGCTCCGTTTACACGGACTTTTCCGCTCTCAATCAGTTCCTCGCTTTTCCGTCTTGAGGCAACGCCGCATTCGGACATGAATTTTTGTAATCTGACTTTATCTTCTGCCATTATGGATCTCCAATCAAATTTAATTTTTCTAAAATTCGCCTGATAAAGCTTTTCTTTTGTACTCTCTTTGGCGCAGCGGTGGCAACATCAGCCGGACACACAAGATTTTGTTCGGCAATTTTCCTACCGTCAGCATAATATTCGATCTTACCAACCGCATCACCCTTCATTAAGGGTGCATATACAAATTTCGGCAAACAAACCCGTGCTTCAATATTCTTCTTTTCACCGATTACCGGGCAGAAAAACTCCGATTTTACATTCAGACTGACAGACGACGCAGTGCCGCCTTCAACCTGTACGCTGTAAGTATCTTTGACCTCAACCGTTTGTGTTAACACGCTTTCAAAAGCAAAATCAAGCATTTTTCTGTGATCGTTCCAATCGTCGCCGTCATTGAGCGTCACGCATACAAAGCAAATGCCGTTTCGTTCGGCGGCGGACACAAGACACCGTCCGCTTTTTTTCGTAAAGCCCGTTTTGATACCGAATGCGCCCTCATACGACGAAAGAAGTCTGTTATGGTTGGTGAATGTGCCCTTAATGTCAGGTTCATCAAAGCTGACGGTCTTTGTTTTACAGGAACAAAGCGACCGGAATGCCGGCTTTTTCACGGCATACGAGCCGAGAAGCGCCATATCGTAAGCCGTTGTATAATGATTCTCGTCGTCAAGACCAGAAGCGGTCACAAAATTTGTTTCGGTCATTCCAATTTCGGCCGCCTTGCGGTTCATCATATCCGCAAATTTTTCACGGCTACCGGCAAGATACACGGCAATTACGTCGGCAGCGTCATTTCCGGATTCAAGCATCAGACCATAGAGCAAATCAATCAGTTTCATTTTATATCCGACTTTAAGCCCGATCGAAGTGCCTTCGGCGCCCATCATTTCGGGGGTTACCGTAACGGTTTCAAGCATTCTTCCCGATTCGAGAGCGATAACGGCTGTCATGATTTTCGTCGTGCTTGCCATCGAGCGGCGGACATGCGCCTCTTTTTCATAGACAATCTCACCGGTCTGTGCATTCATAACAACTGCGCTTTTGGCATTGACGGCGGGAACGGCAAACGTAATAACCGTCAATATCGGTAATAACAGGAAAACAGCAACTACTTTTTTCACTAACAAATCAACCACCTGCCGTTTAATTCTATGCAGGCGGTTGATTGAAAATCATATAAAAGCTTATTTTGCTTCTGGCTCAGATACAGCCTCTTCGACTGCGGCATCAACAGCGGTGTCCTTCTTTGTCTTCTTGACAAGGCCGGTAACCTTGTCGAACATTTCGGGAACAAGGTTAACCACTCTTTCGGCTGCGTTGTCATAAGCGGTGATGTGCTTCAGGGTAACTTCGCCGTCGCTGATGACAAGAAAAGCAACAGGCGTAATGGTGACACCGGCTCCGCCGCCACCGCCGAAAAGCTCGTTGGCGTTCTTCGAGGGAAAATCCGCTCCGCCGGACGCAAAGCCGTATGTAACCTTGGAAACCGGAATAATCGTAATTCCGCCTTCGGCATAGATCGCTTCACCGATTATTGTTTTTGTGTCGACAAGATCACGGATCTTTTCGATTGTTGTGCTGAGAATTGCACCTGCTGATTTTTCTGACATTGTATTTCATCCTTTCATTATTTAACACTTTGTTGTTCGGCTTTTTGTGGAACTGTATTGTCGGACGCCGGTTTTGCTTTAGCACCCTTAAGGAATTTGAGCAAAACCTTAAAGACAAGTCTGACAGCCATTGCGATTGTTGCATTGATCACTTTTCTGACGCACATATGAAACGCTACGTTCACTTCGCCTTCGGAATGATTCGCAAGAAAATCCGGTTCGACGCTGCAATCGTATTTTCTGACGACATTGTTAGAACAAAGAAAAGCAACAAGCGGATAGACCTTCTGGCACACCTTTCCGTATTCGATAGCGGTTGCGGCGCTGTCGCCTGTGCCGACGGTAACATAGATTTCCAATTCGTCAAAGACAACGCTTCTGAAAACCTTGCCGCCCCAGCCGGAAAGAATCCGCTTTAATTCGGAAAGAAGATTCATCATACCGTCATAGCCGTTCGCTTTCACCATATCGAGAATTGAGTTTTTTTTCTTCGGCTCTTCTTCCGGCTTTTCCTCTTTTTCCTTCTTCGGCTTTTCCTTTTTCGGCTTCTTTTCTTTTTTCGACTTTTTTTCGCCGAGCGGCAGTAAATCAAGCTGAATAAACAAATATCTTATCGTAAGATAGATTTTATCCGAATAAGTAAAATATACATGAACGGGTATGGAAAGAACTAAAACAAAGAGAGCAATGATTCCGAAGAACACACATAAAAATATCTGAAATCCTGTCAAGCTTTTCCTCCTCTCCGTACAAGTACTGGCGACCTCTAAAAACTCAAGGTATTTGGCATAGTGCACAAATGATGTCGGATTTTAGGCAAAAATCCGCAGGAATACTTTGTGTATTTCAAGGATTTTTAACGACAAAGACGGCATTAGTTGTGTACTATGACGAATGCCGGGATGTTTTTAGAGGTTGTCTACAATCAATTATCTATATGTTACTCTAAAAATCAAATTTCGTCAACAGTTTGTTTAAAATCTAAGGAACTTTTATCAGGTATTTACACTTTTTTCATGATTTTCTTCGCCGTTTTCGCTCCTTTCGGGAACAGCCGGAAGTTCTTCAAGCGAAGAAAGCGAAAAACAGCGAAGAAAATTCGCTGTCGTTCCGTAGACAAGCGGACGCCCGGGAAGATCAAGTCTCCCCTTTTCTTCAATCAATTCACGTCTGAGCAGGGAAGAAATCGAAGCGGAACAATCAACGCCCCGAACCTGTTCAATAAACGATTTCGTGACCGGCTGATTATAGGCAACAACGGCAAGCACTTCAAACGCCGCCTGTGACAACGGAGTGTTGCTCTTGACTTCAAGAACCCTCCGGATTGCATCGGCATATTCCGGGGCGGTGCAAAGCTGGTATTTATCTTCCAGTTTCAGAAGCCGCAGGCCGCTGTCGTTTTCTTCATATTCCGCCTGTAAATTTTCGAGAATCTGCTCAATTACGATTTCGTCGGTTTCGAGCGCATCGGAAAGCCTCGCAATTTCAATCGGCTCACCAACGGAAAACAAAACCGCTTCGAGCGTGCTTTTCAGTTTTTTAACGTTCATTTTTCACTCTTTCTCGGATCGCTGAAAGCCACCGTCATGTTGTCGCCCTCACCGTCCGCACGGATCTTTTCGGCTCGTATCAGTTCGAGAACCGCTAAAAAAGTCGCAACCATTTCGGATCGTGATGTTGAAAGTTCGTACAGTTCGCCAAGACGAAGCCTTGTTCGTTTTAAGAGATTCCGATAAATATAAACGATTCTTGTATTGACCGAAACGATTTTTTTTGCCACAATCGCCTTGAACGACTCGAGCGGAACCGGAAGATTCTTCTTTCCTCTTCCGACAGCGGCAAGATAAAACCGAAACAGCTCTCCCGGATCATGAAGTCGCTTATATTTCATATCCTTTGCAAGTACGGTCGGCTTTCGTTCGAAGCAGTCAAAGCCCTCCGTCCGCTGAGAAAGCTCTTTCGCAATCAGCTTGCAGTCCCGGTATTCGATCAGTTCACCGGTGAGTTCTTTTTTCAACTCCTGCGCCTCTTCATGTACGGGCAACAGCGAAACCGTCTTGATATAAATCAACCTCGAAGCCATATCGATAAACTCGCTGGCAACCTCCATATCGCTTTCCTGCATACGGCGGACATACTCAACATACTGCTCAACAAGCTCAAAAATCGGAATATCGTTGATGTTCAGTTTATGCTTATTGATAAGATGCAAAAGCAGGTCGAGAGGTCCTTGGAACACCTCAAGTGTGTACTGTATATTTTCCATAATCAATCACGCTATCGGAAGGCCGAACACGGCGGCAGATGCTCGCAAGAAAAGCTTTGAAATCGCACCGGAAGCAAGCGCCATCGGGGTATCGAGTGCGCCGATAAGCACAAGCGCCATAACACCCAGCACGATATACCGTTCATATTTCATGATACCGAAGTAATACTTTTCGGGGATGATGACACTGATAATTCTTGAACCGTCAAGCGGCGGAACGGGAATAAAATTGAACACGGCAAGCGAAATATTGACCTGAGCGGCATACATAAAGAAATAAGCGACGGAATATGCCATCGTGCCGGAAACAACATTCGAAAATCTGAAAACGGCACAATAGAACAAGGTAAAGATAAAGGCCATGATAAGGTTTGAAACCGGGCCGGCAAGGGCCGTCAGCGCCATTCCGCCCTTCCGATTTTTAAAATTACGGGGATTGACGGGAACAGGCTTGAGGTAGCCGAAGCCGACAAGCATAATCATCAGTGCACCGATCGGATCGATGTGTGCAAGCGGATTTATTGTAAGTCTTCCGGAAAGCTTTGCGGTATCGTCACCGAGCTTATGCGCAATCAACGCATGAGCAAACTCATGAATCGGGGCGATGCAAAACACAACAAACAGTCTCGCACAAAGCTTAAGCACGAGTTCCATTGTCAGACCGCCTCTGAAAAGGTCAAATAACATAAAACATTCCTTTCCGCAGCATCATATGAATGCCGCAACAAATCTGTCGATATGGTTAAAATCTTTTATGATTTCGGTTTCGGTGCAATAATCCGAAAAAATCAAAGCGATTTTCATCGCCTGGTCTTCGCCGCATTCAACAACGGCAAAGCCGCTTTTCATCTTTGAAAGCCATTTTTCGGCGATTGCCCGGTAAAATATCAGTCCGTCCTCACCGGCGTCCAATGCCATGGAAGGCTCAAACCGCACTTCAGGCTGAAGCTTATCCATATCGCAGGTGCGGATATAAGGCGGATTTGAAAGAATCACATCCGGAACCGGCAAGGCAGAAAACGCCTCGTATCCGTTCAGAATATCGCCTTTTATCGTCACCGTTTCTCTTTCAAGTCCGAATTTGCGGCGATTTTTTTCAAGATAAACTAACGCTTCAGCTGATTTTTCGAACATAAATACCCGTGAATCGGGAACGTGCATTTTTATGGTAAGCCCGATACAGCCGCTCCCCGCACACAGGTCATAAATGATCGGCTTTTCCGTTTTTTTCAGCTTCTCGATCGCATATTCACAAAGCTGTTCGGTTTCGGGTCGGGGAATCAAAACCCCTTCGCCGACGAAAAACTCGTTCGAATAAAAATCCCATTTGCCGAGAATGTACTGAAGCGGTCTTCCGCCGAGACGCTCAGCAAGTACGGAAAATATCTCTTTTTGCTCCGCTTCACCGACGACTTTTCCTCCCGACAAAAGAAAATCGGAATAAGAAAGTGACAAAATCTCTTGGATTATGATTCTCGCCTCGATTTCGGCTTCGTCGGTAACGGCGGTAAGCTTTCGGGAAAGCTCCCGATAGATTTCATTTACGGTCATAATCAGATTGCGTCATCCTCCGGATTATCGGTTATAACGGACTGAAAAGCCGTTATGGCTACCTCGATCATCGAGTCGTCCGGCTCCTTGGTTGTCAGCCTTTGCATCCAGAGACCGGGCGCCGAAAGAATTTTCACGACAATATTTTCATGTCTGCCCGCATATTTGATGAATTCATAGCCGAGACCCATAACGAGTGGAAGAATCAAAAGCTTGATTGCCATCCAGACAGCCGTATTATCCCGAAGTCCCGGAAACGCCACGGAAATTGCCGAAGACACAATCACGCTGATGATAATCATGACAAACATAAAGCTTGTTCCGCACCGGGGGTGAAAACGGGATTGCTTTTTCACGTTTTCAACCGTCAGTTCAAGTCCGTGCTCATAGCAGAAAATCGTTTTATGCTCGGCGCCGTGGTACATAAACGTGCGCTTGATGTCTTTCATAAGTGAGCAAAGAGCAATATACAAAATAAAAATAATCATTCTCATAATGCCTTCAATCAAAGCACGCCAGTTGGTGAGAGCTTCATGACAAAGACCGTTAAAGAAATTCGTGATGACGGTCGGAAGATACATAAACAAAAACGCAGCAAGCAAAACACCGAGAACCGAAGCAACACCCGTCAGAACATTCATAAATTTCTTGCTCATATGCTCACTGAGCCATTTATCGAGCTTGGACATATTCTCTTCGTCTGCTTCCATGTCCTCCATTCCGCTTTTTTCTGCGGAAAGCATCAGGCATTGATAGCCGAAAATCATCGACTCGACAAAGGCAACCGGACCTCTTAAAATCGGCCAGCCGAGTATTTTAATCTTATCTTTGACGTGTTTGACCTGTTTAATCTCCGTATCAATTGTACCGTCAGGCACTCTGACACTGATCGCTGCGCCTTTCGGCCCCTGCATCATAATGCCTTCAATCAGCGCCTGTCCGCCGACAGATGTTTTATGCGACAAAATATCTTTTTGTTTCTTATCCGACAAAACTAAGCCTCCTTTTCGTCAAGCGGCAAAAGCACCGTAACATCGGTGCCTTTACCGATCTTGCTGTCAATTGTCAGGCTGCCGCCGTGAAGTCTGACGACTTCGTCAACAACAGCAAGACCGATTCCGGTCCCTCTGACCTTATTATTCGCCTTATAGAACTTGTCTTTTACATGCCGCAGATCTTCTTTTGCGATTCCGCAGCCGTTATCGCTAAATAGTATTCTAACATAATTTTCGTATTTTTCAACCGTTATGCGAATTATTCCGCCGATATCGGTATATTTTATCGCATTATCCAGGATATTCACAAAGGCCTGACAGATTCTGTCATTGTCTCCGCTGATAAAAAAGGAAGACTGCGGATCAAAGTCGAGCGTCAGTGTCTTTTTCTCTTTTTCGGCCCGCTGAACAAAAACAAGATAAGCCTGCTGAATTTCGGCAATAACATCGACTGTGCCGGACTTCAGCTTCAGCCGCCCGTCCTGAATTCTTGAAAAATCAAGCAGCTCCTCCACCATCGCAGACAGTCTTGACGTTTCGCTGATAATAACACCCAGTCCCTTATGCATCAGTTCGCTGTCCTGAACGTCGGTATCGGCAAGTGTTTCACCCCAGCCTTTTATCGCTGTGAGCGGCGTTCTGATTTCGTGAGAAACGGTCGAAATAAAATCATTTTTCATTTTATCCGCCTCACCTATCTGCTCGGCCATATTGTTGATAGTGTCACACAGCTGTCCGATTTCATCATCTTCAGCGTAACTGTCAATTCGTGCCGAAAAGTCACCGGCAGCAATTCTGGTTGCCGTTTCGTTGATCTTTTTTACCGGATTTACGATTGAATCAACAAAATAGGCGCCGGTATTGGCAATAAAAAGAAGAATCATACAATAGGCCAGAAGCAAAGCCAAACTCAGAATAAAGATCTGGCGGTTCACCGCCTTGAGGGACACCAGATACCGGACGGCTCCGACAACATTGTCATCGCCGTCTTTGAGAACATATGTCTGTGCCATCACAGGTTCATTCCACGGCATGGTGGTACGCATGACGTAGGATCCCGTTTCCGATTTCAAGGCCATATAATAATCGGGCATGTCCTTATACTCAGATACCTCATATCCGCCCGAAGACATAACGGGATTCCCTTTATGATCAATCACCCAGACGTCCATCATGTCCCGGTAACGGAAGCTTTCTACAAACCGGGAAGCCACCGTATTGATATCGGGGTCTTGTGTATCACTCAGGCTGTCAAAAAACAGCTCGAAATTTTCACTGCTCCGGCTTTTCATCGACAGCTCAACAACATGATAGTATCTTGCAGAAATCAGATAGATCATCATAACTGTTAAGACCAGCAAAATAACAGCCGTAAAAAGAAACACGTTCTTGATCCATCTCGATCGGACGGAATGTCTTATTTTCTTTCCGACCTTACTCAATCCATTTATACCCCTTTCCTCTTACGGTAATCAGATGCTTTGGTGAGGAAGGATTTTTTTCTACCTTTATCCGCAGCCTTCTGATATTGACATCGACAACCTTGTCATCTCCGTAGAAACGGTCACCCCAGGCATATTCCAGAATTTCGCTTCGTTCAAACGTTTTTCCGCTGTTTGACAGTAAAAGCTCAAGAATCTGAAATTCAATCTGAGATAATTCGATCTGATTGCCATTTTCGAAAAGAGAGCGTTTTTTGATGCTGAGCACATAGTCACCGCTCACGACTTCATCGCTTCCCTCGGTCTTTGCACTTTTAATCATTTCAACTCGCCTGCACACGACTTCGACCCGAGCCAGAAGCTCATTGACGGAAAACGGCTTCGTTATGTAATCATCGGCGCCGCTTTTCAAGCCCGTAATCTTGTCGCTTTCCTGCGTCTTTGCGGTCAGCAGTATAATTCCGATATTGGCATCAGCTTCCCGGATCGCTTTGCAAACCGTAACGCCATCTATCGTTGGCATCATAATATCAAGCAAAGCTACATCGAAGCTTAAAGGACTTTCACGAAAAAGACCGAGCGCACTTTTCCCGTCGGCCGCCTGTACGACTTCATATCCCGCTCTTGTAAGGTTAATAGCAATAATTTCTCTGATTGCGCTTTCATCTTCCGCTAACAATATCTTTTTCAATTGGAACTTCCTTTCAAATCGAAAATCAGGTTATCTTTTATATTGCGGATTGTAAATCCCGCCTTTTCACCCGTTTCATATATCCGGCAGTAATAATAGAATTCCTTATTCTGTCCGAGACTCTTAAACGTCTGCGGCGCTCTCCCGGTTTCAAGATCGGTTACGGTCCGTATTTCAAACAACAGCCGGTCAGTTGAGATTTTTCCGTTTTTATCCTTCTTTACTGTATAGAATTTAGCTGACGAAGCATTCTGAGTCGTAACGATCGTCATTTTTTTAAGAATTGATTTGTCTATTTTATAATAATAACCGTTGCTTGTGTTTTCAAAATAATACCCGGTGTCTTTCAATTTGTTTCCATTGACGCTGACATAATGCAGCAAACTGATGCTTTTGTCCTGCGAATTGGATGCCGGAAGAATATAGTCGGTGGGAATATCGACAAGCCCGTCGGCATTGATGTCCTCACATACCGCCGTTTTTGTCCGCGTGGTCATAGAAGTGATACTTTTCGAGCCGATTTTCTTTCGTATCAGATTGCACTTTAAATTATCCCAGCCGATCATATCGGTAAGCATTTTTCCGTCTGCAGTATATCCGTCAATATAAATCCTCGCTGAATTTCCGTTGGTTCCGTAATCATAACTGATGTCGGAAACGATCCGCAAAGCGGTATCAAGCGAAATCGCAGCCCTTACTTCCGGCTTTTCCGGGGAAAGAGTCATAAGATTCGCTGTATATCCGAAATTCCGGTCATTATCATTGGAGTTGAGCACAAGAATATCGCTTTTATTATCAAGATCTACATCAAGAATACAGTATTGCGAATAGTCGCAATCATATCTGACAGAAAGTGTTAAATCCGCCGGATCGATTGAATAGACAAACAGATGCTGAACGATTTCGGAAGAAAAAGAACTGAAACCGACAATAATATCATAAATGCCGTTTCCGTCGGTATCGGCGAAATCAATCTGAACCACATCGGAATATTCCGATGAAGCACTTGCAAGTCTTTTCCATGAAGAGTCTTCCTTCTTATAGACGTACAGATTGATGCGATTCAGATTGTTCAAATCACTGAATAAAACAACCGCTTCCTTTTTACCGTCCCCGTCAAGATCATAATAAACAAAAGCGCTCCGATACTCGCCTTTCGTCGGCGTTTTCAAAAAATATACCTTTCCGATTTCCGCTTCAAGCGCCGTCTGCACGCTTCCGCCTTCATCACTGTATTCGGGAGGTCTTATCAGACTTTCAACCGGTTTGATTTCAATGCTGTAAACAAGAAACAAACCGGCACATAACAGACAGATGATCAGCATTGCGCCGGCAAATCTTTTCATATCCGGTCTCCTTTACCGATGGCTGTCGATATACGATTGCACCATCGAAATATCAAGCTTATCAAACTTCTTAAGAAAATCGTAAACCTGAAGTACTATTTTCATCACGCCACCCGTGCTGTCGCTTTCAATGTTCAGCGGCATAATCGGATCGTGAACGCTCAGTCTCAAGAGGAACCAACCGTCACCGATATCTTTTGAAAGAAAAATCCGTATTCCCTCCCGGTTATCGTCGGCGATCGTCCAGCCTTCCATCGTTTGCGCATACTTTTCCAGTTCGGACAAAACAGAATTTCCGTATTCTCTGAAATCATCCGTAAGAATCTTCGGACGAAGTTCACAAGCTTCTGCCGGATCCTTAAGGTTTTCAATAAGTGATTCAACCTTTTTCCCGCTTTTTCCCATAACGGCAAGCTTGATTACAATCTTGGTAATCAGATAAGCGCCGTCATCAAGATAGTAATTCTCACGGAAAGCGGCATGACCGGAGGTCTCGATGGCAAGAGGACAATTCACGCCTTTTTCATTCAGCTCTATTTGACGGTTGATGACGTTCCGGTATCCTCTGCGGTAGCGGTAATGCACGGCATGAAGCGTATGATTGATAAAATCGGTCAATCCCGTCGAAGTAACGCTGTCCGTTACAATCGTACCTCCGGGGTTATTTTCAAGCGCAATCATCGACGCAAGAGCGACTAAGCGGTTGCGGTTGATTTCCCGTCCGTTTTCGTCCACACAGCCGGCACGGTCAACATCGGTATCGAAAATAATACCAAGGTCGGCATGATTATGCTTTACGGCTTCGCAGATGCTTTTCATGGCCTCTTCGTTTTCCGGGTTCGGTGCATGATTCGGGAACATGCCGTCCGGATCAAGGAACTGACTTCCGGTGATATCGGCTCCGAGCGGATTTAACACCTTTTCGGCATAAAATCCGCCGACTCCGTTTCCGGCGTCCACAACGATTTTATATCCGGCAAGCGGTTTTTCATAGTTCCCGGCGTTGACTTCACGGCAGATCATATCACGAAGTCTTTTTGCATAAACCGTCATATAGTCGACGGCTTCAACCCTGCCTTCTTTTCCGCCGGAC
Source organism: uncultured Clostridia bacterium (assembly GCA_945863885.1). Taxonomy (GTDB): domain Bacteria; phylum Bacillota; class Clostridia; order Oscillospirales; family Acutalibacteraceae; genus UBA6857. The sequence goes on from CAMAZY010000008.1 coordinate 83,910, forward strand.
GGACGGCTGTATTCACACGAAAGCGCAATCAGCCTTTCGATATCACTACCGTCGAGGCCGCCGTTTTTCGTAAAGAATTTCAGCCCGTTCCGGTCGAACGGATGATGGCTCGCCGTGATTTGAACAGCCGCTTCGCACCCGAGATCGACCGTTGTCATAAACATAGCCGGCGTCGAAGCAAGACCGCAGTCGCATACGTCGTATCCGCAAGAACAAAGAGCGCGAATCACCTGCTTTTTAATCCTTTCGGCAGAAATTCTCGAGTCGTGACCGACAGCTACTTTACAGCCGTTTTTGATTCCTTTTTCCAGAAGCCACAGGCAAAAACCGGCTGTCAGATCAAAAACGGCTTCATCGGTCAATTCAACCGGACTGTTCTGCGTTTCAACGGCAACCCCTCTGATGTCGGTTCCGCTTTTAAGCTTCTTATATAATTCTCTCTTCGTCATAAAATTATCTCCCTTTCTCAGCAATCATCTTATCGGTTACGGTAAGCAAAAACTTATACATCGGAGCAAACGCATCGACAGTATCAGACAGCTCATTCATGACCGTTCCGTCAAAAAGCGGCTGTAAAGAATCGCTGTGCCGGATAAAATAAATATACTTCGCATTGTAATAGCCGGAAAGCTCTTTCGGGACGTTCCCCGGCTTCGGCTTTTTATAGCACTCATAATCGGGTACGGCGCCTGCATTGAGCGCACTTTTTACTGCCTTTTTAAAAAGCTTCGGATTTTCAGCAATCGCTTCTCTGTATTTGGCCATCAAGGCCGGTTCACAGTCAAACAGACCGACACCCATATCATACCCGCCCGGCGTGATTTCAAACCACATACACGGTTTATACCGCCATGTTTGCTTATCCCGCATAAACATCGCCCACATATTGCTGCGGTAAAGATTTTTATTTTTCGAAAACCGGGTATCCCGTCTGATGCGTGAAACCATTTTTGTCGGAATCAGGTTCATCTGCGGATCGATGGAGAACAGCTTTTCGCTCAGATCCGAACAGATCTGACGCATCGGCACCGTTGCCTTTTGCTTGAGCGTTTCTTTGACAGATTCATAATACACCTTGCTGTCGTTAAACTGATTTTCAGAAAGAAGAAACAGGGTGTCGTCATCAAACTTAACAAAGCTTCCCATTTATCTTTAACACCTCCGAAGCCGCCGACATAACCGAAACCTTTGCACTGTGAAAATTCAGTCCGCCCTGAAGCCATACGGCATATGGCTCACGAAGCGGAGCATCGGCGGAAATCTCAATCGTTGAGCCTAACGTGAACGCACCGGCGGCCATAATCACCTGACTGTCGTAGCCGGGCATATCGGACGGCTCGGGAACAACAAAGGAATCGATCGGTGAGTATTTTTGAAGCCCCCGGCAAAAGGCAATCAGGTTATCCCGGTTCGTAAGCTTTACCGCTTGAATGATATCGTGCCTTGTTTCGTTATATTCCGGCGTTGTGTCAAAGCCCATCAAGGAAAACAGTGCCGAAGTAAACACGGCGGTTTTCAGCGCCTCTCCGACAGCGTGCGGCGCATTGAAAGCACCTAAAAACATCTCTCTTGTATGCCCGAGCGTTGCTCCGACTTCGCCGCCTACCCCCGGACAAGTCAGACGATACGCACATTTTTCGATAAGTTCACGCTTTCCGGCAATATAACCGCCGGTTTTGGCGATGCCGCCGCCCGGATTCTTAATCAGCGAACCGGCAATCAGATCCGCTCCGACC
>CAMAZY010000009.1 GCA_945863885.1 uncultured Clostridia bacterium
AACCGAGTTGACCCGCGACCACAACTATTCATTATTCACTATTCATTATTCATTACAATCTCACGGCTCGGGCTTTCTGTCTTTCAACCAAGTACCGTGTACCCCCGGCATTGGTGTCGCTATGCGACTAAACCAAAAATTCTCCGTCAGAAGCAGGCGGGAATACATCGCTCAGCCCGACATGAACACACGAAAATTCATCGGTTAAAATATCCGGAAACTGCGGCACTTCGATTTTTCCCGTCGGCTTTAAATACAGCGAAAGCGACAGCACGGCGGCAACGCTTTCCGACGAAGCGCAAAGGAAAAGAGACCCCTTGTGAAGCCTTGCGGCACTCCGGGCGGCGGCAAGTCCCTTCCGGAAGCTGTCCTTTTCAAAATCAAAGTGTCCCCGGTTCCGGACGGTTATGACAGCCTGCCCGCTTTCTTCTTTCAGGGAAACATCGATCTGACCGTCGGGCGAAAACTTTGCGGCGTTCGACAGCAGGTTTAAAAAACCGGTTGCTAAGGTCTTCGGACAGGCGGCGGTCGTGATTTCTTCGGTTTCGCAGAAAATCCGCAATCCGGTGTGCCCGAGCAGAATGTCCGAGCACAGACATAAACTTCTTAAAAATTCGGAAAGATCAAAGTGGGCATATTTGACCGTTTTCAGCCGTATCAGCTTTTCGTTTTCTAATTTTCTGAACGTCTGAAGACAGAGGCTTCTGGCCTCTTCGCTTTTGTCCTTGGCAAGAATACGGCAGGCAAGCTCCCGGATTTCTTCCTCGTGCTCGGGAGTCGCTTCGATTTTTTTGAGACTTTCTGTCGGTGATAAGACGGTTTTTTTCATCGGTTTTGCTCCTGTCGGGTATGATTTTTTCGTCAGTATTATGCCCTTTTTCCCCGTGAAAAGAATAATTTTGTTGAGATTACCAAAAATTCAGAAATCAGGAAAAAAATATTGGTTTTCGGTTGCAAAAATTGAAAGAATCGGGTAATATATATAAGCAAAAAAATGAAAATGTTTTTTCGGAGGTAATTATTATGTCAGTTAAAGTTGCAATCAACGGCTTTGGCCGTATCGGTCGTCTTGCTTTCAGACAGATGTTCGGCGCAGAAGGCTACGAAGTAGTTGCTATCAACGACCTTACCAAGCCCTCAATGCTTGCTCATCTTCTCAAGTACGATACCGCACAGGGCGGTTACTGCGGAAAAATCGGCGAAGCCCTTCACACGGTTGAGGCTGACGACGAAGCAGGTACCATCACTGTTGACGGTAAGGTTCTTACCATTTATGCGAAAGCTAACGCTGCTGAGCTTCCCTGGGGCGAAATCGGCGTAGACGTTGTTCTTGAGTGCACAGGCTTCTACTGCTCCAAGGAAAAGAGCATGGCTCACATCAACGCAGGCGCCAAGAAGGTTGTTATTTCCGCTCCCGCCGGCAACGACCTTAAGACCATCGTTTACTCGGTAAACAACGACACGCTTACCGCTGACGATCAGATCATTTCTGCCGCTTCCTGCACCACCAACTGCCTTGCTCCCATGGCAAAGGCTCTTAACGATTATGCAGCTATCCAGAGCGGTATCATGAGCACCATTCACGCTTACACCGGCGATCAGATGATCCTTGACGGTCCTCACAGAAAGGGCGACCTCAGAAGAGCCCGTGCAGGTGCTGCTAACATCGTTCCCAACTCCACCGGCGCTGCTAAGGCTATCGGCCTTGTAATTCCGGAACTCAACGGCAAGCTTATCGGTTCTGCTCAGCGTGTTCCCGTTCCCACCGGTTCTACCACAATCCTTACCGCTGTTGTTAAGGGCGACAACGTAACCAAGGAAGGCATCAACGCTGCTATGAAGGCTGCTGCTTCCGAGTCCTTCGGCTACAACGAGGATCCCATCGTTTCCTCCGACGTTATCGGCATGAAGTTCGGCTCCCTCTTCGATGCGACTCAGACCATGGTTTCCGACCTCGGTGACGGTCTGTATCAGGTACAGGTTGTTTCCTGGTATGACAACGAGAACTCCTACACGTCTCAGATGGTTCGTACTATCAAGTACTTCGCTGAGCTTGCGTAAGAGAACAAAAAAGTTTACCGCCTGTTGTGTTTCAACGGGCGGTTTTTTCTTAGGGAACCTCTGATTAAATCACAGCATACACTTTGATGCACAGCTTACTTGCAAATTTTCCGCCATATCGCACAAAACCTGCTTGAAATCCGTCAGGATTCCTGCGCAGTTTTTGCACAATCTGACAAAAAATTTGGCGGCGTAATCTGCACATCAGATTTAATCAGAGGTTCCTTAGCTTTTTTTGAATTTTTCGGCTGTAATTTATGCATAAAGATTACATTAAGAATGAATGAAATTGTATAAAGACCATATAAAGAAGGCTTCCGGAAAACCTCGGAAGCCTTTATTTATGGGCGTTTATCGCTTCGTCGAAGGAAAAACAAAGAAATAATAAAAAAACGTAGTATGTAAAAAAATGTCAGTCTTTCGACAAAACCCGACGTATTTCATTTAGAATACCGGTATAATACTATCAGGAAAAGCGCAAAAGCTGTGACCGGTATAAAAAAGATTATGAAGGGTGCGAAAATATGCAGAGTGTAATTGATTTTAATAACATTGTATCAACAGCGAATCCGTGGTTGTCGGAGCAGGATGCGAAGCTTGCGAGTATCCGGACAAACATTATCTTACTTTCGGGATACATATCGGTTGTGAATGCAGCAGCTGTCAAGCTTATTTCCAACAATCTTCTTGAAAACAGCCAGATTTTGAAAATTGATGAGCATCTGTTTTCAAAGCGAAGAGAACTTGAACAATTGATAAAGCAGGCAATCAAAGAAGTCTATTTCTGAACAGATGAAAAGACGGGTCACGCTTTTCCGCATTCCTGAACGGTACCTGCGTCTGACGACAAAACCGAACCGCTGACAAGCAGTCGGCGGTTCGGCCTTTTTATAGGTTGCCTATTGATTTATTTTTGTGTATCGATTTTTTTCCTGCGTGACCGCAGCACAAGATACATGATAACCGTGGCGATTGCCGTTGTGATCGCTGCGTCAAACATATCGAACATTGTGTCCCAAAGCGGATACTGCTCGGCGCCGGCGGCGTTAAATCGGTTGAAGACAATATACCAGAATTCGTCATTTGACGGTGTACAGTTGTAGCCCTGGTTGGTTGATCCGAAAAGAAGATCGCCGAAAAATTCCATGAATTCCCAAAGACAGATGACTATGAATGAGAATCCGCAGCAAAACAGAGAGGCCGTTCTCGGTTCGAGGACGATTTTGCGCTGTTCTTCGGTTTTGCAACAAGCCTTCAATATGTAATAGCCGGCGATTACAACGAGCGGTCCGGAAGCGACATGAAGAATCCGGTCGAAGTTGTCAATATATTTTCCGACATTTAAAAAGTTGTGCAAAAATGTGCCGAGAAATTCAATGATGTTGATAATATGCTGACAGCGAAAGCTGATTCTTGAAGCAAAGCCGTCCTTGCTTGCTAAAAAACGCAGCAGGCTCATAGCGAATAAAGCGAGAAAATTGATAGAAATCATGATTTTTTCGCTTTGCGGACAGGCGATGATCGCCCAGATCAGAAGAACTCTTACCACCCACCAGGAGATGTATTCCGCAACGGAGATCTCCTTAAAAATACTGTTGAAGGTGTATTTGATTTTAGAAATTATACGATTCACTTCATCACCCTTTCCCAATTTTTTTACTTCTTTGTTTTACAGGTTGTCTGAAGACAGAAACGAAACCAAAACGGCGTTCGGAAAAAACACCGTTTTGGTATTCAGCTTATGGTTTTTACAGTTGTCTCATTTGACCGGCTTTGTGTGCCAGATATCCCTTGCGTAGTCGTTGATGGCTCTGTCGGCGGCAAATCTTCCGGCGCCGGCAATATTCATCAGTGACATACGGTTCCAGTTTTCTCTGTCCGCCCAAAGGGTGTCAATCTTCTTTTGGGCGTTGCGGTAATCGGCGAAGTCGGCGAGCACCATGTACGGGTCGTGGTGGATAATGGTGTTTCCGATTTCGGGGAAGTCCTTGTCCTCGATGCCGTGCTGGATAAACTCGATGACACGGCGAAGCTCGGCGTTGTTGTTGAAGTAGTTCATCGGCTGATAGCCGGCTCTTTCAAGCTCCCGGACTTCGTTTGTCGTCATGCCGAACAGAATCATGTTCTCGTCGCCGACGGCCTCGTGAATTTCAACGTTCGCTCCGTCAAGTGTGCCGAGGGTAATGGCACCGTTGAGCATCAGCTTCATGTTGCCCGTACCGCTCGCTTCCGTTCCGGCAAGCGAGATCTGCTCGCTGATGTCGGCGGCGGGCATCAGTCTTTCCGCCATGGTGACGTTGTAGTCTTCGAGATAAACGACCTTCAGGTACTTGTTGACCTCGGGGTCGTTGTTGATCATCTGGCTCATCGCATAGATGAAGCTGATGATTTTCTTGGCCATGAAGTAGCCCGAAGCCGCTTTCGCACCGAAAATATAGGTATGCGGCGTATAGTTTCCGTTCGGGTTGTCCTTGATTTCAAGGTACTTGGCAAGAATCTGGAAAGCGTTGAGGTGCTGTCTCTTGTATTCGTGAAGGCGCTTGACCTGAACATCGAAGATCGAGTCGGGGTCGAGAATGATTCCCGTTTCTTTTTTGACGTGCTGAGCGAAGATTTTTTTGTTTTCGTGCTTGATTTTGTCAAGCTGAAAAAGAACCTCTTTGTCGTCGGCGTACTTGGCAAGTTTTGTCAGCTCGTCAGCTTTAAGAATAAAGCCTTTGCCAATCAGCTTTGTAATAGCATCGGTCAAAAGCGGATTCGACTGACAAAGCCAGCGTCTGTGGGCGATGCCGTTGGTGACGTTTTTGAACTTCTGCGGCGTGAGCTGATAATAATCCTTGAAAAGGGTGTCCTTGAGAATCTGACTGTGAAGAGCGGAAACACCGTTGACGCTGTGGCAGGTCGCAACACAAAGGTTCGCCATACGGATAACGCCGTTTGCGATAACGGCAAGCTCATGAACCTTGCCGGCGTCGCCGGTTGCGCTCCAGATATAAGCACGATAGCGGTTGTCGATTTCCTTGATAATCTGATAAATTCTCGGAAGAAGCGTTCTGAAAAGATCCTCGGACCAGCATTCAAGCGCTTCTTTCATGACCGTGTGGTTGGTGTATGCCATCGTTTCGGTGACGATCTTCCAGGCGTCGTCCCATTCGTAGCCGCACTCGTCAAGTAAAATACGCATCAGCTCCGGAATGGAAAGCGTGGGGTGCGTATCGTTGATGTGAACGGCGTTCTTCTCGGCGAAGTTTGCCATGGTGGAGAAGTGGCGCAGATGACGCTTGACGATGTCCTGAATCGAAGCGGAAACAAGGAAATACTGCTGCTTTAAGCGAAGGCTCTTACCCTCGGGGTGATTGTCGGACGGGTAAAGAATCTTGCTGATGACCTCCGCCATAGCTGCCCTTTCCATCGCCTTCATGTACTGACCCTGATCGAACAGGTGCATATCAAGCGAAGGTGCTTCGGACTTCCAGAGCCGTAAAATGCTGTACCCCTTGCCGTCCTTGCCGCTGACGAACATGTCGTAGGGAACGGCGTTGATTTTGGTGTCGTTTACGTTTTCAACCGAGTGGTACTGATTGTCCCAGCTTTCCTGAATGGTTCCGCCGAAGCTTACCTGAACGGTTTCCTGATCCCGTCTTGTCAGCCATACCTCGCCGCCGGGAAGCCAGAAGTCGGGAAGCTCGGTCTGCCAGCCGTCAACAAGCTTTTGTTTGAAGATGCCGCATTCGTACATAATCGAGTAGCCCATGCCGACATAGCCCTGCGTGGCAAGGCCGTCAAGATAGCAGGCGGCAAGACGGCCGAGACCGCCGTTTCCGAGACCGGCGTCCGGTTCGCAGTCATAAAGCTTTTCGATGCTGATACCGAAGTCCTTTAAAGCGGAAGTAAAGGTCTTTGTCAGATTGAGATTGTAAAGATTGTTCTTGAGCGAACGACCCATGAGAAATTCCATGCTTAAATAGTAAATTCTCTTTGAGTCGCTTTCGTCCGCTTTTTTGCGGCTTTCCCGAAGACCGTCGTGCATGAGATCTTTTACGATGAGCGCAACCGCCTTGTAATATTGTTCGTCGGTCGCTTCCTCGGGTGAAACGCCGAAGAAATGGGAAAGCTTGGCGCTGATGAGTTCTTTTGCCTGCGCCTTGGTAAGGGAATAATTCATATAAAACCTCCAAATTTTATAAAAAAACAATCGTTTATTTTTTGTTTATATGTGTATTTTACACTAAAATTATGCCGAATTCAAGACCCAACAAGTTTTTTGTTACAAATGTGAATTCTTTCCGTCAATGCACACAAAATGATGGTAAAAATAACAACGATTGCTTGTTTCATTCAAAATCAATGCTCTTTAAAAACTGAACGGCGTCGTTGATCCAGCCCTCGGCGACCGTTCCGACCCCGAGACCGATTCCGTGACCGCCGTGCGGATAACGGCTGAACCAATGCCTGACACCGACCTCGGTGAGCCGTTCGTCAAGCATTTCGCTGTTTTTGATGGGCACGGTTTCATCGCCCTCACAGTGCCAGAAGAAGGTCGGCGGAAAATCTGAGTCGGCAATCAGCTCGACCGAGGTTGCGTTTCTCTTTTTTTCGGTGCTGTGCAGTCCCAAAAGCAGCGTCCTCGAAAGCTCATGGGTATAGTCGCCCATGGTGATAACGGGATACGACAGAACAAGCCCCGTCGGTTTGAGATTATAGCTTTTCCCGCAGTATTCGTTCGGGAAGTCTTTGTATTTTGCACTGAAACAGGCGGCAAGATGTCCGCCGGCGGACGAGCCGAAAAGATAAAGCGTGTCGGCGTTGATACCGTAGGCTTTTGCGTTGTGCTTGACAAAGCAGATTGCCCGTGCGAGATCCTCCATCGGGAACGGAAATCTTGCGTTATAGCCGACCCGGTACGAAAGCATGAAAGCATTGTAGCCCCGCTTATTCAACGCTTTCGCATATTCTGCGCCCTCGTTGTTGTAGGAGATGAACTGATAGGCTCCGCCGGGACAGATGATGGCTGTCGGTGCATTGGCGCCGATTATGAACGGAATGATTTTTGCGTGCACCCGGGACGGCTCCTGCTTGATTTCGTCTTTGGAATAAAGATGGATGATCGGCTTTTCGCCCTTCAGGCGGCGCAGAAAAATATGACGCTCGAAAATCACCCGACGTCTTGCGTTGTGAAGCTTATTTTCTACGGATATCATGTGTTTCACCTCTTGTAAATTTGGCAGTTTCCTGTTATTATATACTAGGCAATCTCTAAAAACATCCCGACATTCGGCATAATGCCCAACTAATGCCGTCTTTGTCGTTAAAAAACCTTGAAATACATAAAGTATTCCTGCGGTTTTTTGCCTAAAATTCGACATCATTTGGACACTATGCCAAACGCCTTGAGTTTTTAGAGGTTGCCATTAGTTAATGAAATAGAGAGGAATTGTAAATTCTATGAGAATGAGAAGAAAAAAGAACCTGCAGTCAAGGCTTGATAACTGCCGTGACTATGCGGTTGATATTGTCTGGGAAACGCTCGAGTACGGAAAGACGCCCGAAAAGCACATAATAAACTATGAAGATATATTTTCGAACGAAAATCCGGTTGAGCTTGAGATCGGCTGCGGAAAAGGGCAGTTCGCCGTTGAGATTGCCAAAAGAAACCCCGACAAAAATTTTCTTGCCGTTGAGATAAACGAGAATGTCATCGTACAGGCGATGGAAAAAGCGAAAAAAGAGGGGCTTTCCAATCTTAAATTTATGAGGGTCGGAGCGGAAAAGCTTGATCTTTATCTTCCCGAAAATTCGATTGAAAGAATTTATCTCAATTTCTCCTGTCCGTTTCCGAAAAAAAGGCAGGCCAAGCACAGGCTGACGCATGAAAGCTTTCTTGAAATTTATAAGAAAATTTTAGTTTCGGGGGGCAGAATTATACAAAAGACGGACAACAGAATTCTTTTTGAATCCTCAATCGAACAGTTTTCCAAGTGCGGCTTCGTTCTTGAAAACGTGTCGCTTGACCTTCATAACAGCGGAGACACCAAGGACAATATCATGACAGAATACGAGTCCAAGTTTGTTGCCCTCGGTCAGCCGATTTACCGGCTTGAAGCTTTTGTCAGACCGTAAGTGAGTCGATAAAATCATAACACAGCGGCGACTTAAAATCAATCAAAATATTTCTGTTTGTTGATTTTGGCGGGGAAGTCTAAGTGTAGAGGGCAGAAGTCAGACGGTGTGATGGTTGGTTGATTTCTTATTGACAGCTTGTTTTCCGAACATTTTTGCCAACAGGCAAATAAACCCAAGGGAGAAGCCAAACAAGCCGTCCCCTTTGGGGAAGGTGGCGGCGAAGCCGACGGAAGGGGCAAGCTAAGCAGAATTTAACTGGGTACTGACGGTGAGCGGGGACTCCCTCAGTCACTGCGTGACAGCTCCCTCAAAGAGGGAGCTAATTATCATCGACCTGAAAGAAAAGTAATTTAGCCTCCCTCGTGAGGGAGGTGGCGGCGAAGCCGTCGGAGGGAGTAAGCCAAGGCGGCCGGGTGCGGCGAAGCCGCACGTTTTGCGTGCCGTCGGCACGCAAAACACAAAGCCGTCAGGCTTTGTCGGCCGCCGTCCCGCCTCCGGCTGTATTTTCCCCGAAGCCGCTCAGGTTCCCGTCACTTATAATCTACAAGCTTCCCGTTACGCAACTGCCGTTTCTGCGGGCAGAAGCTTCCTTTTTTGCGCAAAGGTAATCCGCGACCACTTCTAACATCCAACATCTAAAATCCAACATCTTTATGCCCGAAAGAAAAAATCAACCGCTACCATAGGAGGGAACCATGGATCTTATTATCAGTATTTCAAGAATCGTTTTGCCGATTCTGACCGTTATCATTGTAACAAAATGTATGCTTTCTCTCCTGCTCGGCCATCCGTCCGAAAAAATCTACGGCTATATCGTCGATATGGCGGACGGGGAGCGTCATGCGCTCGGCATGTGGGAAACGTCCATAGGCAGAAGCAATCTTTGCGATATTGTTTTGGGTTATAATACCGTTTCAAGAGCGCACGCCGTCATCAGCCGAAGAATTGACGGGTGGTATATTTTCGACCTGATGTCGAAGTCGGGAATCCAGATAAACGGCAAGAAGCTTGAAAAAAGCGCAACGATTCAAAGCGGCGATGTTCTGACGATCGGTTCGGCAAGCTTTAAGTTTCTTGTTTCAAACGATCCCGTTCAGGCAGCGGGCAGAAAGACCGGGAAGAACGGCGGAAAAAAACAGGCTTCTGCAAGGCAGCAGCCGCAAAGACCGCAAAATCAGCCTTTGTCAGGCGGATATACCCACCCTGACGCAGGAAATGCGAATCCGTATATGGCGGGCGGACAGCCGTATAAGCAAAACAGCGTTCCCCGTACGGGAAAGACGGGTGACCCGGCAATCGTGAATCCGAAAACGGGAGAAATTGTTGTCCTTCGCGGCAATCTTGTTTCGGTCGGAAGAGGTAACACCTGTGACCTGAGGCTTTCCGACCCGAGCGTATCAAGAAAGCACGCTTCGCTTGTTCTTTATGAGGACGGTTGGGCGATTGAGGATTCCGGTTCCGCTTCCGGTACGTTCCTGAACGGACAGAAGGTCACGTCGCCGCAGCTTCTTTTTGACGGTGACATCATAACCTTAGGCGCAACAAGACTCAGCTTCCGGGTGCTTTCCCGCACATATGACTGAAGGAAAGGAGAGACAGCATGAACAACGATAAGAAACCGGCATACCGTGAACGACTTCGCCGGAAATATAAATATGTTGACCGGGCATTCATTTTGTTTTTGCTTTCCATTTTTCAGTTCTTTACCTATATACCCGTAATTTTTCATGACGAAAAGGTCTTTCCGTTACAGGCGTTGATGCTTGTAGGCTATACGCTTTTTGAATGGCTTTACGTTTTCGTTATGCACGTCTTTTTCAAAAAGGTAAATTTTGAATTGGAATTTATTGCGTTCTTCCTTTGCGGAATCGGACTGTGTGTCACCACAAGCGTCAACCCGACCACGATTGTAACGCAGCTTGCTTCCGTTATTTTGGGCATTATCGTATACGATATTCTTCTTTGGTTTCTTCAGGACGTCAACCGGGTGATGAAAGTCCGTTTGCCGCTTGCGGTGTTTACGCTCTTGTTTTTTGCGGCGTGCTTTTTATATATCCGTGTTGCGGTCGGGGTAAAAAACGGCGCATATAACTGGCTTTATATCGGCGGTGTTTCCATTCAGCCGGCGGAGCTTGTGAAAATCGCCTTTGTCTTTGTCGGTGCGGCGTCGCTCGATAAGCTTCTTACAGCCAAAAACAACTATTTATACATAGTGTTCGCTTTGGGCTGTATCGGAATTCCCGTCTTGATGCGGGATATGGGAACGGCGCTGATTTTCTTTTTCACGTTTATCGTTATTGCGTTCATGCGTTCGGGTGATATCCGGTCGATTTTGTTTATCTGTGCGATTGCCGTTGTCGGCGCCGTTATCGTAATCGCTTTGAAGCCCTATGTTGCCAATCGGTTTATGGCGTACCGTCATGTCTGGGAAAATACGGACAACAGCGGCGGCTATCAGCAGGTAAGAACCCTTATCTACTGCGTCAGCGGCGGTCTTTTCGGCTTGGGTCTCGGAAACGGGAAGCTCAGGGACATTTTTGCTTCGACGACCGACCTTGTTTTCGGCGTTGTCTGTGAGGAGCTGGGCATGATCGTGGCTTTCTGCATCGTGATCTGCTTTGCGGTTATTGCCATCTATGCCGTTGTCAATTCCAGATCCGCTCCGTCAACCTTTTATTCGATTGCGGCGTGTGCGGCGGCGGCGATGCTTCTTTTTCAGACGAGTCTGAACATTTTCGGAATCACGGATCTTTTGCCGCTGACGGGTGTTACGCTCCCGTTTGTCAGCCAGGGCGGTTCGAGCATGATCTGTTCGTGGGCACTTTTCGCTTTTATCAAAGCGGCGGACGTCAGAGCCTACCCGAAAGTATTCAAAAACAGTTAAGGAGGCGGTGAGATGAAAAATATTACGAAACGTGCTTATGTGATTTACGCCCTGATCTGCGCTTTCTTTATCGGATTGGGAATTCTGATGTATTCATTTATTGCGCACGGCGGCGAGTGGGCCTCCAACCGTATCAACCGCCATGTTTTTTCAAACCGTCAGCTTACCAATGCGGGGACGATTTACGACCGCAATATGAAAGTGCTTGCCCAAACCAAAAACGGAGAACGGATATTCAGCGACGACTATTATACCCGTGTTTCGACTTTGCACGTCGTCGGGGACTCCCAAGGCTATATTGCCACGGGGCTTCAGACGCTTTACCGGCCGAATCTGATCGGCTACAATTTTGTTGACGGTGTTTACAATTCCGTCAAAGCTAACGACAAAAGCGATATTGTGCTGACAATCGACGCCGAGGTGTCAAAGACCGCATGGCAGGCGATGAACGGCAACAAAGGAACGATCTGTGCCTATAACTATAAAACAGGCGAGGTCATCTGCATGGTTTCTTCGCCGTCCTATGACCCGGAGAACAAGCCGTCGGATATTGACACCGACACCACGGGCAAATATAACGGAATCTATATCAACCGCTTTCTTACCGGTGTGTTTACGCCCGGTTCGACGTTCAAGGTCGTTACGGCAATCTGTGCGCTCGACAATATTCCGGATGTGACGAGCAGAACCTTTACCTGTACGGGCAAATACAAAATCGGTAACGACTATGTAACCTGCAACAACCGCTCCGGACACGGGAAGCTTACCTTTGAAGAAGCGCTCAACGTCTCGTGCAACAGCGTATTCGCCGAGCTTGCGGTTGAGCTCGGAAACGACAAGCTCACCGAGACTGTCAGACAGCTCGGCTTCGGCTCGTCCGTCACCGTCAGCAAGGCGCAGACCGTAAAAAGCACCTTTGACCTTTCCAATGCCGCCGCCATCGACAGAGGCTGGGCGGGAATCGGTCAGTACACAACGCTTGTCAATCCCTGTCAGATGCTGATGCTTATGGGCGCCATCGCCAACAACGGACAGGCGATGATCCCGTATGTTGTGGACGAATCATCCGAGATTGTTGACGAAAAAGGAAAGGTCAACAAAAACATCAGCATAAACGAAAGTACACTGAAAACAATAAGAAAAATGCTTCGCTCGAATGTTGTGAATTATTACGGCGATTCGAAGTTCCCGGGCCTTGAGTTTTGCGGAAAGACCGGCTCGGCGGAGGTTTCAAACGGAAAAAGCCACGCATGGTTTTACGGCTTTTCGATGCGCAACGATTTCCCGTATGCGATAGTCGTCTGTTTGGAAAACGGCGGTATCGGCTATAATGATGCAATACCGGCGGCCAACAAGGTGCTTCAGGCAATCGCCGCCCGATAATAATACAATTTATTACGAAAGGATATGAACCTATGTTTAACCATGAAAATCTCAAAGGAAGAGTTGCTGTTGTCACAGGAGGCGGCGGTGTATTATGCGCCGCATTCGCCAAGACGCTCGCAAAGCAGGGCGTAAAGGTTGCCGTGCTTGACCTAAACGAAGAAGCGGCGAAAAAGGTCGCTGACGAAATCAACGCCGACGGCGGAACAGCGATTGCCGTCGCCTGCAACGTACTTGAACCCGAAAGCATGAAAGCGGCAAGAGAAACGGTCAACGAAGCCTTAGGCACCTGCGACATTCTTTTAAACGGCGCCGGCGGCAACAATCCGAAGGGCACCACCACAAAAGAAACGCTTGAAAAAATCGACCTTGTGAATAAGGATGACAGCATCAAGACCTTTTTCGATCTTGATCCGCAGGGAATTTCCTTTGTTTTCAACCTCAATTTCCTCGGAACGCTGATTCCGACGCAGGTTTTTGCCCGTGACATGGCCGAAAAGGAAAACTCCTGCATCGTGATGATTACCTCCATGAACGCTTACCGTCCGCTGACCAAGATACCGGCGTATTCGGCGGCTAAGGCGGCGGTGCAGAACTTTACGCAGTTTATGGCGGTACATTTCGCCGAGGTCGGAATCCGAGTCAACGCCATCGCTCCGGGCTTCTTCTCAACCAATCAGAACAAGGCCCTTTTATGGAACGAGGACGGCACACCGACCGCAAGAACGGGCAAGATTCTTGCCGCAACGCCGATGAACCGGTTCGGCGAACCCGAAGAGCTGGAAGGAGCGCTTTTGTTCCTTTGCGACGAGGCGTATTCTTCGTTTATCACCGGCACGACGATTGCTGTTGACGGCGGCTTTAATGCGTACTCGGGAGTGTGATGCGGTGCGGAGCACCTATGTGATGCGGTGCGGAGCACCTAAATGAATAATGAATAATGAATAGTGAATAATGAATAATTGTGGTCGCGGGTTTACCCTGTACCAAAGGAAAGCTCCCTCCCGCAGAGGTGGTTTGTTCGCTGAGGGAAGTTTGCAGATTATAAGCGCTGGGAAGTTGGGCTGCCTTCGGGTGAGCTTCTTCCAAAGGCGGGACGGCGGCCGACAAAACCCTTTTTGGGGTTTTGTTTTTGTCGCTGCCGCAGGCAGCGGCAAATGTGCGGCTTCGCCGCACCCGGCCGCCTTGCTTCCCCGTCGGAACCGGGGGCGGTGAGATTGCCGGCTCCCCGGCACTTATCATCAGCGGTTTTCCCGATTCGGAAAATCCGCTTGTGCGGGGACAGCTTTCCTCCGCAACGGCGTCAGGACGCGACCTTTTCTAACATCTGACATCTAAAATCCAACATCTAATAAAGGAAGTCTTAAACCCATGTACAAAGCTGTAATTTTTGACCTTGACGGAACACTGCTGAACACACTTGACGATCTTGCGGCAAGTGTCAATTTTGCTCTGAAAGACTGCGGATATCCCGAAAGAACGATCGAGGAGGTTCGTGCCTTTATCGGCAACGGCGTCATTAAATTGATGCAGCGGGCTACCCCCGACGGAATCGGTCAGGCGGATTTTGACCGCTGCTTTGAAAGCTTCCGGACGCATTATCTCAAGCATATGTTTGACACCACAAAGCCCTACGACGGAATTTTGACGCTGCTTGATACGCTCAAAGCCGCCGGAATCAAAACCGCCGTCGTTTCCAATAAACTGCATTCGGGCGTTGTCGGGCTTTGCAAGGACTTTTTCGGCGACCGGCTGACCTGCGCTTTCGGCGTCCTTGACGAAAGCGAGCGCAAACCTGCCCCGGCGAACGTGTTCAAGGCGATCAAAGAAATGCGGGTCGAAGCCGCAGACTGCGTTTACGTCGGCGACAGTGAGGTTGATGTTCAGACCGCAAACAATGCCGGGCTTGACTGTATCGCCGTTACATGGGGCTACCGGGATCCCGATGTTTTAAAAATGAACAGCCCGAAATATATGATTGAGAAACCGGAAGAAATTCTTCCGATCGTCAGATAAAAAATCCGCCGTGTACAGTGAAAATGAAACACGGCGGATTCTTTTGTGATAATTTTTACTGTCAGATTTGCAAAGCTCTGCGATTTTGTCACAATTTCGTCGGATTTTACACTTTTTGTTGATTTTTTGTGAACTTTGTGATAAAATCAATTAAGAAACGGCGACAATGTTTTATATTTCGTAGCCGAAAAATAAGGCAAGGGGCGGTAAAAATGCTTGAATGCGGTACCTGCAGTGAAAACGGCATCAATCCGAAAGCGGTTTATGATTTTGTAAAAAGATGTGAAGAAGAGGAACTCGGCGTCAACAGTATGATGCTTCTCAAAAACGGAAAGGTGGTCGCCCAAGGCTGTCATACGCCGTACAGCAACACAACGAAGCATATCATGTATTCGCTTTCGAAGTCCGTCACGGCGACAGCACTCGGCTTTGCGGTTGACGAAGGCAAAATCAGCCTTGACGACTCGATATGCAAGTTCTTTCCCGAATATGACAAGAGAGGGAAAAATGCCGGCATCACCGTCCGCCACCTTGTTACGATGACTTCGGGAAAGCTTATCGGAATGGCGAAGGCAAGGCACGACAAGGATTGGGTGAAAATCTTTTTTGATTCACCGTCCGTGGCAAAGCCCGGCAAGGTTTTTATGTACCTGAACGACAATTTCTATATGCTTTCCGCTATCATCAGCCGTGTTTACGGCGAAACGCTTGTTGATTTTCTGTATCCGAGACTGTTTGAGCCGCTCGGAATTGAAAAGCCCGTCTGGGAAACCGACAAATTCGGTTACGCCGCCGGCGGCTGGGGACTTTATTTAAGCGTCGAGGACGTTTCGAAAATCATGCTTTGCTATGCGCAAAACGGAAAATGGAACGGAAAACAGCTGCTGAGCGAAAAATGGGTAGAGGAAGCGACTTCTTATCAGGTGCCGACCGTCAAGCGGGGGCACATTGACAACACCATGGGCTACGGCTACAGCTTCTGGCGAACCTCGCTCCCCGACACCTACCGAGCCTACGGTCTTCACGGTCAGTTCGGCTATGTTTTCAAGGGCAGGGATACGGTGCTGACGCTTGCAAGCGGGATTTCGAAGGACGAACACCTTTCGGACGCAATTAACGAGATGACCGAAACCCTTTGGGACGAGCCGGAAGCCGAATATGAAGAAAAGCTTAAGGAGCTTCTCTCATCTCTCGGCGACAAGGACGATCTGCCCGAAATGCCGAGGAATACCGAGCTTGAGCAGTATCAGAGCCACCGGGTGCTGAAAACAAGCTCCTCCTCTTTTGCGTCGATGCTTCATGCGACCGTGACGACGGTTATGGACGAGGCAATCGGACATATTGACCGGTTCTCCCTGAGTCTCAAGGGCGACGATTTATACCTGACGTGGAACGAGGGACTGTACATAAACACCATCAAGCTCGGAATGCACAATCAGTATGAATATTCCGATGTGACCCTTGCGGGGCTTCATTATACCGCCTGCTCGAAAGCGGCGTGGACAAAGGAAACGGAGCTTACCGTGCTTGTAAGACTCGAACAGACCTGCCATGTCCGCCGGCTGATTTTCGATTTTTCCGACAAGAAGAAAGTCAGAATCAAAAACGACTCGTTCCCCGACATGCCGAACCTTGCGGCGCACTATATGGACTTTTCCGGTTTCCCGCTTCCGCCGAGAATCGAAAAGCTGCTTGTCAAGTACGTTGCACCGGGCGTTCTGCTTTTGGGCGAGCCGAATTTCAAGGTGTCCTGAACAGAGTACAGATGTGAGAAATCAGATGTCAGATAGTGCCTGATTTGCCCATGATAAAAGCCGACTGCTTTTTGCAATCGGCTTTTGTTGTTATTGGCTGAGCCGGAGCGACTCAATGATTCTTTTTTTATAGGCGATAAATTCCGGTGTCAGCGTAAAGTCGTTTGTTCTCGGCTTCTTTTCGTCAATCGTGATTTCGTCGCTGATGACGCCCGGCACGCCCGACAGAATATAAATCCTGTCTGAAATCAGAATCGCCTCGTCGATGTCGTGCGTGATAAAGAGGGTAGACAGCTTGATTTTCTGCATGATGTCGAGATACCATTCATGAATCGCACTTTTCGTAATCGTGTCAAGTGCGCTGAACGGCTCGTCAAGAAGCGCCACGCCGTCCGAGCAAAGGTAAGTCCGAAGAAGCGCCGCACGCTGTCTCATGCCGCCCGAAAGCTCGGCAGGATAGTGGTTTTCCGTACCCCCGAGTCCGAATTCGGCAAACAGCGGCCGTGCCTTCTCTCTTGCCTGCTTCTTTTTCATGCCCTTGATGACAAGCGGCAGGGCGACATTGTCAAGCACCGTATAATACGGCAACAGCAGATCCTTTTGCAGCATATAGCTGATTTTTCCGGGTTTGCCTGTTATGTCCTCGCCGTTTAACAGCACCCGTCCGCTGTCGGGCTTGTACAGACCCGAAATGCAGTTGAAAAGCGTTGTTTTTCCGCTTCCGCTTACGCCTAAAAGACTGACAAGCTCGCCCTCGTCAAGGCGGATGCTGATATTTTCGATTACCTTTTTATCGCCGAAGCTTTTTGTTACGCCTTCGGTTTTTAAAAATCCCATCGGCTGTCAGTCCTTACTGAATGAAATCGTTTGTAAAGCCGGTGCCTTTTTCAAGTCTCTTTTCAACAAGGTTGTTGTCCGAAAGCCACTTGTAGAAGTTGTCCCAGCGGTTTGCGTCAAATACGCCCCACTCGTCGGCGTCGGCCTTGTACTGCTTCGAAATCCACTTCTGACTTGCGGTGACAAGCTCCTCGGAGCCCTTGAGAGAACCGGTGGTGTCGCCGTCGATGAGAATCTGTGCGCTCTCTTCGGGGTTTTCGATTGCGAATTCATAGCCCTTCTTTGTTGCGGCAAGGAAAGCCTTGGCGGTTTCGGGGTCATTCTTGAGAAAATCGTTGTTGGCGATAATCATCGGGGTGTAGTAGTCAAACACGTTGTCGATGCTGATGAAATCGAAATAGTCGAAGTCAAGGCCCTGAAGCTCAGCGTTGATGCCAGCCCAGCCGTAGTAAATCCAGATGGCGTCGGTGTCCTTATTCTTGAGTGCGGAAGCCTCGTCGGTTACGGTCGAGGGGATCAGCGTAAGCTTCGAGAAGTCTCCGCCGTCCTTTTCCATTGCGTATTTAATCATAGCTTTTTCAATCGGGCTGTCCCATGTTGAATAGGTCTTGCCCTCAAGTCCCTTCGGGCGGTCGGCACCTTCACCCTTTCTCGTGATAATACCCGAGGTATTGTGCTGTAAAATAGCGGCAACGGCGGTAACACCGATCGGGCTGTCGCTGGCAAAGGAAGCGGCAATGGTGTCCTGGAACGAGATAGCAAACTGAGCCTGACCGGCGGCGCACATCAGTTCGGCACCGTCCTCGGGCGGCTGAACAATTCTGATCTTAAGGCCGGCGTCCTTGTAGTAGCCCTTGGCGTCGGCTACATAAAAACCGGTGTGGTTGGTGTTCGGCGTCCAGTCAAGGCAAAGGGTAATTTCCTTAAGACCGTCTTTGTCGGTTTTGAGTGTTTCGCCTGCGGCGGTGGTTTCCGAGCCGTCGGCGGCAGTTGTGGTTTCGTTATTGTCGCTCTTTGCACAGGCGAAAAGCGACAGTGCAAGTACGAGCGCTAACAGTACGCTGATAACTTTTTTCATGTTGGTTACTCCTTTTGTTATTCAAATTTTACTCTGTTTGTGACCGTTCGTCTTTGATTCTTTCCCACGGGGTGCACAGCCTTTTGATCACGGCAATAAGAAGCATTAAAAGCAGGCTTATCACCGAAATAAAGATGATGACCGAAAACATTTTGTCAAAGGCATACGCTTTTTTAACTCGTGTCATGTAAACGCCCAAGCCCTTGAAGCCGCCGAGCCATTCGGAAATAACGGCACCGACAACGGCGTAGGAGGCGGACACCTTCAGTCCCGAAAAAAACTGCGTTAAAGCGCCGGGCAGCTTGATATAGCGGAAAATCTGAATCCGCTTCGCTCCCATGCTTCGCATGAGACTGACGGCGTCGGCATCAACGCTCCGGTAGCCGTCAAGAAGCGACACGGTAATCGGAAAAAAGGTGGTTACCACGACAAGGGTAATTTTCGGCGCCATCGAAAAGCCCATCCACAGCACCAAAAGCGGCGCAATGGCGATGGTGGGTATGGTCTGCGAGATAACAAGAAGCGGATAGACCGCCTTGTAAAGAAACGGAAACCTGTCCATCAGTGTGGCAATCACAAATGCCAGCACGATTCCGAGCAAAAGACCGTAAATCGCCTCCTGCAAGGTGACGGCGGCGTGCTGCATGAGAATCGGAAAGTCGTTTACGAATGCTTTCCCGACCGCTATGGGTGACGGCAGCATATACGCCGGGACAACTTCTCCCTCGCAAAGCGCAAACCATAAAAGCAGTACCGAAAAAATCGAGACGACCGGTGCAAGCTTACTTGTGATGTTTTGATACTTTCTGGTCAATGGTCAACACACCGCCCTCCGGCTTATAGGTGATTTTCACATAAGCGGAAACGGACGGACAGCCCGCCTTGATGGCAACCTTCTGACACTCTTTTACGATGTCTAAAAGCTGATCGTAGTCGTCGCCCTCGATCGTCGTCTCAAAGGGTCCGACATAATAGTTGAGCCCCGTGCTTTTGATGTAGTCGATGACTTCGTCAACGATACGCACAAGCTCCTCGGTGTTTTCCGCCTGCGGCAGAACCTGAATGGCTACACTTGCTGTCATTTTTTACAGCTCCTTTCGAAATAGTTTCAATCAAACAGAAACGCCACGGATAACTCCCGTGGCGAAAAAAGCGTTAAAACTTCCTACGTCGGCATTATCCGCATCAGGTTAAGGGTCAAAGACTTTGGTCTTTATCTCAGCCGAGCTACATCAGCACCCCTGTTTGATTTGATTTTATCTTAGCACCCTGAACGCAAAATGTCAAGAGGAACCGGAATATTTGCTCTGCCTGCCGTTGACACAGGTGTATTGCTCATGCTATAATTCTTCCGGCTTAAATGCCCACAGGGATACTACATAATCGGTAGGCGGTCTCCCGAAAGGGAGGTGATAACGATGGTAACATTTTCCGAACTAATTTTGTTCGTCACAATGCTTACAGCAGTTGTCGCCCTTTGTTATGAGATTTTTTCAAATAACAATAGGTCTTAATTTTTAACATAAATTAAGAAACACCGCCCTACGCCAAAGGTTGCGGTGTTTCTTAATACTTCAACCAATGGAAGACCGCTTGTCGCAGTACTCCCTGTGTTTTTATTATATGCGGATTGCTTGCGTTTGTCAAGTCAAGTCTATCTTTTTTCAGTCCATCGGCCGGTGAAAAACCGACCGTTATTTTTTCATTTTCAGTCTCATGTGGTCGGTCATCTGGGAAATAAAGCCTTTGATTTGTTCAAACTGTTCGCCGAAGTCGCCCGACTCCTCGGTACGAAGATTCATTTCTCTCGGGAAATAGCGGTACTTGGTGTCAATCAGCATCGGCGCTTCGCCGTCGATTCCGAGTATCGGAAGATCGATAATATCGGAAAATGCAATCGCGCCCAGCGGCGAGAAATGCATACAATCCGTTGTAAACGGCCGGTAAAGTCGTGTGATATCGTTCGGGTCGGCAAGCTCATCGGTATCGATAAAGCCGTCACAGACGTCGTTATGTTCAATCCAGCGGTTGACCTCGCAGCAATAATCGTACTGATCCTTTGTCCAGGTCAGATCTCCCTTTTTGCCGAGAATTTCTCGTTCATAGCCGTTCCACGGGGCAATCTTTGAAAGATAGACCTTAATTCCTTTTTCGTGCGCCCTTTCGGCAAGAAGCGTGTAACCGTCCGTTATCTGCTTTGCGGTAACAGTCGGCACCTTGCCTTTCATGCTGAGAATATTCGGGTGCGTGATATCGTTGATGCCCAATTTTATAATAACGGTTTTTACGCCCGCCTGATTGAGAACATCTCTTTCAAATCGGCTGATGGCGCTGTCGCCGTAGAAATTGCCGATCAGTCCGCCGCCCTGATGCAAAAGCTTATTGCCGGAAATGGATTTGTTTACCACGCTGATGTCGGTATGTCCCGCCGAAAGGATTCGCTCGGTCAGATGAATAAAGGCATCGTTACAAAACGTCGAATCGCCGAACATCACGATACTGTATGCGTTTTCACTTTCGCTTAACACGTCGATGCCGCAAAGAAACGGAATAAAATTACACGCCATCGTACCCGAGGAAAGACAAAGCTTTTTCGGCGAGCGAAGAGAGGATTTGTTGATCTGAGAGTATTTCACCTTTTTCGAGGTGTAGGTGACCGCACTGTAAAGACCGCTTGTGTTGACCACCGTCTGATTTTCGAAAAACATCGAAACGCTCAGCTTTTCAAGTGCGCTTGTCGGAAACTCGATTTCGTCTGACACTACCGTTTTGCCCGCCGGAATGGTAAGCGATGTCTTGCCGCCGTCAAAGGTGACGTTTTGCGCCGTTCCGCCGATAATACAGGCAGGTTCGACCGGCTCGGTTCTTGCAATACTGACCGCATCAATGGTGACGGGCGTTTTTCCGTATTCGTTCGAGAAATACAGCCGGATCATTTTTCCGCTTGCCGTAACGGTGAACTCGGTTCTTGTTGTCGTCCCCGCTTTCAGTACATTAAAAAGGCTGACGTCCTTTTTCAGATAGTCCTTCAGGGAAATATAAAAATCAACGGGGCTCGTGCCCCAGCCGGCAATCCATTTTCCGTCCTTGTTTGTCGATTTTTCTGCCATAGCATGATTTTTGATATACATTTTCACTCCTCCTTAACACTTTTATAGCACAAAACCGACAAATGTCAATAGGATTATTAAAAATTTTTAACATTTTACAAAAAAAATTATGAATATTTGACAATACAATTTTGCTTCTTTGTTGCTTGCTGTTAAGCATACCGGAGAAATGTCGTTTATGATAACAAAAGCCGCCCGAACCGTGCAGTTTTGCGGCTTTTTCATGCTATGCTTTGTGAAAGACTAAAGGCGGCTGGAACACAGAGTTTTCTTGATTTGTTGTCATTCGGTCACCGTGAACACGGCACAGTAGTCTTTTTGGTTGAGCTGCTTTGTAATCCTGTACTCACCGGCATCAAGGAAGTGACCGAACATGGATAAAACGTCGATCACTTGCGTATAGGTGCCGAGGGGAGAAAGCTTGATTCCGATCTCATGAAACCCTGCGTGTTCGGCAAATGCAACCTGAACCCACTCGTCGCCTTCGTTTTTCTCAAGAACGAAAACCTCGTCAAAGTTAAGAGCCTTTCCGCTGTAATTTCTCACTTCCATGACAATCTGTTCGCTCGTGACCGTAACAGGCTGTGTGACCTCCAGTTCGATTCGACCCGTTTTTCCGCCCGAAATCATTGCAACAAGAGCGAGAAAAGCAGCGATCAAACGGGCAAAATAGCTTTTCATAACCGTTATGATATTGGTGTTTGTTGATGACATTCTTGATTCCTCCTTCGATATAATAGAATGTAACATTTCGGTACGTTCCACCTTTTGCGTCGGCACAGTGCACCCATGGACAACTATATGATACACCGAAGAACAGCTTTTGTCAACATATATTTTGTAACACAAGATATAAAGTTTAGCAAAATCCCTTTGACTTCCCGCACTTTCTGTGCTACAATAAAGACAAATAAAAAGAAAGGATACGGCTTTCGGGCTTCCCGACAGGAAATCCGGCCGGGGGGACGCTTTTGCTCAATACAGACAGCTTTAAAAGAGGCACCGTTGACCTTGCGGTTTTAAGTGTGCTCGGGGAAAAAGATATGTACGGCTATGAAATCGTAAAAGCCGTATTTGAAAAAAGCGGCGGTCAGTTCGAACTGCCGCTCGGGACGCTATACCCTGTTTTATACCGGTTTGTTGAAAACGGGTATTTGTCGGACCGGGATGAAATCGTCAACAAACGGCTTCGCAAGTATTATCATCTTGAAGACAGCGGAAAGGAATACTTTTTAGCGCTTTTGGACGAATACAAAAAGATTTCAGCCGGAATCAATCAACTTTTAGGGACGGTGAACCGTGATGAAGAAAACGAATGACAGCGAATTGAAGGCGTATTACGCCCGGATTTCGGCCTGCGTACTTTGTAACCGTAAGCAAAAGAAAGCCTTTCTCAAGGAGCTTCAAAGCAACATCGAAGAATTCAGGCTCAACAATCCGCAAGCATCGGCTTCGGATATCGAAGCGTTTTTCGGCTCACCTGAGCAGATTGCGGCAAGCTTTACGGACAACACCGACAGCGTGAAGCTGAAAAAGAAGCTTTCTGTCAAAAGGATTGTTCTTCTTGCCGTTATTCTCGCCCTGCTTGTCTATGTTGCGTTTGTCGTCATCAGCCTGATTGACGTTCACACGGAAGCGCACGGCTATTTTGAAGAACAGCTTCTGACCGTTTTCGGTGTTTTGAAGGGAACGAGTGCCGTATGAAAAAGATACTTTCGCTGATTTTATGCGCCGTGTTGCTGTTGGTACCGCTCGCTCCCTGCGTTTCTGCCGCAACCGAAGCGGACACCGGCTTTGGCCCGAAAGACGGAATCGAGTATTTTGAGGACGGCTCCTTTTTGGTCGTCGGTATTCCGGAAGAAATGGAGAGTACCGTTTCTCTTTCCTTTTTGCTGAAGCTTCTGAATCTGATGAAACGGCTCTTCGCCTTGCTTTTTCCCGATCGGCCGTTGACGGTGTCCAAAACCAAATCTGCCGAATATTTCGATGCCAACGGAAAAGGCTTGTGGATGATTTCTCTTACTGCCGATTTTACCTATAACGGCAAAACGTCCGCTTGCACAAACGCAAGAGTTACTTATAAAATTTACGATTCCGACTGGAAAAACATTTCGTCCTCCTGCTCGAAAAGCGCAGCGACCGCAACCGGTACATTTTCAATGCGGCAGTATAAATTAGGCGTACCGCTTAAGCTGATTGAAAAAACGCTGACGCTGACCTGCGATGCAAACGGAAAGGTTTCGTAATGATTCCGTTTTTTACGATCCTGTTGTCAACACAAGGAAAGGAGGGTCTTCTTATGACCCGTACGAAAAGAATCATTTCCATGCTTTTGTGTGCCGTTCTGCTGTTGGTTCCTTTTGCGCCCTTCGTTTCAGCTGAAAACGGGGTCAAACCGGGAGCGGGAGTCGAGTATTTCGAGGACGGTTCCTATCTGGTGTTCGATATTCTTGAAGAAGAAGCGTACACCTCGGCGACCTTTTTGCAAAAGCTTCTGAACCTGTTAAAAAAGATTTTCGCTTTTTTGCGTCCCGAACCGGCGCAACAGACCGTGTCGAAAACCAAATATGCCGAATATAACGACGCAAACGGAAAACGCCTGTGGAGTATTTCGCTTTCCGCCGATTTTACCTATAACGGCAAAACGTCCGCTTGCACAAACGCAAGAGTTACTTATAAAATTTACGATTCCGACTGGAAAAACATTTCGTCCTCCTGCTCGAAAAGCGCAGCGACCGCAACCGGTACATTTTCAATGCGGCAGTATAAATTAGGCGTACCGCTTAAGCTGATTGAAAAAACGCTGACGCTGACCTGCGATGCAAACGGAAAGGTTTCGTAATGGAAAAGGGAGACGACCGCTTTGAAGAATTATCAGAAAGAGCTTGATAAGCTGATTGAAAAAAACAAAAAGGAGGGCATCACGCCCTCCCTGCTTCTTCACGCCTGCTGTGCGCCGTGCAGCAGCTACTGTTTAGAATATCTTGCCGAATATTTCAAAATTACGGTCTTTTATTATAACCCGAACATTTATCCCGAAAGCGAATATGCCCATCGGGTCGCCGAAGAAAAACGGCTGATTGCGTCTTTACCGGTCAAGAACAAAATCGATTTCATCGAGGGTCGCTTTGACCCGTCGGAGTTTTACGACGCCGTAAAGGGACTCGAAACCGCCAAAGAGGGCGGCGAGCGGTGTTTTACTTGCTATGAACTGCGGCTTCGGGAAACGGCAAGGCTTGCCAAAGAACGGGGCTTCGATTATTTCACGACGACGCTTACGATAAGCCCCCTGAAAAATGCGGCGAAGCTCAACGAAATCGGGGAGGCGCTTGCCGAGGAATACGGCGTTTTGCACCTGCTGTCCGACTTCAAAAAGAAAGAGGGCTATAAGCGCTCAATTGAGCTGTCACGACAGTATTCGCTTTACCGGCAGAATTACTGCGGATGTGTTTTTTCACGCCGTGAAAGAGAAGAAGGAGCTGTCGCATTTAGCGCAGAACAAAAAGAAAAATGCTAAAATTAAAAATGATTGGTTGCATTTTTCTTTTTTAACCGTTTTTTCACCCGCTCGCGGTATCTATATACTTTTTCGGGGTGAAGAAAACGGTTTCTGCATCTAAATGCGACAGCCCCTTTTTAGCGGTTGCCTCTTGGTTATTCAATCGTTTTTCCGAACGGAGCCAGAGAAAGCTTCGCCAGCTTGAAAAATTGCTTTCCGAACGGAATTCCGACAATTGTGATACAAAGGATAAGTCCGAACACTGCGTTCTCGATTGCCATCGGAAGCCCCGTGAAAATGATCCAGAAGATGTTGGCAATTGTACTCACGGCGGAGCCTTCGTCCTTGATTTCCTTGCCGAACGGAGCAAGCGAAAGCTTCGCAAACTTGAAGCACTGTTTGCCGAGCGGAATCCCGACAATGGTAATGCACCAAAGAATTCCGGCAAAAGCCCAGCTCAGGCAGCTGACAAGTCCGCCGCAGAGTATCCACAGTATATTTCCCATCGTTTTCATTTTTTATATACTCCTATCATTTAAGAAAATTGAGGCGGTTCCGTCTTTTGGGAACCGCCTTTATTTTATCACTTATTTTGTCTGTGTCAAGATCGGCTGTTCCAAAAATCAGCCGATGACCCCGGCACCGTTGTTGATCAGTTCAAACATCGGCGCAAACACAAGCGAAACGATTGTCATCAGCTTGATTAAAATGTTGATCGACGGACCCGAGGTATCCTTGAACGGGTCGCCGACCGTATCGCCGACAACGGCCGCCTTGTGCGCCGGACTGCCTTTTCCGCCGTGGTTTCCGCTTTCGATAAATTTCTTGGCGTTGTCCCAGGCACCGCCTGCGTTGGACATGAAGATGGCAAGCAGAACACCCGTAACCAGCGCACCGGCTAAAAGACCGCCCAATGCGTCAACACCCAGCAGTGAGCCGATGAAAATCGGAACAACGACGGCGAGAAGACCGGGTACGATCATTTCCCGAAGCGATGCATTCGTCGAAATCGCAACGCAGGATTTATAGTCGGGCTTCGCTTTGCCCTCAAGAAGACCGGGTATGGTTCTGAACTGACGACGAACCTCTTCAATCATCTGGTTGGCCGCCTTGCTGACCGACTGCATGGTCAGAGCGGAGAACACGAACGGCAGCATACCGCCGATAAGAAGACCGATAACAACGTTGCAGTTTAAGATATCAATCGTTGTAATATTGACCGCTTCTTTATATGAGAAGAACAGCGCAAGAGCCGTTAAAGCCGCTGAACCGATGGCAAAGCCTTTGCCCATAGCGGCGGTTGTGTTGCCGACGGAGTCAAGCTTGTCGGTGATTTTCCGGACGGATTTATCAAGGCCTGCCATTTCGGCGATTCCGCCTGCGTTATCGGCAATCGGGCCATAGGCGTCAACGGCAACCGTGATGCCCGTTGTCGAAAGCATACCGACGGCGGCAAGAGCGATTCCGTAAATTCCGCCGCCCTCTCCGCATTTGTTGCCGAAATAGAAAGCGACAAAAACGCCGATGCAGATAAAGACGATGGTGACCGCCGTGGACTGGAAGCCGACGGCGATACCCGAAATGATATTGGTCGCCGTTCCCGTTTCAGATTGCTTGGCAATCTTTTTAACCGGATGGTAGCTGTCCGAGGTATAGACTTCGGTAAAATAGCCGATCAGCGAACCGACGGCAAGACCGGCGATAATCGTTGCCGCAAAATGGAACGAGCCAAAGAAAACCTTGCTCAGTACGACCGCACCGATGAGTACCAATACGCTTGCTATGTAAGTGCCGATTTTTAAGGATTTTGACGGATTCTTTTCGCCCCGAACAAAAATACTGCCGAAAATCGAAGCCAAAAGACCCACAGCCGCAACGGCAAGCGGATAAAGCGCACCGAACAGCACCTTGTCGGGCATGGCTGTCTTGCAAAACAGCAGACCCAAGGTGATAGCGGAAATGATAGCGCCGCTGTAGCTTTCGAAAAGATCGGCACCCATACCGGCAACATCGCCTACGTTGTCGCCGACATTGTCCGCAATAACGGCAGGGTTTCTCGGGTCGTCCTCGGGAATGCCGGCTTCTACCTTACCGACAAGGTCAGCGCCGACATCGGCCGCTTTTGTATAAATACCGCCGCCGACACGGGCGAACAGAGCAATTGACGAGGCACCGAGACCGAAGCCGAAAAGAATATCGGCGTTCTTGGTGATTGCGTAGACAACGGAAATTCCGAGAAGACCGAAGCCGGCAACGCAAAGACCCATAACCGAACCGCCCGAAAAAGCAACGGAAAGCGCCTTGCCCATACCTTTATCACGGGCCGCTTCTGCGGTTCTGACGTTAGCAAGCGTCGCAACGCTCATGCCGCAGTAACCGGCGGCAACGGAAAACGCCGCACCGATCAGGAAACAGACCGCTTCCGCCCAGTTTCCGATCAAAACACCGATGGCGAGAAAAACAACCGCAACGAACATGATAATGATGCGGTATTCCGAATACAGGAACGCCGTTGCACCGTCGTGGATCGAGCCGGCAAGCTCCTGCATCCGTTCATTCCCCGGGCTTTGTTT
The DNA here is from genome assembly GCA_945863885.1 of uncultured Clostridia bacterium. GTDB lineage: Bacteria > Bacillota > Clostridia > Oscillospirales > Acutalibacteraceae > UBA6857. The sequence goes on from CAMAZY010000009.1 coordinate 27,319, forward strand.
TTTTACCCTGAAAGCAAGAAGCAGGGCGACAAAAAGCCCGATGACGCTGACAAGAGGAATAAAGTATACAATTTTTTCCATACTTATCTCCTTTCCATGAAACAAAAAGCGGCGAAAAGCCGCCACATCGTAACGAGAACGGAGCAAAGACCCGTTCTTATTGTTCAATAATATACCGAAAATGGTCTATTGTCAACAGAAAGCGTGTATTTTGCATAGTTTTTATAAATTGTTTCATGATTTTTTATATGCTTTGCTAAAATTTTGTCACAATTCAACGGGAGCCAACCGATTGGCGGCGCTAACCGATACAAAAAAATGCCGCTCTTTTGAAAGCGGCATTACAAGGGCATATATTATCTGTTTTTGTACATTTTTTCGTAGTACTCGGTGTACTCGCCGCTTTTGATCTTTTCCCACCAGCTGCGGTTTTCAAGATACCACCGGACGGTTTTTTCGATTCCGGTGTCAAAGTCGGTTTCGGGGAACCAGCCAAGCTCGTTTTTGATTTTCGTCGGGTCGATGGCGTACCGTCTGTCGTGGCCGGGTCTGTCCTTGACGAACTTTATGAGGCTTTCGGGCTTTTCAAGCTTTCTAAGAACGGTCTTGACAACCTCAAGGTTTGTTTTTTCGTTGTGGCCGCCGATGTTGTATATTTCGCCGATTTTGCCGTTTTCAACGATTTGGTCGATCGCCTTGCAGTGATCTTCGACATACAGCCAGTCCCGGATGTTTGACCCGTCACCGTAAACGGGCAGTTCCTTATCGGTTAGCGCATTGGTAATCATCAGCGGAATCAGCTTTTCGGGAAAGTGGTACGGTCCGTAGTTATTCGAACAGCGGCTGATTGTCACCGCCGAGCCGTAGGTTCTGTGGTAAGCCGTGACAAGAAGATCCGCCGAAGCCTTGCTCGCAGAGTAGGGGGAGGACGTGTGGATCGGTGTACTTTCCGTAAAGAAAAGGTCGGGTCTGTCAAGCGGTAAATCGCCGTAAACCTCGTCGGTCGAAACCTGATGAAAGCGGATATTGCCGTATTTCCGGCAGGCATCGAGCAAAACCTGTGTCCCTAAGATGTTCGTTTTCAAAAAGATCTCCGGCTCGTCGATCGAACGGTCAACGTGCGACTCGGCGGCAAAGTTGATAACGGTATCGAAGTGCTCTTCTTCGAAAAGCGCAAAAACGGCCTTGCGGTCGGTGATGTCGCCTTTGACAAAACGGAAGTCCGGATTTTTCATCGCCTCTTCAAGCGTTTCGAGATTTCCGGCGTAGGTCAGCTTGTCAAGACAGACGATTCTTGTGCCCGGGTGCTCTTTGAGCATATAGTAAACGAAGTTGGAACCGATGAAGCCGGCGCCGCCGGTAACAAGACAGGTTTTCATGTTCGCTTCTCCTTTGAATTTTTTACTATTATATAACAAACCCGCCGATTTTACAAGCCGGCGGGGGAATGTCATGTTTTCTTTTTAAACTTGCGGTTGCAGAACGGGCAGGTGATTTCGATTTTGCCCTTGCCCTTCGGCACCCGTAAGGTGTGCTTGCATTCGGGACACTTGAAATACCGGTGCTCTTTATCCTTCGAGTGCTTGTATTTGACGGAAAAGAAGCCGTAAATGGGAAGCCAGAGCTTCATGAACCGCTCGTTTTCCTTTTGGCGGGCGTCGATATTGGTCGACAACGTCCGGAACAGGACAAAGAGATAGGGGATCAGACCGATAAGCCTATAAGAATAGTGCCTTGAAAAAAAAGAAAGAATAAAGGTCAGAACGCAGCCGAGGACGATCAGAAAGATATTGAGCGGATCAAGCCCGTAACGACCCCGCATAAACTCACGCAATCTGTACATAATTGCAATGACGCTTCCTTTCATTTTGGTGATAATAACGACAATTATAAATAGCCTACTTTAATCATAAATAAATTGATACCGTGACTTGGCAAAATTTCCGGAAAAATATTGATTTTATCGACACGGCGGTTTATAATGTTAAAAATTTCGGACTGCCGGCGGCGTTGCCGGAAGGCTTACCGGAATAAAAGGATTACCGGTTTCGTTGCGAAGCCGAGAGGAGAGTCAAAAATGAAAACCGTAAAAAAATACCTCAAACGTTACTTTGTCGATGCGATGAGTGCGATGGCGCTCGGTCTTTTTTCTTCGCTGATTGTCGGCCTTATCATCAGCCAGATCGCCAAAATTCCGCATCTTGATTTTCTTGCCCCGATGACGGAGGTGTTAGCCGCTTCGTCCCCCGTTGTCGGCGCCGCCATCGGTGCGGCCATCGCCCACGGACTCGGCGCAAAGCCGCTTGTTATTTTCTCGTGTATCGCCGTCGGTGCGTACGGCTACGCCGCCGGAGGTGCAGGTCCGGTCGGTGCTTTCGCCGCCGCCGTTGTGGCCAATGAGATCGGCTCGCTTGTTGCCGGAAAGACAAAGGTTGATATCGTCATCACCCCGATTGTGACGATCGTTTCCGGCGGCCTTATTGCGATGCTTGCCGGTCCGTATCTTTCGCAGTTCATGACGTGGCTCGGCTCGGTTATCAACGCCGCAACCCAGCTTCATCCGTTCCCGATGGGTATCACCGTTTCCGTACTTGTCGGTCTGATTCTGACCGCTCCGATAAGCTCCGCCGCCCTTTGTATCATGCTCGGAATCGACGGAATCGCCGCCGGTGCGGCCGCTGTCGGCTGTGCGGCGCAGATGATCGGCTTCGCCGTTACAAGCTATAAGGAAAACGGAGTCGGCGGACTTCTTTCTCAGGGACTTGGCACGAGTATGCTTCAGTTCGGCAACATCATGCGCCATCCGCAGATTGCGCTTGCTCCGACGCTTGCCGCCGCCGTGCTCGGCCCGATTTCCACCTGTGTGCTCAAAATGACGAATACGGCAACCGGTGCCGGAATGGGCACGAGCGGTCTTGTCGGTCAGTTCGGCGCTTATTCGGCGATGAGCGAAAGCTTCGGCAGTGCAAAAACAATTATCCTGATTGTGGTTATGCATGTTATTGCTCCGGCTGTGTTATCCTTATTATTCCACTTTATCTTCAAGAAAATCGGTCTTGTAAAAGATGAATACTTAAGGCTTGCAAAACCCGAATAATGCTGTATAATATAGAGGCAACCTCTAAAAACATCCCGACATTCGTCATAATGCCCAACTAATGCCGTCTTTGTCGCCCCAAATCCTTGAAATACACAAAGTATGTCTACGGATTTTTGCCTAAAATCCGACATCATTTGTGCATTATGCCAAACGCCGTGCGTTTTTGAGTTTGCCTATATAATTTGCCTATATAAATAGAAAGGAAGCGGACGGTTCCGCCGGTGACGGATATGAATGCCTACGATTTTGACGAAACGATTTATGACGGGGAAAGCTCGGTGCAGTTCATTTTAGCTTATTTAAAAAACGACCCGAAGATCGTCAGCTTTCTTCCCGCCGTCGTGAAGGTCATGCATAAGTACAACAGAGGTCAGATCACACTTGAGGATTTTTCGACGAAATACGCCGCACAGCTCAAGGAGTATTTCCGTGACAATGACGTCGACCTGATGAGCCTTGTCAACGACTTCTGGGACAAGCACGAAAAGAACATCAAGCCGTTTTATAAAAACATTCAGCGGGAGGACGACATCATCATCACCGCTTCGCCGGACTTTATGATGCGTGAAATCTGTGACCGCCTCGGAATCAAAAATCTTGTGGCCTCTCATTTTGATATCGAGACCGGCGACATCAGAAGAGCCTGCTTCCGGGAGGGCAAGATCGACTGTCTGCGAGAGGATTTTCCCGATGCTGTCATTGACGATTTTTATACCGATTCAATGAATGACAGCTTCCTTTTCCCGTTCGCCAAACGGGTGTTCATGGTGAAAGGAAACAAAATCAAAAAAATCAAGGGCTGAAAAACAGCCTGACAAAAACCGCGGCCTGTGTATTGCAGACTGCGGCTTTTGGTTTCCGGGTTCCGGAACGAACCGGATGCGTGTTCTCACTTTCCGGTGTTTTCTTTTGGTTGGTTGATGTCGTAAATGTCTTCGTAGCTTTCCCGTTCTTCCTCTGTCTGCGGTTCAGAGGGGATTAGTCCCGTGCATTCCGTTGCGGACATCACGGTAAAGCGGTCATAAAGAAAATCGCTGATGTCGCCGAGGTTGTACGGGTCGTTTTCATCGTTTCGCTTGTTCCGGTGCTTTTTGTTTTGCTCCAAAAAATCACTTCCCGATCGGATTTCAGAAGCCGTGGCAAAACGACGGCTTCATTTTTATTGTTCCCGAAAAGAAGCGAAAAACTGCGGAAAATGTTGTTTATTTTAAAATATCGTTTGCGAAAGCGTTCAGCTTTTCGAGTGTTTCTTCGTTCGCAAGATAGCCCACCGAATCGATAACAGCGAGCGGTGTCAACACGTTAAGCTGTACAGCGGTTCCGTCCTTTTTTGCGATGAAAAAGCTGACCGTCTGTCCGTCCATGGACGAAAAGCTGTTGTCGAACTGAAAAATTTCAAGGTCAGAAAGAAGCGTTACCGCCCTTTTTACCTGTTCGGCGGAAAGCTCGGCGTCTGCTCCGTCCGGGGACGCACTGACGGTGATTTCTTCGATGTCACTTTCCGTTAAATCGGCAAACGGCTTTTTCGTATCCGTTTTGGCGGAGAACACCGCACCGTCTTTGATTTCGTTTGCGATTTTGGTGTCGGTCACCTTAACGGGTGACGACGATTTTTTATCGAAAACAAGTGTGGCTTCGTCCGTGACTTTGAAAACATACCGGTACTGTCCGTCGTCAGTCTTGCAGATGATTTGACCGTTCTTGCGCTCGTATTTGCCGTAGCTTAAATAGGAGCTTAACGGGTCAAAGGTGAACGAAAAGCTGTTGTCCTTACGGTTCAGCGTCAGCGTCGGCACGGTTTTTCCGCTTTCGGCGTCGGTCATGCGGTATTCGGTGCCTGTCCAGACGTTCGTTTCGGCAGGTGAGTTTTGCACAGCCAGCTCATAAACGCCCCGGATATCCTTATCGGTGATTGATCCGAGAGCGAGATATCGTTCGCCGTCATTTTGCACAAATACATAATAGCTTTCAAACAAGCCTGTGCCGGCTTTCAGATACAGGATCTCCCGATTATTTTCAAAAAGCTCTCCGACCGTCATATAGTCGCACCACTGTGAAGCATTGACGTACTTTTGAAATTCCTCCTGCGTAACAGCGCTGTCCGACAGCGTACCGAGAGAAATCCAATGACCGCCGTCTTGTGCGTTTGAATCTTCAATATACGTCAGAAGCTCTCCGTCGCTTGTCAGGAAAACTCTGATATTCGACGGAACCAAGGAAGAATAAACGCCCTTTGTCCATGTAACCTCACCGTAATATCCGCCGGCAACTGACGTTGTATTCGTTAGCTTATAAACCGCACGGAAAGACTTGTCGTCAAACGCAGTCGCAAGATAGAGGTCACCGTTTTTCTGCCTGAGAAGATAATAGTCGGTGTAGGTGGCGGTGTCGGATTTCAGGTGTAATATTTCCTCGTTCTCCTCAAAAAGCTGTTCGGGTGTAACAGCGTAGCTCCACTCAAGTGAGGAAGTAAAGGATTTGAACTTTTCAAGTGTCAGATCGCTTTTTGTCAGCGTTCCCAAGGACGCCCACCGGCTTTCATACGGTTCAAGGGATTCGTCAACATTCGTCAGCAGCTCTCCGTCGTCCGTAATCCAATACTGCATCCCCGTTGCGGCAAGAGAGGAAAAATAGCCGTTTTCCCAGATCGCTTCCGACGCAATATAGGTCGTGTTCTGTGCTTTGGACGGCATATCGTCCGTAAGTCCGAAGCTGAGAGATACCTTGTATTCCTTTTCGTCCCCGTCTATGGTAAACGGAATTGAAAACGTATATCTGCCCTTTTCGCTCAGGTCATAGCCTTCCAGCGTATAGGTATGGTCACATTCTTCCCCGGGCTTGACCGCATATCCGATGGTATGGAAAATCCGATCACCTTGCGCAATACTTTTTTCGCTGTCATCTTTTGTAAGATAGAACTGCTCGCCGAAAAGAAGCTCCTTGTCTGTTCCGTTTTTGAGTCTGACCGCAAAATACGGCGATTCGCTTCTGACGGACGCTTCTATGAGTGTCAGGGTCACATCTCCGTCATAGTCGGTTTGGCTTTCATAAACGGTCACGCTGTCAAAATCAGACGAGCCGACCGTATCTTCGTCCTTTTTCGGATTCGTCAAAAAGCATACCGACGTAATGATGATTGCCGCAACCGTGATGATAATTACCCAGAATGCGGGCTTTTTGTAATTCATCACGCCCTTGATTCTCGTCTTGACGCCGACCTCGCCGAACGCTAAGGGGCAGGCGGCGATGCTCTTTCTTTTTACGGCGCAGTCAAGAAGCGACTTTGCGTAAACCTTGCGGCTGTCCTCGGAAAGATCTCTGATTACCTTTTCGTCGCACGCAAGCTCGATATCCCGGCACAACAGCACATACGAAACCAACACAAGGGGATTGAACCAATACACCGCAAGAAGCAGGAACGCAAGGGGCTTGATGATATGGTCTTTTCTTTTAATATGCGCCGTTTCGTGCGCAATCACGTTTTCACGGTCAGTATCCGAAAGTGAAAACGGAAGATAGATTTTCGGTCTATAAAAGCCTAAAATAAACGGAGACTCCGCCTTTTCGCTTTGGAAGATATTGCCGGACAGCAAGACGGCGTCCGCCATTTTTCTTTTCAGTCTTACATAGGAGATCAGTCCGTATAAACAAACGGCAAGCACACCGACGATCCACACCCATGCGCCGACCTCGGTCAGTACCTGCATGGGGCGTACGCTTTGTTCGGTCGCCGGGGCAAAGGTTCCCGATAAGACCGGGTTGACAACAGAATTGACAGTCGCAAAACCGCTTGCAATCTGTGGAGCAGGGGAGGACACAATCTCCGGCGGCACGGTTTCGGCGGACGGAATCAGGCTCAGCACGCTTTCAAGCGAAACCGGACACACGAGCCGCAGACCGACCAAAGCCCACAGCGCACAAATCAGCTTTTTCGGCGCTTTCTTGCGGAATATCAGCCGAAGAAGCACGACCGCCGCTATGACATAGCTTGCCGTTATGCTGAGGTTCAGGATTTTTAAAAACAGTGCGGACATTTATTGGCCCCCTTTTTCGATGATTCGTTCAATCTCTTCGATTTCCTCCCGGGAAAGCTTCTGACGCTTGGCAAAGGCGGCGATAAAAGCCGGAAGCGAGCCTTCGAACTTCTTTTCGACAAGCTCGTCGATTTCGGCTCTCTGCGCTTCGTCCTTGGAGACGAGCGAGGTGACGACTGCGTTTTCGTTTTTCACGACGCCCCGGTCGGAAAGCCGCTTGATGACGGTGTAGGTCGTCGTTTTTGACCAGCCGAGTTTTTCTTTGCAAAGCTCGGAAAGAGCCCGGCTTGAAATCGGCTCGTTTTCCCAAAGAATCAGACAGAAACGGTATTCACTTTCAAAAATTTTCGGTGTTGGCATGATAATCACTCCGTTACAGTTATTCTAATGCATTAGTATGAACTTATTCTAACCTGTTAGAACGGATTTGTCAAGGCTTTTTTTGCTTTTTCTTCGTCAAAAAGTAAAAAATCTGTCTGAATGTTACCCAAATCTTATTGAATTTTGAAAATTGTTTTGCTATACTAAAGCCAAACAGCAACCGAAAACGGCTGAAAAAGGAGGATTTCTCTATGTATTTTGCTAAAATCCAAAAGCTTATCGCCCTGATCCTTGCAACCTTTTTTTTGATCGGTGTACCGATTCCGACCGATTCCTATGATGTCAAGGACAAGGACAGCTGTCTGATGAACTTTGCGGTTTTATCGGATGCTCACGTCGAAATGAACAACAACAACACCCGCAAGAGATTTGTCAGCGCTCTTTACGACGTCAAAAACTGCGCCACCGAAAATGATGCGCTTGTTTTCCTCGGCGACAACACCATGAGCGGACAGGTTGTCGAAAATCTGCTTTTTAACGGTCTGATTGATGTCATCAAGCCCGCTTCTTCCGTCTATACCGCCATGGGCAACCACGACACCGGCAACGGCGCCGGCGAAACGGTATTCGAAAAGCGTGCGGCGTATTTCTGGGACTGCTTCAACAGCTTTAACGGCACAAACGTGGAAGCACCCTATTATTACAGTCAGGAATTTGAACATGCCGTCTTTGCGTTTATGGCTTCCGAAGCCGACAATTCCGATATGCCGACAATTTCGGCTAAACAGGTTGAATGGCTTGACGGTGTGCTGACAAAGGCGGACGAAAAGGGTGTTCCCGCTTTCGTATTCTGCCACCATCCGCTTGACTTCATCGACGAAAACGGCGCAGAGCTTCTCTACGTTCTGATGCAGCATCACGATGTCTTCTTCATCAACGGTCACACCCACACCAACGAGATTGAAACAAGGCAGTGGGGAGACGACACCTATAAGATCATTATTCCGAAGTGCACGGATTTACCGGCCGACGGAACACAGGACGACACCGGCGCAGGCTTACAGATTGAGGTTTACGAAAATGAAGTCGTCGTCAGAGCAAGACGCTTTGCCACTTCCGAGTGGCTCGGCGAATACCGCTTCCCGGTCTGACGAAAAATGAAGCACACCTTCGGTGCATGAAGCGGCGCAGAGCGCCATGAAGCGTGCCCGGTGAGATATCAGACATCAGAAGTCAGAGGTCAGAAATCGGGCCGGTTTATGACGGCAAAATGAAGCGTGGGGACATTGCGGTCGCGGCGCACCGATTCATGAAGCAATAATTTTTACCCGCAGAGGAAGCGTTCCCCTGCGGGTAGTTTGTTGATGATAAGTGACGGAAAGTGTTAGACCCCTCTGTCGCCCTGCGACATCTCCCCTTTCAGGGGAGAATCATTATACAACTAACTTGATGAAAAATTTTTCTCCCCTGAAAGGGGAGATGTCAGCTTTGCTGACAGAAGGGTTCCAAGGCGGCCGGGTGCGGCGCAGCCGCACATCAGCCGTTGCCGTTGGCAACGGCTGATACAAAACCGTAGGTTTTGCCGGCCGCCGTCCGGCCGTAGGCAGAGGCCTGCCCGAAGCCACCCGACTTTCCGACACTTATGATCTACAAGCTTCCCGACACAAAAAAGCCGTTTCTGCGGCCGACGGCTTCCCTTTAGCACCGTGTCCCCCGCGACCACAATTTTTCATTTTTCATTCTTCATTTTTCATTAAAAAAAGCCGCTCCTGTCGGAACAGCCTTTTGTTGTTGCCTTTTTTATTTCCGGCTTTCGATATACTCTGCCATTTCGCCGACAGTCTTGTACTTGACAAAGTCGGCAGGTTCAAGCTTGACGCCGAGCTCGGTTTTGATTTCGTCAATCATGCAGACCGTGTCAAAGGAGCTGAGGCCTAAGTCCTTTTTAAAGCTCGTCTTTGCGGTGATTTCGTCCGCTTCAACGTAATTTTCGATAATTGCAATAAGTTCCTGCATTATTTTCCGTTCCTTTCTTCGTCTGTAATGGCCGCCTTGTCAAGAATATCGCCGACTTTCATTTCGGGGTTCTCTGTTCCGAGTAACAGTGCGTCACGCAGAACACGGAAGAATACCGTAAGGTCGTACGTCGGGTCGGGCGTCTTCCGGTATTCAAAGACAAACTCGAGTCCGCCGTCCTCGGCTCTGTGGCGTGCGGTGATGTAAAGCGGAATCATCGAAGCGCCGTTGTTGTACCATACGCCCTTTGCCGTTCTTGCGGTTTCTTCGTCAAGATTCGGGATAATCATCAGCGGCTGATAGGAGAAGCCGACGCTGTCATAGGTCGAATCGGGAAGCGCCGTTTTCGGCATCGACTGATGACGAAGGGCAAGCATTTCCCAGAAGCCTAAGCTGCAATGAGAATAGATCTCGTTTTGTACTTCCTCGATTTCTTCGATTGCCGCCTTGAACGACGTTTCGGGAGAAACAATGCTTCTCATCGGGAAGAAGTTGATGCGGATACCGCCGGATTTCTTTTCATTGAGGTTGCCGCGGCGGTTGACGATCATCTTGAACGATACGTCCTGCTCATTGTCGTTGAAAACGGAAAGAGCGGTACGAAGAGCCATCGAAAGCGTAGCGCAGACGGAAAGCCCGTTCTTTTCGCACATATCGAAAATCTTCTGCGTCTCTTCAGCCGTCAGGTCGAAAATTTCAAGTCCCGCTTCGGGGGAGCCGGAGTGAATATCGCAGTAACGGCGGTCGGGATAGGTTTCTCTTTGCTTTTTCAGACGGTTATCCAAAAGATAGTCGGTGAAAATCGGCTCCGTCGTCGTCGCAAGAGAATCGTACCAGTATTTTTTATCCGCTTCGTACTGCTCGGACTTCATGTAGGCAAGCTCTTTCATAAGTGCCGGAACATACGGACGCATCGGCTTCGGATATGCCGTGCCCTTTACATAATGAAGATAGATTTCCATGATGTCCTTGAGGAAAATCTTCGTCGAATATGCGTCCATCGCAAGATGCTGAAGCTTGAACAGCAGTCCGTTGTAGCCGTCGGCGAGCTTGACAAGCCAGATTTTGTGAAGCTCACAATAGAACATCGGCACGGGACCGTGCGTGATTTCCTTAAGTTTTTCGTGCGCTTCTTTAAGGGAGACGCCGCTCATATCGAGCGTTTCGATTTCCATTTCGGTCTCCGGGGTGATGTACTGAAGCACCTTGTAGGTTTCGTCCGGCGCAAAACGCATTCTCATTGTGTCGCAGCGGCCGATCGCTTCATAAACGGACTTTTTCATGATGTCAAAGTCCATTTCGCCTTTCCAGTAATAGCCGGAGCCGATGTTGTTGACAAGGGCGTCCTGACCGTACTGTATCGAGCAGGCAAACATAAACTGCTGCGGAATGGAGATCGGGTAAGCGGTTACGGTTTCACCGTTCGGTAACGTTTTCTGAATCATTTCTTTCCCTCGTTTCTGAAATAAAATTCTGTTCTCTTGATTTTTCCCGATGATGTTCTTGCAAAAGGCTTCGGACTGATCCGGAACGTGCTGATCTGCTCATCGGAGGGGGATTCAACGTTGACACGGTCAACGATTTTTTCGATTTCACCCTCGATGTCCTCGATTTCGTGCGCCTTTGCAAATTCATGGTCGGGATAGATTTCGGCGATGATATTGTCGTTTTCGGCGTAGACAACGATTTCCTTGATAACGCCGTCGTCCACGAAGCGGTTTTCGATTCGTTCGGGCGGAATGTTTTCGCCGTTGGAAAGCACCATCAGGTTTTTCTTCCGTCCGACAAGATAGATGTGGTCGTCCTCAAGATAGCCGAGGTCGCCCGTATGAAGCCAGCCGTCCTCGGTAAAGGCTTCCTTGGTCGCTTCGGGCTTTTTATAATAGCCGAGCATAACGGACGGACCTTTGACCTGAATTTCACCGTCAACCGTCCGCACCTCGTCAACGCCCAAAAGCTTACCGTTCGAATACTTGCAGACGTCGGAGAAGTCCGAGGTCGAAACACGGGGACTGCATTCGCTCATGCCGTAGCCCTGACGGGCGGTGATGCCGTACTTTTCGAATTCGTCAATCAGCGCACCGCTTAAAAAGGCGCTTCCGGCAATCATTCTCCGGAATTTCTTGCCGACAATCAGCTCTGCGGCCTCTCGCTTGGAAAGCTCAGGGTGATTTCTTTCGGCAATCTTTATCTTGGTAAGAATCGATTTGCAGATAGCCGGAACGATTCGCATAATCGTCGGCTGATACGCCAAGAAATTCTTATACATATTCGGGAGTGCACCGTTGAGACACAGCGTTCCGCCGTCATAAAGCGTTTTTAAAACGTCGCACGCATAGCAGAAAACGTGATGCATCGGGAGGATCGAGAAGCTGACATCATCGTCGTCCATGTTGTATGCTTTGTATGAGCTGTTGGCGGCAAGGTTGTGGTTCGAGAGCATAACGCCCTTGCGGACGCCCGTTGTGCCCGAAGTATAGATGATCAGCGCCATTTTGTCGGGATCAATCTCTACATCGGAAAGCGAAGCATATTCGGAAGCGGAGTTGTACTTTTCAAATACCTCATCGAACCATTTCCAATTACCGAGAGAAACAACCTGTTTAAGACCCTTGTACTGTTTTTTGATTTCTTCGGCTCTTTCGGAAAAGTCGTCCTCGCAAAACAGCATTTCGATATCGGCGTCGTCGAACAGCTCGCAGGCCTCCTTGACGGTGATGTCCGGCGCAAAGGGAACAACGACGTTTCCGCTGAAAATCATGCCGGTCAGGCATGCGATGTATTCGTAGCTGGTTTTGCCGATAAAGGCGATGTGCATTCTTCTCGGGTCAACCGAACGGATATAGCGGCAAACGGCAAGGCAGTCCTCGTAAAACCCGGTGTACGATTTTTCAAAATACTGCTCACCGCGAAAAAAACGGCAAAACGGCTTGTTGTTGAATTTTCCAGCAGCGTAGGAAGCAAGCTGCCTTACTGTCAGAATCTCTTCACTCATGCCTTTACCTCGTCCTTATACTCTCTCTTGATTTTCAACGTTGTCGTCTTCGGGAATTCGGTGTCTCTTGTCTTAATGCTGTGAATCCGTTTGTAGACCGGGAAGGTCTTGTTGACCTCGGCAACGTCCTTTTTAATCTGTTCCTTTGCGTTTTCGCAAAGCGTTTCGTCAAGGAAGAATTCGGCGGTCAGCAGGTCGTTTTCGCCGTAGACCAGAACCTCCTTGACATATTCAATCTTGCCGAGCTGATCCTCAAGCTCTTCAGGGGAGACGTTTTTGCCGTTGGAAAGAACAATCAGGTTCTTCTTTCTTCCGACAAAGAAGAGGTAGCCGTCCTCGTCCATGTAGCCGAAGTCGCCCGTCTTGAACCAGTCGCCGTCAAAGACGGAAGCGGTCGCTTCGGGATCCTCGTAGTAGCCCATCATGACGTTTTCGCCGCGGACATAGATTTCGCCGACGCCGTCCTCGTCCGGGTCGTTGATTTTCACTTCACAGCAGCTCATCGGTCTGCCGCAGGAGCCGAACTTGTGGTTGAGCTGAGTGTTGAAGGTAACACCCGGGGAGCATTCGGTCGTTCCGTAAGCGCCGAGAATATCAACGCCGAGATCGGTCAGACCCTTTTCATATTTCGGGTCGAGGTAGGCACCGCCGCATACGATGTATTCCAGTTCGCCGCCCATACCGGCGATAACCTCCTTGAACAGCTTGCGTCTGACATCAATGCCGTGCTTGTAAAGGAAGTTGCTGATTTTAAGACCTTTCTTGAGCTTATCGGCTCTTCCGCTCTTTTCGGCGGTACGCCATACCGTCTTATAAATGGTTTCAACAAGAAGCGGAACACCTGCCATATTCTGCGGATGATACTTTTTCATATCGGTCGGGATATCCTTGAGACTGCGGCAGATGTAGCCCCAGCAGTGAATGGTTTCGGTATGGAAAACATTGATAAGAAGAAGTGCGCTTGCCCAGGCAAAAAGGTGATTCATCGGCAAAAATCCGATGGCGTGCGTGCCCTGAATTTCTTTTGCGGAAGCGATGGCGGACGCCATGATGTTCTTGTGGCTTAACATAACGCCCTTGCTTCTGCCCGTTGTACCGGAGGTGAATACGATCGTTGCAAGATCCTCGGGCTTCGGGGCGTGTTCAAGATAGCACGGGTTGCCGCTGTCGATATCGGCGTGACCCTCCTTGATAATCTCGTCAAAATCGCTGATTTTTATGTAATGGGTAATCACAACGCCGTCCGCCTTTTTCATCTTTTCAACGGTTTCGGCAAAATCGTCCGAATAGTAAACAGCGTCGCATTTGCTTCGTCTCATGATGTCAATTAAATCATCGTCGGTGAGCTTCGGGTCAAGAGGAATCGTGACATACCGGCCCGACATCAGCGAATAGAAGCAGGCGATCCAGTAATAGCTGTTTTCGCTTAAGATCGCAACCTTTTTCCCGTCAAGACCGTTTTTGTAAAGATACTGACCTAAGCCCACGGTGTCGTACCAGACCTCGTTAAAGGTTTTGGTTCTTTCCTTGGTACGGGTTTCCAGGTAAACATACTGCTTGTTGTCGCCGCCGTGCTCATGACCGTATTCGATCAGTTCACGGACGGTTTTCAGGTCGGGCACTTCTTTGAATATGTACTTCGATTTCTTGTCAGCCATAACAGAGCTCCTTTTCATTCAATCAAAATTCCGCCGGACAAAGTTCGAAACGAAGCGCAAACTCCATCTTGCTTCTTCGTTCCGGCTCGGCTTTTTCTATTATTATACTAACTTTTTCGTCCGCCGTCAACCGCTTTCCGACAGAAAATTAACAAATTGTAACCCGTTCATAATATATTCATAAAAAACGAACGTTTCCGCATACAAAATCTAAAATAGTGTTAGTCTCAGTCAAAATACTGTTACACTTCAAGGACAATTGTACTAAATCAATTCATAAAAAATTAACAAATGAATTCGTCAATGCCTGTTCTTTATATACAATTTTGTTTCTTTTGTATACGAATTGACAATCCGGGTCGGAAAGACTATACTGTAAGCACAATCCGCAGAGAAGAAAGGGGCGATTCCCACGGATACAAAGAAGCTTGAAGTGCTGATAAACGCCGTGGATCTCGGAAGCATCACCAAAACGGCTAAAGTGATGGGCTTTACCCAATCGGGTATCACAAAAATGATAAGCTCACTGGAAAAGGAATTCGGCTTTCCGCTTTTGAAAAGAAGCCGGAACGGAGTTGTGCCCTCGGCCGAGGGGGAACGGATCCTTCCGACAATTCGGGCGATGCTCGTGCACGCCGATAAGCTTGAAAAAGAGATCTCACTCATCAGACAGAAAAAGAACAGCTCCATCCGGGTCTGTGCGTATACGAGTATGCTGATGCACTGGCTTCCGTTTATCGTGAAAAAGTTCCATGAAAAGCTTCCCGATGTTGCAATCGAGATGAGCTCGTGTACGCTTGAGGGCGCCTATGAAAAGGTGGAAAGCGGAGAAGTCGATTTAGCCTTTGCGAGCCGGCAGGACTATCAGGGCTTTGAATTTATCCATCTGCGGGACGATCCGCTTCTTGCGATTTTGCCGGACAGTCCGGAATTTGCCGGCCTTACGGCGTTTCCGATAAAAAATTACGACAACCGGGATTTCATCATGCCGTATTACGGCTTTGATAAAGATATTGTCCGCTTCTTTGAACGCGAAAATGTCAGACCGAACATCGAGCCGGCCTATGTCGACGACCCGACGGTTGTTTTTATGGTTGAACACGGGATGGGTATCAGTATGCTGTCCGAGCTTGTTATGCACGGAAACCGGAACGACGTCATCAGTCTTCCGCTTGTTCCGGCGGCACACCGGGAGCTTGTTATCTGTCTCAAGTCGTTCAAAAATGCTCCTCCGGCCGTGAAGGTCTTTGTGTCTTCGGCGGTGGAAGCAATCGGAGAAATATATGCCGATTCATGAGTGTTATATGACAAAACGTCATGGAATTTTCCGGCAGATTTTTATCCGGCGAACAAAAAGACGGCGCTCTTTTGCGAAAATATGACAAATTCCTTGTTGATTTTGTATAATTTTACCTGATAATTTTGTCAAACTTGTGCAGTCCTATAAAAAATCATTTTGTTGTTGACAATAACAAAATGTAATGCTATAATTCTTTCAACATATTCGGAGACGATCGGTTCTCCTCAATATGAAAAAACAAATCTTTTAAAAAGAAAGGTTATGATTCCAATGAGAAACATCAAAAAAGTTCTCGCTCTTGTGCTCGTAGCTGTTCTTTGCCTGTCCTGCTTCGCCGCTTGCAGCAAGTCGGGAAACACCGACGCAACAACCGCAGCAGATGACAAGACAACAGTTGCCGACGAAACAACGGCCGCTGACAAAACAACCGCAGCCGGCGAGGAAACTCCCGCCGCATCGGGTACGTTCAAGATCGGTTCGATCGGACCGCTCACCGGCGAGGCCGCTATTTACGGTCAGGCTGTTATGAACGGCGCTCAGATCGCAGTTGAAGAGATCAACGCTAAGGGCGGCATCCAGCTCGAATTCCAGTCTCAGGACGACGTTTCCGACGCTGAAACTTCCGTAAACGCTTACAACAAGCTTGTTGACTGGGGTATGCAGGTACTGATGGGCACCGTTACAACGACTCCCTGTATCGCAGTCGGCGCTCAGACCAACAAGGATCGTGTATTCACACTGACTCCGTCCGCTTCTTCCACTGACGTCATTGACGGCAAGGACAATGTTTTCCAGGTTTGCTTCACCGATCCGAACCAGGGTGTTGCTTCTGCTGATTACATCAGTGAAAATATTGCCGGTAAGAAGGTTGCCATCATCTATCGTAACGACGATGCTTATTCACAGGGCATTCATGACACCTTTGTTGCCGAAGCAAAAGAAAAGAACGTTGAAGTTGTTTATGAAGGCACCTTCACCAAGGATACCGCAACAGACTTCTCCGCTCAGCTTACCGGTGCTCAGTCTGCCGGTGCAGAAATCGTCTTCCTTCCGATTTATTATCAACCCGCTTCTGTTATCCTGAAGCAGGCCGCTGATATGAACTACGCTCCGATCTTCTTCGGTGTTGACGGTATGGACGGTATTCTTACCATGGAAGGCTTTGACACAAAGCTTGCTGAAGGCGTTATGCTTCTGACTCCGTTCTCGGCTGACGCTGAAGACGAAGCAACTCAGAACTTTGTTGCCAAGTATAAAGAAAAGTATAAAGAGACTCCGAACCAGTTCGCCGCTGACGCTTACGATGCCATTTACATCATCGCTGAAGCACTCAACAAGGCCGGCTGCACAAGCGATATGTCTGCTGCCGATATCTGTGAAAAGCTTGTTTCCGTTATGCCGACGATCACCTTTGACGGTATCACCGGTGCCGGCATGACATGGCAGGCAACAGGCGAGGTTTCCAAGGGACCGAGAGCTGTTGTTATTGAAAACGGCGTATATGTAACTCCGGGTAAATAATTTTTCAGTCCTAAAATTATTATCGGCTGTCGCAGCATAGGTTACGACAGCCGAAATCATTTCATCAGCGGATTCTTCGGTGCCGGCGATACGCTTTGCGGCACCGGAAATCCCGAAACAGAACAAGAGAGGTATCGTGTATGGAATTTCTTTCCTATCTTATCAATGGTATCAGTCTCGGAAGTGTATATGCAATTATTGCCCTGGGCTACACAATGGTTTACGGTATAGCCAAAATGCTGAACTTTGCGCACGGTGATGTCATCATGGTCGGCGGTTATATTTCTTTCAGCGTGATGTCCTATCTGAATCTTCCGGGCTGGCTCTCGGTTATCATTTCCGTTGTTGTCTGTACGATACTCGGTATCGTAATCGAAGGCCTTGCATATAAACCGCTTCGTACGGCGGGCTCGCTTGCGGTATTGATAACCGCTATCGGCGTTTCGTATTTTCTTCAGAATGCCGCCCTTCTTATCTGGGGCGCAACGCCGAAGGTATATCGGTCGCTCGTCAGCGGCACGATGAAAATCGGCAGTCTTTCTATTTCTTATATTTCAATTATTACTATTATCACCTGCCTTATTGTGATGGTGGGTCTGACGCTCTTTACGTCAAAAAGCAAAACCGGAAAAGCGATGCGTGCCTGCTCGGAGGATAAGGGCGCCGCACAGCTGATGGGCATCAATGTCAACAGAACGATTTCCATCACCTTCGCCATCGGTTCGGCTTTGGCGGCAATCGCCGGTGTTCTTCTTTGCTCGGCGTATCCGACGCTGACACCGACAACGGGCGCTATGCCGGGTATCAAGGCGTTCACGGCGGCGGTATTCGGCGGTATCGGTTCGATTCCGGGCGCTCTGATCGGCGGTCTGCTTCTCGGTATCATCGAGCTGTTTGCCAAAGCGTACATTTCGACGCAGCTTTCCAACTCCATTGTTTTTGCGGTGCTGATTATCGTACTGCTTGTTCGTCCTGCCGGACTTTTGGGCAAGAATGTTCAGGAAAAGGTGTGAGGTGAGCGTATGAAAAAGTTAAGTTCCATAAAAGGCACCACAAAGAAAAACGGATTCACCTATGCCTTGGTTATCGTAGCCTTTGCGGTTGTTTCTCTGCTCAATGCCAACGGCGTGCTCAGCCGTTCGGCTCAGGGTCTTCTCGTTCCCGCCTGCTGTTATATCGTCATGGCGCTTTCGTTGAATCTGACCGTCGGTGTGCTGGGCGACCTGAGCCTCGGTCATGCCGGCTTTATGAGCGTCGGCGCTTTCTCGGGCATTGTCGCTTCCATGAGTCTGGCAGACGCAATTCCCAATACGGTTGTCCGTATGGCTTTGGCAATTGTGGTCGGCGCCTTGTTTGCGGCTGTTGCCGGCTTTCTTATCGGTATCCCCGTTTTACGGCTTCGCGGTGACTATCTTGCGATCGTCACGCTGGCTTTCGGTGAAATCATTAAGGATATTATCACTTGCCTGATCGTCGGTCACGACAAAAACGGGATCCACATTCTCTTTAATGTCAAAGGCAATAAAAGCGTTGCCGATCTGAACCTTGCCGAGGGCGGTCAGGTTATTATCAAAGGTGCACAGGGAGCAACCGGCACCCAGACAATTGCCACGTTCACAGCCGGCTTTGTTCTTATTATTATAACCCTTTTCATTATTCTGAATCTTGTCAACAGCCGTACCGGACGTGCGGTGCTTGCTGTCCGGGATAACCGGATCGCCGCCGAGTCGGTCGGTATCAATGTTACAAAATACAAGATGATCGTCTTTGTCATCTCCTCCGCTCTTGCCGGTGCGGCCGGTGCGTTATACGGCATGAATTATTCAAGCCTTGTTGCGTCCAAGTTTGACTTCAATACGTCGATTCTCGTCCTCGTATTCGTTGTTCTCGGCGGACTCGGAAATATGACCGGTTCGATCATTGCGGCCACCATTCTTTATGTTCTTCCGGAAGCACTGCGTGAATTTTCGGATTACCGTATGCTGATTTACGCAATCGTTCTGATTCTGGTTATGGTGGCGACGAACGACCCGAAAATCAAGGCTCTCTTCGGGAAGATCCTTCCCCACCGTAAGAAGAAAGGAGGCGCCGTAAATGAGTAAACATCAAAAGGACAAAATGGTTCCCCTTCCGAGCGACGCCATTATCCCCGAGCGGGATATCGATTCGATGCCCGTTCTCGAATGCCGCCACCTTGGGATTGAATTCGGCGGTTTAAAAGCGGTTGACGATCTGAACTTTACTATCGGAAAGACCGAAATCGCCGGCCTTATCGGCCCGAACGGCGCCGGAAAAACAACGGTGTTCAACCTTCTGACCAAGGTTTATACGCCCACGACCGGTACCATTCTTCTCAACGGTGTCGACACATCGGGCAAAAACACCGTCCAGATCAATAAAATGGGCATTGCCCGTACGTTCCAGAATATCCGTCTTTTTTCAAGCCTGAGCGTGGAGGACAACGTAAAAATCGGCCTGCACAATCATGAGCGCTACTCGACGGCTTCGGGCATTTTGCGCCTGCCGTCCTATTGGAAGAAAGAAAAGGCCGCTCATGAGCGTGCCCTCGAGCTGCTTTCGCTTTTCGATATGCAGGATATGGCGGACTACAAGGCCGGTTCCTTGCCCTACGGTGCGCAAAGACGGCTCGAAATTGTCCGTGCGCTTGCGACCGACCCGCGTCTGTTGCTGCTTGATGAGCCGGCGGCGGGCATGAATCCGGCGGAAACGGAAGAGCTGATGGAAAACATCGTAAAAATCCGGGATACGTTCCATATCGCCGTGCTTCTGATTGAGCACGATATGAATCTTGTTATGGGTATTTGCGAGGGTATCTGCGTTCTCAACTTCGGAAAAATCATTGCGAAAGGTACACCGGAAGAAATCCAGGCCAATCCTGCGGTTATTGAGGCGTATCTTGGCAACAAGAAGGAGGACAAAGATGCTTAAGGTAGAAAATATCAATGTTTACTACGGCAGCATTCATGCCGTCAAGGACATTTCGTTTGAAGTCAATGAGGGCGAAATCGTAACGCTTATCGGTGCGAACGGCGCCGGCAAAAGCACAACGCTTCAGACGGTTTCGGGTCTGCTTCGCTCCAAGACCGGCTCCATCAAATTCCTCGGCGAAGAAATCAGTGCTGTTTTACCGCACAAAATTGTCACAAAAGGCATTGCCCAGGTTCCGGAGGGCAGACGGGTGTTTTTACAGATGACCGTCGAAGAAAATCTTCAGATGGGGGCGTATACCCGCCCGTCTTCGGAATACGCCGACAGTATCGCCGATGTTTATGAGCGCTTCCCGAGGCTTTCGGAACGTCGTAAGCAGGTAGCCGGTACGCTGTCCGGCGGTGAACAGCAGATGCTTGCCATGGGGCGTGCACTGATGTCAAAGCCCAGACTGCTGATGCTTGACGAGCCGTCAATGGGTCTTGCTCCGATTTTAGTTGAGCAGATTTTTGAAATCATCGAAGAGCTTCACAAGGCCGGCACGACGATTCTCCTTGTTGAACAGAACGCACAGATGGCCTTATCCATCGCCGACCGTGCCTACGTTCTCGAAAACGGCAAGATCTCGCTGACCGGAACGGGCGCGGAGCTGATGCAAAGCGAAGACATCAAGAAAGCTTACCTCGGCGGCTGATAACCGGAACAATTCAAAATTAAGGCTTGCTTCTTACGGGTCAACCGGGGAGGCAGGCCTTTTTTCGGTTTGTGTACCGGGCAAGGCGTGTTCCGATACGGAAATAAGGAAAAATTACCAACTTTTTTTGACAAAGAAATCAATATTTTCGCTATTTGTATATTTACAACTTGCCTTTCAAGTGTTAAAATATAAAATGTTGGTTTGTGTAATTAGGGTGATCCATATAATCCGAATCCGCCTGAAAGAGCGTATTTCCAAGTCTTTTCGGCGATTCAGACTTGAAAGACGGCAGTCTGTCTGCGTCTTCATCATCCGAAAATCCAATGGAAATACGCTCTTTCAGGTCAAAGATTTTTTATCCGGCGGATTTTTGTTCAGTCAAGGCACAAAGCGCAGGGAATCCTTTCGGATTTCCGAGCATTTTAACGATGAATGAGCGAAAATCCGCCAAATAAAAAACGGGTTCGGATTATATGGCTCACCCTACACTCAAAAATACAAGGAGGATCATCCAATGGCAAGAAAAACCAAAACCATGGACGGTAACAACGCCGCCGCGCATGTATCCTATGCGTTTACGGAAGTTGCTGCCATCTATCCCATCACTCCCTCGTCCGTCATGGCTGAGGTCACCGATGTTATGTCCGCAAAAGACACCAAGAACCTTTTCGGTCAGAACGTAAAGGTTACCGAAATGCAGTCCGAGGCCGGCGCCGCAGGTGCTGTTCACGGCTCACTTGCAGCCGGTGCGCTTACGACGACCTACACCGCTTCTCAGGGTCTTCTTCTTATGATCCCGAATATGTACAAAATCGCCGGTGAGCTTCTTCCGAACGTTATTCACGTTTCCGCCCGCTGCGTATCGAGCCACGCTCTGAACATTTTCGGTGACCATTCCGATATTTACGCCTGCCGTCAGACCGGTTATGCGATGCTTTGCTCAAGCAACGTTCAGGAGGTTATGGACCTCGGTGCTGTTGCTCACCTTTCCACCATCAAGGGTCGTGTTCCGTTCCTGCACTTCTTCGACGGCTTCCGTACTTCCCACGAAATCCAGAAGATTCAGGTCTGGGATTATAAAGACCTTGCCGATATGC
This sequence comes from uncultured Clostridia bacterium, assembly GCA_945863885.1. GTDB lineage: Bacteria > Bacillota > Clostridia > Oscillospirales > Acutalibacteraceae > UBA6857. Next base: position 49,007 of record CAMAZY010000009.1, read on the forward strand.
TTGACTGGGACGCAGTCAACGCTTACCGCCGCCGTTCGCTCAACCCTGAGCACCCGGTACTCAGAGGCTCGGCGCAGAACCCCGACATCTTCTTCCAGGCTCGTGAGGCCTGCAACAAGTATTATGACGATATCGTCGGCATCACCGAGGACTACATGAATCAGGTCAATGCCAAGATCGGTACCGACTACAAGCTCTTCAACTACTACGGCGCTCCCGATGCCGAAAAGGTTATCGTTGCCATGGGCTCTGTCTGCGACACGATCGAAGAGACCATCGACTATCTTGCTTCAAAGGGCGAAAAGGTCGGTCTTATCAAGGTTCGTCTTTACAGACCCTTCTCCGTCAAGCATCTTCTTGACGTGATGCCGGATACCGTGAAGAGCATTTCTGTTCTTGACAGAACCAAGGAGCCCGGCTCTCTCGGCGAGCCTCTCTTCCTTGACGTTGTTGCCGCTCTTCGTGATTCGAAGTTTGCGAATGTACCCGTTTACGGCGGACGCTACGGTCTCGGCTCAAAGGACACCAACCCCTCTCACATTATCTCTGTATACCGCAACATGGAGTCTGCTTCTCCGAAGAAGACCTTCACCGTTGCCATCGAGGACGACGTAACCGGACTTTCTCTTCCTGTTTCGGAAGTTCCGAACACCACCCCGGCCGGCACACACTGCTGTAAGTTCTGGGGTCTCGGCGCTGACGGTACGGTAGGTGCCAACAAGAACTCCATCAAGATCATCGGCGACAACACCGATATGTACGCACAGGGCTACTTCTCCTACGACTCGAAGAAGTCCGGCGGTATCACCGTTTCTCACCTTCGTTTCGGTGAAACCCCGATCAAGTCCACTTACCTGATCAATAAGGCAAACTTCGTCGCTTGCCACAATCCCTCCTATGTCAACAAATATCCGATGGTTCAGGACCTTGTTCCGGGCGGTACGTTCCTTCTCAACTGCTCCTGGGATCTTGCAGGTCTTGAAGAAAATCTTCCCGGCTCGATGAAAAAGTACATCGCCGAGAACGATATCCAGCTTTATACCATCGACGCTACCCACATCGCAAAAGAGCTCGGACTCGGCGGTCGTGTCAACACGATTCTTCAGTCCGCTTTCTTCGGTCTTTCGAAGATCATTCCGGCTGACAAGGCAGTTGAGCTGATGAAAGAAGCTGCAACCAAGTCTTACAGCAAGAAGGGTATGGACATCGTTGAGCTTAACCACAGAGCCATCGAAAAAGGTATCGACGGCGTTGTCAAGGTTGACGTTCCGGCTTCGTGGAAAGACGCTGAAATTGAAACCAAGGTTGTTGAAGTCAAGACAAACAGACCCGAAATGAAGAAGTTCGTTGAAGAAATCCTTGAACCGACTTCGGCTCAGCTCGGTGACACGCTTCCGGTTTCCACCTTTGTCGAGGGTGCCGACGGTACCTTCCCGCAGGGCTCGGCTGCTTTCGAAAAGAGAGGCATCGCCGTTGACGTTCCGACCTGGCTTCCCGAAAACTGCATTCAGTGCGGTATCTGCTCTTATGTCTGCCCGCACGCTGTTATCCGTCCGTTCGCTCTGACCGATGACGAGCTTGCCGCCGCTCCCGAGGGCACAAAGGCTGCCCCGATGACCGGCATGCCGGGCTACAACTTCGCTATGGGCATCTCCGTCATGGACTGCACAGGCTGTAAGTCCTGCGTCAATGTCTGCCCGGGCAAGAAGGGCAACAAGGCTCTTGTTCCCAACGAGCTTGCTACGCAGAAAGCCGAACAGGCGAAATTCGACTATCTCTACTCTCTTGACGAGAAGCCCGAGGTTCTTGAAAAATTCAAGGATTCAACCGTAAAGGGCTCTCAGTTCAGAGTTCCGCTTCTTGAGTTCTCCGGTGCCTGCGCAGGCTGCGGTGAAACGCCGTATGCAAAGCTTGCCACACAGCTGTTCGGCGACAGAATGTATATCGCCAACGCTACCGGTTGTTCGTCCATCTGGGGCGGCAGCGCACCGAGCACACCGTACACCATCAATAAGAAGGGTCACGGCCCGGCTTGGTCGAACTCTCTGTTCGAGGACAACGCTGAGTTCGGTTACGGCATGCTGTTAGCTCAGATCGCTATCCGTGACAGACTCGCTGAAAAGGTTCAGCTTATTGCCGACAACTGCCCGGACGAAGCAGTCGCTTCTGCCGCAAAGGCATGGCTTGACACCAAGGAGAACGGCGCAGAAAACGGTAAGGCTTCCGAAGAGCTTATCGCTGTTCTTAAGGCGAATGAACTGAACTGCTGTGAAGCAGGAGCAGCCGCAAGAAAAGAAATTCTTGAGGACGCCGACTACCTTGCCAAGAAGTCACAGTGGATTCTCGGCGGTGACGGCTGGGCATACGACATCGGCTTCGGCGGTCTTGACCACGTTTTAGCTTCTCATCAGAACGTAAACGTTCTTGTCTTCGACACCGAGGTTTACTCCAACACTGGCGGACAGGCTTCGAAGTCCACTCCGACCGGTGCAGTTGCGCAGTTCGCAGCCGCCGGTAAGGAAGTCAAGAAGAAGGATCTTGCTCAGATTGCCATGAGCTACGGCTATGTATACGTCGCTCAGGTTGCGATGGGTGCCGACTATAACCAGTGCCTCAAGGCGTTCAAGGAAGCCGAAAGCTATGACGGTCCGTCCATCATTATCGCTTACGCTCCGTGTATCAACCACGGCATCAAGGGCGGTATGGGTATCAGCATGACCGAAGAAAAGAAGGCGGTTGCCTGCGGTTACTGGTACAACTTCCGCTTCGATCCGAGACTTGAAAAAGAGGGTAAGAATCCGTTCACCCTTGACAGCAAGGAGCCGACCGAGGAATACCTTGCCTTCATCAAGAACGAAGCCCGTTATTCAAGACTTATGCGTGAGTTCCCCGACAGAGCCGAAAAGCTCTACGCAGAAAGCGCACAGTTCGCCAAGGAGAAGTACGAGCACCTCAAGAAGCTTCAGTCAATGTACGCTCCCGACGCTGAATAATTTAAAAGTTTCCGCTTGACGGATCAACAAAGCCGCCGCAGACAGTAGTCTGCGGCGGCAGTTTATTGTGTAAAAAGGTTTTCTCATTAAAAGGGATTACGTCTCTTACGCAGGATTTCAGCTTTTTCTGCGGCTATTCTCCGATATACTCAAAGCGCCGAAAGCTTTTTCCGTCCCGTTCAACCGTCTCGTTCCACATGGAAGCCGGACGCACCCAAAGTCCGCCCTCACCGTAAAGCGCACGGTAGACAACATATTCTTCCAATGTTTCGCTGTGTTTTCCGACACCTATGACTTCATATTCGCCGCCCTTGAAGTGGCGGTATTTTCCAGGCTTAATGTTTGGCATGGCTTGACCGTCCTTTCCGAAAACCAAAGAAAATCATGAACCGACATACGGGGCGTGCCCTCGGTAAATTTTCTGTATTGTTTTCATTCGTGTTTTTTATCGAAAGCTGTTTACCGACTTTTCTTTGCCTCAAAGGTAAAAAACGACGCTTTTGTTATTTCTTCTCTTTCTTTTTTCGCTTGCGTGCCCTGTCGACAGCCTTCCTTTTCATCTTTTCCTGCGCTTTTCTGTCTTTTTCCAACGCTTTGAGTTTGTCCGTGGTTTGTTTGCTTTTACCCGTCTGACCGACAAGCTCCGAAAGAGTGATCCCGTATATCTCGGAAACAGAAAAAAGGACAAACGCGTCGGGCACACCCTCTCCCCGTTCCCATTTTGAAACAGATTTGTTCGAATAGCGGATAAGCTCGGCAAGCTCTGCCTGCGTCAGACCGTGTAATTTTCGGTATTTTGCAAGGTTTTCGGCAACCCTTTGATTAAATTCATGCTCGTTCATTGCTTTCTCCTCGGCTTTTATAAATCAATTCTACTATGAATAGAATCCGATGTCAAGTATAAATCTACTTACCGTAGACAATAATCTACGGATAGGGGGTTTACCTGAAAGAAAGACGGATTTATACTTCCTGCAACACGAAAGGAGCGCGAAACTATTATGAATGAAGCTTGTCTGAACCGAAAAGTCAACACCAATCTCAGCCGCAGCTTGCCCGATTATACGAAAAACGAAGAAACCGCAAACATGATAACGCATATTTTCGGCGGTGTTTTTGCTTTGTTTACTCTTTTGATGTGTACGGTATTTGCGGCGTGGAACAAGAACGTATCGGGCGTGATCTCCGGCATCTTTTACGGTATTTCGATGATGGTTGTCTATGTTATTTCAAGCGTCTATCACGGACTTGATCCCGAAAGAGCGTACAAAGAAAAGGTGACGCTTCGGGTCGTTGACCATTGCGATATTTACGGATTGATTGTCGGGACCTTTGCCCCGATAGCCATGACGGGCTTACGGGAGGTCAGTCCCGTTACCGCATGGGTTTCGTTCGGTCTTGTTTGTCTTACGGCTGTTGTCGGCGTTGTTTTCACGGCGATTGATTTTTCAAAATTTAAGGTGATATCCTACGGAGCCTATTTTGTTGCCGGGTGGAGCGTTATTTTTACGCTGAAACATCTTCTTGACGCCTTTCCGAAAGAATTCATTATTCTTCTTATCGTCGGCGGTGCGGTGTATACGCTCGGGATGATCTTTTATGCCCTTGAAAAGAAAGGGGTTCACTATGCCCACAGTGTTTTTCATCTGTTTATTCTTGCCGGCTCGGTCATTCATTTTATCGCGGTATTCAAATATTGTATTTAATTAGTCCAAACGCAGGCACGGTTTACCCGCTCAAGGCAAAACGCTTTGAGCGGGTTTCTGTTGATTAAAGATACTGCCGAAGCTTTTCACAAAGCGTAGTCTCTTCTTGAATCAGCTTTTCGGCTGTTTTCTGTGCGTCCTTATCCGCCGTCGGATATTTGTTTTTATAAATCCCGAGTTGTTTTACGCCCATATTGCACCCGTCGGTCATAAGCGAAGCCACCGTTTTATCGCTGTCGTCGCCTAAAAGGCTCAGATTGATTTTTGCCCAGGCGGAAATTCTTGCCGCGCCCGACGGATCTTTTCCTTTTTCACCAAGCTCAGAAAGTCGGGAATGAAGCTCATCTCCGATTGCTTCGTGGGCTTTAAGCGAATCCGAAAGCAGAGACAAAAGCTGTGGGTCTTTCACACTGTCAAGCACCTGGCGAATTGAGTTGACGGCGGTTTTTGTGCCGCTGTCACATTCTTTTAAAAGATGTATGGTATCGTCTGTCATGAAAAATCCTCCTGTGTGGAATAATAGATTTAAAGAGAGAAATATAGGTGGATAAAAAGACTTGTAAAAGTTTTAGTTTGTCGGTCGCGTGGCGACTCCAATGCCGGGGTGCACGGTACTTGATTGAAAGTTGAGTGCCCGAGCCGGTCGCAGGGCTACACCAATCCCGGGATACATCGTACTTAATTGAAAGTTGACTGCCCGAGCAATTAGATGAGTTGTAAATTTTAGTTTGTCGGTCGTGTGACGACTCCAAATTCCGGGTCAGTCGGTGCTATGTTTTTGCCTGACTGCCCGAGCCGTTAGATGAGTTGTAAATTTTAGTTTGTCGGTCGTGTGACGACTCCAAATTCCGGGTCAGTCGGTGCTATGTTTTTACCTGACTGCCCGAGCCGTTAGATGAGCGGTAAAATATAGCTTGGCAACACTCCCTCAGTCACTTCGTGACAGCTCCCTCAGAGAGGGAGCCAAATCAGGATATCAAGTTGTTACATTTTCGCTATTGCTGGAAAGCCGCATATCGCCGCCGGAAAAAGGCAACGCAGGAGAGGAACCGGGCGGCAGAGGGAAGGGAGAAACCCCTCTGTCGCCCTGCGACATCTCCCCTTTCAGAGGAGAAAAATATTTCATCAAGTGGAAATGTCAAGAAAAGTACAGTCGGAAAATCCCCTAAAACTGTCAGGTGCGGGAAAACGATTCATTCAGAACGAAGTGGAGCGTAGCGGAACGGAGTTCTGAATGAATCGGCGCGGCTTATCTCTCAGAAGCTTTTACTTCTTCCGGTCTTTTGCGAAAAAACCTAATGCGTCCTTCAGAATGTCATTTGCACGCCGCAGTTCCTCGTTTTCACGTTCCAGTTCGAGAATTCGGATGTCCTGCTGCGTTAAAGTTTTTCCGGGCTCCGTCGAGGTTCCTTCTATGATATTTCTTGTTCGATTTCGCCAATCAGCCAGTGTGTAGTACGGCAGTCCCAACTGTAACGCTGCCTTCTTCACTCCTATTTCATCTGACAGCTTTAAAGCTTCTTTCTTGAATTCATTACTGTACTTCATTTTATCCCTCTTTCTGTTTTTCTTTATTCTAACAGATTTTTGGGTCTTTTTCGACTCTATTTTTAGTATACTACTCCAAAGCTTCTTATATAAGGATTCTCCCCTTTTGGGGAGATGTCACGAAGTGACAGAGGGGTCACAAGGCGGAAAATCGGCTTGGCTCACGCCCTGCGACGGCCATTAAAGCTTTCTTTGTGAACACGCACCCGACCGTCGTATGTTTCACCCGATTTTCTCTTTCAGCTTTTCAAGCTTTTCCACTATCCAGAACCGCACCTCGTATTTCGGGTCGCTTTGCGTCAACTCCAGCTCGTCCGGATTCAGCACGTCCGAAAGGTCGGTCTGCTTTTTCGCCGCCGGAAGACAAAGCGGCGGAAACATCACGCACCACCAGTTTTTGCCCTCTCCGCTTCCGATAATCACCCGGACTGCGTTGTACTGCCCGGCCGGCAAGGTCACGTTGTCATAGGTTCGGGTGGGAAAGTCGGTTTTCCCCAGCTCGACTGTCACCGGATAGGAATAACCGTTCTTTTTGATTTCCTCTTCGGCGGCGGCACGAAGCGTGTCAAGATTGTTGGCGAGCTTGCGCTGTGCCGTGTCCTTTTGCGTTTCCTCCGCAAGAATCGCCTGCGCACTTGTCAGCACGCTGTCACGTACCCTGAGCTTTAGCTGCTGCTCCTTTTCGCTGTCGGAAGCGGCTAAAACATGAAGCCGCAGCACCTTATCGCTGATTGTTTTACATTCGCCTTCAAAGCCGCAAAAGCTGATAATCACGGCGAGAAGAAAAGCAAACAAAAACGACAATTCGATCTGATTCTTTTTCATATGTAACTTCACCTCAACCGAAGTCTTGGCAAAGCCGCAGCCGTTTATTCAACTGCCAATACAAAAAAACCGAAAGATACACGCTTGCGATTGTCAGAAAAAACCAGGCAACGCTGAACGACGGACAGATCTGTCCGAGAATATTTCCCAGCTGACCCGAATAATCCCACACCTTAAGGTTATACTTTCGGTTGACGAGCAGCCCCACAAGAAACTCGGCGGCGGTGATAACGGCACAGCCGATCAGTCCCCGTATAAGTATACTCCGGGTCTTTAAAGACAGATTGATATAATAAAGAAGCGTGAACAGTGCGCCCCCGAGAAGAAACATTGTCCAATGTGTCCGGCCTCGATAAATGACTTCAATAAGACCGTACAAAAAGCCGCCGATTCCGAAAATGATGAGAAACTGCGCTGTTTTTTCTTTCATATACCTACCACCTTTTTGAATGAAAAATGAAGAATGAAAAATGAAAAATTGTGGTCGCGGGGGAGACGGTGCGAAAGGATAGTCGGCGGCCGCAGAAACGGCTTTTTTCCGGCGGGAAGCTTGTAGATTATAAGTGACGGGAACCTGAGCGGCTTCGGGGGAAGATTCAGCCGGAGGCGGGACGGCGGCCGACAAAACCTGCGGTTTTGTATTTGCCGTGCCTGCGGCACGGCAAACGTGCGGCTTCGCCGCACCCGGCCGCCTTGTGACCCCTCTGTCACTTCGTGACATCTCCCCAAAAGGGGAGAACCCTTATATAAGAAGCTTGATGAAATATTTTTCTCCCCTTTTGGGGAGATGGCGGCATCAGCCGTCAGAGGGGTTTCTCGATGACCGTCAGAATAAAACTATATTTCTGATTAGCTTGCCCCTCCCGTCAGACTGTGTTTGTCACCTTAATTTTTCATTTTTCATTTTTCATTTTATCTGTCCTAAAGTTATTTTAAGCCTATCCGATAGAATTATAAAAGGAATATAGTGCAGGAGGCGGGAATATCTTTCAGTGAATTGAAAAATTTTTGTTATACTATTGACAAAGACAGGCATAATGAATAATATCTACTTATACCATCAGCGGAAAGGGGTGTCATGATTTGTATACATTTGAAACGGTATGCACAATTGTGAACGAAAAATTTGAAATCAGCGATGTCAAGCTTACGGAAGACACAACATGGGACGAAATAGGCGCCGACAGTATTGACCTGGTTGACCTGATTTCGGAAATTGAAAGCGATCTCGATATTTCGATTCCTGATGAGGCGATCGAGGACTTTAAAACCATCGGCGACCTTGTCCGGTATCTTGAAGAAAACGCATAAGCATATCTGACTAAAAAAACAAGCACCGCCCTTTTGAGCGGTGCTTACCTTTTTTTGCGTTATACCTTGGCGCCGTCCATGGTGCGGGCGAAGAAGAATTCCTTTCTTTCCGGCGTGTTGATAACCGTGACGGGCTTGATCTGGTTGAGGACTCTGCCCTGAGAGACGAGCATCTTCTTGTATTCGTCGTAGGTGCCTGTCTGAAGTCTTACGATACGGGGATCGCCGAGCATGCCCCAACGTCTGTACTTTTCGTACTTTTCGTTGCTTTCCCGGAAAAGCTCGTCCATATCGTGAACCATTTCTTCGGGAATATCGTTTTCGGTGTCAACGAGCATGACATAATACGGAAGCTGACCGGCTTCGGTGTCGGCCTGACCGTAGAAGCTGTAACCGTTGAAATTGATGTCGTACTTCTTGCAAAGATTGTCGGCAACGAAGTCGAGCATCTGTGTGGTCGTCTTTTCGTTTGCAAGATTCAGACCCATGTTCGAACGGTACAGGAACTCAACCTTCGGAGCGTTGTTGTACATTCCCGTAACGTGAACGATATCAAGAATCCGGTACCGGTACAGACCGGAGAAGTTCGTGACGATGATTTCGTAATCCTTGCCGACCTCAAGCTCGCCGAGGGTAAGCGGACGCATATTTTCGTCGGCATCAACAGGCAGGAATTCATAAACAAGGCTTCTCGGAAGAAGAACGTAGTCCGTTGCGTTCAGCTCAACCGGCATTGCCATAAAGCCCTCGGAGGCGGCATAGCCCATGTTGTGAAGCGGAAGATCGCCGACGTAGCGACGAAGCTTCTGAACATAAACGGAAAGGGTAGAGCCGATCATGCCGTAGCCCCAGCAAAGCTTCGGCCAGATTCTCTTGGCAATCGGCACTTCGGTATCAAAGCCCTTTTCGAACTCCTTGCGAAGCTCGGCGGCTCTTTCGGGCATGGGCTTGAGATGACCGTACTTCTTGCGAAGCGACTCGGGACATTTGACGCTCGGGTCAAGGGTGCCCTTTTCGATGTCGTTGCAGACCATTTCCCAGTTTTCTTCCATGTATTCGAGCATCGTGGTCAGAAGCGTGATAACCATCGAGCCGAGATAGGTGACATTTCTTTCCATCAGTGCAAAACGAAGCTGGAAATACTGAATGTTGGTGTTTTCCTCGTCTTCGGGATAAAGAATATCAAGAGGCGTGGTGGTGATATACTTGAGAAGCGGCGTGATGTAGGTGAACGGAACCTGACCGGCACCGTTACAGCGCATTCCGTTCGGAAGCGGATGGCCGTTGAGCGAAATCAGAAGCGGACCCTTCTGACCGGGGAGTTTTTTCGCAATTCCATGCTCCTTGAAATACTTAGCCGCACAGGCGGGGGTAGCCGCAAAGCCCATGCACTGCATATTCCAGATGTCTCTTGCGGTTTTCGGCTGAAGCTTGGGCTTGCCGACGGAACCGGACGAAGAGCAGTAACGGATAACCTTGCTTGAGGTGATGATGTTCGACTCGTTGTTTTCAACCATACGGTCGATCATCGGCGCATAATCCTCAAAGGTCGAAAGAGGAACCTTGTCCTGATACTCACGAATGGAGTGAATGTTGGCAAAATCGTACTTCTTGCCGTATTCGCAGTTCTTGTTCTTCTTCATAATTTTCAGAAGAGTTTCTTCCTGCGTTTTTACTGCTTCCGTGGTGAAATGCTCGAAGCCTTTAAAAACCATGTTTCCGAGAAAGACACCGTAATCTGTAAGGAAAGACATATTTACCTCCTGATGCTTTTTTTATTTTTTCAGGCAACGTGAACCTGTTTATTACTATACCATACTATAACACGATTTTCAAGATAAAAATGAACAACATTGAATAATTTATGAACAAATCGTCTTTTCCTTTTTGTTTTATTCATTATACACCCGTAAATCTACTTTTTCAATAGGTTTTATCGGCTTTTTGACAAAAAAATCCGGCAACCTTTCGTCACCGGATAAAGAGTCACGGCTCACGGACTTGTTCTTGCTGAGTGAGAGCCCCCACGCTGAAAGAGGGATTTTCACCGCAGAATTTTCGATCACTTCGATTGAAAAAAGACTGCCGCAAGAGGAAAAATGCGGCAGTCGTAATGTTTTTCTTTTGTTTACTTGCTGATTGCCTTGACCAGCACTCTTAACAACGCAGTCAAAAGGCGGAAAACAGACTGGAGGAAATTGTTTGTCCAGATCTTGTCCTGTGTGCTGTTGCCGGTGACCGGAGAGATGGCGCCGGTGTCGGGGTTGTAGTCAAGATACTGCGGATAGCTCTCGTTATCCCAAACGGTCGCCTGACCCGGGTGCTTTAAGCAAAACAGAATCAGCTGGTCAACGCTCTGCGGGAAGTCCCCATGCGCAAGGTTCCGGACAAACCAGGTGCTGTCCGGGAAAAGGCAGGTGGAAGCGTCGATTTTTCTGTCGGCGGAGATGTATTTGTCGGTTCCGTTTTCCTTGGCCTTTTCGATGTAGCTTGAAGAAAGCTTGGTATGCATCAGCGAGCAGGTCGCACCGAAGGAAAGCGAAGAGGTTTCGATTCTTCCGTCGCCGAGTGCGTCACAGCCCTTGTTGACGGGGAGAAGATTGCCGCCGTATTTGGCGATGACGGAGATGTTCATGCCGTTGTTGTGCAGTCTTGTCAGGGTCTGCTGATAGTTTTGCTGAACGTTGTAATGATAGTTGTCGATCTTGGCGATGTAGTTTTTATAGGTTTCCCGGTCGGCACTGCCCTCTTCACCGAAAACAAAGGTTTTTGCGTCCTCGTAATAGGTGTCGTCAATCATCGACCAGTAGGTCGGGAAGAAGAACAGATTCCGGACAAGCCGCTTAACGAGATTGTCTTTGATCTTCGAGAAAACATAGTTGAGCGTATCGGCGCCGTAGCCCATGACCTTCGCCTGCGTCAGAAAGGCGCAAACTGCCGTAATAAGCTGAGCGGTTTCGTCGTCTCCGTCAAGGAAGCGGTGACCGGTGTCGTTCATGTAATACGCAACATAGTGGTCAAGAGAACCGGCGTTGAATTTGACCTGACCGGAGAAAAGAGCCCCGATTGTCATAGAGCCGGCTGTTGTCGGAACATGGAAAACGACGTTTGCGACCTTGCCGTTATCGCCGTATTTTTCAAGGTAAGCGCTGACGATGCTTGAGCCTAAGCAGCGGCCGACAATTTCGACCTGCGAAGCGCCCGTTGCGGCGAGAACCTTATCAATATAAACAGCCAACTCGTCGGCAAGCAGGCACGGATCGATTCGCCAGTCATACTGGAACTGATAATCGAACAGCTGGAAATTGCTTGTCTTTCTTTTCGGTTCGGGATACATGGCAATTTTGGTGCCCGGCTCGGGATCGGCATTTTCGTCAAGCTGAATCTGCTCAAAAAGGGGCGCGATGAGGTTATAGACCGTGTCGCTGTACGAATCCCAGTCGTCGGTTATCATGCTTGTGCCTAAAGCCTTTAAAATGTCGGGAATGATCGACTTGGTATATTCAACCTCGTCAAAACCCGGCTCGATGGTTTCGCTTCTCGGATAGATACACGTTCCGTCCGGGGCGTAGATTCTTGCGCTTCTTCCGGCGATATAAACAATCGGAAGATCGGTTTTCTCTTCGGCGGCAAACGCAACGGTGCAAAGCGAGAAAACCATCAGAACCGAAAGAAACAGACTGATAATTTTTTTGATTCTTGTTTTCATTATCCGAATCCTCCTATCAATTAACTAACAGAATATTATCACTATGTTAACAAAAAATCAATATGATACAAAAAAATAAATGAAAAAACTGCCGACAAGAGCCGGCACCCGTGATATAAAAAACGACCGGGACGACCCGGATCGTTCCGACCGTTATGCTACTCTTTGTTCAGGTAATCCATTAAATTTCTGATAAAAGTCCTTGCTTTCTCAAGAGTCTGCTTTTTCATGACGATTTTTTTGTCCGGAAGGCGGATTCCGATTTCGTCCTCCGAGTCGACAAACGAACAGACCGGAGCACTTTTTCCGGTGTTGATTTCCTGTGCCCGCTGTCTGACGGTTGCCGTCCCCGCAAGAATAAAAAACACGGCACAGACCGCCGTTGTCCGAAGCAAAAACCGGTTGACGGTTCTGACAATTGGGTTTTGCGATTTCATCGTTTTCCTTTCCATAGCGTTCTGTTATTCTGTATAGTCTTTCAAAAGCTCTGACAGCGCCTTGCCGATCATCTTCCCCGAAAGCGCCGCTTCCTGTAAGGTGTTTGCATCGCTTCCGACTTCAATCAGAAGCGAATTTCTCGTCAGATTCATATTGTACCGCCTCGGCGAAAAGAAAATCGGGCGGGTGAGGCCGGGAAACAGGGTCTCCATTTTATTTTGTAGATTTACGGCGAATACAAGATTGTACCGCCAGTCGGGAAAGTTTTCGACCGGGTTGCCCTCCTCCTGACAGCCGCTGATGATCATGACCTGCGCCGCCTTACGGCCGTTTATTGTTGCGGTCGGCTTGATTTTCGTTCCGTCGGACTGCTCGATGGCGTCCCGGTGAATGTCAAGCGTAACGGAGATGGACGGATATTTCTTGAGCGTTTCGATGACCGCCTTTCTCGAATGGTCATAGGCACCCGTGTATTTTACATCGTGGATTTCGGTGTCGTGAATACAGGAAAAGCCGTTTTTTTCAAGCTCCTTTACGATTTCGTCGCCGACTCTTACCATGTTGAAGCTTTTGTCCTTGCTTCTTGCGGTGTACCCTTGGGCGTAAAAATCCCGGTCAAGAAGCTGATACGCCTCGGTCGTGTGCGTATGGTAAATCAGGACGGACGGCTTGCCGGCCTGCACGCTGAGGTCTGCCTTTTCCTGTAAGAGTTTTTCGACGCTGACCTTTGTCTTGTTGAGATTTTTCAGCCGGACATTCCCGGAAGAGTCGGTGACGCCCTCGTTTTTGTACTGCTTTTCAAAAATCGTTCCGTCCTTTTTGTCCTTGTCCGCCGTCTTGCTTGCCTTATCGATAAGCTTTTTGATATCGTCGGGCACGGCGTAAAAATCGTCCTCACCGGCGGACACCGGTTCAGTGACAGGGTCGGTTTCAGCTTCGCTTTGTTCCGTCTTGTCCCGTTTGGTATTGGCGGTGATGTCTCTTGCGGTTTCGATTGCCGCCGACGGAAGCAGTCTTGCTGCGCTGACCACAGCGGCTTTTGCAAAAACAAACGAGATTTCTTTCATAAAATTAAATCCAATCAAAGCCGCAAGACAGGTGCCGAGAACCGCAGCCGCGAGTTTGATGTTCCTTGCGCTTTTCATAAGACATCAGTCCTTTTCCATAGGCACACTAAAAACATCCCGGTATTCGTCCTGATGCCCAACCAATGCCGAACACCTTGCGTTTTCAGCGATTGCCCGTATATTTCGCCGGGGAAGCCCGACAACAATACATATGAAAAAGCGACGCCCCGAATGACAGGTCAGCCGACGATTTCTAAGATTTCCTCGGCTTCAAGCTGCGGCTGAAGCGCAAGATTGATGCCCATGGCGATAAATTTTGCCGCCCGTTCAATCACAAGGTCAATCTCCTTGGGCGTGACCATCATTTTCCCTTGCTCAGAGTTGACTATTTTTTTCTTTGTCTGCTCGGACAGGCCGCCGTCGTCCTCAAGAATATCCATCGCCATCGTCGCCGCATCGACGACCGTCGGCACCCCTATGGCAATCACCGGAACACCGAGACTGTTTTTGTCGATCGCAGACCGCCGGTTTCCGATTCCCGATCCGGGCGAAATGCCGCTGTCGGAAAGCTGAACGGTTGCCCCGAGCCGCGCGAGCCTGCGGGAAGCCAGCGAATCGACGGCGATGACCGCAGAGGGCTGAATCTGTCTGACGGTGCCCTCAATGATTTCCGACGTTTCGATTCCCGTTTTTCCGAGCACGCCCGGCACGATCGCCGCAACGCTCCGAAGCCCTTCGAGTCCGATTTTTCCGGCAAGATCCGTATCGATGTGGCGGGAGGCGAGAATATAGTCGATGCATTTCGGCCCTAATGCGTCGGGGGTGATTTTGTCGTTGCCGAGTCCGGCGACAAGCACCGTTCCGTATTTCGGCAACAGCTTTTTAAGCTCTTTGCTTAACACTCTGGCCGCACTGCCGCTAAGCCGGGTATAGCCGGTAAACGGCGGGATTTCGAGGGTGATGTACGTTCCCTGCGGTTTTTCCAACAGCCTTTCGCCGTTTTCGTCGAGGATTTCGATGCGTGTCACCTTGACGCCGTCCGTGTGCTCGTAGGTGCTCACGACGCCGTCTATCGTTTTGGTTTTGATGTATTCCCGTCTTTCAACGGCAAGATCCGTTCTGAAATTCATAGCCTGAACGCCGCTTTTGCGGCTCTCCTTTATAAAATTTTTTTGAAATATCGCCCAAACCCTTGCAATTGCCGCTCTTTTATAGTATTATTGTTGACACTTGTGAAAAAGTATATCCGAAATTCAAGAAATTACTTGCTTTTTTTTTTGAAAGATGATATGATATATTGACGCTATAAGGAGGTGTAATTGAAATGCCGAACATTAAATCAGCAAAGAAGCGTGTTCTTGTTAACGCAACAAAGCAGGCTCGTAATAAGTCCGCCAATACTGCGCTTAAGACCGCTATCAAAAAGGCTAACGTTGCAATTGAGACCAACGCAGCCGATAAGGAAGCTGTTGTGACTGCCGCCATCAAGAAGATTGACCAGGCCGCAGCCAAAGGACTTCTTCATAAGAATAACGCAGCAAGAAAGAAGTCAGCACTTACACTGAAGCTTGCAAAATAATTGCTTGCACAATAACGAAAGTGATGAGATGAGGGTTACCTCGTCTCTTTTTCTTTTTTAGATAATAGATAATAGATAAGAGATAATAGATAATAATTGTGGTCGCGGGGGAGACGGTGCGTAAGGTCAGCTGTCGGCCGCAGAGAAAGCTTTTTTGTGACGGGAAGCTTGTCAATTATAAGTGACGGGAAGCCGGCGGCTTCGGGGCGGAATTCAGCCGGAGGCGGGACGGCGGCCGACAAAACCTGCGGTTTTGTATTTGCCGTGCCTGCGGCACGGCAAACGTGCGGCTGCGCCGCACCCGGCCGCCTTGGAACCCCTCTGTCAGCAAAGCTGAGGAGGGTAGAAATCTATCTCTGTTTTTCCGAATTCCATGGGCAGCAACCCCTGCTTTCCGATAAAATAAAAAGCCGTTCCGCAGTGAAACAGCTTTTTATTATGCAGTTGTATACCTGCGACCGCAAGGTGCCGTAGGTGTCCTTCAGTCCTTTTTTCGGTTCGGGTGTTCTGTTCCCGATTCAGTTGTTCACTTTGCTTTTCACTCTTTCAAGAATGCTCTTGTCGCACTTGTCGGACATCAGACCGACCTTTTCCCAAATGCTGTTCGCTTTCTGAGCCCATTCACCAAGTCCGTCCGGCGTTTCGGGATAAGCCGCATAATGCTTGTAGACCGCAAGCGCATTTTTGAGTGCGATTCTGACCTCGTGCAGATACTCTTTCCTGAGACTGCCGCCGATATAAGCTCTTGAAATATAGCGGATGTGATGAAGAATGTCAGCCATCGAAAGCGACAGACCGCCGCCGAGCCCCGCCATGATTTTCTGACTGAATATGACGTCGTGCCTGAATAAGTATTCGTTTTCCTCCTCGGTCATCGCCGCCGCCCCGATCAAAGCCGCTCGTGTGGCACAGCTCATTTTACCCTGATCGGCAAAGTAGCGGGTATTGATCGGCCAGAGTCGTTCTTTCGAAAGACAGCCGCCCTCTCGAAGGGCGTCGGAGATTACCTCAACGGCAATTTCCGCTTGGTAAAGAGCAGAAGTACAGCCCTCGCCGTTGTTCGGCTTGTTCAGACAGGCGGCGTCGCCCATGGCGATAAAACCGTCGTCAACGAACGAGTGAGGCGGTCGGTGATACGGCGTGATGCTTTTTTCTACCTTTTGTACGGTGTAAGGCGCAACGGGCACTCTGCGGCGAAATTCCTTGAACATCTCTTCGGCATAGTCAAAGCTGAAGCTTGCACCGACGCCGAGGATACCGCCTTTCGGGTCGTCCGACGGGGCTGACCAGCACTTGTACTGTAAAAACGAATCGGTGTGCTCGATTTTCGGATGGCTGTCAGCGTAGCGGACGTAATAAAGAATGACATAAAAAAGATCCTGCGGCAAAAGACGGAAGTTTTCTACCGCCGACGTGTCGGGAAGCGCTGTTCGTGCCACGGCAGCAAAGCCGCTGCAATCGGCGGCAAGAGCGCAGGTGACCTCTTCTTCGCCGTGTTCGGTTTTGTATCGGATTCCCGTTATCCGTCCGCTTTCATCGAAAAGAAAGCCCGAAAAGGAAGCCCCGTATTCAAGCTCGGCTCCGGCTTTTTTTGCTTCTTCGTTCATTCTCATGATATAATCATGCTTATGAAGCCCGATAACGTGGGTAAAAGAGGGCTTCGGATAGTTCCCGAAAGCGGAGTAGGCCGAGCCGCCCGTAAATTCAAAGGCATAATCCGGCTCGTTCTTTTCGGGAATTGTCAGACCGAATTTTTCCATTTCTTTGCAGCCCATGTGGAAAATGTCGTAGTCTCTTGAAACGTTCTCTTTTTTCTGCTTTTCGATCATCAGCACCCGAAAGCCGTTTTCCGCCATTCTTTTTGCAAACCAGCTTCCCGTTGTGGAAGCGCCGATGACGGCGACATCGTATTTTCTCATTCAAATCACCCCAATATCGTATTGTTATACAGTTTATTATATACCGATTCTTTTTACTTTGCAACAAATGTCTATCAAAAATCTTTCGGATATTTTAAGAAAAAATTAAAGACTTTTCTTCTTCGTTTGTGTATGATGGAACTGTCAACGAAACGCAGGAAAAGGGGATTCTATAATGAAAAACAGAATGAAAATGCTGATTCCGGTCATCATTATTTTTGTGTCGGTAATATGGCTCAGAATAGCCTATACGGATTATTGCCGGGTAGGAATCAATTGGGATAAACCGAAATTTTGCATTCTGACTGACGGTGCAGATGACGGCGGATCGGGAAAATATATCGGTTTGGGCTATTCATTTGACATCAAAGGCAGCTTTTTGGAAGAGGACGAATACCCGAAAGTGGAGAGATATACCTTTAAAGTGCTCGGAATAACCATAAGAGAAGATGAAAGCATACATCAAGTCTATGATAAAAGTATCAACTGAACGGAGGACGGTAATGAATACGCAAAAGGAGAAAAAACGGTGGCTGATACTTGTCATCGCAGGACTGCTGATTCTGTCGGCGGCTTTGGCGGCGGTAAGCTTTTTGGGCTCGGACGGTTTCGCTACAGGCGGAAGTGTAACAGGTCAGTCCGGCGGACTTCTCTCAACGGTCAGAAACGCAAGAATCGACCGCCTTTTAGCGGCGGTGAAAAAGACCGAGGACTGTCCGTATTCCGACGAGGATATCGATGCGGCGGTGAAAACGGTCAAGAACAGCTTTCAAGAAAAGCCGTGGTTCGTCAGCTTACAGAGGATCTGGTTTGATGAGGAAGAGTCGGAGTCGTTTCTTGACGGATATCACCTTTGTGAACGGTACGGCAAGAGCGATATCATTACAATCGGCTGTGACTACTATGTCTATCAATCCGAAGCGGCATGGCAAAGCGGCGCCTATGACGGGTGGAGCGTGATTTTAACAAGAGAAAACAAGGACAGTGAATGGATCATTGCCGATCAGGGCTATTGAGCCAAATATAAAAAGGCTGTGTTACAAGATACGGTTGATTCTGGTCGATACTCATAGGAGGTAATTTATGAAGAAGATTGTATGTACAATGCTGGGCATTTTGCTTGTTTTTAGTTTGAGTGCTTGCGGCGGGAATGTTCGTGGAGTAAAGACGCATCATGTAGATTCTGAAATGTATTCTCAAGATGACATTAACTCTGCTATTGACACGATAAAAAAAGAGTTTAAGAGCGATTGGAAAGGATGTACGCTTACAGAAATTTACTATGCAGGAGATGACTGTTCTAAAGACCATCAAGATTGGGCCGATAGGAACAATGCTGATGAAGTCATTGTTTTATTATCGTCATTCGATGTTGATTCATCCGGCGCAGACGGGTCTTTAAATCCAAATAGCACATACGATAATTGGAATTGGATCTTAGTTAGAACAAACGGCGGACAATGGCAACATGTTGACCATGGATATTAAGACAAATTACAGTTTTTACAAGAGTTTAGAGACTCTCCTGAAAAAATCATTTATCAGCTTTTTGCTGTGACATGGCAAATAAAAAATCACTCAGGGACTTTGCCTTGAGTGATTCTTTTTATGCTTGCTTTTTATGATTGAGCGAGTGCGTCAAGCGACTGCTTTTTGAGGTAAGCGTTGATAAAGCCGTCGATGTCGCCGTCCATAACGGCGTTGATGTTGCCCATTTCAAAGCCCGTTCTGTGGTCTTTGGCAAGGGTGTAGGGCATAAAGACATACGAGCGGATCTGACTGCCCCAGCCGATTTCCTTCTGGTCGCCCTTGATGTCCTCGATTTTGTCAAGATGCTCACGCTCTTTGATTTCAATCAGCTTGGACTTGAGCATACGCATACAGACCTCACGGTTCTGATGCTGGCTTCTTTCAACCTGACAGGAAACGACGATGCCCGTCGGAATATGAATGAGACGGACGGCTGACGAGGTCTTGTTGACCTTTTGTCCGCCGGCGCCCGAAGCACGGTAAACCTCCATCTTGATGTCCTCGGGGTTGATTTCGACCTCGATCGTGTCGTCGATTTCGGGCATGACCTCCAACGAAGCGAACGAGGTATGGCGGCGTCCCGACGAGTCGAACGGAGACACACGGACAAGGCGGTGAACACCCATTTCACTTTTTAGGTAGCCGTAGGCATTTTCGCCCTCAATCAGCACAACGGCGGACTTGAGTCCGGCTTCGTCGCCGTCAAGAAAGTCGAGCGTCGTGAATTTATAGCCGTGCTTGCTTGCCCACTGACCGTACATACGGAAAAGCATCTGGCACCAGTCCTGTGCTTCCGTTCCGCCGGCGCCTGCGTGGAACGTGAGAATGGCGTTCTTGGCGTCGTATTCGCCGGAAAGCAGGGTAGAGAGGGTCTGCTTTTCAAGCTCGGCTTCGACCGCCTGCACGTTGTTCGTGCATTCTTCAAGAAGGTCAAGATCCTCTTCCTCGTCGGCAAGCTCAATCATGACCATGGCGTCGTCGTACGATGCTTTCAGGTCGTTATAGGCCTTGATTTTACCTTTGAGCTGTGAGATTCTCTGGAGTACCTTCTGGGAATTTTGTAAATCGCCCCAAAAGCTTTCGTCTGTGGTTTTTTCTTCAAGCTGTCTGACTTCTTCGGCCATCTCCTTAAGGCCGAGTGCATCGGCAAGCTCGGAAAGCGGCTTTTCGCTTTCCTGAAGTCTGAGCTTTAATTCTTCAAATTGTAACATCGGATTTTCCTTTCATCGGTTATTTTTTCGGAAAATATGTACGCATTTTAACATTCCATACGGTTGCTCCTTGTTGTAAATAATACAAACCTAACCTTTTATATTATACACATTTCTTGTTTCGCCGCAACAGAATTTTGAAAATTTCGGGAATTTTTTTAAAAAAGGCGAAAAATTCATATAATATGATTGAATTTTTTTCAAAATCAAGTACAATACCAATATATCCACTTTTTTGAAAGGAAAAACCATGAATTACGAAAACGTAAAGTGTCCGGGTTGTCGGGAAGCTTTCAAGGACGGCGACGACATTGTGGTCTGTCCGGATTGCGGAACCCCGCAGCACAGACATTGCTATGAAAATAACGGCGGCTGTGTGAATCAAGCGCTTCATGAAAGCGGCTTTGTGTGGAAGAATCCGAACCTGCCTGCCGGGGAAACGAAAACCGAAAAGGACGAAGCCGACGAAAAAGAGAATCCGATCATCTGCCCCCGGTGCGGAAAGGAAAATCCGAAAGGAACTACCGTCTGTACCCACTGCGGTCAGAAATTCACCATGTTCGGCTTTAATATCGTCGAAAAACAGCAGCAGCTTGAACGAGAGGACGAAGAGGACCGCAAAGCCCGGCTCGAAACCGGCTTCGGCGCCGATCCGGATTCCGACGAGCTTCCGCCGATTTCCAAGGTCGTTGACGAAAGAGTGAAGCTTCTTGCGCCGGGCATATCACAGGAACAAAAGCAGGAGAGGCTTTGCGGCCACACATTGGACAAGGTGATCTCCTTTGTCGGCTACGGAGCGAAAGCCTATATCAACAAATTCCGCAAGCTGCGGGACGGAAAAAGCTTCACCTTTAACTGGGCGGCGTTTTTCTTTGCTCCGTTCTGGTTTTTCTTCCGCAAGCTTTATAAACCCGGAATCATTTTTTCGACCGTGAGCATCATTCTTTCCTTGCTTTCTTACGGCCCGTCAAGTAAGCTTTCGGCGCTCATCGGGGACTATACGCTGAACGAATTGATGGCTCTTCCTGCCGATCAGCAGCAGTTTATGGCAAACCAGATGATGAAAATTCTGCCGACGATTGTGCTGATCCGCTTTCTGTCTTTTGCAATTGCTGTCATCAGCGGAATCATTGCGGATAAGCTTTATTATAAATATACTGAAAACTCCCTTAACGAGATCGACGCTGCTGTGGACAACACCTTCAAGCTCAGTCTGCTTGCCAAGTACGGCTCAACGAGCCGCTGGATACCGGTGCTTGCCGTTGCCGCCGTCTGGATCATACCGAACCTGATTTTACGGCTGTTCGGAGCTTAATTTGAAACGGAGGAGACTCGCCATGAAAATTAAAAAAGCCATTATTCCCGCCGCCGGACTCGGAACGAGAGTGCTTCCGGCGTCCAAGTCGATTCCCAAGGAGATGCTTAACATTGTCGATAAGCCGGCGATTCAATATATCGTCGAAGAAGCCGTCGCCGCCGGAATCGAGGAGATTTTAATCATCACCAACCGGGGCAAGGGGGCGATGGAGGATCACTTCGACCATTCGTTTGAATTAGAAGCGAATCTTCGCAATAACCCTTCGAAGCAAAAGATTTACGAGGACGTGTTAAAGCCTGTCAACCTTGCCAACATCTATTTCATCAGACAAAAGGAAACCAAAGGCCTTGCCGATGCGATCTACCGTGCGAAGGGCTTTGTCGGCAACGAGCCGTTTGCGATTCTGTACGGCGACGACGTTATCGTAAACCAGGGCGGTCAGCCGGTTATCGGTCAGCTGATTGACGCTTACGAAAAATACGGAAAAGGCGTTGTCGGCGTCAAGGAGGTTCCCCGTAAGGACGTCAGCAAGTATTGCTCGCTCGACGTGACGCCGATTGAAAACAATGTCATGCAGTGCCATAACATTATCGAAAAGCCGACCGAGGATCAGATCATTTCCTGCTATTCCATTCTCGGAAGAGTCGTCATGCCGCCGGAGATTTTCGATATCATCAAAGATACGCCGGTCAATCCCGTCGGAAAAGAAGTGTATTTTACCGACTCGATGGTTACCCTTGCCAAAACGTACGGTCTCAATGCCATTGATTTTGTCGGAACAAGATTCGATATGGGCAACAAGCTTGGCATTATGAAAGCCAACTGTGAAATGGCACTTTGCCACGAGGAGATCGGCGACGACTTCAAAGAATACATAAAGCAGCTTGCCAAAACGCTTTGATGCTAAGCCGGTTTGCTGATACAAAATAATCGATTCCGCCGATTCTTTCGGCGGTTTTTTTTCGGTGCCCTGAAGGCGGAGCGTTGATTATTGAAATTTACGTCTGAGTCAGTGTTGTTATAATTGTTACATTTTTCACAAAGAAATAACAATTTTTAAACTTTTTTATTGTTTATTTTCAACGAAAACTGTTGACAATCTGTGAACGATTGTGTTATCATTTATTTGTATAGATTCGACGCTTCGGCGCCAAGTATTAAGCGAAAGAGGTTGACTTACTTTATGAAAAAGAAGGAAATTCCCTATAAGCTGTACGATATTATCCCATCTCAGGAGACCATGTATCTGATGGTAAAGTACAGCTTTCACAAGCAGCTTACACAAATTCCGACTTCGTTTACCGTTGATGCTGATTTTGATTTTGATCTTCTTCAGAAGGCGTTCAATATTGAGCTTCAAAGAAACGACAGCCTTCGGATCCGTTTTGTTTCCGACGGTAAAAAGCTCAAGCAGTATTTTCTTCCCGAGCTTACATACAAGGTTCCCGTTATGCACTTTTCTTCCTTTGAAGAGCAGGACGCTTACTTCTCCGAGGACGCCCAGAAGCCCGTCTACTTCCTCAAGGACGAAACGTTCCGTATTGTTTTTTATAAGACCGACGGCGTCGGAAGCGGCATTTATTTCAACGTAAGCCATCTGAACGTTGACGCAATGGGCATCGTTGTGATGTACTATGACCTGATCCGGATTTATTTTGCTTTGAAAAAGAATGAACCGCTGCCCGAGCCGCTCGACAAGTATGAGGACTATATCAAGGAAGAATTTGACCGTCTTGCCGACGAAAAGAAGATGAAAAAGCACGAGGACTTTTATAAAAAATACTTCCTCAAGGGCGGCGAACCGTTCTATGCCGGTGTTCACGGCCCCGCTTTCCTCGAAAAGGCGAGAAAGAAAGCGAAGAACCCGAATCTTCGTGTTCCCGCCGCTTACAACCCGATTTACGACAAATGCGACACCATCGAAAAGCACATCGATCCCGAAAGCTCAAAGAAGATCCTTGACTTCTGCCTTGCAAGACGCATCGCCCCCGAAAGCCTTTTGCAGCTCGGTCTGAGAACGCACTGCTCAAAGATCAATTACAGAACGCCCGACGTTTTCATGATGTCTCTTTGCAGCAAGCGTGCTTCGAAAAAGGAAAAGAACATGAGCGGCTGTCTTACGCAGCCTCTGCAGCTGAGAACCATCATTCCCGAGGATTATACCTTTGAACAGGCATTAAGCGAGATCACCTCCGTCAGAACACAGCTGTTTATGCACAGCGCTTATCCGTATATCACGGCAAGAGATATGTCAAGAGATATTTACGACTACAATCTGATTCAGGGTCCTGCCTGCATGATGTTCTCGTGGATCCCCGTTCCGGTTGTCCCCGATTCAAAATACAATATTGACTTCAAGACCTATAACCTCGGAAGATATTTCACACCGCTTTACGTTATCAGCACACCGAACCCGAAAACCAGGGGAATTGATATGCACTATATGTACCGTGTGAAGCTTTCGACGCCCGGCGATATCGAAGCGCTCCACGCAAACGCTGTTAAAGTTGTGCTGGAAGGCATTGAAAATCCGGACATAACAATCGGCGAACTGCTTGACAGCATTTCATGATTGCAATATAATACAATATATCAACATAAAGGGAGATTTTACAATGAGTGATAATATGCTTGAAACAATGAGAAAAGTTATCTGCGAGTACGCTGACGTCAAGGCAGAGGACATTACGATGGAAACCAATATCCGCACCGATCTCGGACTCAATTCGCTTGAGCTTGTCAACATGGCGGTCGCAATCGAAGATGAATTCGGCGTTGAGATTCCCGACCGTGACGCACTCGGAATCGAAACCGTTGCCGATACGATCGAACTGATCAAGAAGTACTTATAAGAGGAAGGTATACTTTGCCGCAAAAGGTCAGCTTTGTGCTCCTTTTGCGGCATTTGTCTTTTTTGGTAAAAGATTGCAAGATTTTTTAATGTATCCGTAACATTGTTGTGCTTGCTTTTTTTGCTTTTCTGTGTTAAAGTATAAACGGAAATTCTGTTTGGGAGGTATGCAATATGAAACGAATTTCAAAAAGGCTGCTTTCAGTTTTGTTGGTGACGATCATGCTCCTTTCGGTCGCCTTACCGATGACTGCCGAAGCTGCGGCAACCTCAAGTACTTATCCTATTGTTTATGTTCAGGGACGCCGTACGCCGATTTACAACAAAGACGGCAAAAAGATCTATCCTCTTTCGACCAACATTTCCGAAAAGCTTATGGAGGATAAAAATACGATTGCTTCGGCGTTCAGCAAGAGCCTTCTGACCAACAATTGGGATCCTCTTTGTGATGCTATTTATAATTCCATTGCGCCGCTTTATGCCGAGCTTGTGCTTGACGAGAACGGCGAGATCAAAAACGGAAGCTATCACAAGAAATCCGCAACCCCGGCGACAAAGACAAGCGACTACAAGGTTTCGGATTATGTTTTCCAATATGACAGCCGTACCGATCCGATTGCTTCTGCAAAGCTGCTTCAGACTTACATAAAATCCGTTTTAAAGGCCACGGGCAAGAAAAAGGTCAACCTTGTCGGACGTTGTCTCGGTTCGAGCATTATTGCGTCTTACCTTACGATGTACGGCAACACCTATGTTGACACGGCCTTGTTCTACGCCGCCGCCTGTAACGGAATTCTTCCGATCGGTGCGACTTTCTCAGGCCACATTCAGTTGGATGCCGACAGTATTCAAAAATATACGGACACCAGTCTCGACGATGAAGACGATTTCGATGAATTCATCAAAGGTCTGGTCACGCTGACGAATCAGGCGAAGCTTCTCGGTGTCGGAACGGAAAAAATCAATTCGATTTACCGGTCGATTGCCGACCAGATTTTGCCGAAGCTTCTTCTTGCCACCTACGCAACGATGCCGTGCTATTGGAGCATGGTAAGCGACGAGTACTATGAATCCGCAAAGTCGTTCATCTTCAAGGGGGATACAAAGACGTACGCCGGTCTTATCAAGAAAATCGACAATTATCACTATAATGTTCAACTTCCGCTCAATGAAACGCTCACGAAGCTGAAGAAGAACGGAATGAAGGTCATCAATATTTCGAAATACAATGTACGACTTGCCCCCGTTTTCGAAAACTGCAACGTGCAGGCGGACGGAACGGTTGAGCTTTCGACGATGTCCTTCGGCGCAACGAGCGCCAATATCGGCAAGACGCTTTCCAAGTCTTATCTGAGCAGTGTTGCCGCCTCGGGCATGAGCAGCTATGTTTCCAAGGACAGCATGATCGACTCATCGACCTGCCTTTTCCCGGACAGCACATGGTTCATCAAGAACATCAAGCATACGACGTTCCCGAGCTGTGTCAACTCGCTGATTTACGAAGCGTTTTCGAGCCGGGGACAGTTTACGATCCGCTCCAACAAGAACTATCCGCAGTATCTCGAATACAAGGATAAAACACTTGTTCCGGTCACGCAGTTAAACACGGACGACCTTGACAAAGATGACGGCGGTGGTTCTTCGCTGCTGACGTCGATGCTGAAAGTGTTTATCGCCGCCTTTATGAGTACGTTCGGAAACTTAATCAAAATCGTCTCGGGCATTCTCTCGAGTCAGTAACAATCAAGAGCCGGCCTTCATTCGGAAAGCCGGCTTTGCTGTTTTCAATGAAAGGATAACCCGGGCGGGAAAAGTACCTGACCGGGCTTTGTTTACAGTTCTCTTAAGTGCTCGACCGCCATTTCGAAGATCTCCTTGACGTGGTCGTCGGAAAGCGAATAATAGACGATTTTTCCCTCTTTGCGGTTCTTGACGAGGTTCGCCTGCCGTAAATATTTCAGCTGATGCGATACGGCGGATTTCGTCATATCGAGCACAACCGCAATATCGCATACGCAAAGCTCGTTTTCGTGAAGCGCCCAAAGGATTTTCATTCGTGTGCTGTCGGCAAAAACCTTGAAAAACTCCGCCAGGTCAAAAATCAGCTCATCATGGGGCATGGATTGCCTTGTTGTGGTGACAATGTCCTCATGAATATGATTGCAGTCACACGTCAGTTCGTTTTTACCCATATTATATACATCTCCGTTTTCTTGTGTAACGGTTATTTCCGTTTCAAGTAGTATTATAGTCCTCAATGGCTTACAGTCAACCTTTTTCCGAAAGGCGGGCGTATTTTTCTTTTGTCGCTTTGCCTCCCCGGATATGTCGCTGCGCCTTGTTTTCGTCTAAAACGAGTCGGACTCTCCCGGCGAGGGCGGGGTTGATCAGCAAAAGCCTTTTCGAAACGTCGGTATGTACGGTTGACTTGCTGACATCGAACCGTTTAGCGGCGGCTCGTACGGTTGACCCGGTTTCAATGATATATTTTGCAAGCATAACGGCTCTTTTTTCAACGGATTCGTTCATCAGACCACCCCATACAGATGTCACTTTGCCGTTTGACGGCGTTGTTAATCTATATGCATCGGGGTCTTAGGTTATGCTTAAGACAATATTGTGTTCGTTTGCCGTCTGCTTATTTCGTCGCCGGCTCGAAACGGAGCACCTGACGCAGATATTTTTCGGCGTCGAACGGGTCAATGACCGTATCCTTGCGAAGATAAAGCGGGTGGTGGGGGTGCCCTTTTTTGGAGATGGCACCGGCCGTGTACCACCGTGCGCCGTACCGGTCGGAAATGTCGATCATATCCCGCAGACAGTCCCGCAGATACGGCCGCATTTCAATAATATTCCCCCACGCTGCCCAGACGGACGGTTTTTCTTTTTCGTAAAGGGAAAGAACATATTCAAACGCTTTCATGTTTTCCCTGTGAAGCGCTCTGTTCATTTCCCTGTCCATGTCGTCGGGTCTTGTTGCCCGCTGAGCGTAGACGTTGAACATGATAAAGCTGTCAAAGCCGTTAAAAAGTGCAATCCGTTCAACGGACTTGAGCGTGTTGTCAAGATCGTTCGGGGCGGCGGTCGAGGGGTTGATTCCGATACAGATCAGCGGATTTTTTCCCGCCGTGCCGAGAATGTAACGGTATTCGCCGTAATGATTCGGAACATACAGCCAGTCACGGACATCGTATTCGATATGGGACTGAACCTGAGATTCTTTGAGGGCTTGCCCGAACGGCTCGATTTCGACAAGCTGACTTTCGGTTTTCGGTATGTGCATGGTTTCACTTCCTGTTTTTTCAGCGGTATATATTTCAGTATACCATAAAAAGTGTTATGTTCAAAGAAAAAGACTGAAAATAGTAAAAAATAAATTGAAAAACCGGAAGCCAATGTGTATAATAGTTCTGGGCGCAAATACAGCGGCGTACAAAATACCGGCACATGACAGAAAGTTCATGATGTTGTCCGTAAAGGTCTTATACTTTACAATGTGTTCGTCAAATTTTTTACGTCCGTGTTATTTCCGTCACAAAATGTTGAAAAGCGTTAAAGAGAATTTGAAACAAACGGTACAACTTTTTGCAGTATTTCGGCGAAGACAGTCGGATCATACAGGAATTTGCTCCCGATACGGCTGCACCCGACCTTTTGTTATACCGTGACGTTTTTTTCAACACTGCTTTTTCAACAAGAAACAATCAGAAAAAATGCCGGTTTAAAAACGGCGGATTTTTACCCGAATGAACAAAATGTATCATATGGGACATTTTTAATCTGTAGCTTGAAAAGGCTGCAAAAAAAATAGTATCAGGAGGTAAAGAAGAATGAAAAAAGAAAAAATCCTCAGTAAACCGCTTTGCATGACGCTTTTAATTGGTGCTTTCGTCTACGGCTTGATTCTGCCGTTCTGTTGGGGCAACAATCCGCTTGAGCCGAACGGTACGCTGTCGCTGCTTTGCGAAAACCGGAAAGTTTTCTTCTGGGTCTGGGCGCTGCTGAACGGACTCGGTTCCGTTTTGAATGTTCAGTATATGTATGAGAAGCTCGGCAATAAGAAACGGTATCTTGATGTGCTGAATGTGCTCACTTTTCTTTCTATTATAATAATCGCTCTGACGCTCGGTCACAGTATCAGTGACTGGAATCCGAAGCGGGTTGCCCATTGGATCGCAACGGGCGGATACATTGCTTTTCTTGTGGCCTCCATGCTTTTGTATTTTCTCTCCAATATCAGACGGCAGAAGCTTTTCGTCGTGCTTTCGGCTTGTATTGCGGCGATTCTTGCCTTATTTCTTGCGCTGTTCGCCGGAATCGGAAAAAGCGGTATTATGGAAATTGTGCCGAACGCCCTGCTTCAGATCATGCTGTTTGTTGTCAACTTCACCCCTGCGGTGAAGCGGAAAGAGAGCGCATCGGCTGAGTGTGAGAAGGTGCAGACGGGTGCGAGACAATAAATCCGCCCGGACAAGGGGAGCGCGATGCTTTTTTCAAAAATTGATTACTTGCCGCCGTATGGCGGCATTTGTCGTTTAGGACGCTTTATCCGCTTGAAGTGTTTTTTCATCCTTCGTCAAAATATCTATATGAAGTATTTGCATTTTAGTTAAAGTGCTAATTGAAAATAAAAAATGAGTTATGGTAAAATGTGAGATGTAATACTATAAATATTAGTGGGCAAGGCTTACCCTTTGTTCACAAAAAGGAGGAGTTAACTGTTATGAAAGGAAAGAAACGACTATGCAAAAAGGCGCTGTCATTGTTTCTGACAGTCGTCATGCTCATGACCTGCTGGGTGTTCTTTGCCCCGACAAAGGCCGACGCCGCTTCGGCGGGAAGCTATGTCATTAAAATCACTTATGATATTGTTGACGGCAACACCTTGAAGAACGCATACAAGGGAAAGGGAAAGGACAACAATGACTCTTGCGGTATCTCCGTTTTCTATAAAGATACGAACGGAACCGCAACGACCGCTAAGGAAGAGCTGATTGATTTACATACCGATCTTTCAAACAACACCGGATCTGCCTACGGCAGAACGGTGACTCGCACGCTTTCCGGTTTCCCGTATGAAATCTATGCCGAGTTGAACGACAACTGGTTCTTGAGTACGGGATCCACCATCATGCAGATCATTAAAATCGAAATCGGCAGCAGTTCTTCCTCGTTAAAAACGGTCTGGACCGGTAAAGGATATCTGAACGATTCCAACAAAGGCAAGAATATTTATATCAATCAAACAACACAGGGCGGTAACAGCAACAAATATGCCTATGTAAATACATCGACCCGTGACTGGCCGACTCCTGCTGCGACAACTATCACCGGTCTTGCAAACAAAACGATCACGGTTCCTAAAACGAACGCCACTGTTACCTCAAGTGCTTTAACCGGCGTTGTTAAGGATCAGTACGGTGTCAACTGGTATCAGGCTCCGGCATCTTATACTCTGACGAATGCAAAAGGAACCGCAATGACAAGCAACCCCAAGCTGAACACCAGCGGAGACGGCAGAACGATTTCTGCATCAACAGCCTGTCTGACCTCCGCTAACAGTTATAACACAACAACCGGTCAGGCGAAATTTACTCTGAAAGCAACCAGAGGAAATGCTACGCAGTCGGTAACGATCACCGTTCAATCGTCTACCTATTATGTCTACTTCTATGACGGCAACGGCAATCAGATTGCGTCAAAGAGCTGTTATTACAACGGCTCGGTAACGGCTCCGACTTCGGCCGATAAGAGCCCCGATGCGACCAATCATTATCAGTTCAACGGCTCCTGGGATAAGGATTATACCGGCATTAAGAGCGATACGGCAACGAATGCGCAGTTTAATGCGATTGCCCATACTTTCCAGTATGCGAACAACAATGACGGAACCCATCATGTAAGCTGTACCGGCTGTTCGTACACAACAGACGAAGCACATGATTACGCTGTCACGACCTTCAACGCCCAGTGTGAAACTGACGGTGCGAAAAACTATAAGTGTACAAAGTGCGGTGACAGCTATTCCGAAACCCTCACCGCAACGGGACACAACTTCACCGGTGCCGCCAAGAGTCACCTCAACGGCAAGGACGGCGACCACTATTACAAGTGCGTCAACACCAACTGCAACGAATACGGCGTCGGCACCACCAAGAACGCAACCGAGCCGCACACCTGGGACGCAGGCGTTGTCACAAAGGATTCCACCTGTGACGTTCTCGGCATCAAGACCTACACCTGTACGGTCTGCGGCGCAACCTATACCGAAGATATCCCCGTAAAGGGACATACACTTCAGAAGATTGACTACAAGGCTCCGACCTGTACTTTGGCCGGCAATCAGGCATATTATGTATGTACCGTAGCCGGCTGCGGCAAGGTATTTGAAGATTCCGCCGCCACAACTGCCACAACGGTTGAGAAGATGACAATCGCCGCCACGGGACACGATTACACCGGCGACATTCATTCGCTGAATAACGGTACGCATAACTGGGCTTGTAAGAACGGCTGCGGCACCTACGGTAACGGAACTACCGAAAACGCTTATATCTCCTGCGCTTACGGTTCCAATACCTACAAGGACGAAAACGTCCACGCAAAGTATTGCGCCTGCGGCTATTCAACGGGCGACACCGCTCACGACTGGAAGTCCATCAATGTGGATGCGGCTACCTGCTCTAAGACCGGTACGGAAACCTTCAGGTGCGCCGGCTGTGCGGCTGAGAAGGACGAAACGCTCCCGATTGACCCGACCGCTCATAAGTACGGCTCATGGGTTGTTGACATTCCGGCCGAATGTGAAAAGCCCGGTCAGGACAAGAGAGTCTGCGAATATGATTCAACCCACGTTGACACAAGAGCGTCCGCCGCTCTCGTTCACGACTATTCGGCAAAGACCGTTGATGTGGCCTATCTTGTAAGCGAGGCTACCTGCACCGCTCCGGCAAGATATTATGTTTCCTGCGCCCTTTGCGCCAAGTCCTCTCAGGGCACCGACAAAGAAGCAACCTTTACAGACGGTGACGCACTCGGTCACGACTGGGGCGACTACACCATCACCGAGACGACCCATTCCAGAACCTGTAACCGCTGCGGCGATGTTGACTCCGGCAACCACTCCTATAAGAATGTTGTCACCAAGCCGACCTGCACGACGGACGGTTATACCACGAACACCTGTACGGTCTGCGGCAGAGTGTATGTCGATACTCCGGTAACAAAACTCGGCCACGATTACACCGAAAAGATTGTTGACGACGCTCACCTGAAGAGTGAAGCCGACTGCACAACCTCGAAGATTTACTACTTCGACTGCTCACGCTGTGATGCGAACGCTAAGGACGACCCCGATGCACAGGATATGACCTTCTTTGAGGGGGCACCGCTCGGTCACGACGTCGGCAATTATACTTACAATAACGACGCAACCTGCTTTGCTGACGGCACCGAAACCGGTCACTGCTCACGCTGTGACCTTGACGTAACCCGCACGGCAACCGGCACAAAGCTTACGCACTCATTCACGAACTATGTTCTTAACGGTGACGCAAACTGCCTTGCAGACGGCACCGAAACGGCAACCTGCGATCACGGCTGCGGAACGAAGCACACAAGAACCGCCGTTGATTCCCACCTTGACCCGTCACTTCATGTAAGAGTTAATGTCGTCGGAAGCTATGTTGCTCCTACCTGTACGACAGCCGGTAAGGAATACGACATCATGTGCAGCGTCTGTAAGAAGGCTCTTGAAACCGGTGCCGAAATCCCGGCTCTCGGACATGATTACACCGAGGAGCGTCCGAACCTCGTTCACCTGAAGAGCGAAGCGGACTGCGAAACAGCGGCGACCTACTTCTATGACTGCTCACGCTGTGACATGAACGCCAAGGATGACCCGGACGCACAGGACGCCACCTTTACCGTAGGTGATCCGCTCGGTCACGTTAAGATTGAAAAAGTGGAAGCGAAGTACCTCAAGGATGCTCCGACCTGCACAAGCAAGGCTGTTTACTATTACGCTTGTAACCGATGCGGTAAGGCACTTGATGAAACCTTCGAATACGGTATCATCAGAGGTCACTCTTTCACAACCTATGTTTACGATAACAACGCCACCTGCTTCAAGAACGGTACGGAAACCGCACACTGCGATAACGAAGGCTGCACAGCAACCGACACAAGAATCGTTACCGGCTCGAAGCTGAAGCATGAATTTACCGATTACAAATCGAACGGTGACGCCACCTGTAAGGACGACGGCACAAAGACCGCTACTTGTAACCATAACTGTGGTACAACAAGCACAATCCGTGACGTTGACTCGAGACTTTCTGTTGCTCATACTCCGGGCACTGAAGTTGAAGTTCTCGTTCCGGCAACCTGCACCGAAAAGGGTGTCGGAAGATCGTTCTGTTCGGTCTGCGGACTGGAATTCAACCCGGCAATCCCCGTTGACGCAAACGCTCACCTTTGGGACGAGGGTACACTGACCCGCCCGGTTTATGACGAAACAGCCGGCGAATGGGGCGAGGGCACGATCACTTACACCTGTCAGAGAGACGATTCTCACGTTAAGACAGAGAAGGTAGCCCGTGCGGATTACACCGGGTATGACGCTATCGTAAGCGAGCTTGGAGCAATCGTTGCGAGCGGCAAGCTTACCGAAAAGGGTAACAAGATGATTACCGACGCACTTGACAAGTATGCGATTGCTGATAATCTTGTCACAACCGAACAGCCGATCGTTGACGCGGCGGCGAATGCCCTGAAGGCTATCAAGGAAGAAATTGAAATTGCTGTCAACAACGGTTCGATCGTGAAACCCGACTTCACCGGATTTGATGAAGCTGTTGAAGAGTTCAACGGTTACGAAAGCTCCGATGATATCAAGCAAAGAGTGGAAGATATCAAGGAAGCAGTTGATATTATCCGTGACGATCCGAATTCGACCAAGAAAGACGACCAGAAAAAGGTTGA
Organism: uncultured Clostridia bacterium; assembly: GCA_945863885.1. Taxonomy (GTDB): domain Bacteria; phylum Bacillota; class Clostridia; order Oscillospirales; family Acutalibacteraceae; genus UBA6857. The sequence goes on from CAMAZY010000009.1 coordinate 81,994, forward strand.
CGATTACGAAGCCGAAGTCAGAGCGATTATTGACAGTCTTACCCGCTGCCTGAGAGGCGAGCATGAGTATTCAAGCATTTACACGATTGACAAGGAACCGACCTGCACCGAAAAGGGCAGTAAGTCAAAGCATTGTATTTACTGTGACGCTAAGGGCGAAGCAGTTGAAATTGACCTCAAGGCTCATGAATACGGCGAATGGACCGTCAAGACGCCTGCTTCTTGCGGTGTCGAGGGTGTCGAAGCCCGTTACTGTGTAGTCTGCAACGATGAGCAGACAAGAGCGCTTGCTCCTGTTACACATGAATGGAGCGACTGGGAAGTCGTTATTGCACCGACCTGTCAGAAAGTCGGACAGGAAAAGAGTGTCTGCATCCATTGCGGCAATGAAAAGACAAGAGCTATTGCCAAGGCGGAGCATACGATTGTTGTGATTCCTGCCGTGAAGGCAACCTGTGAGACGGACGGCTCCACTGAAGGCAGATACTGCTCAGAGTGCGGAACCGTATTCAAAGAGGTTCAGGTTGTTCCGGCAACCGGACACGGCGACTATGACGGCGACGGTCACTGTGACGCCTGCGGAAAGACTAACGACGGTCCGTGTGACTGCATCTGTCACAAAGACTTCTGGCTGATGAAGATCATTTACAAGATTCTTCAGTTCTTCTGGAAGCTGTTCAAGATCGGTCATACCTGTTCTTGCGGTGCGACACATTATTAAGAATAAATGAGGAAGCCGAAAGGCTTCCTTGTTTTTTCGGTTCCGATAAGCTTATCTGCCGTAAATATACTTTTTGCGGGAAATCCGGCGGACTGAAACGGGTTTGTTTCCGCAACGGAAGTCTCCTGCGGCGGGGGGGGGGGGGGGGGCGGGGGGGGCGCCCGGCCCGGAAAAACCGGAAGGAGTGCACTCAGAAAAATAAGTTCACAAT
>CAMAZY010000010.1 GCA_945863885.1 uncultured Clostridia bacterium
TGCAGGCACTTTGCATCACCGGTCAGGTTTCCATCGGTGCCGCCTTTCCGATTATCTTAGGTCAGAATATCGGCACCTGCATCACAGCGATGCTTTCCTCGGTCGGTGCAAACAAAAACGCCAAACGAGCGGCGATGATCCATTTCAATTTCAACGTCTTCGGCTCGGTTTTCATGCTGATCCTTTTCTACGGCGCAAAGCTCATTTTCCGATTCAGCTTTGTTGACAATCCCGCTTCGGGCTTTCATATTGCCGTCATTCACACCCTTTGCAACGTTATCATCACTGCTGTCTTTCTTCCGGCTTCCTCTTTGCTCGAAAAAATTTCCTGCAAAATGGTCAAGGAAAAAGAAAAAGAAAAGCAGGAAGAAATCTTTCTCGATGAGCGTCTTTTCGTCAATCCTGCCGTCGCCCTTGAGCAAAGCCGGGAAAAGACAAAGGAGATGGCAAACGAAGCGATTATCGCCATCAGCCGCTCTCTCGGACTTCTTTCTTCGTTCAGCGAAGAAGCTGTCTCCGAAATCAAAAAAATGGAGGAACGCATCGACGTTTACGAAGACGTTATCAGCTCCTACCTTGTCAAGCTGAGCACCAAACAGCTCACCGACGAGGACAGCTTTGAGCTGACGAAGCTTCTTCATGTTACGGGCGGCTTTGAAAGAATCTCCGACCATGCGGTGCACGTCGCCGTGTATGCAAGACAGCTTAGCGAAAACAATATGAAATTTACGCCGGAAGCCAAAAAAGAGCTTACCGTTATCGTCAGCGCCGTTCTGGAGGCGCTCGATATGACAATCAGGGCGTTTTGTGAAAACAACCTTGATCTTGCAAGCTCGGTCGAGCCGCTTGAGCAAGTTATCGACAAGCTGACGGCGAAAGCAAAGAACAACCACATCGAAAGAATGCTCGGCAATGTCTGCTCTTTTGAAATGGGACTTGTTTTTTCGGACGTGCTTGCTGTTCTGGAAAGAGTTTCCGACCATTGCTCGGAGATTGCCGCAAGCATGATTGAAATCGCCCACAAAAACATGGGTATTCACGAATATCTTCAGGAATTCAAGAGCAAGGACAACCCTGAATTTATCGACAAATACAGAGCGTACAAGCAAAAATACAGCTTGTAATGACGGTGAAGACTATGAAAAAGAAAATAGCGGTGATCTGTGCGGTCTTGCTGTTTATCGCTTTGACGGCGGTGTTTTTATACTGCCAGAACAATCTGATTGAAACGACATATTTCAGCTTCAGCAGTCAGAAGCTGCCTGAAAGCTTCGACGGGTTCCGGATTGTTCATGTGTCGGATCTGCACAACAAAAGCTTCGGAAAAGAAAACGCCGTACTTCTTAAAAAAATCGAAAACGAAAAGCCCGATGTGATTTTTATCACCGGCGACATCGTGGACAGCCGTCATACCGACTTTGATGTTTCGCTTTCTTTCGCCGGACAATGCGTAAAAATTGCTCCGACCTATTATGTTTCCGGCAATCACGAGCACCGCTTTGACAATGCCGAAGAGATGTTTGAGGCACTTAAAAATATCGGTGTTACCGTCTTAGAGAACGAAAAAGCCGAAATCAGGCGGGGCGAGAATAAAATCACGCTTTACGGTCTTTCGGCGAAGCAAGAGGACGGCTTTTTAGGCGATTACAGCTCACAGATAAAGGCTCTTTGTAACGAAAAAGACGACAGCGGATTTTCGGTTCTGCTTGCCCATTATCCGCAATATCTGAGTAACTACGCACAAGCCGGCTTTGACCTCGTCTTCAGCGGTCACGCCCACGGCGGACAATTCCGTATTCCGTTCACAAACCAAGGCTTGTTCGCACCCGACCAGGGCTTTTTCCCGCAATATACGGGCGGAGAATACATAGAAAACGATACGGTGATGATACTTTCACGAGGACTCGGCAACAGCCTTATTCCGCTGCGGCTTTTTGACCGTCCCCAACTGATTTGTGTAACACTGAAAGGAGAATGAATATGGCAAAGGGCTCGTGTGAATTTTGCGCCCACTATCTTTACGACGACGAAAACGAGGAATACTACTGCGACGTGTCGCTTGACGAGGACGAGATGGAAGCGTATATGAAAGGAACCGAGGTTTCCTGCGGCTTCTTCCGGCTTTACGACGAATACAAAATGGTTGAAAAACAAAACTGAGGAGGGTCTTTTTTGGAATCGCTTCGCTATCTTTATAAAATAGGAAAAGGGCCGTCAAGCTCGCACACCATGGGGCCGAACAAAGCGGCGGAAATTTTTAAGAAGAAATATCCCGACGCCGATTTTTTCAAGGTCATTCTTTACGGCTCGCTTTCCGAAACCGGAAAGGGACACAAAACCGACGAAGCCGTTTTACAAGCTCTTGAGCCGACCGAAACCGAGGTCATTTTTGCAAAGCCGCCCTATCCCGACCTTCCGCACGAAAACACGCTTGACTTTTTCGCCTATCTGAACGGAAAAGAAATCGGAAGCAACCGGGTGATGAGCATCGGCGGCGGCAATATCCGCTTTGAAGGGCAGTCGGAATATGACAATCCCGAGGTTTACAAAGAAAACTCGTTTGCCGAAATTTCAAAGTACTGCCTTGCGAACAATATCCGCTTAAGCGACTACGTTTTTCAAAACGAGGGCGACGGAATCAAAGACTATCTGTACGAGGTCTGGGCGGTCATGAAGCAGTCGATTTCGGACGGTCTTTCCACCTCGGGCGTACTTGACGGCGGTCTTAACGTTGAACGGAAAGCACAGCTTCTTTACAATCAGCGGCACATTGACGAAAGCGACGTCACGAGAGAAAACCGCCTTGTCTGCTCCTATGCTTTCGCCGCAAGCGAGCAGAATGCCGGCGGCGGCATCATCGTCACGGCTCCGACCTGCGGTGCGTGTGCCGTCGTTCCGAGCGTGCTCAAGTATATGCAGGACAAAAAAGGCTTTTCCGACAAGGACATGATCCGTGCGCTTGCCGCCGGCGGTATCGTCGGAAACCTTGTGAAAACGAACGCTTCGATAAGCGGTGCGGAATGCGGCTGTCAGGCGGAAATCGGCACCGCCTGTTCGATGGCGGCGGCCGCCCTTTGTGAGCTTTTTGAAATGGGCTTAGGTCAGATTGAATACGCCGCCGAGGTTGCGATGGAGCATATGTTGGGTCTTACCTGCGACCCGATATGCGGTCTCGTTCAGATTCCGTGTATCGAGCGAAACGCCGTTGCGGCGATGAGAGCGCTCAATGCGCTGTCGCTTGCGAACTTCCTTTCAAATACAAGAAAGATTTCGTTCGACACCGTTGTCAAAACCATGTATCAAACCGGAAAAGACATGAATGCCCGTTACCGGGAAACCGCCCTCGGCGGTCTTGCCAAGGTTGCATACGACAAATAAGAAGAAGCAGTCACCGAAAAAGTGACTGCTTTCAACTTATTCGTTTGTGTCAGTACGAAACGGAATCAGCGGAGAGCTACTTCGAATTCAACGCTCGAATAACCGATTGTGGTGCTGCCGTCGAAAGCGGTAACAACATTGTAGCCGACCGTCAGCTTGTAGGTACCGGGAAGAAGCACGCCGGCGTCATAGCTGTCAGAGCAGGTCTTTCCGGGATAAACTTCGATAGCAGCGTCGGTAGCTTCGTCGGCAACAGGTACTTCTACCCATGAGTCGCCGGCTTTTACTTCAAGCTTTTCAACCCAGCTGTCACCCGTAGTCATATAACCGGTTTCGTTGGTGTAGGTATACTTGATAACGGAGTAGGTGCTGGTTACCGGCTCGTCGACTGTGACGGGTGCCTTGTTGACGTCGCCCGGCATAATCATGGAAAACAGAACCGTGATGAAAACGATGATTTTACTGATGAATGACATAGTGTATTCTCCTTTTCAAGAAATATTCACAAATTGTTATTACTGATAACAATTTATTCATATATATCCTATCATACACCTCTATGGTTGTCAAGCTGTTTTTCACTATATCTTCAGAGAAAAAATGTTCAAAACTTTTTCTTGCTATTGCCATGCAAATTGTGTATAATGTTGTTAACATTTTATTCAAGGAGTGCAAACAACTATGGCAAAACTGAAAGATCTTGACAGCAAGGCGTCCGAAAAAGGAAAAGGTATTGAAACGCTGTGGCAATTTGTAAAATTCATCGTGGTAAGTCTCGGCGCTTTTGTAATCCAGACCTTCCTGCCCTATCTTATCAAGCTTCCGATGTCTGAGGAATTTCTTACAAGACCGTATGAGTTCTTGTTCTACTCCTCCGAAGCCGCCGCAAAAGCGGGTATGGCGACAACAGGTCTCGGTCTTTTTATTGCCCTTACGGCAAGCAACATCATTGCGCAGATTGTCTCTTTCTTCATCAATAAAGAAAAGACCTTCAATTCCGACGCCAACACAGCGGTCGTTTTGCCGATCTATATTGTCTTCACTATCGCACTTATCGCTTTTTCGGCGTGGCTTCAGCCCGTTCTCGTCAACGCCCTGACCGCAAAAGGACTTCAGGATTCGGCAATCGCCATTTCCGGTGCTGTCTGCGGTGCCGTTCAGTTCTTCCTCTATTTCCCGGTCGACAAGATTCTTTTCCACAAGAAAAAGGAAAACGCATAAGTTTTAAAACGTAGCAAAAGCGCCTGATGAGCAGATTTTCTCATCAGGCGTTCATTTTTTGGTCATTATCCGTCCATTCTATCGGCGAGCTTCTTAATCGCTTCAAACGAGGTGTCGCTGATTACGTGCTCGATTTTACATGCGTCCTCGGAAGCGGTCTTGTCGTCTACACCGAGATTTTTTAAAAGCGTTGTCAGAGTGGTATGCTTTTCATAAATGTTTTCGGCGACCGTTCGGCCGCTTTCGGTCAGAATCAGGCTGCCGTCCTTTTCAACGACAAGATAGCCCGCATTTTTTAAAAGTCCCACCGCACGGCTTACGCTCGGCTTGGAATAGCCCATATATTCGCCGACATCAACGGAACGTACCGACTGACTGTGCTTTGAGAGAATGAGAATGGTTTCAAGATACATTTCTCCCGATTCCTGCAAATGCATAGAAAAGCCTCCTTTATTTCTTTTCGGTGACGATTTCCGAAGAATCAGTCGACTGAAGAGCCGAAATATAATACGTTGCGTCACTGTTTTTCCGAAGCGTGATCTTCATGTATTTCGACGGCTGAGGCTGTGTCATATTTCCGTTTTCATCCAAAACCCAGTCCTCACTTGCCAGATAGCCGACGGTGAGAATCATCGACCCTGATTTTTCGTCTGCGCTGATGACCTCGGGCGTATAAATCGGCGATATTCCCGTTATAGGAATAACGTAGCACTTTTTCTTTTCACTGTACTTAAATTCAATTCCGCCGCCGTCAACCGTTGTGTGTACAAGCTTAACGTCATTTCCGAACAGCTTTTTAAAAGACTGTTCAACCTCTGTCTGCGGAATCAGCATATCACCGTCCGAATACTCGTACTGATCCGGTTCGGGATTGTTTCTCAAAATCGACCAGACGGCAATCGCAATCAGCTGTTCCTGATTCGCCTTGGAAACATCGTCAAAGGTGTTCGGGTCATTCATGATAAACGGTGCGATGAAGCTTTCGTATTCTTCATAGCTTTCCGGCTTTTTGGAAGAACTGATTTTACCGGCAACGGAGCCGATAATGCTTACGATTCCGGCGATAACAAGAATGATGACTACCGCACCGACAACAAAGTTCAGCGCCTTACTGCCTTTCTTTTCCTCCATAATATTTCCTCCTTTAACGGGTCTGTCCGTTTCCGTAAATGATATATTTGCTCGTTGTAAGCTCCCGAAGTCCGAGCGGACCTCTTGCGTGAAGCTTCTGGGTCGAAATTCCGATTTCCGCTCCGAAGCCGAATTCTCCGCCGTCGGTAAAGCGGGTCGAAGCGTTGACATATACCGCCGCCGAGTCGATTCGGGAAGTAAATTTCAACGCATTACCATAGTTTTCCGTGATGATGCTTTCGCTGTGACCGGTCGAATACTTCGCGATATGCTCAATCGCTTCGTCGATCCCGGACACAATCTTTACGCTGATTTCGAGTCCGAGATATTCTTTTGCGAAATCTTCTTCAGAAGCTTTCACGGTATCGGGAATGATTTTTGCCGCTTCCTCGTCTGCATGAATGAGCACGCCCGCCTTGTCAAGCTCTTTTTTAATCATCGGCAAAACGTCTTTTGCAACCTTTTCGTCAATCACAAGGCTTTCGCAGGCGTTACAGACCGACGGTCTTGATACCTTTGCATTGTAAATGATTTTGACCGCCTTGTCAAGGTCGGCATATTCGTCAACGTAAATATGACAGTTTCCCGTGCCGGTTTCGATAACGGGAACGGTTGAATTGTTCACACAGGCTTTGATAAGACCTGCTCCGCCTCTCGGAATGAGAACATCGACATAGTCGTTCATCGTCATCAGCGCTTTTGCGCTTTCTCTTGACGTATCTTCAACAAGCTGAATGCAGTTTTTGTCGAGACCTGCCTTTTCGGCGGCGGTTCTCATCGTCTCGGCAATTGCTTTGTTCGAATGAAACGCTTCTTTTCCACCCCGTAAGATAACGGCGTTTCCTGCTTTTAAGCAAAGCGCCGCAGCATCGGCGGTGACGTTCGGTCTCGCCTCGTAAATGACGGCGATAACGCCCAACGGCACGCTGACTTTTTCGATTTTCAAGCCGTTCGGTCTTGTCTCTCCGCCGAGAACCTTTCCGACCGGGTCGTCAAGCGAAACAATCTGCCGGATTGCTCCGGCAATCGACGTGATGCGGCTTTCGTCAAGCTTCAGCCGGTCGACAAGCGACGGGTTCATTCCGTTTTCTTCGGCATTTTTGATATCCACGGCGTTTTGCGCCATGATCACTTGTGCATTTTCTTCAATCGCAGCCGCCATCAGAAGCAGTGCGGCGTTTTTTTGCGCCGTCCCGGTACTCATAAGAGAACAGGAGGCTTTTTTGGCGTTGATTCCGAGAGAAGTCAGCATTTTGGTTCACCCTTTCTTCTGCGCTTTGAAAAGTGTGCCGGTCAGTCTTCCGTCAATGAGCTTATAAAGATCCTGCGGCGCACTGCCGTTCATAACGACCGTTGTGATACCGGCATTTGTTGCAACCTCTGCGGCGTGTACTTTCGTAATCATGCCGCCGGTTCCTCTTTTGGTGCCCGCTCCGCCGCAAAGCTTTTTGATGTCGTCGTCGATTCTGTCAACGACGGGAATGATTTTCGCCTCCGGATTTTCGGTCGGGTCACTGTCAAACAACCCGTCGGTGTCCGTCAGAATCACCAGTGCGTCGGCGTTCGTCAAAACGGCAACCGTCGCCGAAAGGCTGTCGTTGTCGCCGAATACGATTTCGTCGGTGGCAACACTGTCGTTTTCGTTTACAATCGGGATCGCCCCGTATTCGAAAAGCTTTTCGAAGGTGTTCGTCAGATTCTGACACCGTTCGGAGCAGTCAAAGTCGCTCTTTGTTACAAGCAGCTGCCCGATTTTCTGTCCGTATTCACCGAAGAATTTATCGTACATGAACATCAGCTCACACTGACCGATGGTAGCCGCCGCCTGTCTGCCCGGAATATCGGCCGGCTTTTCGGAAAGCCCGAGTTTTCCGACCCCGACGCCGATTGCGCCGGAGGTAACGAGCGTGACGTCAATTCCGCTGTTGTGTAAATCGGCAAGCACCGAGCATAGCTTCATCATTCTTCGGATATTCGTTTTTCCTGTTTCATATGTAAGCGTGGAGGTTCCGACCTTCACGACAAGTCTCTTGATATTTTTCAGGCTGTTCATTGTTACCCTCTCCCAACTGTATTTCACATTGAATCCGCTTTTGCCGTTTCAATAATTTCCCGGTAAAAGCTTTCGTCTTTCACCTTTCCGACGGCGGTAAAGGCAAGCGAGCCTAAGTCAAGATAGCGTTTCGCCGCTTCTTTCACCTCGGAAAGCGTTACGTTCTGAATTGTTTCAATGATTTCGTCGTCGTCAATGAACCGGGAAAGCATCAGCTGTGTATAGCCGAGCGAGGACAGCTTCGACTGCGGCTGTTCCCGGCTCATGATAAGCGAAGCACTCAGCTTTTCCTTGGCTCTTTGAAGTTCCTTTTCGGTAAGATCCGAAGAAAGATTTTTGATAATCTTCAGCGTTTCTTCAACCGCCGTCTTTTCCGACTGCGGCGAAAGGCTCATCTGTACGGCGATATAGCCGCCGCCCGCATACCTGGCGAGATAGGCGTCAATGCTGTAAACCAGCCCAAGCTGTTCCCGGATTCTTTTGTTCAGCCTCGACGAGCTTCCCGTTCCGAGGACAAAAAGGCAAAGCTGCAACGGGTACAGGTCTTCGTGCCAGATTCCGACACCCGGAAAAGCAAGAATGATATGCGTCTGTTCAAAATCCCGTTTTTTCAGCTTAAACCCTGTCTGAAACGGAACAACCGTTTCAGCAAGCGGATTGCCCGTATTCCGGTCGTTTTCAAAATAGCTATTGATAAGCCCGGCCATTTCCTGCTCATCGAAGTTTCCCGAAACACCGATTACCGTCCGTTCCGGGACATAAAACCGACTCATATGTTCAAGAAAATCTTCTTTTTTCATCGAACTTACGCTTTCTCTTGTCCCGAGGATTTCCATTGAAAGACCGTTTCCCGAAAAGACAGCGCTTTCGTTCGCTTCACAGCAGACATCGGCAGGGTCGTCCTCACACATCGAAATTTCTTCAAGAATAACGCCCTTTTCGGTCTCGATATCGGTTGTGTCAAGCTTCGGATTTTTCAGCATATCGAAAAGAATGTCGGCGGCGCTTACGATGCGGTGCCCGAGCGCCCTTACATAAAAGAAGGTGTAGTCTTTTGTCGTATACGCATTGACCGAAGCGCCGATTTCGTCCATAGCGTCGGCGATTTCGAAGGCATTCCGTTTATCCGAGCCTTTAAAAACGATATGCTCAATGAAATGAGAAATACCGTTTTTCTCTTTCGTTTCATATCTCGAACCGCTCGCAACCCAGACGCCGACGGTAGCCGAGCGAAGCTCCGGCTGTTTCAGAAAAAATACTCTCAGTCCGTTTTCGAGCGTAACAAGCTTCATAAGGTTTTGTTTCCTTTCAATTAAATGCAAATAAGAATCATCAGGCGGCCGGGTGCGGCGAAGCCGCACATTTGCCGCTTCGAAGAAGCGGCAAACACAAAACCCCAAAAGGGTTTTGTCGGCCGCCGTCCCGCCTCCGGCTGAGACTTTCCCCGAAGCCACCCGGCTTCCCGCCGCTTATAATCTACAAGCTGCCCGCCGCAGAAAAGCCGTTTCTGCGGGTAGAATCTTTCCTCTGGCACCAAGTTCCCCGCGACCGCAATTCTTCACTATTCATTATTCACTATTCATTATTCATTAAATATTACATAGCTTTCCCCGCAAACTGCGAATAATACAGCTCTGCATAGTCGCCGTTCTTTTGGAGAAGCTGTTCATGCGTGCCTTTTTCGGTGATTTTGCCGTCATCCACAAATAAGATCATATCCGCTTCCCGGATTGTCGAAAGACGGTGGGCAATGACAAAACTCGTTCTGTCTTTCATGAGAGCATTCATCGCCTTTTGAATCTGAAGCTCTGTCCTGGTGTCCACGTTGCTTGTCGCTTCGTCAAGAATCAGAATATCAGGATTTTTCAAGACGGCTCTTGCAATGGTAATCAGCTGTCTTTGACCGGCGGAAAGGTTTTCTCCGTCCTCCTCAAGCACGGTATCATAGCCGTCGGGGAAGGTCGAAACAAAACGGTCGACCCTTGCGGTTTTCACAGCGTTTTCAAATTCTTCTTCGGTTGCCTTTTCGTGTCCGTACAATATATTATCACGAATACTGCCCTGAAACAACCAGGTATCCTGCAAAACCATGGAAAATATATTGTGAAGATTTTCTCTTGAAATGTCCCGGATATCAACCCCGTCGATTTTAATGCTTCCGCTTTGAAGCTCATAAAACCGCATCAAGAGATTGACAAGCGTTGTCTTGCCGGCTCCCGTCGGTCCGACAATCGCAATCAGCTGACCGGGCTTTACGTCAAGACTGAAGTTTTCGATAAGCGGAACGTCTTTTTTATAGGAAAAGCAGATGTTTTCCACTTTCACACTGCCCTCGGACTTTTCGATGGTCGTTCTGACGGTGTCGGGCACCTCTTCTTCCTCGTCAACAAGGGCGAAAACCCGTTCCGCCGACGCAAGAGAAGACTGAAGCTCATTGACGATGTTGCTCATATCGACAAGCGGCTGCATAAACAGCTTCGAGTAGAACATGAAAACGGTGATTGCTCCGATATTATAGCCTCGGTTGATGATCAGATACCCACCGATGACGCAGATGAGCACATAGCCTAAGTTGTTGGCGAAATTGATAAGCGGACCTAAAAAGCCTGAATAAAACTGCGCCTTGCGGCTGACCTCGTAAAGCTCTTCGTTGATTTCGTTGAACTCTTCGATCGCCTGTTTTTCCCGTCCGAAGGCTTTTACGATATTATGCCCCGTAAACATTTCTTCAATATGTCCGTTCAGGTCGCCCGTGACCTGCCATTGTTTTCTGAAATAGCGTTTGGAAACCGACAGCACACCGAGAGCGATCGCCGCTCCGACCGGAAGCGGTGAAAGAGCCGCCGCCGTCATGATGCGGTTATAGGTCAGCATGATAAACAGCACGCCGAAGAAGGTGACAATTGCGTTGACGGAATGGACAAAGCAGTTTTGAAAGGTGTTGTTGATGTTGTCAATATCGTTTGTGACACGGCTTAACAGGTCACCCTTGTTGCTGTTGTCGAAATACAAAAGCGGCAGACGGCTGAGCTTTTTGTTGATGCGGCTTCGAAGATCGGTAATCAGCCGCTGGGTAACGCCCGCCATAATAAAATGAATCACGAACGTACAGATTCCGCTTGTCAGATAAATCAGGAAAACGGTCAGAAGCACCGACGATATCTTCGAAAAATCGAGACTTCCGCCCGAAAGCTTCACGGCGACCTGCTCGTTGATAAGATCCATGATATCGCCTAAATATTTCGGGCCGAGTACGCTTAAAAAGGCACTGACGGCGCCGATAAGGACAACCGCCGTAACCGCCGGACGGTCGTTTTTGAGCATCAGCAACAGCCGTTTTGCCGTGCTTTTGAAATTCTTCGGCTTCTGATGCTCCTGTCCGCCCGTGCGGTACTGGCTGTATTTTTCGGTGTTTCGTTTTTTGCCCTGAGCGGAGGCTTTGCTTTTATTATTCATGACAGCGCCTCCTTTGTCAGCTGAGATTCGGCAATTTCACGGTAAACGGGGCAAGAGTCCAAAAGCTCGCTGTGCGTTCCGATTCCGCAGATTTCCCCTTCGTCAAGCACGACGATTTTATCGGCGTCGATAATTGTTCCGACCCGTTGGGCGACAATGATGACCGTTGCATTGAGCTTTTCACGGATCGCCTTTCTGACTCTTGCGTCCGTTCTGAAATCAAGAGCGGAAAAGCTGTCGTCAAAAATATAGACGTCCGCCTGTCTGACAAGAGCACGGGCAATCGAAAGGCGCTGTTTCTGTCCGCCGGAAAGGTTGGTGCCGCTCTGGCTTACCCGACTTTCGATTCCGTCGGGGAGCTTGTCGACAAATTCACTGCTTTGAGAAATATCAAGGGCAAGCCGAAGCCGTTCTTCGGTTGCGTTTTCGTCGCCGTAAAGAAGATTTTCCCGGACGGAGCCGCTGAAAAGCGAAGCCTTTTGCGGAACATAGCCGATAAGCGAATGCAGTGTTTTTTGCTTGAGCTTCTTAACGTCCGTTCCGTCAAAAAGCACCCGTCCGCCCGTCACGTCATAAAAGCGGGTAATCAGCGAAACAAGCGTCGACTTTCCGCTTCCCGTTGAGCCGATAATTGCCGTCACCTGCCCCTTTTCGGCGGTGAAGCTGATATTCTTCAGCACCGGTGCGGCGTCCTCGTAGCCGAACGTTACCTTTTCAAATTCAACCGTTCCCCGTTTTTCGGGTACGATATCCTCCGGGGCTTCGCAGTCCTTGATGCCCGGCTCGATTTCAAGAACTTCGTTGATTCTTTTTGCGCTGATGTTCGCTCTGGGCACAATTACGAACATAGCGGCGGCAATTGTGACGGCAAAAACAATCATCATCATATAAAGCAAAAATGCCTGTAAATCGCCAACCGTGTTCTGGATTTTCACGGTGTCGGTCATCGCATCGATATTTTTCGAAGCGATATAGACAAGAAGAACAAGTGCCGTTATGACAAGAGTAATACAAAGCGGAAGAATGACGGACATGGTGCGCTGAAACTTTAAAACAAGAGCGGAAAGACGGCGGTTTTTATCTTCAAAGCGTTCGTCCTCTTTTTCGCTCGTATTGAAAGCCCGGATAACCCGGATTCCCGAAAGCTTTTCACGAAGAAAGCTGTTGACCTCATCGGTGAGCTTCTGACGTTTTTTAAAAAGCGGCATCACGATTTTTACGACAACAAAGCAAATCAGCGCAATAACCGGAATAATCGCAAAAATTATCATCGCAAGCTTTGCGTTTAAAATAAAAGCCATTGCCGTACCGCCGACAAGCATAACGGGGGCGGCAAGAATCATTCTCATTCCCTGCAAGAGAAAGTCCTGAAGCACCTTTACGTCGTTTGTACAGCGGGTAATCAGCGACGGCGTACCGATATGCTCAATGTCGCTGTGCGAAAGTGATTCGACCTTCAGAAAAATCTTTTCACGCATGATTTTTCCGTAAGCGGCAGAGGTCTTGCTGGTGAAATAAGAGCTGAGAACCGAAATAAGGATATTCAGCGCGGACACAGCCGCCATAATAAGACCCGTTCTTTTTATGTATTCCATATCTCCTGCGGCGATGCCGTTATTGATGATAAGCGACATCAGAAGCGGTAGTGCAAGAGACAGCGCCTGAACAAAAACGACAAACAAAATTGAAAGCGCAACCGTTCCGGCGATGGGTCTTAAGTTCTTTAACGCTTTTATCAATGTTTTCTCCTCCGTAAGCAATTATAACTGCAGAAAAAATTATGATAGATTTTACCATAAAGTTATGAACAAAATATGAAGAATTCTGTCCTGAACGCTTATAATCAGCAAGCTACCTACACGAGAAAGCTTCCTCTGCGGGTGAAAATTTTGATATTCAGCAATCGGTACATCGCGACCACAATGTGTCCACGGTTACATTGTGCCGTCATATCCCGACCCGATTTCCGACCTCTGACTTCTGACTTCTGATTTCTGATATCTCACCGGGCACACTTCATGCGGCGAAGCCGTACTTCATGGCGCCCGGCGCCGCTTCATGCACCGTAGGTGCACTTCATTTAATTTTCCCGGCTCGGTCGCTCGGCTTTCAACTATACTTATCTGTCCGCCTTGGGTGTTTTCCCGTATTCCTCCCGATAGCACTTGATAAAATAGCTTTCCGAGCCGAAGCCGACGGTATATGCCGCCTGTGAGACCCGCATTCCGCTATTGAGCAGTTCTCTTGCCGCCGAAAGCCGCTCTTTTTTGATATATTCGGGTATCCCGATGCCGATATGCTTTTTAAAAAGCTTCGCAAGATGATCCCGGTTCATCCCGACACTTTCGGCAACGATTCCGGCGTTCAGCTTTTCGAACAGTCTTGCATCGATGACGTTCAAGCACTTTCGGACCGCATACGGATAGCCGGCGGTTTTACTTTCTCTGACAATTTTTGTAAGTTCCTCGCTCTTACCGAGAAGATATGGGATGATTTCCTCTTCGTTTGACATTTTGTCGATTGTCATGATACATTCGTCCGCAAAATTGTATGCCTCTCGTTCCTTTGCTCCGCCGTCAATTGCATACCGCATGGCAACGGCGATACAGCAGACCGCCCAGTATTGAATCTGTCTCAATTTATCCTCGGACATCTTTCCGACGGTTATTTTGCTTTCCAAAAGCTTTTGAGCCTGTGCTTTCATTTTCGATATGTTGCCGTCTCTGATGGAAGAATAAAACGCTTTTTCAATCTCGTACGGCGTATGAAACAGGGAGTTCTCCCGTTCGTCTGCCGTTTTTGCGCTCGGCAAAACGACAATGGAATCCGTCAACTTTTCCGTATCGGTCACCGCCTTTCGTCTTTATCATATGATAAATCAGGCGGTCAGTCAACAGAATTTACAGAAATCTCTGAATTTTGATATAAATGCACCATTTATCAATATAAAATGACAGTAGCGAAGAAAACAAAATCATCTGAGACAAAAGGAGGATTTCCAATGGAATTTCTTGAGCTGAATAACAAAAAGCTGACGGAGCGGTTACCGGAAATTGTGAAGGAGAAGCTCGGCGAAACCGTCACCGGCTTAAAATTTATCGGCGGCGGAAGCTACGGTCGGGTGTTCAGGGGTACGCTTCAGAAGAGCGGAGAAAAAATCATCTTAAAAGCCTACCGCCGGAAAGGGTTACAAAACGAAGAAGCCGAACAGCTGACAATACTCGCCCGTCATACATCGGTAAAAATGCCGGCGGTCTATTTTACCTTTGAGGACGAAAAGACGGCGGTGCTTGCGATGAGCTTTATTGAGGGCGAAAACGCCATGAACCCGAAATTTATCTTCAAATCCCGGGAGAGAAAATCCGACTTTGCGTTTCAGGTCATTGACGGAATGCTCGAATGGCACAGCGTTAAGAATACACACTACGGCTTTTTGAAAAATCCCGAAGCCGACAGCTGGAAAACGTTTTATACCGAAAGCTTTCTTAAGCCGAGACTTGCAGGCTTGCAGGCACTGTGCCGTGACGGTCAGTATCCCGAAAAGGACCTTGAACGGCTGATAACGGGTGCGCAAATCTTCGAAAAAGAAGTTGCCGAACCGGACTGTCCCGTCCTCATTCACGGCGACTTAAATATCATGAACATCATGGTCAACCCGAAAACGATGCGGGTCAACGGCTTTATCGACCCGCTTGACTCGATGTGGGCAGACCGGGAATACGACCTGTTTCAGCTTCAGAATATGTGGGGCGACAAATTCGGGCTGTTTGACGAGTACAAACGCCGGGTGAAGCTGAGCGAAAACGCCTTCTTCAAGCTTGCCTTTTACGGGGCGGTGAACGAAGCGTCGTGCCGCTTACGGTCGGGAGCAAGCATACATTTCTTTGAAAAGCTCTGGAACGACAGACTGGAAAAGGCGATAAAAGAGTATAGGTAACCACTAAAAAACGGAAGCCGACCGTAAAGCCGACTTCCGTCTCTTTATATCCTTGTATTATTTGTCTACCTTGGGCATCTGTGCAAAGCTCTTTTCGAGTTCTTCATCGGTCGGAATGTAATCTACCATTTCGCCGTTATTGAACTTTTCGTAAGCGACCATATCGAAGTAGCCCGTACCGGTCAGACCGAAAACGATTGTCTTTTCTTCGCCGGTTTCCTTGCACTTGAGCGCTTCGTCAATCGCAACACGGATGGCATGGGACGATTCGGGAGCGGGAAGAATGCCTTCGATCCGGGCAAACATTTCCGCCGCTTCGAAAACGGAGGTCTGTTCAACGGAAACGGCCTCCATATAGCCGTCATGATACAGCTGAGAAAGAATCGAGCTCATGCCGTGATAGCGAAGTCCGCCGGCGTGGTTGGCCGAGGGGATAAAGCCGCTACCGAGGGTGTACATCTTTGCAAGCGGACAAACCTTACCGGTGTCGCAGAAGTCGTACGCAAACTTACCTCTTGTGAGCGACGGGCAGGACGCAGGCTCAACGGCGATGAAGCGGTAATCCTTTTCGCCCCGGAGCTTTTCGCCCATGAACGGAGAAATCAGTCCGCCGAGGTTCGAGCCGCCGCCGGCGCAGCCGATGATAATATCGGGCGTGATGCCGTATTTGTCGAGGGCGGTCTTGGTTTCAAGTCCGATAACCGACTGATGAAGAAGAACCTGAGAAAGAACCGAGCCTAAAACATAGCGGTATTTTCCGCCGCTGGAGACCGCCGCTTCAACGGCTTCGGAAATCGCACAGCCGAGGCTTCCCGTGGTGCCCGGAAACTGCTCAAGAATGGCTCTGCCGACATTCGTTGTGTTCGACGGGGACGGCGTAACATCGGCACCGTAGGTTCTCATGACCTCACGGCGGAACGGCTTTTGCTCGTAGGAGCATTTAACCATGTATACCTTACAGTCAAGACCGAGGTAAGCGCACGCCATTGAAAGCGCCGTGCCCCACTGACCGGCACCGGTTTCGGTCGTCACACCGGAAAGACCCTGCTGTTTTGCGTAATACGCCTGGGCAATGGCGGAGTTGAGCTTGTGGCTTCCGCTCGTGTTGTTGCCCTCGAATTTATAATAGATTTTCGCCGGTGTGCCGAGCTTTTCTTCCAGGCAGTACGCTCTGACAAGCGGCGACGGACGGTACATTTTGTAAAAATCACGGATTGTCTGCGGAATTTCGATATAGCGGTCGTCGTTGTTCAACTCCTGCTTGACAAGCTCGGAGCAGAACACGCCCTCTAATTCTTCAGCCTTCATCGGCTCAAGGGTACCGGGATTCAGAAGCGGTGCGGGCTTGTTTTTCATATCCGCACGAACGTTGTACCATGCGGTGGGCATTTCTTCTTCGCTTAAATAGATTTTGTACGGGATTTTGTTTTCTGACATTGTGAGGACCTCTTTTCAAAAAATATTTTTCGGAAATCGCCCTTAGGACAAAACAAAAAGCGCCTGTCCTTCAGGATTTAACCCAAGGACAAGCGCTGAATTTACGCCTGCGGTGCCACCTTGATTGGTACAATATTTGTACCCGCTTACGGAGTGCCGACACACCCCTGTCATTAACGCTGACGAACGTCAAAAGCTACTCGTAAAAACTTTCACCCTGCCCTCAGAAGACCATTGTTGCGTTCCGCTTTCTGCCGTATTCTCACCGTCAACGGCTCTCTTTGAGTGCGCTTACGCCTTTACTTCTTCCTCAACGGTTTACCGTATTATAGCGCTAAAGCGGGCGGTTGTCAAGAGTTTTTTGGAGATTTTTAAAATATTTTTCCAACGCTATCGCAACAGAATATAAATCAAAAATCCAGCATCTTCACTCTGAAAATAAAGAAAAAATTGTTGAAATTATGAACAATCTGTGTTATCATGTAGACAAATAACTCTTATTTAGGGAGGAAAACACATGAAAAAACTTGTTTCGGTCTTTTTGGCTCTTATCATGATGCTTACCGTTCTTACGCCGATTTGTTCGGTATCGGCGTCGGCGGCGTCGTATAAGCTTCTTGACATCCCTGTTGTCAGAATTTTCGGAGACGGCGAACCGCTTTACAACAAGGACGGAGAAAAGATCTTTCACTTTTCCGAAATGGCAAGCATCGGCGGTAGTATTGAGAAAAATGAGCTTTATTCTTCCGTAATTAACGTCGTCATGCCGTTTCTTATTGAGGGATTAGGCACCGGCAATTTCGACGGGTATTATGCCGCTCTCGAAAAGGAGATCGGCGAACTGTTCGCAGAAGCGAGACTTGACGAAAACGGCAACCCCGCCGAGGGTCAGGGCGTTTCACAGGAACGGATCCGGACGATGGAAAACTGGCTGAAGAATCCGAAGTGCCGTAATTTCATTTTCTGGTACGACTGGAGACTTGATCCGTATGAATCCGCCGCTTCTTTGAAGGAATATATTGAGCAGATCAAAGACGTCACCGGCAAAGACAAGGTTTCGGTTCAAAGCTTCTGTCTTGGTTCGAGCGTAATCGTCGCTTATATTGAAAAATACGGTACGGATGACCTTTACGGCGTCAGCTTTGACAGTTCGGTCGTAAACGGTGCGGAAATTATCAGCGAGCCGATCAGCGGAAAATTCCGGATCAACGGCAATGCCATCAACCGTTTTCTTGCCGACTGCAACGCATCGGGTATCTTCAAGGTCGATGAATTTGTCAATCAGACGCTTGATCTGCTTGTAAAAACAGGAGTCCTCGGTTCTGTTGTCGGCACTGTAAGAGAAAAGCTTTATTACAAGCTTTTTGAAGGCGTCACCTCTGCCCTTGCCCTTTCAACATTCTTCACCTGGCCTGTTTACTGGTCAGCCGTTACCGAGGACGATTACGACAATGCCATGAACTATGTTTTCGGCAAAGAGGGCAGTGAAAAGCGGGTTAAATACGCCGGACTGATTGAAAAGCTTGACAATTACGACGTCAAGGTTCGTCAGAAGCTTCCCGAAATATTGAAACAAGTTGAAGCCGACGGTGTTAAAATTGTTGTTTTTGCAAAATACGGCTATCAGATTGTTCCGATCATTGAATCCGCTGACGCTGTCGCCGATCAGTATGTGTCCGCCAGCAGAGCTTCTTTCGGCGCCACGACCTCTACCGTTTACGGAACGCTCGACGAGGATTATATCGTAAACCGACTTGCCGAAGAGAAGGGCAAGTACATTTCTCCCGACAAGCAGATTGACGCTTCCACCTGTCTTTTCCCCGAGTATACATGGTTTGCCAAGGGGGTCAGTCACTCCGACCGTCCGGACGCCGAATATGAAATTCTGTATGCTGCCATGAGGGCAGACAGACAGCTTACCGTTGACGACTTCAAGTATTCTCAGTTTATGGTTTACGACAACGATACGAAAGTCATGTCCGCCATGACCGAGGAAAACTGCAATACCTACAATTGGGAAGCCAACAACGCTGAAGACAACCCGACGAACAAAGACGAATGGGTTTCCGCCCTTATCCGCTCACTCATACGCTGGCTTACAGGACTTCTTAAGGTTCTTGTAAAAGTGATTTCCGCAAAAGCGGCAGTGACAGGTTAAAATAACAAAGGAATTAAACAAAAAAGCAGTCGAAATCCGGCTGCTTTTTTTAATTCATTTTTTCTATATATTGATATCTCCTGTATTTTTGTCGATAACGCTTGAAAATATGACGATTCTATGTTATAGTTTAATAAACTGTTAAGAAGGAGACAGATGTCATGAAAAAACTAATTTCGATTTTACTTGCGGTTGTGATGCTTTTGTCGTCTGTATCGGCCCTTGCTTTCGCTTCCGATACGGAAAAAGACATTCCGATCGTTTGCGTACACGGATACGGAGCGACTGTTTATTCTCCGGACGGTAGTGTTGTTTATCCGCCCGAAAGTAACTACGACATCGGGGAATATGTAAAAGAAGTTACGCCCGGTATTCTGAAAGAACTCGGTATAAGTCTGCTGACCGATAAATGGAACGGCTACTGCGACTCGCTTTATGATGCGATTGCAAAGCTTTATGAAGGCTTCCCGCTTGACGGTAACGGAGAGATTTCCAACGGTTCGTTTGTCAATGTCTCCATGAACGAAGCTGTTCTCAGCAATCCGAAGCAGTCGGATTATCATGTCTGCGATTTTACGTTCATGTATGATTGGCGCAAGAGCCCGCTCGATGTTGCAGATGAACTGAACGCCTATATCAACACCTTACTTGAGAAAACCGGGCACAGTAAGATCGGACTTGTCGGCCGCTGTCTCGGCTCGGCTGTCGTTTCCGCATATATCGCAAAATACGGCACCGACAAGGTGGACTCTCTTGTTTATTATGTTCCGACCGCAAACGGCGGTGTTGAAACCGTAAACGCACTTTTCACCGGCGATGTTCAGCTTGAGCCGGCTTCTCTTGACCGCTTTGTCAATTATTATGTCAACAGAAAAGGACTCAGCGGTGATGAAATCATGGACGATTTTATTGTTGCTCTTTTCTCGCTCTTAACCTACTGTAAGGTTCTTCCCGCAGCAGAGGATGCAATTGAAACCATTTATGCAAAGGTTAAGGAAAACGTCGTTCCGAGACTTCTTCTCGCCTGCTACGGTGGGCTCCCCTCTTTCTGGTCGATGTTAAGTTCCGAATACTATGAAGACGCAAAAGCGTTTGTTTTCAAGGGCAGAGAGAACGAATATGCCGGCTTCATCAAAAAGATTGATGAATACAACTATACCGTAAAAGAAAAGCTTCCTGACTTACTCAAAAAATTTGAAAACGAAGGCGGTCGGGTTGCCGTTATTGCCAAATACGGATTCAATGCTCCTCCGATATCGCAAACACCGAATATTCAAAGCGATGCAATGGTTGCAACAAAGAATCTTTCTTTCGGCGCAACCTGCAGCGACATCAACAAGAAGCTTCCGGCAAGCTACATGGAAAGTGCCGCACTCGCAGGTACTGACCGATACATTTCGGCCGACAAAAAGGTTGACGCTTCCACCTGTCTTTTCCCTGATACCACATGGTTTATCAAAAACATTCCTCATGCTGAATTCCCCGCCGATACAAACAACTTAATCGGGACATTCATTCAAAGTAGAGAAAAGGTTACCGTCTGGAGCTATGAGAATTGGCCGCAGTACATGAAATACGATATGAAGACCGGTGCAATTTCAGCCGTTACGGAAGAAATAGACGAGGATTCCCGTTGGACAAACAATATCATTCAGGCATTTATCAAATTCCTGACATCGTTGTTCAGGGTTTTTGCAAAGCTCCTTTCTCAGCAGGTAGCGGCAAAATAAATATCAACAAAAAGCACGGTACGTTCATCGGATGCGTACCGTGTCTTTATACACACAAAAATCCGCTTCGGTTAACCGGAGCGGAAATGTTTTTGTGTCGCTTTATTATTTC
Organism: uncultured Clostridia bacterium; assembly: GCA_945863885.1. Taxonomy (GTDB): domain Bacteria; phylum Bacillota; class Clostridia; order Oscillospirales; family Acutalibacteraceae; genus UBA6857. The sequence continues at coordinate 20,614 of CAMAZY010000010.1, forward strand.
ACAACCGGATCGCCCGAATATGGCTTAACCGCCGGGAACTGGGTTTCGTCAAAGCCCATGACTCTTGCGATCTGAACGCTGATCTGACGGTTTTCAACAAGCTGGCCGTCAGTGAAGCCTGCGTCAGCTTCCGAAACGAAGAGAGGTACGTCTGCGGTGGAATGGCCGTCTTTTGTGTAATAATATTCATCCTTTTCGGCGTCATACTTGATGCCACCGGTTTCGTGGTCGGCGGTAACAACAACTAAGGTTTCTCCGTCCTCTTTTGCGTATTCAACGGCCGCCTTGACAGCGTCGTCAAACGCCATGACGCACTTGGTTGCGCCGTCAAAGTCGTTGTCATGAGAGAACTTGTCGATGCAGGCACCCTCAACCATGAGGAAGAATCCGTTTTCGTTGTCATCAAGAAGATCGATTGCCTTTTCGGTCATTTCGGTGATAGACGGAGTATCATTGTCGCTCTTGCAGTTTTTCAGATCGTCAAAATCAAACTGTGCAAACGAACGGCTGCCTTCTTCAAGTGCCTCAAGCTCGGTTGCGGTTGAAACATATTCAAAGCCGTGTTCGGTACATCTTTCTTCGGTGACGGAATCGGTGTCGGCACCCCAGATCAGGTCAAGGTCGCCGTTCAGCTGATCTGTGCTGATTTCTTTTTCGAGCGTTCTTGAAATTGCATGAGCCGAGAAAGACGCCGGTGTGGCACCGCTCGTCTTGTCGGTCGTCACAACACCGGCCGACTTACCGTTCGCCTTGGCAAGCTCGGTAAGAGAAATAGGAACAGAGGTGTCGTCGATCGTAAACGGATGGAAAGCGAATCTTGCAACAGAGTTGATCCATACACGGATACCGCAGGCAAGAGCCGTTCCGCCCGCCGCCGAGTCGGTATAATCGAAAATGAACGAACGGGTGTCCGAATTTCCGTGAACGGGCATTGTGTCAAGGAAAAGCGAGGTGTTATATCTCTGACGGGTAACGGCAAGCGTATTTTCGCCCATTCCGTCGCCGATCATAAGAATAACGTTCTTGTACTCCTTGTAGTCGTCGCTGACGTTGTTGCCCAGACCGAGAGCGCAGGTCAGAGCAAGAAGCAACGCCGTTGTGAAAGAAAGAATTCGTTTAAAGGTTGTTGGCATTTTTTCTCCTCCTTAAAAGTGATAAAGATATTTTAACACAAGTCTGCTTTGTTTTCAACATTTGTTCAAAAAATAAATTGTCTGTTGCGGTTCTGTTACGAAACTGCGTTCACTTATAAGTTTGCAAAACACGAGCTTATGTGTTAGTATAATAGCAGAATAAAATGGTTGAGTAATACAGGAAAGGATTTTTTCTTTTATCAATGTCTATCAAAAGCAATTTCAAACACACCCTCTATGCGAGCTATATCGGCTACTTTGTTCAGGCAATCATCAATAATTTTGTGCCGCTGTTGTTTCTGACGATGCAAAGCTCTTTCGGCTTCTCCTACCGTCAGATATCGCTTCTTATCATGGTCAATTTCACCGTACAGCTTTTTATCGACCTTTTGTCGGCAGGCTTTGTCGATAAAATCGGTTACCGCAAAAGCATCGTCGGCGCCCATTTTCTTGCGGCTTTGGGACTTTGCTGTCTCGGGGTGCTTCCGTTCCGGATGAGCAATCCGTATGCCGGCGTTTTGATTTCTATCTTCATCTATGCCGTCGGAAGCGGACTGATCGAAGTCATCATCAGCCCCCTTGTCGAAGCCTGTCCGACCGAAAACAAGTCCGGCTCGATGAGCCTGCTTCACTCGTTCTACTGTTGGGGTCAGATGAGCGTCGTTCTTCTTTCAACGGTCTTTTTCAGCTTCTTCGGAACGGAAAACTGGCGGATTCTTTCGTTCCTTTGGGCGGTCGTACCGCTTTTCAACGCCTTTTATCTTTCGGCGGTTCCGATGCCGGCACTTTTAAACGATTACAAGGGAATCGGTATCAAGTCACTTCTCAAGAAACGCACCTTCTGGGTTTTGGGCGGCATCATGCTTTGCGCAGGGGCAAGCGAAATCGCCATGAGTCAATGGGCGTCGGCGTTTGCCGAATCGGGGCTCGGCGTTTCAAAAACCGTCGGCGACCTTTTAGGTCCGTGTCTGTTCGCCTTCTTAATGGGCACGGCAAGAGTTCTTTATGCAAAATTCAGCACAAAAATTTCGCTGAAAACCGTCATGACGGTCTCCTCTCTTCTTTGCATTGCAAGCTATCTGTTATGCTCACTTTCAAGCAATCCGATTCTTTCCCTTGTCGGCTGCGGTCTTTGCGGACTTTCGGTCGGCGTTATGTGGCCCGGAACGTTCAGCCTTTCGACCGCTCAGATTCCTGACGGCGGAACCGCCATGTTCGCTTTGCTCGCCTTGTTCGGCGACCTCGGCTGTTCAACGGGGCCGGCGGCGGTCGGTTTTGTCACAAGTATTTTTTCGGATACACTGCGATACGGAATTTTGTTTGCCGTAGTGTTTCCGCTTCTTCTGACGGTTCTGCTTCGTGCCGTGAAAGAGAAAAAAAAGAGCAAGCCGTAAATATCACCACCTTTATCAATATGCCGTTATCGATATAACGGCATACATTTTTTATATTTTACTTATTTTTAAAGCTGTGCTATTATATATAAGACGAAGAAAAACATTAGATAAATATGTGAGGTGGAGAAAATGAAGATTTCAATCAGCACACTGCGGCGTTTACCCGTTTATCTGAATTATCTGAAACAGCTTCCCGAAGAACAGGTCAATATTTCCGCAACCGCTATCGCAACCGCACTCCGGTACGGCGACGTACAGGTCAGAAAGGACTTAGGCGCTGTCAGCGGTGCCGGAAAGCCGAAGGTCGGCTATAACCGCATTGAGCTTATCGAAACACTCGAACGGTTTTTGGGCTACCGTGAGGTCAAAAAAGCTGTGCTTGTCGGCGCAGGCAAGTTAGGAGAGGCTCTTATGGGCTACGGCGGCTTCCGTGATTACGGACTGGATATCGTCGCCGCCTTTGACAACCGGAATTTCGGTCAGGAGGTTTCGGGCAGGATGATTTACAACATCACCGAGCTTAAGGACTTTTGTAAAAAGGAAAACATCAAAATCGGCGTTATCACCGTACCGCATTTCGCCGCTCAGCAGGTTGCCGATCTGATGTACGAAAGCGACATAAAGGCCATCTGGAACTTTGCACCGATTCATCTGAATCTGCCGTCGGACATTCTTGTACACGACGAAAACATGGCGGCGTCGCTTGCTCTTTTGACAAAACAGCTTGAGGACAAGGAACTTCTGGAAGCGGAAGATTGATTTTTTTAACAAAACAAGTAACGGATGGAAAAACCGGAGCAAATTACATAGATTTTGCTTCGTTTTTTTGATTGACGGGTATTGAAACACTGTTTGCACTATGTTAAAATAAAGCGGTTTTCGATGGACCCGCCCAAGCCGAAAACGGAGGTATGAAAATGAAGTTAGAAAATGTAATTGCCGAAAGAGACAACAAAACGGTTTACCGTGACGGCGACCGTTCCATAAAAATATTTTCGCCGCAAAGCTCAAAGGCCGCCATTCTCAACGAGGCACTCAATCAGGCCATCGTTGAAGAAGCGGGCATGAACGTACCGGCCATTTTATCCTTTTATATCCGTGACGGCAAGCCGGTCACCGAATCGGAATATATCGACGGCGAAACCCTTGACCGTGTAATAAAAAACAACCCCGATAAATTTGACGAATACTTCAATCTGTTTGTAGATTTACAAATCGAGTTGCAAAGCAAAAGCTCACGGTTTCTGACAAGACTTCGTGACAAGCTCAACCGTCAGATCAACGAAGCCGAGCTTTCCGCCACGGTGCGGTACAGCCTGCACGCAAGACTGAGCGCCATGCCGAAAAGCCAGCAGATTTGTCACGGTGACTTCAACCCCTCAAATATTATTCTCGATAAAGACGGAAAGGCCTATATCCTTGACTGGTCAAAGGCGACACAGGGCAATGCCGCCGCAGACGCTGCCATGACCTGCATTCTTTTCTGCCTCGACGGAGAAATCGAAACCGCAAGAAAATATGTTGACCTGTACTGCAAAAAAACAGGAACGGAAAAATCATTTATCAAGAAATGGATTCCGATTGTTGCCGCTTCCTATTCCGTTGAAGTCAGCGGCGAAAAGCACGACAAGCTGATTGCATGGGTAGAAAGCTTTGATTTGTTGGACTGACAGGAGGTAAAGTATGAATAAAATCAGAAAATTTGACACCAAGGTTCAGCACCTGAAATATAAAGTTTTAAGAGAAGTTGCCCGTCACGCATGGGACGATACGCTGATTGAAAGAATGTTTGACATTCCGAAAACCATCATTCCCGGAAAAGAGCAGACCATGCGTTGCTGTGTTTACAAGGAAAGAGCCATTCTCACCGAAAGAGTCCGGATCGCCATCGGCGGAAACAGCGACAACCCGAACGTCATTCAGGTTATCGACATCGCCTGCGACGAATGTCCGTCGAGCGGCTACGAAACCGGCGACGCCTGCCGGGGCTGTCTTGCCCACCGCTGTATGGAGGTCTGCAAGATGAATGCGATCACTCTTGACAGCCAGCAGAAAGCCCATATCGACAAGTCAAAGTGCGTCAACTGCGGTCAGTGTGCCAAGGCGTGCCCGTATAACGCCATCATCAACCGCCGCCGTCCGTGCGAGCTTTCCTGCAAGGTCAAGGCCATCTCGATGGACGAAAAGACCTTTGCGGCAAAAATCGACAATGACAAGTGTATTGCCTGCGGTGCGTGCGTTTATCAATGCCCGTTCGGTGCCATTATGGACAAGTCGTTTATCATCGATGTCATTGATCTTATCAAAAAGAGCGAAAACAACACGAAGTACAACATGGTTGCCGTTGTTGCACCGGCGATTTCAAGCCAGTTCAAATTTACGACACTCGGCAAGGTCATCAAGGGCATCAAAATGCTCGGCTTCAACCGGATCGAGGAAGCGGCTCTCGGCGCCGATATGGTTGCGTTCAAGGAGTCGAAGGAGCTTACGGAAAAGGGCTTTTTGTTAAGCTCGTGCTGTCCGGCTTTTGTCTCCTATACGCAAAAGAATTTCCCGCAGCTTGCCGGGCACATCTCCGACAACCTTTCCCCCGCCGCAACGATTGCCAAGCACATCAAGCAGCAGGACAAGACCGCCAAGGTTGTCTTTATCGGACCGTGCACGGCAAAAAAAGCCGAAGCGAGAAAGCCGGAGGTCAGACCGTATATCGACTCGGTTATTACCTTCGAAGAGCTTCAGGCGCTGTTTGACAGCCGTGACATCGACATCACCGAGGTTGAGGAAGAACCGCTTGAGGGTGCGTCCTACTTCGGAAGAATCTTCGGCCGAAGCGGCGGACTGACCGATGCGGTACGGCAGGGCATCTACGAGCACGGTGCCGACTTTGAGTATAAGCCGATGACCTGCAACGGCATTGAGGAGTGCCGGACGGCGCTCATGAGAAAGTCGAAAAACGCACTGCCCGCAAACTTCGTCGAGGGCATGGCGTGCGTCGAGGGCTGTGTCGGCGGTGCCGGCTGTCTGACCCATTCGGACAGAAATCGTGCCGACGTTGACCGCTACGGCCGGGACGCTATGGAAAAAACGAAGTCGATTACTCAGGCGGTAACCGACGCAAAATAAGCTGAACAGCAGACAAGCTGCCCGACTCGGATTGGAGCCGGGCAGTTTTTATAACACAACGAAGACTATTCCTGATAGATTGACCGAAGATATTCATATGACGCAAACAGTTCCCGGTCCGATTGGAAGCTGTCGCTGTAAACTTCGATCATATATTTCCCATGGTAGCCGATTTTCTCCAACGAGTCAAAAAGCTTACGGAAATCGAATCGTCCGCCTTCTTTCGGCGGTGTACAGTCCCGGTAAGCATCAAAGTCGCTGACATGAACATGAACGATGCTTTCCCCGAGAGCATCAACGAATTGCTGATAATCGACGCCCGTGCGCCGTGCCTGCTTGACGTCGAGCACCATATTGAAGTTTTCGCCGAGCATTTTTTTCAGATACAACATAAATTCAGGACTCTGACCGACATAATGAACAACGTTTTCATGCGCGCCCTTTACACCGAACTGCCTTGCCGCTTCGTCAAAACGGTAAAATCGTTCTGCGTATTCCTCGTCAGAGATTGTCATTTTGCCTTTTGCCCCGTGTAAAATGACATACTTAGCCCCGAGCCTTGCCGCCGCTTCAAAGCAAGGCTTATAAATCGTGTCAAGGCTGTCGTAAAACCGACGCTCATAGCTTGAAAACAGAAAATATCCTTCGGCAAAGGACATAAACGGGTGAAACGATACGATATCCATGCCGTAGTGGGTCTTGATATCGCAAATTTCCCGAAACAGACCGCCCGTAAGCTCCGACGGCGAATTAAAGAAAACCTCTACGGTTCTGATGCCCATTTCACCGAGCCGGATCAGCGATTTTTCGGTTTCAAGCGGATAATAACAGGAAGAAGATACTCCGATTCTCATTATTTTGCCCTTTCCGTAATCAGAATAAAGCGGTAACGGCACAGCCCTGGCCATGCCGTTATGGCGTATTGGATGCTTAATACCATTTTGTGATTCCGAGGAATCGGTAAAGTGTGCGAAGAAGATCGCCGACGATTGCCGGTGTCAGAAGATCGCTGAGGCAAAGGCCGGGATCGCCGATCAGATCTTCATAAAATACCGAGCGTGTTGTATAGGCGGAGACGTCGTTTTCGTTCAGTTCAAACACTCTGACCGATCTCTTTCCGCCGTTGCCGTAGGAACGGAAGCCCGTTCCGCCGTTATAGCCGAGAATAATGCCCTCGTCAGTTTTACCGACAAAGTTGTTGACATGGTCGTGCGCAAAGAAAGCGCCGATGATGTCGCCCTTTTCGAGCCATGCTTCATACTGACCGGTAACATGGGTAAGCGGCTCGGAGCACGGTGCTTCGCCTAAATAATTGTCTTCGGAAAGAAGCTTCTCACTGTTGAGCCGGTACCACTTGTAGTTATCAAGACTGAAAACGGAGGTGTTGCTCTCTTTTGCGTTGGTTTCGTCGATGAACTGATAGATTTCCTTAACGGGAACGTGCTGGAAAAGGAGAGACGGAAGTACCTTTCCGCCGTTGAGAGCCTTCAGCTCATCGCTTTTCGCTTTGTACCATTCGACCTGATTCGGATACACACCGGTGTAGCCGCTGACGGCGCCGCTCTTGTTGTTGGTGTCCATCATGTAGACGTTCAGTGCGTAAGCCGTACCGTCGGAATTCAGAATCGGCAGGCTGTATGTACCGGGGTCGCAGCCATCGGAATTGACGCAGTATTCGAATTCTTCAAAGGTTTTCATCATATCGGCAATCGAAACCTTGTCCTCGAGGTCATGGTCATGGTTGCCGAACGTAACGGCAAACGGCACCTTTGCGTCGTTGAAGATTGTTCCGAGCGCACGGATAGCGTTTTTGATTCTTGTTTCGGTTGCGCCGATAAACATATCCGAAAGGATATCGCCGGCGACAACAACAAGGTCAGGCTGTTCGGTTTCGAGAGCCTTTTTCAAAAACGAAACGGTCTTTTTGTTCATTTTGTCGATGTCCTGGGTGTCGTTGACCTGCATAATTTTAAAGGTTCCGTCAGAATTGAACTGAAGCGGGGCCGCCGGATCTTCGCCCGCCGCAAACGCAACCGTGCAAAGCGCAAGAACCATTACGAGGCTAAGTAAAATGCTTAAAACTTTTTTCATTGCTTTTCTTCCTTTCTTTGCAGACAGATGTCTGCTAAACGGTCTGACAGAAAAAGTATAACACACAAAAATGTCGTTTACAATCAATTTCTTTTATACCGTCTGCCAAAATAGGCAGCCTCATTTTGTTGAAAATGCCCACTCCGTCAAAAACTCATATACCGTTTTGTTGAATTCGTCAGGATTGTTCCGGGCTATCATATGGTCGCCCTCAATAAAGCAAAGGCGGCTGTTTTGAATCGAACCGGCAATCTTTTCGGTGTGTTTTTGTTTGATGAGGTCTTTTGTTCCCGCAAGAACAAGAGTCGGAACACTGATTATTTTCAGCTCATCGGGCGTAATATCGGGCTGACCGATCATCAGGGAAAGAATTTCTCTTTTCAGCCGGGCTTTGGGGCTTCTTTTTTCCGGCAGAGCCAACAGTGCATGCGAGACGACAACTCCCGCCTGAAAAATGCCGAGAACGCCTTTGGGATCGAGGTTTGCGCCGTTAATAATCAGCTTGTTGATTCTGTCCTGGTGCCGGAGAGCAAAAAGCAAGGCAATATTTCCGCCGTCGCTGAAGCCTAAGAGGTTCGCCTTTTCAATCGAAAGCGCATTCATGAATGCCAAAAGGTCGTCGGCGATTCTCTGTAAGGTCAGCTCACCCGCACCTCGTTCGCTTTTTCCGTGCCCCCGGCTGTCAACGGCAATCACCCGGAAGAAACGGGAGAAATATTCAATCTGATAGTCGAAGTATTCCGAATTTTCGCCGTTTCCGTGAAGAAAAAGGAGCGGTTCTCCCTCCCCTTTTTCAATATAGGCAAGCGTCACATCGCCAAGACGGCAAAACCGATAATCGTACTTCATTTTCGCTTCTCTGTCTTTCATTATGAACCGCTTGAAAAGCCGCCGTCAACAATAATTGACGCACCGGTCACATACGCCGACAGATCGGACGAAAGGAATAAAACCGAGCCGACGATATCCTCGGGCTTCGCCAGCCGTTTCATCGGAATCCGCATATGCATATACGCCATCCAGCGTTCGTTTTGGAGGTTATCGGCAATCAGCGGCGTTTCCACAAAACCCGGACAGACACAGTTGACCCGGATTCCGAACCGTGCCCACTCGCCGGCAAGAGACTTCGTCATCTGCAGAACGGCGCCCTTGCTTGCGCTGTAGGCGACGGCGTTCGGCACACCGATAAAGGCGCTGAGTGAACACATATTGATAATGTTACCGCTCTTTTGCGGTACAAAAAATTCGGAAGCAATCTTCTGCGAAAGATAGAAATGGCTGTTGAGGTTCAGATCAATGACTCTCTCCCAGCCCTCTTTTGTTTCGTTGAGCGAGCGGACGTTGGCTCCCGTTCCGGCGTTATTGACAAGAATATCAAGCCCGCCGAAAGCGTCTTTCACGGCGGCGACAATTTTGTCGGTGTCCTCGGACTTTGTGATGTCGCCCGTTACGGCGATGATCTTCCTTTCGGGGAAGCTGTCCGACAGTGCGTTTTTCGCTTTTTCGTTTGCTTCGCCGTTAAAATCGGCAAGGCAGACATCACAGCCGTTTTCGAGAAAGCCTTTAGCCGTTTCAAGGCCGATGCCGCCGGCGGCGCCCGTAATCAGAACTCTTTTTCCGCTTAAATCAAGTGTGTACTTCATTTTTGATTCCTCCGTATTCATATTACTGCCTTTATTATACTAAACTGCGGCGCAAGAATCAAGGTTGGCATTAGCCAATACAAATACTTCTTACTGAATTCCCTGCTTTTTCAGCCGATTAACGTGAACCCGCAAGCCTAAAGGGAAAGCAAAAATTCCACAAGGCGTTTTTTCTGATCAGGATTCAGTTTTAAAAGGGCTGCTTTAAGCTCGGACGGTTCTTCGTCTGTGTCGAAGAATTCTTTCATCGTTATATTCAATCCGAAACATATATATTCAAGATATTCAACCGTAGGCTGCTTATTGCCCAATTCAATATCCCGAAGATAGCTTTGCGAAATTCCGGAAAGATTTGCCAATTTATTTACAGAAAGATTTCTTTTGTTTCTGAAATATTTTATTCTTGAGCCAACATCCATGATATCACCTCTACTATAGCCCGAAGAAGATGCCGAAAAGAAAGTTATCTCTATAGCAATAATATACCAAACAAGCGAGCAAAAAATAACATCTAAAGAGTTGACATGTTATCTCTATTGATATATAATCAACAAGAGCGAAAAAGAAAGGAGGAAAAGAATGTTTTTTATTTACGGATTCAAAAATGAACTTGTAGACGACGATTGGTCAGGTGACTGTCTTTGTCCGAACTGCGGTAAAAAGACCCGCCACGGCTTCAAGCTGTTGAAAAAATATCCGACAATATTTTTTATCAAAATCCCGCTTGGGCGGACACTGAAACGGTATCTGGTCTGCAACGAATGCGGTTATTACCGTGAAGTCAAAAAAAGTGAATATGTAAGTATCACACAGCAAGCGGGAACCCCCGATCAGATTGAAGCATAATAGGAGGAAATGCGTATGAAAATTGCGGCAGTTGTTCTTTTTGTCCTTCAGGCGCTGGCGCTTTTCGTGGGATTTGTAAACGACAGCTTACCGGCAATGGGTCCGGTAGAAGCGATAGGCTATTTCAGCCCGACAATCATCGGAATCATTTTATTGATTGTCGCTAAAATAAGAGAAAAATAAAAAAATGATTTTTCCTTGGAGGTTTATCATGAAGAAAAAAATCATTGCTTTATGTCTTTCCGCGCTGTTTGTGGCTTTCACACTTACGGCGTGCGGTGCGAACAGCACGGTAACCACGACAGATGAATTTGATCAGAAATTAAGTGAGATGAAGGATCTGGTCAGCGAGATGCAGGAACGGTATTCGTATAAATATGAAAAAGGAACAGTGGTTGATCAGGAATACAGAAACAAATGGCTGAACCTGAAAATACAAATGCCGGATACCTACCGGCCGGCAACCGAGGAAATCATTCAGAGCCTTGAAGAGAATGGCGTTGACTGCGGAATGGTTTTTATTTCCGAAGAGTTATATTCGGTTTCATTGAGCTTTATCGATCTTTCTGATTTAGACTTGACGGAGGATGCTTATCTTCAGGAGACTGTACAGCAGATGAGTGACTGGGAGCAAGGTTCCGTTATCGGAAATCTCGGTAGCGAAGTTATTGCGGATAAGACGTTTCGGGTTGCATATTTTGACAATGTAAATGGCGCGAAGCAAAGTCTTTATGCGTATAAATACGACGGCAAAATGTGTTATATCGTAATTACCGGTGCAAGCATTGAGGAAAACGAAAAGCTTGTCACAAGATTTACAACATTATATTGATAAGCAAAACGGGAGGCGGATTTTTCCGGCTCCCGTTTTTGGATAGAAAAATCAGCCGCTTTCCGGAATCGGTCGGCGGCTGTTGTCGTAGATTTTTATCCGAAGAATGCCTTGTGAACGGCTTCGACCGCCTTGTCGGCAAGCTCCTTGTCAATCAGAACAGAAACCGTAATTTCGCTCGTCGAAATCATGCTGATGTTGATGCCGGCTTCATAAAGTGCGCCGAACATCTTCGAAGCCGTACCCGAATGCGACTGCATACCGGCGCCGACGATGGAAACCTTGGCGATTGTCGTGTCGCACGAAACCTTTGCGCCCTCGGGGCTGAAGATGTCTTCAAGAACCTCAACCGCCGTATCGGCGTAATCCTTTGCACAGGTGAACGAGATATCCTTTGTGCCGTCTCTGCCGACCGACTGAAGAATAACGTCGATGTTGATTCCCTTTGAAGCGAGTTTCGAAAACATTCTGAAAGCGTTTCCGGGAATATCTTTCATGCCGACAACGGAAATTCTTGCAACGTCCGTGTCCTTGGTAACTCCTCTGATTAACATTTTCTCCATTTTTGCTGCCTCCTTGACTATGGTTCCCGGCTCTCTTTCAAGACTGGAGAGAACCTCTAATTCGACATTGTATTTTTTCGCCATTTCAACCGAACGGTTGTTGAGCACCTGTGCGCCGAGCGTGGCAAGCTCAAGCATTTCGTCGTAGGTAATATCCTTAAGCTTCTTGGCGTTCGGAATTTTCCTCGGGTCGGCGGTGAAAACGCCGGTGACATCGGTGAAAATCTGACAGCGGTCGGCGTGCAGAACGGCGGCGATCGCAACGGCGCTTGTGTCCGAGCCGCCTCTTCCGAGAGTTGTCAGGTCGTCCGATTTATTGATGCCCTGAAACCCGGCAACGACTACGATTTTTTTCTTATCAAGCTCACTTTGCAGTCTTTCGGTCTTGATCGACTCGATTCTTGCCGAGCCGTACGCACGGTTTGTATGGAAGCCTGCCTGCCAGCCTAAAAGCGACACAACCGGACAGCCGAGCTTTTCGATTGCCATCGCTAAAAGCGAAATCGAAATCTGCTCGCCAGCGGTAAGAAGCATATCCATTTCTCTTTTTGAGGCTTTCGGATTGATTTCCTTCGCCTTTTCAATCAGGTCGTCCGTTGTATCTCCCTGTGCGGAAACAACCACGACGACATCGTTGCCCTCTTTATAAGTATCCGTAACAATACGGGCTACATTCATCACTCTTTCGGCGTTGGCAACGGAGGAACCGCCGAATTTCTGTACAATCAGTGACATAGTCTAACCTCCAAATCCGCCTTTGCGGACAGTAAAATCAATAATCGGTAACCCGGATAACCGAATCCGGCTTGACCGAAACGGTTCCGATCGCCTTCATAAGCTCTTTTTCGATTCCGAGTCCGGTAATCACGAGCGTCTCGCCGTCGCTTTCGGTAAGTTCGGCAACAGGAAGAACGCCACGAAGTTCTTCTTCGATTCCCGTCTTGTCAAACCGCAGGAAAAGCGCGGTTTCGGTGTTTTCGTGTTCTTCGATGAAGTTTTCCTTCGGTGCGTCCCAACCGAAGAATTTACGCTTTTCGTTATTGGCGGCGCAGTCGATGACATCGCCGACAACCGCACTCGCCGTTGCAAGCTTACCGGCTCCCTTGCCGTACATGAGAATATCGCCCGTCGCATCGCCTCTGACTAAGCAGGCATTGAAAACGCCGTTGACACCGGCAAGAATACTTTCCTTTTTGACAAGAGCCGGGGAGACCATAATCATGATCTTACCGCTTTCGAGCATTTTGGTTCTTGCAATCAGCTTGATAACGTAGCCGAGCTTGCCTGCATCCTCAACGTCCTTGAGTGTAATTTTCGAAATGCCTTCGGTGTACACGCCGTCCGGATAGACGTGATGACCGAAAGCAAGCGACGCAAGAATGCATATCTTCCGGCAGGCGTCGTGACCGTCGACATCGGCAGACGGATCCCGTTCGGCAAAGCCGTTCTCCTGAGCGAGCTTCAAGGCGTCCTCAAAAGACATTTTGTCTACTATCATTTTATCTAAAATAAAGTTTGTGGTTCCGTTTAAAATACCGGCGATCTCGCTGATCCGGTTGCCGGCAAGACAGCGGCTTATCGGGCGGATAATCGGAATGCCGCCGCCGACGGACGCTTCAAAAAGGAAGTTTACGTTATTCTCTCTTGCGAGAGTGAGAAGCTCAAAGCCTTTTTTAGCAACAAGCTCCTTATTGGACGTGACAACGTGCTTACCTTTTTTCAGACAGGACGAAACAAAATCAAAAGCGGGGTTGATACCGCCCATGGTTTCCACCACGATATCAATTTCATCGTCGTTGCATATGTCGTCAAAGTTTTTTGTCATAAGAGCGGAAAATTCGTTATTTTCGAAATCTCTGATGTCAAGAATGCGGCGCAATTTCAATTCGATTCCGCTGTTTTCCAAGATGGCATCGGCGTTTTTGCTGATCACTTCGGCCACACCCGAGCCGACAACGCCGAAACCGAGAATTGCAACGTTCATATATTTCACTTTGCCTTTCTTGTTATTTTGCAAGAGCAGAAAAATACTCCTGTTTTCCTTATATCCTACCACATTTCGACGATTTATAAAAGTGTTTCGGGCAAAAAAATTTTTATTTTGTTAAATCCATTGATTTTGTCTGCCTGTTGGGTTAATATTATTGTATATATCTATTAAAATAGGGAGTGTTGTCAATGCAGGTTGTTGAAAAAAGACGGCAAACAATTATCAACGTCATTTATTTCGGAATGATCATCGCCGCTGCTGCTCTTTTGATGCGTTACGCCGTCGGCATTTGTATGCCGTTTATTATTGCTTTCCTGTTTGCGGTGGTTCTGCAAAAGCCGAAAAATTTTCTTGTGCGAAAAACGCCGCTGAAAAAAGGTCTGGCTTCCGCCGTTTGCGTTCTTGTGGCACTCGTGCTGATTGCTCTTATCATTTCACTTATTGGAGTAAGAGTTTTCGATGAAATCAAGGGCTTTATTGACTATCTGATTCTTCAGTTCAAAGACCTTGAAGCGCTTGTAGATAAAATCGAAGGATGGCTTTCGGGTATTATCGCCTCACTGCCCGAATTTCTTGAAAAATCGCTTACCGAAAGCTCCGAAAAATTCTTTACAAAGCTTCGTGAAATGATAAGCGGTGAAAGTGCCGAGCTGACGCAGCAGATAACAAGCGGTATCGCCGGAAGATTCAATATATCCTGGATTTCGACGCCGATCAACGGTGTCATTTCGACAGCAAGACAGCTTCCGAGTATCTTTGTCGCCGTGATTATTACGCTTGTCTCCTCCTGTTTCCTTACGAGCGATTTCGACAAGGTAATGAACTTCATCAAGCTTCAGTTCCCGGAAGCCAAGCGCAAGGATCTTTCAAGAGCGAAAGCCATTTTAAAGGATTCTCTCGGCAAGATGGGCAAGGCTTATCTTCTTATCATGTTCATTACCTTTGTTGAAATGAGTATCGGCCTTACGGTGCTTCGCCTCATCGGTGTATTTGAGTCGAATTATATCGTGCTGATTGCCGCCGCAACGGCGATTATCGATATTGTTCCGCTTTTAGGTACGGGAACGGTCATCTTCCCGTGGGCCGTATATTGCCTTATCATGAAAGACTTCGGCATGGCAATCGGCCTTGTTGTAATCTACGTTGCCATTTCCGTAATCCGTCAGATTATTGAACCGAAGCTTGTCGCAGGACAGCTCGGCCTTTCGCCGATTGTCACGATCACGGCGATGTATCTCGGATTGAAGCTGTTCGGCTTTATCGGTATGTTCGCTCTGCCGCTTACGATAATCGTACTCAAGCTTTTGAACGACGAAGGAATCGTCAATCTTTGGAAATCCAAAGAGAAGGAAGAAAAAAAGAAAGCCGCCGAAAAAGCCGAAGAGCCAAAGGAGGAAACGGCGGATACCGAAAATATCCCAGACGAAGCCGATAAGAATAGCGCAACTGAATAAAAGCGAAAATTCTCTCGTTGAAAAATGCAACCTTTTGGTGCACCCTCTGTAAGGAAGGTGATGTTTATTTTTTATAAAATATAATATCTTGATATTGCAAATAACAAGTGGTATAATATAAAAATGGAAGGTGATATATTTATGGCTTTAATTAAATGCCCCGAGTGTGAAAAAAATGTATCGGATAAAGCAAATGCATGTATCCATTGCGGATTTCCATTGAATTCGCCAAAAGGAGAACTTGTGATTAGAGGAAAAAGGACATCAGATGTTTTAAAAAAACACATATACTTCTTATATGAAAATGGTGCTTATTTCGACGAAGTACTGCCAGGTGAAGTAAAGCGTTATCCTGTTGATAAAACAATGCATTTAGTTCTTGGGCACAAAAAAGGCAGTTTTATCAATTCTGCAGTAAAAGACTCTTCTCCTGTTATAGTTGAGCCAGGTAGAATCACACGTCTTGAAGCTTCAATTGGGCAAGGGTTTATGCCAAGTTATTTCTTGTCAAAAGTAGATATTATAGACGCAGAGTGATTTTGGGGTTAGAGGACAATTTTTGTACATACTGTGTTTTATTCCATCACTAACCTTTTGTTGGAAAACTTGTCTCACAATATTACTTGCTTATTTACATTTTGATGGTTATTATTCAAAATATGAAACCCACTATGACACTTTCAATTTGAAAGTGTCTTTTTTATAAAAGGAAACAAGGGAGACAACTCCCTTACAAAGTGTCTCCCTTCGGACGCATTTTTGCTGTTTTCAGCAATCTTATATATGATAAAGATTGTCGTTTTCGTAATCCGGCTCACTCGTAAGATTGATTCCGAGCTTCGTGAATACCGCACTGTCATTTTCGCAAAGGATAACCGAACAATGCGCTTCGCTTCCTTTCAGAAGAGAAAGAGCCTTCAGCGCCTTTTCGGCATTTTTGTCGGTTGCGGCGCTTACAGAAAGAGCGACAAGGATTTCATCGATATGAAGCCTCGGGTTTGTGCTTCCAAGGTAGTTCACCTTAAGGCTTTGTACCGGTTCAATCAGACTTGACGGAATCAGAGTCAGCCCGTCATCGATTCCCGAAAGGTACTTGAGCGCATTGAGAATCAACGCCGAGGTCGCCCCAAGCAGGCTTTTGGTTTTTCCGGTCAGCACCGTACCGTCGGGAAGCTCAATTGCCGCGGCGGGGGCGCCGGTCTCTTCAGCAACCTTGTTCGCCGCAACGGCGCAGGCTCTGTCGTTTTTGGTAACGCCGACCTTATTCATCAGAAGCTCAATTTTTTCGATTTCCTTTACACAGTCGCCGCCCTTACGAAGCGAGCAAAGAGCCGTATAATACCGGCGAATAATTTCCTGCTTCGCCGCTTCACAGACCGCCTCGTTATCGAAAATACACTTTCCGGCCATATTGACACCCATGTCCGTCGGGGACTTATAGGGAGACTCTCCGTAAATCCGTTCGAAAACCGTATTCAGGACGGGGAAAATTTCGATATCACGGTTATAGTTGACCGTCGCTTCGCCGTACGCCTCGAGGTGGAACGGGTCAATCATATTGACGTCGTTGAGGTCGGCGGTCGCCGCTTCATAAGCGAGATTGACCGGGTGACTGAGCGGAAGATTCCATATAGGGAAGGTTTCGAACTTGGCATAGCCGGCACTGATTCCCCTCAGGTGCTCGTGATAAAGCTGAGACAGGCAGACGGCCATTTTTCCGCTGCCCGGCCCCGGTGCGGTCACGACGACGATCCGTCTTGAAGTTTTAATATATTCATTTTTGCCGTAGCCGTCCTCTGAAACGATTTTTTCCACGTTGGACGGATAGCCTTCGATTTTATAATGGGTATAAACATTGATACCGAGCGACTGAAGCTTCGCCTTGAAAGCGTCCGCCGCCTCCTGATGGCTGTACATGGTGATAGCGACCGAGCCGACATAAAGGCCGACACTTCTCAAGCGGTCGATAAGCCGCAAAACCTCCATGTCGTAGGTGATATTGAGGTCGCCTCTTCTTTTCCGGCTTTCGATAGCGCCCGCACTGACGGCAATTACGATTTCCGCTTCGTCCTTAAGCGACAAAAGCATTCTCAGTTTGCTGTCGGGCTTGAAGCCGGGAAGAACACGGGAAGCGTGGTTGTCGTCAAACAGCTTTCCGCCGAACTCCATATAAAGCTTTCCGCCGAAATGCGCCATGCGTTTTTTGATTTGCTCGGACTGCATGTCGATATATTTGTTGTTGTCAAAGCCAATTTTATACAAGAAAATCACACCGTTTCCAAATACTCTGTCAAATAATATAACAGAATTCTTCTCTCTTTTCAACCGTAAACGACAGATTTTTTGTTGTTTTTCCCTGCTGTCCGGGAAGGACTCACCCTGTAAGTCAGAACACTTCCAATTGTCACGAAAAAAGGACTGCCGTATTCCGAACAGAAAGTGGCAGTCCTCATCCATTACATCAGAAGCTTACATAGCCCGTTTTACCTTTTTCGAGCGTGACGGTTTTCTCTTCGCCGGTCAGACCGTTTTTGACGGTGATCGTCTGGTCTTTTCCGCTTTTAATCTGCGCCGTGGCTTTTTTCGTTTCGCTGTCCCAGGTAAGGGAGACAATTTCCGCCTGTGTTCTTGTCATAAGGCCCGTGATTTTGCCCTTTTCGAAGCCGCTTTCGGGAAGTGCCGGAAGAAGCTCGATTTCGCCCTCATTCGAATAGACAAGGCTTTCATTGATAATACCGAGATAACCGATGGCAAAGTCCGTGCAGTAGCAGCTCCCCCGATCGTAGTCGTGGTTTGTCATCAGCGAGTCGTAATGAATCTTATGATTCATCAGCTTTGTCAGCGCATCAGTTAAGCTCTTTCTGTCCTTAAGCCTTGCGGCGATCAGACTGCGGTGAACGAGTGCGTGGCTTGCCTCGTTTTCGCTTTCTCGGTTTTCAATTGCCTGAATACAGGCGTTTTTGAGCTCTTCGTCCTTTTGCGTTTCAAAAAGCGGCCATACACCGTACAGGTGGCTTAAATGCCGGTGCTCGTTGTTTTCCTCAAAGATGTTGCAAGCCCATTCCTTTAAGGCGCCTGTTTCGTCGTACAGGTACGGCGGAAGCTTATTCATCAAGTACTCCCATTTTTCGGTGATGGTATCCGGTGCAACATCCTTTGAAACAGCAATCAACATTTCAAGGTTGTTGCGGCAGGCGGCGATATCAATTGACGCATTCGCAACCGACGGACTCGGATAATTGTCCGGGTTGTTTTCGGGCGAATAGCTAGGAAGAATGCAGTAATATTCGCCGTCCGCCAGCGTCTTCTTACCCTTTTCGTAGTGAATATCACCATTAGAGTCGGTATAGTATTCCGCCGATACAAGCTGCTGCCAATAATTGGCGGACTTAATTAAAAGCGGATACAGAATATCCTTTTCCAGTGTGAGATACCCTCTCTTTTCGATTGCTTGAATTTGTTTATCCGTCAGCGGCGTTTCGGTCGGAGAAAGGACGGATTTCAGCTTATAAAGATCAAATTCATCGCTGAGCGGAATCCTGATATCACCGTAGCACTCAAGTGTTTCATAAAGCGGCTGAAGCATCCAGCTTGTGCCGGCATTCCAGTACCTAAACGGATACGGATAGCACGTTTCCGTGATAACCGCCTTGTCGCCGTCGGTGTTGACGGGCGCCTGAATCGCATTCGTAAAGCCGTGGGTGGCTTTTGCGTTCTCCTCCCAGTCAGGAAGCTGACGCAGGATAAAATAGGTATAGCCGACGGGAGCGTTTTTGAGGTTGGACGTATTCATCGACGAAGTTTGCAGGTTGACGTTTGCATCCATGGTATACTTGCTTCCCCAGCCGGCGTTCCATTCACCCGTCCACATTCCGTAAAGACGGCTTGTCGAATAACCGGCACAGCAAAGATACGCATATCGTCCCGCATAATAGGCACGCTCGACAAGGGCACTGTTGAGCGTCTTTTTTCTTCTTTGCGCTTTTAAAAGCGATTCGTTTGAAGCGTAGCTTTCGCCGCCGTCAAGTGAAAGAGTTACAGCGTTAAACATCGGCTGATAGATGTCAAGATGATTTTTCAGCGCTTTTTCATAGCTGAAGGTGTCCTTTTCGGTGTACTTGTCGGCAACAGCTTTTGTCGTTTCGGAAAGCGACCTGACCAATTCAAAATCGGCGGTTTTTTCGAAGTCCTCGATTTTGCCCATATCATACGTTCTGTCCGAAACGGTGATGATATACACCTTGTCGGCATCGGTGATTTTTATCTGCGGATTCTTGTCCGAAGCGTATTCGGCGTCTTTCACCGCCGCACCGTCCGTAATCTCCTTCTTACCGTTTTCACAGACAACATAGCACACCGTCGCATAACCGCCGTTTTTCAGCTCGCTGTTTTCATAATGCGGATAGTGAGCGACAAAAGCTAAATAATCGCCGTTTTCGCCGGCAAGCTTCTTGTACCGCAGATTCTTTTCGTCTCCGTCGCCGTAATTGGCAAAAGTGCTGATGTTGTCAAAGGACAAAACGGTGTTGACCTTTTTCCCGTCAGACGAACTCGAAATTTTCGTAATGCTTACACCGTCCGCCTGAGAGGTGAACGACCGTCTTTCCCACGTTCCGTCCTCGTCGGTGAAACGGACGCCGACTTCGGCGGTGCTGTAATCGGTAAAGCGCAGGTAGTCGCTTGTCTTTTTCTTATCAAAATTCAGCCGGAGCGCTCCACCCGGGTGGAACCGGTAAACGTCGTCATAGCTTGCGTTGTCGGTGATGTCCTCACCGTTGACAATACATTGCTTGACCGTTTCCAGCTCATCGGACGTATCCGGACAGGTACGTGCGTTTTCATTCGGCAGGATGAAATGCATATTTTGAAAAATCAGCGTATCACTGTACGGAGCACCGCTCGTAATGAATCCTTGCATTCCGTTTCCGCTGACCATTCCCTGCCGCCATGAGGAGGTCTTATTCTTTTTGGTTTCGGAAAGTTCGGTATACTTGTAGGAATAGGACATTTTGTCACCGGATTCAAAAAGCTCGGGTGCCTCTTTTTCCCCGCCCTGACACGAGCAAAGCGTCAGCAGCATACCTGCGGCAAGAAAAAGGGATGCAATTCGTTTTTTCATATGTCGTCTCCTCCTTAAAAAAAGCGGCGCAAAGAGGGGTTTCTCTTTGCGCCGCAGTTACTGTATAGATTACGGCTTCATGTCAAGGATATAGATTCTTACGATGTTCAAAAGAACCTTGAATGCCTTAATGATGTAGCTGAAGATGGTCTTGAACGTCGCCATTGCTTCCTCTTCTTCAAGATTCTCTTCGATTTCTTGCGGCGGATTCGGATCAACTTCGCCCTGGGTCGTATCCTTTTGGATCGCCATGCGGTCGATAGCAGTCGTTTCGCCGCCCTTGGTTGTGTAAGCGTCAAAGTAGAGAACGCCGTCCTCAATCTGAATTGCCGCAAACATCGGGGCATCGACCGAGTAAATTCTTTCCGCTCTCGGGAAGTACTTATCCGTCTTGGTTACATCGTTCTGGATATAGCTCTTGACGCCGGAACAGCCGGTAATGACATACGAGGTGCCGGTGGGCTGAACCTGTGTTCTGTATGTCTTGCCGTCTTTTACAAGATAAGTGATTTCCGTCGGAACCTTTGCATTGTCGGCAAGCGAGCCGGTACGCAGATAAACGTGGTCGTGACCCTGGAATACCATGTCGATACCGAGCTGCGGCATCAGAGCGCTCAGCTGTGTTCTCATGGCGCAGACATCGTCGTCGTCATAATGAGAGCCGTGCGAATAGATTGCCTTGTGCAACGCAACGAATTTCCACTGTGCGTTGCTTGCGTTCATATCCTTGGTCAGCCAGTCGATCTGCTCTTTCGAAAGGGCGTCGTCCTCGCCGAGATCCTCGGTGTTGAGAACAGCAATATGAACATTGTTATAATCGAACGAATAGTAAACGCCGGATTCGGTGTTCTGTTCGGGCACATTCGGAAGAACAAAGTGATTCGCCGTAGCGTTGGTACCCTTGCCCTCATGGTTGCCGGTGACGGGCATGAGATAGGTGTTCATCAGGCTGTCCGCCGCCGTATCGAACATATACTGCCACTGCTTGTTGTTATCGCCGTGGTCAACGAGGTCACCCGTTGTCAGAACAAAGGCGGCGTCCGGATAAGCGGTGAAAGCAGATTCAAGGACAGCTTTCCATGCACGGTTATACTGTCTTTCGTTTTGTGACTGCGGATCGGTCATGTGGAAGAACGTGACGTTCTTTCCGCCGTCAGCGGTGGTAATTGTGCCGGTCTTGCTCCACCAGCCGTATTTGGCATTACCGACACGGTAGTAGTAGGTCGTATCCGGCTCGAGATCTGAAAGCGAGACGGTATGCTGATTCATCTTGAACGCATACTGGAAGAAGCCGATAACGCCAAGGTCAATACCCGGGTAGGATCGTTCAACGGTCTTGCTTGTCTTTTCAATCGTAAATTCAGTTGTTTCGGTCGGTGTGCCGGTAAACTTCGGCTCGCTGTCGGCTTTGTAAATTTCAATGTCGCCGTCAAGGGTCGATTTTGAGAACCAGTTGACCGTCGCTTCGGTTGTGCTGTCCTCGCCCATGGTGACGCTTACCATTGTCGGCAGGCGGTAGTTTTCGGTCGTGGCTTCAACCGCAACCGTTGAAGACGTATACGTTACGCCGCTGTCGCCGTGAAGGGCGGGATTTTCGTCCGTTGAGAAGTCGCCGAGAACATAGGCGATATAAATACCGAGAGATTCGAGCTGACTCGGGGTCAGGAATTTCTGTAAAGCAAGCTGGTCAAGAAGATCGTAAAGGCTCGTATACGGAAGTACGCCGAGACCGAAGATCGTATTGACAAGATTCATGTAAGTGAAGTCGCCTTTAAGAACATACTTCAAAAGATAGTTGATGCCTTCACCCATCTTCTTTTGGATATAATCGTCCGCAAGAAGCTTATCGACACGGATTTCAAGCTTTGCAAGAAGTCCGTCCTCTACGATATCGCCGAGAACAAGGTCAATAATCTTATAGAACAGCTTTTCGGCGGTGTCGCCGTTTTCAAGCTTGTCAAGAACGTCCTGCATGAAAGCGTCGTCGGAGATGTCCTCGTTGCCGGTGTACCAGTAATTCATCGCCGACAAAACAGCGTCGCCCAGACAGCCGGGTTTTGAAGCATCGCCGAAGCCGAACGAGTCAAGGAACTTCGTGCAGGGTACGTCGGAAACCGGCACACTCATCAGCTCGTCAACGACATCGGTCAGAAGACCGTACAGCTGTTCGGGGTCGTTTATGTAAAGCTCGGTAATCTGGTCAAGAAGGTCGTCAATAAACCATATCAGGTTATCGACGGAGAAAATGTTGTAAGAGCCGATCTTGAAGCCGTCACCGATATACGGAGACAGGAAGCCGGAAAGAATTTCGCGAAGGTCGATGTCCATTGTCTCAAGGAATTCGAGCACACCGCCGCTTTCCTTGATCTTGACAAGATAGCCGCCGACATAGCTTTTCAGAATACCGACAAGGAACTGGGTAATATCGGCTTTTCCGTCTTCGGTCATGCTGCCGCCGAAGCACATATCAAAAGCCTTATACTTAAACGTGCCGTTGTCGTAGGTTTTGCCGTCAAGGGTCATCTTCGCCGAAGCATCAAAGTCAATTGCATCACTTGTGATGCTTGACGAGCCGTCGGCTTTCTTTGTAATAACGTTTTCACGGTATGTATTCGGGTAACCCGTTACGGAAGCCGTTTCAATGTCATAGAGAGCTTCGCCGTCGTCGTTGACGGTAGCGGCGATGTCATTGGTATGAAGATGACCGGTAAATGCGTAATGGATTCCCCAGGAAGCGAACTGCTCGGCAACGTCCATGTAGTTTTCGAGCGGGAACGCAAAGGTGATCGACGGCTCAACCTTCATGTGCGCTGCAAGACCGTGGTGAACCATAACGAACGGAATTTTGCCCTCTTCGGCGGACTTGTCCGCCCATGTCTTGACCCACGCCATCTGCTCGTCGGTCAGATAACCGCCGGTGTTGTCCTTTTCCGGTTCGCCGAACGAATAGACGTTACTGTCGAGTACGATCAGGCGGTAATCGTCGCCGAGGTCGGCAACGTAGGAAAGCTGACCGTGAATGTTGTCGCCGGGTTTTGCATATTCGTCAACCGCAAGGTCGTAACCGAGGTTTTTGTAAACCTCTCTGAACTCGGCTGCGGTAATCGCTCTTGTCTGTTCCTTCTTGCCGTTTTCGAAGGTACACGCCTTGGTGGTATTGATATCGTGGTTGCCGTTGATAACAAGGAACTCAAGACCGTACTTTTCTTCGTATTCTTCTAAGATTTTTGCAAGTCCGACGTGAGCCTCGTACTCACTGTCCTTTGTCAGGTCGCCCGGAATCAGGACATATTTTGCGCCCGTCTTTTCTGCACGCTGTCCGATGGTATCAAGCGCCGTGCGGATAATCGTCTCGGACTCGTTATACATTTTTGAATCAAGGCGGCAGAAGTCCGTCCATGCCTGTCCCTTGTCGCCCATGAGTGATTCGGGATAATAGTGCGTATCCGAAATCGAAACAACGGGCAAAGAGCTTACGGTGCGCTCTTTTGCGCTTTCGGCGACCGATGAAAGCTGAAATGCCGTAACAAGCATGACAAGCGACAGCATCAGCGCCAAAGCTTTTTTAAGCCTTCTCATAGTTTTTCCTCCTTCATGAGATAGTTTTCAGCTTCCATATTATAGCACAAAAAGAGCGACAATTGAAGATTTTAAGTTTTAAAAATTCTTTTTGTCGGTGTTGAATAAACTGATGAAGTGCGGTTTGTGAGTCTTGCCCAAACCGCTGATAAAAATAAACAAAAAAATCTACATCAAATTGGTCAAAAAGAACACAATCGGGCGGTTCAGCTATGGAAAAAACGGCGGGCAGATGATATAATACTACGGTATTCAGAAGAAAGGATTGAAAAAGCCATATATGAAAAAGGAAAATAAAATGGGCGTTATGCCGATCGGAAAGCTCATCATCTCCATGTCGCTTCCGATGATGATTTCCATGCTTGTTCAGGCACTTTATAATGTTGTCGACAGCATCTGGGTCGCCAAAATCAGCGAGGACGCACTGACAGCGGTTTCTCTTGCTTTCCCGGTACAGAATCTGATGATCGGCTTTGCGACCGGTACGGGCGTCGGCGTCAATGCGCTTCTTTCAAGAAGCCTCGGCGAAAAGAACTATGAAAAGGCAAACAAAATCGCCGCAAACGGGGTTCTGCTTGCGATCCTTACAGCCGTCGGTTTCATGCTTTTCGGAATTTTCGGGGCGGGACTTTTCTTCAAAACGCAGGTTGCCGCCGATTCCGCCGTTTTTGCGCACGGTGAAAAGTATCTTTCCATCTGCTGTATCTTCTCTTTCGGCGTTTTCGGTCAGATTATGTTCGAGCGGCTCATGCAGTCGACAGGCAAAACAACGCTTTCCATGGTCACTCAGTTGATCGGTGCCGGAATCAACATCATTTTTGACCCGCTGTTCATTCTCGGAATCGGCTTCTTCCCCCGTCTTGAAGCCGCCGGTGCCGCTGTCGCTACCGTCATGGGTCAGATTGCCGCCTTTATCGCCGCAATCGTTCTCAACCACAAGTTCAACAAGGAAATCAGCGTCAAAGTCAAAGGCTTTAAGCCCGACGGCAAAATCATCGGTGAAATATACAAAATCGGCGTGCCATCGATTATCATGGTCGGCATCGGCTCGGTCATGACGTATCTGATGAACCGGATTCTTCTTTCTTTCACGCAGACCGCCGCCGCTGTTTTCGGTGTTTACTTTAAGCTGCAAAGCTTTGTCTTTATGCCGATTTTCGGTATGAACAACGGCATCATCCCGATTATCGCTTTCAACTACGGCGCACAAAAGAAAGACAGAATGTTAAAAACAGTCAAGCTGAGCCTGATTCTCGCCTGCTCGATTATGGCGGTCGGAACGGCGCTGATGTGGATTTTCCCCGAAACGATGCTCAGTCTTTTCGAAGCGTCGGAAAATATGCTGATAATCGGCGTCCCGGCTCTTCGCACGATCAGCACCTCGTTTGTGCTTGCGGGCTTTTGTATCTGTATCGGTTCGGTCTTTCAGGCAACGGGAAAGAGTTATCTTTCGATGATCGTCTCCTTTACCAGACAGCTTGTTGTGCTGATTCCCGTAGCGTATCTGCTTTCGAAAACGGGTGTGCTCGACTACGTCTGGCTCGCCTTCCCGATTGCCGA
The DNA here is from genome assembly GCA_945863885.1 of uncultured Clostridia bacterium. Classification (GTDB taxonomy): domain Bacteria; phylum Bacillota; class Clostridia; order Oscillospirales; family Acutalibacteraceae; genus UBA6857. The sequence goes on from CAMAZY010000010.1 coordinate 45,944, forward strand.
GGTCGTTTCGGTCGTCGTCAGCGTGATTTCGTTTATCTATATTTATAAGGCCGTTATCAGCAAGGTCGGCGGAAAAACACAGGCATAAAAAATCAAACTGTCGGCAGGGGCGGCCAAATGGCTTAGCCCCGCTTTTTTGTTGTCGCGTGTCGGTCTCGTGGCGATCGCGTGGCGACTCCAACGCCGGGGCACATGGTGCTTAATTGAAAGCTGAATGCCCGAGCAAGAAATTGAGCGACAAATTGTAGTTTGTCGGTGTAAAATTCGGCTCCACCTTTGGGGGAGCTGTCACGAAGTGACTGAGGGGGGGTTACTCGCTGACCGATAGCACTCGGTATATTTTAGCTTGTAGGAGCACCAGTCAGTTTGTACTTTTGGATTTAACTTCTTCTATATCTTTACCTTTGCGCTAATGCCGCGCGGGCACTTACTTTCTGACAAACGCGTCAGAAAGTAAGCAAAGAACGCTTATGGTACGCGGTTTTTCAGCCGAGTTTTTTCTTGCCCTTAAGGGGCGAAGAAAAAACTGCGGGTCGAAACCGCTTTAGTCAGTCTGTGCTAAAGGCAGTGTCCAAACGGGTCAGGCACAGCGCTCAGAAACAGAAAAACACTAAGTGTTAATCGCACTTTTAATGTAACAGATAGTCTGTTCTCTTTCGTGCCTGACGCGTTGACGGACAGATTGAGTTATTCAATAAGCTTGCTTGTAGTTTGCAAATGAAAAATAGATTCTGTTCTTACTTTTAACATTTCAAAACTAAAAGCAGCATGAAAATAAAATTAAACCTGCCAACCCAAAGTCAGAAAATAAAACAGTAAATCAATTCTACCGAGTCAAACATTGGAGAGAACAAACCGCCCTTAACAAGAAAAGTGCGACCACAATTGGTGTTGTCCTGCTACGAAAAGCGCTCTTTGCTTACTTTCTGACGCTTCGGTCAGAAAGTAAGTGCCCGCGCGGCATTAGCGCAAAGGTAAAGATATAGAAGAAGCTAAATCCAAAAAGTACAAACTGACTGTTACTCCTACAAGCTAAAATATACCGAGTGCTATCGGTCAGCGAGTAACTCCCTCAGTCACTTCGTGACAGCTCCCTCAAAGAGGGAGCCGAGTTTTACCCCTACAAACAAAAATTTATCGCTCGGCTTACGGCTCGGGCTGTCAGGTAGAAGCACAGCACTTTCTATCCCGGGATTGGAGTCGCCATGCGACCGGCATTGGTGTCGCCACGCGACCCCGCGGCCGTTTCAGCAACAGCAAGGCAACAAAAAACGTGAAGCGCCGTCCTTGACGCTCCACGTTTTTGTATCATCACTTTTATTTCAGCATTCCGTGATACCGACCCATCCAGTACGGCAGGGTGTAGGTCGTTGAGCCTTCCATCTCGTCCGCCTGTGATTCGGTTCCGAGACGGTAGGTTGAACCGTTGTACTTATGAAGCTCTCTTTCATCAGGTGCCGCAACCTTCCATTGAAGATTCGTGCCCGTCATAACCACGCCGAGTATCTGCAGAATACCGTTGCTGCTGTTGGCGAACAGCGGCCGTCCCACCTTCGGATCATAGCTGAGTTCTGCAGTTCCGTCGATTCCGCCCGACGAGAAGTCGATCATCGCAATGTCGTCACGGTTCGGGTTGGACGCTAAATATCGGACGGTGCTTACCGGATGACGGGAAAGCGACCATGCGGCCGTTTCAACAAGGCTGTTGCCGTAAACGTCCTTCATTTCTTTATCGGGGTAAGCCAGCTGATAAATATAATACCAAAGCGGATTTTCGCTGTGTGAAATCGAATACCACCAATCGTCAACGCCTTCTCTGTAATAGGAGAGCAGGGTTTCGTCGTCCTCCATCTGGAACAGCAGATAGTAGGCAAGCATACCCATTTCTTCGTCGGAATAGTTGAGGATCAGACGGTAAACAAGCCGGAACAGCTTCGTATTGATAAGCGGTCTTAAAATGTAGCCGAGTACACCCGAAACGCTGTTTGCATATTCAAGAATCGACATCTGATAGCGTTCCCATTCCTGCGTCATAATCTTTGCGTATTCGTACGCCGGGTCAAGAGCCGCCATTTTGTATTCGTTTTCCCATTTCTTGTCGCCCGTAACATAAGCGGCAAGCTTGAGTGCGCTTAAAATAACCGACGTCTGAAGCGGAGCACCGCCCAGAACCTGACCGTTATGAAGATAGGTGCGGTTGAACTTGCTCCACGTTGTCGGCTGGCCGGTTCCGTCGCAAAGCGAATAGCCGTTGTCAACAATGTGCTGAGCGAACGAGTCCATGGTGCGTGTAATCAATTCCTTGATTTCCGGATCCTCGGGTCCCAAGATATCGTAAGCCAGCTTATAGATAAACAGGTGGCCGATGATTTCGTCGGAGCTTGTGTCGCCCTTGTAAACGATGTCCTCAACGTTGTAGCCCGCTCCGATCAGGTCGTTCCAGAGTCTTGCCGGAACCTCACCCGAAGCGTCAACGGTAACCCCTCTTAAGTTTTCGCCGTTGAGAAGATAGCCGGCGGCGGTTTCGGGTTTCGTCGAAACACCGGTTGCCGTGCCGTCGCCGTTGTGGCTCCAGTAAATGTATCCGTCAACGGGATTGTTTTCCTCTTTGAACGAATAGGTTCTTGCCCAGAAGCCTTCAAGAAGTCTTGTTCTTGTGGCAGGGGTTGTTTCACTGTCGGTTGACGGATCGAACCACGAGTTGTCGGAATACAAAGACAAGTTCTTGTCGTTTTGAATATAAGAGCTCATGCCGACCTTGAGATAGCGGTCAAACATATTCTGGAAAGAAGCCGCCGGACTGCTTTCGGGTACAAACTGCGAATAATCTCCGCCCTCTTTGAGGACTTCCTTTCCGTACCACTTGCCGACGGAAGCGTCCGCAACGCTGCCGTTTCTCTGTGCGTGAACAAGCGCCTCAGTTGTACCGGTACGCATCGAAATATAGGTCAGAAGCAAAACCGCTTCGGTTGAAAGATAGGCGGTCTTTCTCGCCGCCGCAATTTCTTCTGCGGTTGCGGTCGGATCGTCCCGTAAAACAGCATAGCGCATCAGCTCGCCGGCACCGTACATCGAAGTCCAAAGGCCGTCGTTGTCGGTTTCGTCCGGCCGCCATTCGCCGTCAACTAAGGTTGCGTTGGAAACCATGCCCCGTCTTGCAACGTTCTCCTGTGTTTCCTCGCTCATCAAAGCAGCTTTGTCCGTGCCGTTCATTTCGACCATTCTGATATGGGTATAGCCTTCCGCCATAGCGGTCCAGATTCCGTTTTCACCGTCAGGGAAAATCGCAAGCACCTTGCCGCTGCCGGTGTCAGCCGAATAGAAATACCGGTCACCCATGAAGCGCTGTTCTTTATCTCTTTCTGTCGGGGCATTGGCGTCTGTACGAAGAACGCCGTAGTTTGTGATCGTCCATACGGTGCCGTCGGCGGTTGTGGCCGTCTGGGCGTCCTTATAAAGACTTGTGTCCTTCACCTTTTCGGGGACGTCCTTTGCGTCGTCAACAGCGTAGCGGTCAACGAGCTTCTGAAGGTTTTCAACCTCTGAAACTGCACCGAGCGCATAGTCGTGCTTTTCTTTATTGGTTACGCCCTTGGTTGCGTCCTTGACAACGGTAAGCGTAACGCTGTCTGTCAATCCGTCGGCGTTTTCGGCGGTAATGGTTGCCGTTCCCTCGCCCTTCGCCGTCACTCTGCCCCATTCGTCAACTGTGGCGACAGATTCCGGCTGCGCTGTCCAGGTAAGGACACGGTTGCTGACCGATTCGGAAAAGACGCTTTCAACGCTTCGGCTGTCTCCGATATCCATTTCCCAATCTTCGGGAACAACCAGACGCAGCGTGCCTTCTTTTTCGCCGCAGCTGAACGCAGACGCACTGATACAGGGCGAAAGCACCAGCAGACAGGCAAGAAACAGTGATATGATTTTCTTCATAAAATTTCTCCCTTTCGTGAATCATATTTGTATAATATCACCAAACACCATCACAGTCAATGAATTATGTATGAACTTTTGCGATTTAATGAATAAATTTTGGCTTATGAAAGCGAATTTCTAACAATCAAAGAAAATCTGACCAATTTTTGCTGTAACCGTCGTGTTTTAGCTTTCCTTAAAGAACAGAACGTATAATTTCCCGACAGAAAAGCAATAATTCTATCAAAAACCGAAAGAAGGCTTACTATGTGTACAGCGGCAACCTACAAAACCAAGGATTTTTATTTCGGAAGAACACTTGACTACGAATTTTCCTACGGGGACGAGATCACGATAACGCCGAGAAACTTCCCGTTCACATTCCGGGATTCGGGGGAACGGCTTGACAGTCATTATGCCCTCATCGGCATGGCGCACGTTGCCGGCGATTATCCGCTTTATTACGACGCGATCAACGAAAAAGGGCTCGGCATGGCAGGACTGAACTTCGTCGGCAACGCCGTTTACCGGGAAAAAACCGAGGGAAAAAGTAACGTCGCTCAGTTTGAGTTTATTCCGTGGATTCTTTCAAAATGTGCAAATCTTGAGGAAGCGAAAGCACTTCTCAGAAACGTCAACATCACGAACACGCAGTTCAGCGAAAAGCTCCCGACCGCTCAGCTTCATTGGATCATCGCCGACAAAAGCGGCTGTATCGTTGTTGAATCGGTCAAAGACGGCGTGAAGATTTACGACAACCCCGTCGGTGTACTGACAAACAATCCTCCCTTCCCCGAGCAGATGTTCCGGCTCAACGACTTTATGCGCCTTTCGCCGAAGTCCCCCGAAAACCGCTTTTCGAAGGATCTTTCGCTTCACACTTACAGCCGGGGTATGGGCGCCATGGGACTTCCCGGCGATCTGTCGTCACAGTCACGCTTTGTACGGGTTGCCTTTACAAAAATGAACTCGGTTTCGGGCGACAGTGAAAGTGAAAGCGTTAGCCAGTTTTTCCATATCTTAGGTTCGGTCGATCAGCAAAGAGGCTGCTGTGACGTCGGCAACGAAGAGTACGAAATCACGCTTTACACCTCCTGCTGTAATGCAGACAAGGGCATCTACTACTACACGACGTATGAAAATCATCAGATTTCGGCGGTCGATATGAATAAGGAAAACCTTGATTCGGGTAAAATTATCCGTTATCCGGTTCTTACAGGTGAGAAAATTCATTATCAGAACTGAAAAAAGCAAAACAGAGATGAGTCGAAAAGCTCATCTCTGTTTTTGCACCAGACTATTCTCAGCTGCAATATGCTCTGATCGCTTCAGCCGCAAAGTCCGCCGTCCCCTCGCCGTTTTTATCGATGTTTTGCCTGAACCGTTCGTCTCCCGTATACATCTGTCCGAGACACGAAAAAATCTGCTTATTACAGTCATAGTAATTTTCCGTAATGAAGCTTTGAAGCGCTTCGGCGGTTTTCTTTGCTTCGTCGGATCCGGGCGAAACGCCGGCTTGCTTCAGTTCGGAAAAGCGACGGAAAATCTCGTCCATGCCGTCGTTCACCTGACTCCACTTTTCGTCCGTGTAGTCCTTGGTTTTTTCGCCGAACTGACGGTATTCTGCGGTCTTTCCCCACCGCTTTTCGGCTTCGGCTTTATATTCATTTCTTGCCTTTTCGTATTCGCTGTTATCAAATGCGTTCATAGGTATCGTTCCATTCTCTGCGTCGTCAAGAGCCGCAATCAGCCGATTCAGACGGTTCCTTTTCAGAATCAGCAGTTCTTTCTGGCCTTGCAAAGCAGCCTTTCTGTCATAGTTCGGAAGACGTAAGAGCTCCGAAATGCTTTTGAGCGAAAAATCAAGCTCACGGTAAAACAGAATTTTCGAAAGCTGTCTGAGCGATTCCTCGCCGTAGTACCGGTACCCGTTGTGTTCGTCAACATATTCGGGCTTTAGTAAACCGATTTCATCGTAATAGTGAAGCGTGCGCACGCTGACCCCCGTAAGGAGACTGAATTGTTTAACCGGCATTTTCATTTCTCTCACCTTCCGAAGAGAGTATATACTATGACGTAACGGCAGAGTCAAGGGGTTTTGAAAAAAAATATTTGCGTAAAAACAGAAAATAAAGGCAATACCGCCGGAGAAATTCCCCGGCGGCTGTGTTTTATCTCTTTCCTCTTCTTTCGTAATCCTCGTTGATGCTCTTGCTCCACCTTGAAGAAAGCTTTTTGCCGCTTCTCACGGCACTGACAGTCGCTTCAAGCGCTTCATACACAATGCCCGTGCCCTCGCTGTCGGCGTTATAATTGACGGCTCTGTCCCCGGAAATTCCGTAGCGTGCCGCCGTTGAAACCGCATCGATATTCGCCCCGATGAACAAAAACTCCCAACCGTATTTCGTCTTTTGCTTTTCAATCATCGCTCTGACCTTTTCGGCGGTGTATCGATGGCTGGCGTTTTCCATGCCGTCTGTGGTAATGATGAACAGGGTGTGTTCGGGTACGTCCTCTTTTCTTGCGTACTTATGAATGTTTCCGATGTGATGAATCGCTCCGCCGAGTGCGTCAAGCAAGGCCGTACTGCCTCTTGTATAGTATTCTTCCTCGGTCATTTCGCCCACCTTTTCAAGCGGCAGCCTGTCGTGAAGCACTTCGGTTTCGTGGTCAAACAAGACCGTTGAAACATAGCACTTGCCGTCCTGCTTCTTCTGCTTATTGAGCATCGAGTTAAATCCGCCTATCGTGTCTTTCTCAAGTCCGGTCATGGAACCGCTTCTGTCAAGAATAAATACAAGTTCGGTAATGTTGTTTTTCATAATCTATTCCTCCGTAAAAAACAAAATGTGATTGCAGGTTGACCTTACAATCACATTATAGATATTCACGGGTTTCTTTTGGTCGCCCGAAAAGCGACAAATCATTTTTGTAAAAGGACATGACTCCATTCCGCCTCTTTAAAGCCGATCAGCACAAAATCGTCGGCCACAAGAAGCGGTCTTTTAACAAGCATTCCGTCCGAAGCAAGAAGCGAAATCTTTTCTTCCTCACTCATTGCGGGAAGCTTGTTTTTCAGTTCCATCGACTTATATAAAAGTCCGCTCGTATTGAAAAACTTTTTGAGCGGCTGTCCGCTGCGCTTTTGCCAAGCCGAAAGCTCGTCGACCGTCGGATTGTGTGTCTTGATATCCCGAATCACATAAGAAATGTTGTTTTCGTCAAGCCATTTTTGCGCCTTTTTACAGGTCGTACATTTCGGATAGCAGATAAATTCAAGCATATTGTCCCCCTCTTTCTCAGGCTCCTAACAGACTTTGGTCAAAGGCAAACAGAACCTCGTTGATTTCAAAAATGTTGTAATTGCCTTTCCGGATAAAATACTCAATAATGATATCGAACTTGTTGCTGTGCGAAAGCGCATAGCCGGCTTTTCTGAGCATCTGCTCCGTTTCGGGAAGCGACAGCTCCAAAGCTATGGCAAACGCAATCGCCGTCTGTTTTTTCGGCCGGTAATTGACGTCGCTGCGGATTTTCGAAAACAGCTTGCGGTCGATGTTCGCTTTTTTATAACATTCGGCATCGGTCATTCCTTTTTCGTCGATTTCCCGAAGAAGCATTTGTGAAAAGCTTTTGTCAAGCTTTTTGAGCATCTCGTCAAGGCTGATTACAGACACTGCTTCGTCCGGAAAGCTGCCGGCACCGACACTGTTTTGTGTTCTCTTGTCCGGCCGTCTTCTTTTCGGAGAGCCGCCGGCCGGCGCAAAGGGCAGCATATTATCGCAGGATTCTTCGACGAAACACGCCACCGACGGGTCGGCAACCGCTTTTTCGGTAACCTGTCCGCTGGCATAAAAAGCCCGTCTTGACGCCTCGGTGTTTTCCTCTACGGCACAGTATTTGTCGTCGATGTACTCGCTGATATCGTCAAACAGCTGCTTTCCGATGCTGTAAGACTTCCTGTCGAAAATCACAAGATAAACCGTCATTTCGTTTTCGAACAGGAAGCTGCTGATGGCGTCAACCGCAACCCGCAGTGCCTTATCCTTCGGATAGCCGTAGGCGCCGGCGGAAATCAGCGGAAACGCAACGGTTTCGCATTCCTTTTCCTTGGCTATTTTCAGCGATTCCAGATAGCACGACGTCAGCATTCTTCTTTCGCCGAAATTGCCCCCTCTCCAGACGGGTCCCACCGTATGAATCACATATTTACACGGAAGATTATATGCGCCGGTGATTTTTGCTTCGCCGGTCTTACAGCCGCCGAGCGTTTTACACTCTTCCAAAAGTGCTTTCCCCGCCGCTCTATGGATACTGCCGTCCACGCCGCCTCCGCCGAGAAGCGAACAGTTGGCGGCGTTGACAATTGCGTCAACGGGCATTTTCGTAATATCGTTCCGAACAATTTTAAGCGGCATATGTTCACCCCTTTTTCTGTATTCAGGCTTCTATCATAGCATGTTTTCCCTATGTTTTCAATGTATGAGATAAAAATAGTCGCAATATTGAATGAAAACACATAAGAAAAGCGGGGATGCTCGCCTGAGCATCCCCCGACCTCCGGTATTATTTTTAGTGCTTTACACCGCAAGTGCAGACTTCATTCGTCTTGAACAATCTCCAGAAAATCCGGATAATCTTATAAACAAAGCCGGTAAAGCCTGATTTGTGACAATTGCAGGTGCAGTTTTTCACGGCATCTGTCGTCTCACCGCAGACATCACATTTGCCGTCTGTATTCTCATCAACATGACTCGTCGCCGCAAGTACTTCGGTATAGCTGAAGCCGCAGGGACAAGTATAGGCGGTTTCACCGTCCTCTGTGCATGTTGCCGGTACCGAAGACGACGTCCAGTGGCTTTCAATGTTTTCGACGTTACAATGCAGTCTTGCATTCTGAAGTTCAATTTGATCTGAATTTGCAATCTGATCCCATTGTGCCTGCGTTTTCGCATAATAGATATCCTTTAATTTGTTGCAACCGGAAAATGCATAAACCTCTATGTGGGTCACACTTTCCGGAACTACACAGGATGATGCTTCATTGTTTTGAGGATATCGATATAAAGGGTATCTTTTCTGTAAAGCTTTTGTTGCGCTCGCAACAACGATATCTGTGTCCCATACAAAGCAATGACAATGGCATACCGGGATACAGCGGAATGTCTTTTAATGTCATATCAAAAGAATCGTGTATATATACTTTTCCTCCGCTTTCCGGGCATATTACATCCTTGGTTTTCCTTGTGCTTTTAAAACATACCACCGCACTGTCATTTGTTGGGCTGAATGATATTTGTTTAGCCTCAAATCCTTGACTTTTTCATTCAATTTTGATATCTTCAAGAAAGAGCATAGGTTTCTCCTTTCACGGTTTGTCTGAGCAACTACCATTTTGGAGCTTCCTATGCTCTTTTTCAATATTTATTTTTTATTTTTTGTTTATTCCCCAATTTTCCGTGAAGAGGCGAAAAAGTTCACAATTGACACATTTTTTATGCTTAACTCAAAAAGCCTCCCGAAGGAGACTTTTCAGTGTTTTCTTCAAATAAAATCAACAATGCGGGGGCTGTCTCAGTAAGACAGCCCCCGGTTTATTTCTGTTTAAATCTCGGTATTCGGATTGATAAACCGATTGCGCTTTTCGGTCTTCTTTCCGAACTGTATCGCCCTTGTCGGACAGGCGTTGATACACCGCAGGCATTGGGTACATTCGCTTTTTACCCAAACAGGTTTGCCGTTTTTCATTTCAATCGCCCGGTCAACACAGCCGTCTGCGCACTTTCCGCACGAAATGCACTTGTCGTTCGCATAAAACTTTTTAGTCTTGCGAAACGGCTTATAAAACGGATACATCACGGCGGTCATGATTTTTGCACCCTTGTTATCATCAAAGTCGCCATCTTTCTTTTCGGCGATTTTTTCTTTGAGAAGTTCGATTTTCGGGTTAATCTCTTCAAGCATCCGGTTCGCTTCTTCCTCAGACGGAATGTTGAACATCGGAATATAGTTGTCCACCATAATCATCGAATAAGAAGCGTTTACCGTGATTCCTTTTTCCGAAAGCAGTTTTCCGAGCATCTTTCCGGCGTTTGCCGTGTTGCCGCCGCAGGAAAGAGCGGTAAAAGTATAGTTATCGCCGCCTGTTGTCAGCTTCATTTTTTCAATAAATTCCTTTACGCACTTCGGCACGCCCGAAAAATACACGGGAATGACGAAGCCGACGCTTTCGCCTTTTCCGGCGGTAAAAGCGGTGTCGCCGCTTTTGAGTGCATCGGCGATACCGACAAGCCGTTCGCCGAGCTTGTCGCCGATTCTTTCGGCAAGATATTTTGTGTTGCCGGTTCCCGAAAAATAAAATATCACGGTGTTTCCTCCTTTTCTTCGTACATCGACAGTACCTTGATGACGTCTTTTATCGTGTCTGTTGCGGTGTGCTTTAAAAGCTTAACCGAAATATACTGCTTATTCGATACGGCGCTTATCATGACTCTGCCCCGTAAGAACTTACCCAAAAGGGCAATATGTCCGGGCTTGATGTCGTTCATGAAAACGAGAATCATCTCACCCTTTTGCACGATTTCATAAATGCCGACAGCGCTCGCCTTGTTGCGTATCAGCGCAACGTCAATCAGTCCCTTAACGCTTCCGGGCGGTTCGCCGAAACGGTCGATAAACTCGTCGAGCACGTCCATTGCGTCCTCCTCGTTTCGTATGGAAGCAATACGCTTGTACATGCCCAAACGGTTTTTGACCGAGTCAATATAGGCTTCGGGAATGTGCGCGTCGATAGCGAGGTCGATTAAGCATTCCTTTTCGCCTGACTTCTTTTCTGCCTCCGCTTCGCCCTTTTCCTCGCTGATGGCTTCGGACAAAAGCTCAAGATACATATCGTAGCCGACCGCTTCCATGTGTCCGTGCTGCTGAGCACCTAGGATGTTTCCGGCGCCCCGGATTTCAAGGTCACGCATCGCTATCTGGAAGCCCGAGCCAAACTGGGTAAATTCACGGATAGCCGAAAGCCGCCGCTGTGCGATTTCGGTAAGCTGTTTGCGGTTGTCATAGGTAAAATAGGCGAAAGCTCTTCTTGCGCTTCGTCCGACACGGCCTCTGATCTGATGAAGCTGGGCAAGTCCCAGCTTGTCGGCGTCCTCGATAATGAGCGTATTGGCATTCGGCACGTCAACACCCGTTTCGATGATTGTCGTGCAGACGAGAATATCAATTTCACCCTCAAGAAGCTGTCGCCACACCTCACTGAGCTGTTCTTCGCTCATCTTGCCGTGACCGATCCCGATTTTGGCGTCGGGGAGTGCGTCACGGATTTTCGCCGCCGTGCGTTCAATGTCGTCGACACGGTTATGAAGATAGTAAACCTGACCGCCCCGGCGGATTTCCCGTTCCATCGCTTGCGCAAGTACCTGCATATCAAAGGGCAGAACGTAGGTCTGTACCGGGTGTCTGTCCTGCGGCGGAATTTCGAGCACCGACATATCCCGGATGCCCGTCATCGCCATATTGAGCGTTCTCGGAATCGGGGTTGCCGAAAGCGTAAGCACGTCAACAAGCGGAAACCGCTCCTTGAGCTTTTCTTTTTGCGCCACACCGAACCGCTGTTCCTCGTCAACAATCAACAGTCCGAGGTCTTTAAACTCAACGCTTGAAGCGATGATGCTGTGCGTGCCGACAACGATGTCGATACTGCCCCGTTTGAGCGCCTTTTTGATTTTATTTCGTTCGGTGACGGTACGAAAGCGTGACATCATTTCGATTTCAATCGGGAAGCCGTCAAACCGCTTTTTGATGGTCTGATAATGCTGAAAAGCTAAAATCGTCGTCGGAACAAGGATGGCGCACTGCTTTCCGTCGGCGACGCATTTAAATGCCGCCCGAAGCGCAACCTCGGTTTTCCCGAAGCCGACATCGCCGCAAAGAAGTCGGTCCATCGGGCAGTTTCGTTCCATGTCGCCCTTGATTTCGTTCACCGAAGCCAACTGGTCGTCCGTTTCGTCAAAGGTGAAGCGGCGTTCAAAATCGTTTTGCATATCCGTGTCGGGCGAAAACGCATGGCCGGGCGTGTTCAGCCGCTTTGCGTAAATTTCGGTAAGCTGCGCCGCCATATCGGCAACCGCCTTTTTGACCCGGGACTTGGTTTTCCGCCATTCGTCCGTACCGAGCTTATTGAGCTTGACGGGCTTGTCGGTATCTCTCGGCGAAATATATTTCGAAATCAAGTCAAGCTGGGTGACCGGGATATACAGCACGTCCGTGCCCCGGAAATTGACCTTGATAAAGTCTTTGACCTTGCCTTCGACGGTCATGGTTTTGATGCCGTCAAAAATGCCGATTCCGTAAAGCGCATGGACGACATAGTCACCCCTCGACAGCTCGTCAAGGCTTGCAACGGCTTTGCCCTGTTTGAACTTCTTTTGAACCGTTTTGCGTGTTTCCCCGGAAGAAGCTTTCCGAAGAGAAATCAGCATGAATTGAATTGAGTTATATTCAATCCGTCCGCCGAGCGTACCCGAAAGCACGCTGACCGTATTTTTCGGAAATTCAGCCGGGAAAACGGGAAAATAATGCGCCTTGAAGTCCTCGGTTTCAAGGTCGAAAGCCAGCTCTTTTGCGTTCTTTTCCGTTCCGGCAAGCACGACACAGGTGTACCCCGAGCGCATCGCCGTTTTCAGGTCATCTTCTAAAAATGACAGCGTACCGTCCCAGCCGGCGCTTTGCTGTGCGTTGACCGTCACAAGCTCTTTTACGGGAACGTCAAAGCTCCCCCTTGCAAGGTTGTCGATAAAGACCGCACCCTGCGTTTCATATTGCTTGAAAAATTCAGCTGAGGTGAGTGTGAAACAGTCAAGCCCTTTTGTGAGCGTGCCCTCCTCGAACATCATTTTCATATCCTCGTTCAAAAGCTTCAAAGAGGACGTAAGCTGCTGTTTGATATCGGCGGTCTCCTCGGCAAAAAGCAAATCGTCTTTCAGATAGTCGAAAAGACAGGCTTTTTCCGTGTAAGCAAGCGGAAGATAGCGGTCGATACACGGCAGGTGTACCTGCGCTTCGAGCTTTTCAATATCCGCATTGATGCTCGCTTTCGCTTTGACGCTTCCCTTACCCTTGACCGTTTTGACAAAGTCCTTTAAAACACCGAGAAGCGTTTCGTCGTTTTCAAAAAGCACCTCGGTTGCGGGTGTAATCTTGATTTCGGGAAGTCTGTCGGTCCGTCTTTGGCTTTCAATATCAAACGAGGTCAGCGAATCGATCTCATCGCCCCAGAACTCAGCTCTGACCGGCTCTGACAGATGCGGCGGAAAAAAGTCGACAATGCCGCCCCGTACGGAAAACTGTCCCTGACCCTCGACCTGCTCACAGCGGCTGTAACCGGCAAGAAGCAAAGACGACACGACGTCGTCTATCCTGATTTCGGCACCCTCTTTTATGGTAAGCGAACGCTTCCTGAGCTCCTCGGGCGGAATCGTCAGCTGACAGGCGGCAAGGGGACTGCAAAGAATATATTTATAGTTTCCGTCAAGGATTCTTCCGAGAATGCCGATTCTCTGCTGTTCGTATTCCCGTGAGCAGGCGTCGTCGGAACGGAAGTTAAAATCTCTTGCCGGATAGACGAGAGCGTCCGAGGAAAAAGTATTCAGATCCTCACAAAGTTTCGTGGCGCTCGCTTCGTCCCGACAGATGATAAGCGCCTTTTTTTCGGTATCCTGACAAAAAGAAGAGATAAAATGCGCTTTATGAACGCTTGACAGTCCGATGATTCCGAAAGGAACACGACCGTTTTGAATATAGCCGAGCGCAGAATTGTACTCGCTCATTCCCTTCAATACATTTGAAAAGCCTGACACGGTTTCACCGCCTTTCCCCAAAATTCGGATGCAACAAAAAATCACCCTGTGCCGTCAGCACAGGGCAGTCGAGATTCAAAAGATTATTGTGCGTCGGGTTCGGAAGGAGTCTTGCCTTCTTCAACATCAACGCCGAAAAGGATGCAAACATGCTTGATGAACTGGAAGAAAGCGGTAGAAATACCTCTCCAGAGTTCATAAAACTTCATTGCAACATCAAAATCGGGTGCACTGTAAAGCATATTGAGTTTCTCCTTTCAAATCACTTATTTCTGAGGCTGACCAAAGACATCCTCCCAGAAGCCGTCATAGCTGTACGGATCTTCTGCGTTACCGATAACATAATTAAGCCATCCCATAACTCTGTCACAGAAATGAAGCCATTCATACCAAAGTTCTTCGATAGTGCCGAATTTCATCGTGTTAAACTCCTTTCGTTAAACTTAATTATAGCGTTCGAGAGTACTTCATACTCTAAGATGATATAAGTTTATCGTATTTACTTCAAATTGTCAATCAAAAATTTAAAATTATTTAATTTTTGTGAATAGTGTATATTTACAGGTGTAGTTGTTTGGATAAAATTAACCTTAAAAAAGAAAAAAAGCTTTTTTTCGACAAAAAATATTTTTGCAGCAGGATTTTAACGCAGCCAACTGATTGACTAAGACGAGAAAATGAGCTATAATTTATCGGTAAATATTATTTAAAGGAGGAAAATCCAATGGCAGCAAATCCGATGTTCAACATAACCTACGGCCTTTATATCCTTACCGCTAAAGACGGTGAAAAGGACAACGGCTGTATCATCAATACGTTAGCTCAGGTCACAAGCAACCCCGAGCTTATCAGCATCACGGTCAACAAGGCAAACTTCACCCGTGATATGATCGACAAAACCAAGAAGTTCAACGTCAGCGTACTGACAACCGAAACCCCGTTCGGCGTTTTCGAGCACTTCGGCTTCCAGAGCGGACGGGACACGGAAAAATTTCTCCCGTCACAAAGCGTAACAAGAAGCGAAAACGGAATAATATACATACCGAGCTGTACGAACGCTTTCTTCTCCGGCGAGGTCATCGAACAGCACGATTACGGCACCCATACGATTTTTATTGCAAAGGTGACGCAGTCCGAGGTACTTTCCGACGCTCCGTCGTTAAGCTATGACTATTACCATAAGAACATTAAGCCGAAGCCGAAGCAGGAAGTCAAAAAAGGCTACCGCTGTAAGATCTGCGGCTATGTATATGAAGGCGATGAGCTTCCCGAAGACTTTATTTGTCCGCTTTGCAAGCATCCGGCTTCGGACTTTGAAAAAATCGTATAACAACAGAAAGGGCGGTATTGCACATACCGCATGGTGATATAAATGGAAGATACATTTATTTCTCAAAGCATAAAATATGTCGGTGCAAGCGACAGAACGCTTGATCTTTTCGAGGGGCAGTACATTCTGCCCGAAGGCATGGCATATAATTCATACCTGATTCTTGACGAAAAGACAGCCGTCATGGACACGGTCGACGGCTTGGTTCAGGACAAGTATTTAGAGAACGTAAAAAAAGAGCTTGGCGGAAGAGCGCTTGACTACATCGTCGTTCAGCACCTTGAGCCCGACCATTCCGGCTCACTCGAAGCGCTCGTCACACTTTATCCGGAAGCGAAAGTCGTCCTTTCCGCAAAAGCAAAGTCGATGGCGCAAAACTTCCTTGACACCGACATCACCGAAAGAACCGTCGTTGTCGGCGAGGGCGACAAGCTTTGCTTAGGTTCTCACACGCTCAATTTCGTCACCGCGCCGATGGTACATTGGCCGGAGGTTATTCTCTCCTACGAGGAAAGCGAAAAGGTGCTTTTTGCCGCCGACGCATTCGGAAAATTCGGTGCGCTTGACGCCGACGAGGACTGGGCGTGCGAAGCAAGACGCTATTACTTCAACATCGTCGGAAAATACGGCGCACAGGTTCAGGCACTTTTAAAGAAAGCCGCCGGACTTGACATCAAGACAATCTGTCCGCTTCACGGTCCGATTCTCAAGGAAAATCTCGGCTATTATATCGGGCTGTACGACACTTGGAGCAGCTACAAGCCCGAAGCTGAGGGCGTATTCATCGCCTATGCAACGCTTCACGGTCATACAAGAGAGGTTGCCGAAAAGCTTCGGGAAATGCTTCTCTCTGAGGGCTGTCCGAAAGTCGCTGTCGCCGACCTTTCAAGAGACGATATCGCCGAATGTGTAGAGGACGCTTTCAAGTACGGCAAAATCGTGCTCGCCGCTTCCTCATACGACGCCGGCGTCATGCCGAAGATGGAGGATTTTCTTCATCATCTTAAAGCCAAGAATTATCAGAACAGAACGGTCGCTCTGATTGAAAACACCTCCTGGGCACCGAGCGCAATCCGCACAATGAAAGGACTTCTTGATTCGATGAAGAACATTACAATCCTCGATCCGACAGTCTCCGTAAAAGTCAAGCTCAGCGAAGAAAACGAAAAACAGCTCAAGGAAATCGCCACGCAGTTTGCATAAACAATCAAAGCACAAATAAAAAGCCTGCCGGAAAACCGACAGGCTTTTTGCTGTATTCAGCTTATTACATCAGGGAAAGATAAAGCTCCTTGATTTCGGCTACGCTGGTATCTCTCGGGTTGCCCGGACGGCAAGCATCGTCGTAAGCGGACTGAGCAAGGAAGTCAACGTCCTCGGGCTTTACGATATCCTTGAGGTCAGCGGGGATACCGACATCTTCGGAAAGCTTCTTGACCGCATCAATAGCCGCTTTTCTTGCCTCATCAAGGCTCATAGCGTCCACACCGTCTACGCCCATTGCCTTTGCGATATCTCTGTATTTTTCACCGGTTGCCGGTGCGTTGTATTCCATAACAGTCGGAAGAATGATCGCATTCGCCACACCGTGCGGAGTGTCATAAACAGCACCCAAAGGGTGAGCCATCGAGTGAACGATGCCGAGACCGACATTCGAAAAGCCCATGCCGGCGATATACTGACCGAGAGCTATGCCCTCTCTTCCCTCTGCGGTATTTTCGACCGCACCGCGAAGATGCTTGGAGATAAGCTCAATTGCCTTGAGGTGGAACATATCGCTCATTTCCCATGCGCCCTTTGTGATATAGCCCTCGATTGCGTGGGTAAGAGCGTCCATACCGGTTGCGGCGGTAAGCCCCTTCGGCATAGAGGACATCATATCCGGATCAACAACGGCAACAACAGGAATGTCGTGAACGTCTACGCAGACCATTTTGCGATTCTTTTCGGTATCAGTGATAACGTAGTTGATGGTAACCTCTGCGGCTGTGCCGGCGGTTGTCGGAACGGCGATAATCGGAACGCTCTTGTTCTTCGTCGGAGCAACGCCCTCAAGCGAGCGGACATCGGCGAATTCGGGATTTGCGATGATAATACCGATTGCTTTTGCGGTGTCCATGGACGAGCCACCGCCGATTGCAACAAGGCAGTCAGCACCCGAAGCCTTGAAAGCGGCAACGCCGGTCTGTACGTTTTCGATTGTCGGGTTGGGCTTGATCTGACTGTAAATTTCATAGTCGATCGAAGCGTTGTCAAGAACGTCGGTGACCTTCTTGGTTACGCCGAATTTGATCAGATCGGGGTCGGAGCAGACAAAAGCTTTTTTAAAGCCTCTTGCCTTGATTTCGGTTGCAATTTCATTGATGGCACCTTTGCCGTGATATCCGGTTTCGTTCAATACAAATCTGTTTGCCATTGGTATTTACCTCCTGATTTTAACTTCCGGCATTTTCCTGCCGTGTTACTTTTAAGGTAAACGTTTTACCTAAAGCTAACCTAAAATAAGCAGCATTCGCCAAAGAAAAGCACCCGCTGAAAAAGCCACTTTAATCAACGAAAAAAAAGGCTTGACATTTTCTTATGGTCAAACCTTTTTTGTAATCCTGTTAAACATGGCATTGATTTTATCGCACTTGCAAGCAAATGATTCGGCACTTGCGACGATCATCTCTTTTGCGGATACGCTTGAAAAATCAACAGAATATCCCGCATTATCGGCAAGGTATTCAATAAACAGCCGCTGCGTTCTGCCGTTACCTTCACGGAACGGGTGTAAAACATTGATCTCGCTTAAGTAATACGCCAAGGCATTTGGCACATTTCCCTGAAAACTAATCAAGTAATTTTCGGATTTGAGCTTGTCAAATATGCTGTTACCGTACGTTTCCAAGTTCGCCGCAAGGCAAAACTGATTGCCTTTTGAAATATTCACATGGCGCAAGCAACCTGCCCAAGAATAAATATCCTCAAAAACAAACTTGTGAATACTCTTTAAATGTTCCAAATCAAAGTGTCCCTCAATCGGCTTCGATTTAGCCACAGCAATTTTAAGAGACGTAATTTCTCTTTCGGCAATAGCGAGTTCTTCTTGCGTTTTGATATTCAACTTATTCATCAAAACATTTGAATGCGGATAACAGTACTCTCTGTCCCATTCATATTCATAATCGTATTGCATGATTCCACCTATACCGAATGCTTTATGATAAGTGCTTTCAATATCATCTTGTACTTTTCATCATCAGAAAGTGCCGTGCGGATTCGTTCTTTATCTTCATCAGTAAGAGGCATTCCCTCTATGGACATAGAGCCGTTTACTTCATTTATGATTCTGTCAATCTCGCTCATACGTATTTCCTTTCCGACTTGATATTATATAAGTATTATACCATAATGCCAGCACCAATTCAACCGATATGAAAATTATCCTGCAAATATCTGTCCATATCAAATGATTCTATGCCTTGCCAAAGAAAAGCACCCGCTGTAAAAATACAACGGGCGCTGTAATAACATATAAATTGTTATCTCTTTGAGAACTGCGGTGCACGACGGGCTGCTTTGAGACCGTATTTCTTTCTTTCCTTCATTCTCGGGTCTCTGGTCAGGAAGCCGGCTTTCTTGAGGGTCGGACGAAGCTCTTCGTCGTACTGAAGAAGGGCTCTTGCAAGACCGTGACGGATTGCACCGGCCTGACCGGTAACGCCGCCGCCTGTTACACGACAAACGATATCGAACTTTTCGGTGGTTTCGGTAAGAGCGAGCGGCTGACGAACGATGAGCTTGAGGGTTTCAAGACCGAAATAATCGTCGATGTCTCTTCCGTTGATCGTAATTTTGCCTGTGCCTGCGTATACACGAACTCTTGCGATGGATTTCTTTCTGCGGCCTGTGCCGTAGAAGAACGGTGTTGTTTCGTACATTATCTTGTCCTCCCTTTCAATTAAAGCTCAACAACTTCGGGCTTCTGAGCCGCATGGTCGTGTTCTGCACCCTTATAGACACGGAGTCTTGTAAGAGCCTGACGGCCGATTGTTGTGTCGGGAACCATACCCTTAACTGCCTTGGTAACAACGAATTCAGGCTTTTTCACCATGAGCTCGCTGTATTTAACCTTTTTCATGTTACCGATGTAACCGGTGTGATGATAGTACATTTTCTGATCGAGCTTCTTGCCGGTAAGAACAACCTTATCCGCATTGATGATGATTACATAGTCGCCGCAGTCTGCATGAGGCGCAAAAGTGGGCTTCAGCTTGCCGCGAAGAAGATCGGCAGCCTTAACGGCAACCTGACCGAGGGTCTTGCCTTCGGCATCAATAACATACCACTTACGGGTAATGTCGCCGGCTTTCGGCATATAAGTTGACATAGTCGTTTCCTCCAAACTTTTTGTTTTAATGCTCGGATATTCTATCACACCGAAAAAAGATTGTCAACACATTTTTTGTATTTTTTTAATTTACAATTCCCGTTCTTTGATTTTCTCCGTTTTTCTCGCGTTTTTATATGATTTTCTCACAAATGATTTTTGATTCAACTGCAATAAAAAAACGGTAACCGCCTATGGTCAGACGGTTACCGTATTTGTTTACTTTTTCTCAGCCTTCAAGCATTTCGTTCAATGCCAAAGCTTCTTCGTTTGCATCAATCTTTTCACCGAAGCTCTGTTCGGTTTGTTTGTCTATGTTATAAATAAACTTCATGCAAAGGAAGGTTATGAACGAGCCGACAACGAGAATAATCATGTAAAGGCTCTTGACCTTCGGTCCGAAGCCCTGCGGCTGAACGGCGTTTTTGCCCTCGACAAAGCCGATGGCGGTAAGACCCAGCGAAACGATCGCCTGACCGATACCCTGCGACAGCTTGCGGAAGAACGAATACAGCGCATAAAGCGAGCCTTCTTCTGCTTTTCCGGTTTTTCGGTAGCTGACCTCGATACAGTCGGCAACGATTGCCCAGACTGCGATCTGAAATACGCAGTTGCCGCCGTTAAGGAACATCAGCGCAACGATATAAAGTACCATGCCGGTCATATCGGGCTGCATCGGGACAAGCAAGAAAATCATACCGCCGATGGAGCTTATCAGCGTTGAAACGGCAACAAAATTTTTCTTTCCGAAGCGCGAGGCAAGCTTGCCCATGAAGATCATGACCAAAATCATCGGTGCATAGCTTCCGACCATGGCAAGCGGTATTTTCTTCGCATCGTTGAAGAAATATTGGAACACCATATTGTTCAGCGACATCGTTGAGTTAAACAGCGCAACCGAAGCAACGGTTGCCAGTGTACAGCCGACCATCGCACGGTTCGTGAAGAACGCTTTGAATGCGCCGAAAAACGCCCTAATTCCGGTAACCTTTTCACCCTTATCCTCACGCTTGACTCTTTCGGTGACAAGCCGTGTCGTTCCCCAAAGAACGAGCAGAGCAACAAGCGACAGAACAATTGCAACGGGAAGAAGCGTAGCACCCTTAAGCGTCTGAACCTTTTCGCCTGCGGCGTTGGTTGATTCATCATAAACAATTGACGGAAGCGCAATCATGATAACGACAGCCGGAAGAGAAGCACCGATGGAACGGAAGGTGGAAAGTGCCGTTCTGTGCTCAGGCACATCGGAAATGACACTGTGAAGCGAACCGTAGGGCACGTTGACCATCGTATACGCAACCGACCACAGACAGTAGGACAAAAGACACCACACATACTTTCCCCAGTACGGGAATTCTGTCACGGGAACGAAAATCATGACGGTCAGGAAAATGAGCCCGACACCACCGATAAGAATCCATGGCATATATTTGCTTTTTTTGCCGATCCGCTTGGTATCGACAAGATTTCCGATCAGGACATCATTGACGGCATCCCACAATTTCGAAATAACGATAATCACCGCATAGTCGGGGGTCGGCTTGATTCCGATATATTGTAAATAGAATAGCTGCATGAACGTTGCGACAAGCTGGAACGAGAAGCCGCAGCCCATGTCGCCCATGGCATATCCGAGCTTATCTCTCATGCCGAACGGACGCAAAGCGGTAGTCTGTTCTTTTTTAGCCATATTGAAAATCCTTTCCTTTTAGGAATGTTACTGTTTTTTCACGGTCTGCAAGAAGTCGCCGACCATCCCCTTGACTTCATCGTTCAGACCGAGAACCTTCAGGTTGAGAACGGTGCTGAGCTTGATTTTCTTCGTGGCGGCAATCAGCAGCTTGTTGGAAACCAATCCGCCGAGCATGGATTTTGCCATACCCTGAACATCGGGATTCGAGAGAATATCGCCGATCGTGTCATCAATGCTGAAGCAGGTCGGGTCTAGCTCTTCTCTCTTGGGCAGGAACCAGTTTCTGACCATGGAGGTACAGCCGTCGGGAAGAGAATACTCTCTCGGATATTCGGCTACACCCTCAAAAGTGACGGTTTCCTTGCTCTTTCCGGCGGTGACGGTAACGGTGTTTTCGCCCTCTTTGATGGGAACACCCTCAAAGACAAAGACATGGCTTCCCGAAACGGTTTTCTCGTAATCGCCGCATTTGAGCGTTACCTTGGCGTAGTTCGAATCAACCCGGAACGTCTTTTCGCCAACAGTGCGGTACTTGTAGCGTGAGCCTTCAAGATGAACGAACTTCTCATCTGACCAGAAAGCTTTATAGACATAGAAAGCATCTTTCTTTGTCTTTCTGTCGAACGTAACAAGCCCCTTGTTGTTTCTGCCTCTGACGCCGCCCTCGTTTCTCATCGCCGAGCCGAAGTCGAACATATTCCATACATAAGAGCCCCAGAGCCATTCGGTATTGTTGATGGTGTTGAGATAGTGCTCATGGAAAATTGCCTGATAGCCTTCGCTGTAATCGCCCTGAGCCGGGTCGTCGGAATAGTAGCCCAAAACAGCTTCGGCTCCGTATTCGGACAGGCAAAGCGGCTGATTCGGGTTGGCGGCTTTATACTTCGGAAGCCACTCGTCGATGCCGTCAACCGTTTTCATGTACCAGCCGTAATAGTGGTTGTAGCCCATGATATCGGTAATCTGATTGAGCTTTGACTCCACACCGCACATCGTCACCTGCGCACAGGTCGTCGGTCTTGACGGGTCGAGGGCGTGCGCCAGGTCGTTGAGCTCCTGAATATACGGGACGATGTTGCCGCTTTCGCCCTGAATCGTGATTTCGTTTTCAATGCCCCAGCAGAAAATCGAAGCGTGATGCATATTCTGCTTAATCAGCTCTTCAAGCTGAGACAGCGCATTTTCCTGACGGTTTGCGGAAAATCTCGAAATAACCGGTACCTCCGCCCAGACGAGGAAGCCCATTTCGTCGCAAAGAGAATAGAACTCCTCTGCCTGCTGATAGTGGGCAAGACGAAGCGAGTTTGCGCCGACCTCTTTGATAAGCTTTAAATCCTCCTCGTGCTCCTTAAGCGTCAGAGCGTTGCCGAGACCCTCTCTGTCCTGATGGCGGGAAACACCCTTGAGCTTGATGTGCTTGCCGTTTAAGAAGCAGCCTTTATCGGGGTCAAACTTCACTTCACGGAAGCCGAAACGCTTTTCAACCTTGTCAATGACCTCGCCGTCAAGGGAAAGCGTTGCCCGAAGCGTATAAAGATACGGGTTTTCCATACCGTTCCAGAGAATCGGATCGTTTACATGAAGTCTTGACTTGTTGCCGGCTGAAGCGACAACCTTGCCGTCCTTGTCAAGCACCTCATAAAGCACCTGAACGCCGGTCATGTAGTTGGAAATGATGCTCTTGACGTAAACGTCACCGTTGATCTTCGGAGTGACATATACGCCCTCAGAGCCGCAGTCATCAAGCGAAAAATGAACGTCGGGAACGTCATAAATGATTTTGACGTCACGGTAAATGCCGCCATAGAACGTGAAGTCCGCCGAATCGGGATAGATGTATTTGTTGCTTCGGTTGTCAACGGCAACCTCGATGAAGTTTTTCGGAGAAGAAAGGAAATCGGTGATATCAAAACGGAACGTCGAATAGCCGCCCATGTGCGTGCCGACGGTGCGACCGTTTATCGAAACGTCACACTTGCTGTTGACGCCGTTAAACTCGATGTATACCTTTCCGGGATATTTGCCGATGACCTTGGTGTAGGTGCAGACACCGCGGTAATAGGTCGGTGCGGCACCCTGACCGTCAAGGGCGTTCCAGGTGTGGGGCAGGTCTACCGTCTGTTTTTCGTTTTGCTTGCGGAAAGTCCAGCCGGTGTTGAACAGTTCAATTTTTTTCATGTATAAAACTCCTTTTCGGTTATTTCCGTGCTTTTATTCGAAATATATGTCGGCGCAAAGACCGTAGTGATCCGAAACATACATACCGTTTACCATATTTTTAATAATCTTGTATTCGGCAACGCTTGTGCCCTTTTCCACGAAGATAAAGTCAATCGCGCTCGTGTGAAGAACGTCGCCCCGACCATAGTTGTGATAGGTCTTGCCTTTTTCGGTCTTTTCGGCAACAAGACGACTGTCGTCAAGGACGGCGGTCATTTTCTTATAGGTATCCGTGCCCTCGTTGGTGTTGAAGTCGCCCGTGCAGACAACGGGATAGGTACCCGAAAGCTCGGCAATCTTATTAAGCAGTACGTCCGCCTGCTTTGTGCGGGTGCACTCTAAAAGGTGGTCAAGATGCGTGTTGATGTGGGTATAGGTAAAGCCCGTTTCACGGTTTTTCAGCGTTGCCCAGGTGCAGATTCTCGGGAAAGAGCTCATATAGTCCTTTGAACCGGGAACATCGGGCGTTTCGGAAAGCCAGATCGTACCCGAATCGAGAAGCTCGTACTTATCCTTAAGATAGAACACACAGCTGTACTCGGTGTTTTTGTCAAGGTTTCTTCCGTCACCTACCCTTGCATATCGGTCGCCTAAGCTTCCGTCAAGAAGAGAGAGCCATTCGGGATTAGCCTCCTGAACGCCGAACGAATCGGGCGCATAAGCGGTCAGCACCTTTCCCATCAGGACACTGCGGTTTTTGACCGTGCCGTAAATGTCGTTTGCCGAACGCAGGTTGAACGAAATGACACGGACGGCACCATCCTTTTGTTCGGGGACGTCGGTGACTTCACCGGTTCCGTTTCCGACCGTGACGCCAAGAGCAAGAAGGATCGCCGTAAACAAAGCGACAAGGTTTTTGATAAGACACATAAATACTTTCTCCTTTTAAAATACAGCTTCGTCAAAATAGACAATAAAATTTTACTATGTTATCGGTGAATTGTCAAGTTTATAAGAAAGTATTAAAAATGTTTTGCCGATTCCCGGACAGAACAAGAAAATGTGTCGGATATCGTTTCGTCATTTTGACTATTCAGAAATTTTCAGCGGTCTGAAAGAACTCAAACCGCTGAAAATACGAAAACATCATTTTTTTATATCGGCATACTTGCCGTCAGATAACAAGCGAAGCAAGCTGATAGACTGCAAAGGTGATGACCCACGCCGTAAGAAGCTGAAAGGCGGCAACGCCAAACATGGCTTTCCGGCTTCCGGTTTCTTTTTTGATTGTCGCAAGCGTTGCGGCGCAGGGAATATACAAAAGGCAAAACAGCATCATACAAAATGCGTTCAGCGGACCGAAGCCCAGGGCACCCAGCTCACTTTGCAAAACGGCAATTTCGCTCGCCGTGGCAACACCCTGCATACCGAAAAGCACGATGAAGCTTGAGACAACAACTTCCTTGGCCGAAATTCCGGCAATCAGCGCAACAACGACCTGCCAGAAGCCGAGGCCGACGGGCGCTAAAACAGGAGTGAGCACCGTACCGATCTTCGCACCGAAGCTTTGCGCCATATCCGTTGTATAGCCGCCGGGACCAAAATTAAGAATGACCCAGACGATAATCGAAGCGATAAAAATTGTCGTTCCGGCTTTTGTCAGATAGTCCTTGACCTTTTCCCAGACGTAAATCGCAACCGTTCTCGCACTCGGAAGCTTATATTCGGGAAGCTCAATCAAAAGCATATCGGTGTTTTTCTTTTTGTCGATCTTATGAAGAATGAAAGCCACCGCAATTGCCACAACGATTCCGATCAGATACATCGAATACGCAACGAGCATCGCATTTTTCGCAAAGAAAAGCTGAGAGAATAAAATATAAATCGGAAGTCTTGCACTGCACGACATGAACGGGGTAATCAGCATCGTCCGTCTCCGGTCCTTCGGGTCTTCCAACACTCTTGACGCCATCAGTGCCGGCACCGTACAGCCGAAGCCGAGGATCATCGGGATAAACGCCCGGCCGGAAAGACCAAGCTTGCCCATAATGTTATTCATGACGTAAGCGACACGGGACATATAGCCGCTGTCCTCAAGAAACGCAAGTGCGAGGAACAAAACAAAAATATTCGGAAGAAACGATAAGATGCCGCCGACGCCGGCGATGATTCCGTCAACAACAAGAGAGCACAGCATTTCGCTGACGGACAGCGACTGCATCAGTTGCAGAACGGACGAAGAAAGCCAGCCGATTCCGATTTCAAGATACCCTTTGAGAAAATCTCCGACGGTAAACGTCAAAAAGAAAATAAACGCCATAATCAGAAGAAAAATCGGGATTCCGAGGACGTTACTCAATAAAACCGAATCGATTTTATCGGTGAAAGCCGCTCTTTTTTCCTTGTTAACAAGAACCTCGCCGATAATTTCTTCGATAAACGCATACTTTTGGTTGATGATATCGCTTTCATAGCTGCGGTCAAGAATTTTCGGAAGATTCAGCGGATATTCGTCGGTGATCTTCGAATCCTGCTCAAGCAGCTTGATGGCGTGCCAGCGGCTGTTTTTCACGTCGGGATATTTCAAGAGAAGCTGACGGGAAATCACGTCGATTTTTTCTTCGATCTCGTCGCTGTAAACCATCGCATACCGTTCATGCTTTTCTTCGGTAACCGGGTCGTGGTGGTGGTGAATCATGCGATCGTTTCCGCTTTCATCGCCGTGGTGCGCAATCGTATGAAGAAGAATATCGAGTCCCGTGCGCTTCTGACCGGAAACGGGAATGACGGGAACACCGAGCATTTCGGGAAGCCGGTGCAGGTCAATTTCCATGCCCCGTTTCTGGACGACGTCCATCATGTTCAAGGCAACAACAACGGGCTTTCCGAGTTCAAGAAGCTGTAAGGTCAGATAAAGGTTCCTTTCGAGCGAGGACGCATCGATGACGTCAACAATCACGTCAACCTCGTCGCTTAAAATATACTCTCTTGATACCTGCTCCTCCATCGTGTACGAGGTCAGGCTGTATGTTCCGGGAAGATCGACAAGCTTAAAGTTGTGGTTGTGGTATTTCATGGCGCCCTCAACCTTTTCAACCGTAACGCCCGGCCAGTTGGCCACCTTCAGGTTGGCGCCGGTAAAAGCGTTGAAGAGCGTTGTCTTTCCGCAGTTCGGATTTCCGATAAATCCGACCGTCATTTCTTTTTCCATCAGCCGTTCACCTCCTCAACCTCAATTTTTTGCGAGATTCCTTTGCCGATGGCAAAGCGTGTTCCGCGAATCGTGATAACCATCGTGCCGCCCCGCTTGAGATGGAGGATAGCAATGTTCGTTCCCTCGGTCATGCCGAGTGCCTCCATCCGCTTTTCAAGCTGTACGGGCAGATCGGCGTGAATCACCTGATAGGTCTTTCCGATTTTTCCCTGAGAAAGCTGCATAATTTAACACCTTCGGTTCAAGATCGTAGCTTGATCCGACCTTTCTGTGAGTCTTAGCTGTCATTCGGTTAGCCCTTGCTAACTTTGTTGGTATTATATAATACACCTTGGACTTTGTCAACCGACAACACGAAAAAAAGTTAAAAAAACTTGATAAACTTCACCGGTATTTGTTATAATATATTGTAAAAAATCAACAATGAGCATGAGGAGGAAGTATCATGTCCCGCAAAGCTAAAAAAATCGTATGGATCGTTTTATTGTCAGCCGTCAGTGTGCTCCTTTTTACGGTAACCTTGTTTGCGGTGAACAGTGTGCCTGCCGTTCAGAACGCAAAAATCCGCAACACCGCTTCGGGGCTTGAAATCAGCTGGTCACCTGTTTCGGGTGCGGACAGCTACGAGGTTTACAAGGTCACTTCGGGCTCGTCAACAAAGCTTGCGACGGTGAAAACCAACCGTTACACCGATACGGCGGTTTCGTACAACAACGGCTACCGCTATAAAATCCGTGCAGTGGACGAGAAAATGAAAAGCTCGTTTGTATATGTATCCTATAAACGGCTTGCCGCTCCGTCCGTAAAAAGTGTCAGCCTTTCGGGCACCTCGGTAAAAATACAGTGGAACGCCGTTTCCGGCGCAACGGGTTACATACTTTATAAAAAAGCCGCCGGAAGCAGCAGCTGGACAAAGCTTGCGTCCGTCAGCGCCAAGACGCTTTCTTATACCGACAAACAGCCGGGAAGCCAAACGGTGTCCTATGCGGTAAAACAGCAAAGCGGAAACTATGAAAGTGCTCTCGGAAGTGCAAAGTCCGTAAAC
Organism: uncultured Clostridia bacterium; assembly: GCA_945863885.1. Classification (GTDB taxonomy): domain Bacteria; phylum Bacillota; class Clostridia; order Oscillospirales; family Acutalibacteraceae; genus UBA6857. Next base: position 73,533 of record CAMAZY010000010.1, read on the forward strand.
GTCACTGCTGCTCAGCCGGCGGCGCCCAAGAATCTCAGAGTCAAGAACTCACCCAAGGGTGTCACCTTAAGCTGGAGCAAGGTTTCCTCGGGCTCGAAAATCGAAATCATGAGAAAAGTCGGAGACACATGGACAAAAGCGGCGACGGTCAAAGCGTCAAAGACCTCGTATATTGACGCCAAAGCTGTTTACGGAAAGAAGAATTCGTATGTTATCCGTGTCCTTTCCTTCTCGGGCAAAAAAAGCAAAAACAGCGGCACCGCCTCTCTTTATGCGGTCGATCCGAACAAGAAGATGGTCGCCCTGACCTATGATGACGGACCGTACCGTCCGGTTACGACATCCATTCTCGAAACGCTGAAAAAGAACGGCGCACGAGCAACCTTTTTTGTCGTCGGCTCAAGGCTTTCAACATACAGCGACTGTCTGAAAACGGAAGCACAGCAGGGCTGTGAAATCGGCTGTCACACCTATAACCACACGACGCTTACCAAGGCGTCGGACGCAACGATCAAAAGCGAGATTTCCAAGACAAACGACCTGATTAAACAATACTCCGGTCAGACCGTCAGACTCGTAAGAGCACCCGGCGGAAGCGTAAACGATCATGTAAAAGCTGTCGTCCCCTATCCGCTGATCAACTGGTCGGTCGACACAAGGGACTGGTCAAACAGAAGCAGCTCCGTCACGTATTCCAACTTCAAAAAGAGCGTCCGGGACGGCTCAATCGTTCTCATGCACGACCTTTATCCGTCCACCGCCGAAGCGACAAAATCCATCGTTTCCTATCTGAAGCAAAACGGCTATCAGATCGTAACGGTTTCGGAAATGATGGACGCCAAAGGCATCAACATCACCAAAGGACATCTTTATACCTCGGCTTATTGATAACAAGCAAGATTAAAATCCGTGACTTCACATTGAAATCACGGATTTTTTCATTTATAAAATAATTTTACCTTTTTCCTTATTTTTGACAGAGAAGTTCAAAAGCAACGCTTTGTTCACAACGCAGAAGCAGCCGCTCTTTTTATATTCCTGCTCATAATCTTTCTCAATGCAATCCAGTATCTGCCGGAGTTTAAGCATGACCGCCAGGGAATGACCGCAGTATCCGGTTTCATAGCAGGAACAGAAAAGATTCGTTATCCTTCCGTTTTCATACCGGAACTCGGCTTCATAAAGCTTGCTTCCGACGACCAATGCTTTGCCGGACGTCCCGCACACCGCAAGATATCTGACCCGTTCGTTTTCGAACAAGTACTCTCCTTTCGCTTTCTCCTCTTCGTCAAGCTTCAGTGCCGGAAGCTCTTCAAGAGAAAAAGACTTGCTTTCACTTCCGCAGGCATATTCAACGGGGAAGTATTCAGGCGGTTTCAGCCAGGAACGCACCTTTTTATACGGCAAAGTACCGGGGGCAAACGTAATAAAATCGGAACCTATGCCGTAAAATTCGCCTTTTACCGTTGTATCAACCAAGGCGGTCACCCGTTCGTAGTCCGAAAGCTTTATCTTAAAGCAGTAATTGACCTCGGTAACAATCCCCATATGACCGGAAAGCTTTCCGCTCACATATACACGATCGCCCATTTGAAGATCAAACCGATCATTATAGTACGGCAGTTCAAGATTTCTTGAAATAAAGAAGACTTTAACAAGCGACTTTTTGATTTCTTTTGTTTTGTCTAAATCGGTTTTATGCAAACTCTTTTCTCTTTTGCGTCTTGCCGAAAGAACGACTTTGTATGCCATATGCTCTTCCTCCTGTTTCATTTTACAAAAGGATGATAGCATATTTAAAGTCCGAAAATCCTCCCTCAAAAACAAAAGCCGAACAAGGCGGGGCCCCCGTTCGACAAGTAACAGCTCAGCCTTTTTTAGCTCTCGAACATTTTTCGGCGTCTATGGCGAGAACCAGCATCAGCACACAAAGCGCATCGTTCGGATTGACGACATCAATCACATAGGTATCCGTCCAGTTGAAAAGCTCTTTCGATACCGACGCAATCTGCGCTCCGTTCAAATCCAGAACGCTGTAATCCCATTCAAAGAAATCGCCCTCAATGCTCCAGCCCTTACAGTCGATGTTGAACCTCGGTCTGAAAAAGGAAAATTCCTTGCTGATACAGCCGATATACTGTTCGCCGAGATACAGCTCAAACTTGGGCAAAAAGGTGAAAACACGCTCTTTGACCGTACCGAGCTCATTTCCGTAAGCGTCGAAGATTTTCAGACAGTGACCCCACGAAAGCTGACCTTTCACTTCGTATAAAACCGAGCCGTTTTCGGCATAAATATCATAGCTGTCAAACCATGAAAACAGCCGTTGCTTAAATAAGAGTTTCATCGTTTTCCTCCGATAAAGTCTGATATCGTTATAATCATATCATAAATATATTTATCTGTCAACTATTGATTGGATATTACCTTGCACAGTCGCAAACGACCGGACGAATCCGACAGCCGGACGCTTTTCCGTTTCCGACCGGTCGAAACAATTGGCCAACAAGTCAATAAACGCTATAATGAAATTGTCAATTCCGTTCGGAAAGCAGTTTTTTGATTTTGTACTGGCAACTCCGTTTTTCACGATTTTGAAACAGGCGCTTGACACCGTCCGGAATCCATAATATACTGTTGCAGACCGTGCGGTCAATAACGAAAGGGTGAAGATATGAAAAAAGATTTAAAAACGGAAATCACGAAAGAAAAAATACGCAAGGCGGCAACAGCGGAATTTGCCCTGTACGGTTTTGACGGAGCAACGGTCAATCAGATGTGTAAAAAGTACGACATCTCAAAAGGACTTGTTTATCACAATTTCGAAAGCAAAGAAGAATTGTACCTGCGCTGTGTGGAAGAGGCGGTAAACGAATTTGTTTCCTTTATGAGCGGTCGGGAATTCGGAACCGATTTCAAATTATATATGAAAGAACGCCACGCCTTTTTTGAGGCGCACCCGAATTACAGCCGACTGATTTTCTCGGTCGTGCTGACGGACAACACCGCATTTTCCGAAAAGATAAAGACTGTAAAGAAACGGTTTGACGAGTTCAACAAAAACGTATATCTGAACGTGATTGACCATATCCGCTTAAGAAAAGGTATTTCCAAAGAGGATGTACTGGAGTGCTATTCGTTGCTTCAGAACGTACTCAACGGCTATCTGATAGGCGGAAACGCCTCTGAGAACAGCTTTGATTCCGCCTTTTCCAATCACGAAAAAAGCCTTGAAAAAATACTTGATTTCATACTTTACGGCATCGCCGAGCAGGAGGATAAACAGTGAAAAGAATTTATGTTGTTTCAAAAACTCATCTGGATCTGGGTTTTACCGATTATGCGGAGAATATCCGCCGCAAGTATATTGACGAATATATTCCGTCTGCCGTTTCCCTTGCCGAAACGGTCAACACGAAAGACCGCAAGCGGTTCATCTGGACAACCGGCTCATGGATCATCAAGGAAGCGTTGAACGATTCAAGCGAAGAAAACCGGAAGAAGCTTGTAGGCGCGCTCAAGGAAGGCAATATCGTCCCGCATGCCATGCCGTTTACCACCCATTCGGAGCTTTTTGACGAGGACACCTTTGATTTCGGACTTTCCATCGTAGACGAAATCGACAAAATTCGAGGCAAAAAAACCGTCGCCGCCAAAATGACCGATGTTCCCGGTCACACCAAGGCAATTGTGCCGCTTCTCCAAAAGCACGGCATCCGGCTTCTTCATATCGGCGTCAACGGCGCATCGGCCGTTCCCGAGGTGCCCGAGTGCTTCTTATGGAAATGCGGCGACAGCGAAGTTGTTGTCGTTTATTCCGGTGACTACGGCGGAGCATTCAAATGCGACTATATTGATGAAATTCTGTACTTCGACCATACGCTTGACAACAAAGGCGCCCCGTCGCCCGACAAGGTCACAGCCAAGCTTGAAAAAATTCAAAGCGAATATCCCGATTACGAGGTCACCGCCGGTACGCTTGACGACTTTGCCGAAATCATCTGGAGCGTCAAAGACAAGCTTCCCGTTATCGAAAACGAAATCGGCGACACCTGGATTCACGGAAGTGCCGCTGACCCGTACAAATCGGCGGCGCTGCGGGAACTGATGAGACTGAAAAGTCTATGGCTTCAAGACAGCTCGATGAACCGCACGAGCGAGGAATACAAGAGCTTTTCGGACGCTCTTTTGTGCATCGGCGAGCATACCTGCGGCATGGATTCGAAAACACACTTTGCCGATTACGAAAACTATCTCAAAGACGATTTCCGAAAAGCAAGAAAAAGGGATAAAATCAGAATCCGCAATCCGTTCAGAGGGATGATATATAAAGCGGCGTCGTTGGGACAAGAGCACTCTTACAGTGTGATTGAAAAAAGCTGGCAGGAGCAAAGAGCCTATATCGAAAAGGCTGTAAACTGTCTTTCCGACAAGCACAAAGCCGAAGCGAAAGCGGTACTGAAAGTGCTCCGTCCCGAAAGTCCTTGTGACACCTGCGAATACAAAAAGACGGACGGAAAAGCAACCGTTTCCGACTTTGCGCTTGAAGTGAACGAATACGGCGGTATCGGAGCGCTTACATACAAAGGAAATGAAATCATCAGGCACAACGACCGTCCGTTTCTTGAATACCGCTCCTATCAAAGCACGGACTATGATTTCTGGTTTACCCATTATTCACGGAACCTTTCCGAAAACGGTATCTGGGCGTACCCGGACTTCGGAAAGCCCCTTTTAAAGTATTACGACAAAAAATATCCCGGCGGCAGGTTTTATTACAGCATGACCGACGCCCGTATTCTCGAAGAAGAAAACCAAGTAAAAATCTTTGTCAACCTCAAATGCGACAAAGCCCTTTCGGAAAAGCTGGGCGCTCCGAGAAAGGCGCAGGTAGTTTATACGCTTGACGAAAGCGGTCTTACGTTTGACCTGTCGTGGTTCGGCAAGGACGCAAACCGTTTGCCCGAAGCGGTTTTTCTTCATCTTTATCCGAAAGCGGACGAGTTCACGCTGATAAAAACAGGACGGGAAATTGATTACAGAAGCACGGTATCCATGGGCGGCAAAAATCTTCACGCCGTCGAAAAGTGCATCATGAAAAATGACAGCGGCATTTTTGAAATCTGCAACAGTCATTCTCCGCTTATTTCCGTGGGTCAGGGAAAAATTCTTGAATATGACAACCAAATCGAAAACCTCGGCAAGGACGGCGTGTCGTATCTGCTGTGCAACAACGTCTGGGGAACGAATTTTCCGCTCTGGTACGAGGACAACGCAAGGTTTGAATTTCAAATCAAGGTAAAAGAATAAGTCAATAAATTGTAGTTTATATGTCTAACAGTTGGTTGTTCTTTTTTGGAGCTGACTTCTTCTATATCTTTACCTTTGCGCTAATGCCGCGCAGGCACTTACTTTCTTTCAATCACGAAAGAAAGTAAGCAAAGAAGCGCTCTTTCGT
>CAMAZY010000011.1 GCA_945863885.1 uncultured Clostridia bacterium
TGCTCGAAAAAGCCCCTTATGAATCGTGTGTTGTTCATTAGGAATCAGCAGAAATACACTGTAATATGTTGTTGAAGTTTTCGACTTCTTGACCTCGGTCGGGAGAAAATTAACTCAAAAATGTAAGAAAACAACAATATATTATAGGTGTTTTTCAAGGCTTGCTCGAAAAAGCCCCTTATGAATCGTGTGTTGTTCATTAGGAATCAGCAGAAATACACTGTAATATGTTGTTGAAGTTTTCGACTTCTTGACCTCGGTCGGGAGAAAATTAACTCAAAAATGTAAGAAAACAACAATATATTATAGGTGTTTTTCAAGGCTTGCTTCAAAAAGCACCTGTGAATCGTGCAATATTCACATCGAAACAGAAGTTCACTGCGATATGTTGTTAGAAACCTTTTGCAAAAACAAGTCGGAAATAATGAAAAACTGTGTCAATGAATAACAATATTTGTCGGTGATCTTTGGGAGCATGGGTATGAGGAAAACAGATTTTGCTAAAAAAATCCCCCTCGATTCCGTGATTGCAAAAAAATTTTTTATGCAATTTTCAGTGAATAATATGAATATTTGGAACGGGCTAACACTTGCAAGGTGTTACCTACGCGTTACCCGACTTTCCCCCTATTCATAAGGCTTTGCGAGGTTTTTGCATACTGGATTTTGAGCAAAAATCAGGGGGTTGACAAATGCATAAACATCCTGTATAGTTCATTTGCAAGCCATCCGAAACGCTTTCATGACAGATGGTTTGCAAATCAAAAAATAAAGGAGTTGATGCTTATGCCAAACAATAAGCAAATCTCAAAGTCAGGAAAGCAAAAAACCAAATCCCGTACGATTCGTAACCTTTTCATTCCGGTATCTATTTCCAAAGAAAAGTTTGAAGCGTATGACAAGCAAAACCAAAACGGGTACTTTGAAAAGAATAACATCTTTTGCTCGTTGATGGCTAACTACGATTATGACGAACCGGTTTACAGTTACGTCCGCTTATGTACGAAGTTTAAAATCGTAAGCCGGTATTGTTACGGTGAAAACCAAGAATTTGTAGACGTCCATTTTTTTGATAGGTACGGAGAGAAGAACGAAGTCAAAAAGCTTTCAGTAGAATACTTTTCTCCCAGAAATTTGGAAAGGTTGAAACGGTATGGCTTTATTTACAACTCGAACAAGATAAACGAAGTTGTAAATCTGCTTAACAGTGCTTATTCCGGAAAGAAGAAAATAACAGTCGATGTTCATCCCGGTTGGCATTTTTCGTCGCACAATACATTAAAGTTCTGCGGATATCAGCACAGAACCTATAAAGGCGATACTGTTCTTGAAGTCTCCAAAGCATCTTCTTTGAAGCATTGCCTGAAGCTGACAGAATGTGTTGTAAAATGTCCGTTCAAAAAAGCAAAGATGACGTGCTTATACATGAACGAATGTGATGAATACAACAAAATGCTAACGAACGGAACGACAACGCTGTTTGAACATAGGACTGTTATTAACAGACTAATCAAAGACTCATTGCCGGCGCAAATGATTGTCGCAGTCAGTCTTTCGGCGGCGTTATACGGATATCTGAATATGGCAAATGTTGCAGAACTTGATTCGCCTTTATTTCATCTTTACGGCGACAGCAGTAAAGGGAAAACCACGGCACTGATTCTTGCCGCTTCAATGTGGGGTAAGCCGACACAAGGTAACGGTCTTCTGCACTCATGGAATGCAACGCCATCAAAAATCCTTGAAAATCTATCCGACAATAACGGCGTACTCTTTACCTTAAACGAGTTTGGCTCAAGAGTTTCGAACACGGATTTTTCAAACCTTGTCTACTGTATTGCAGATGGTTCCGGTAAAGACAGAATGTATAATAAGAATCAGACTGTCAGTACATGGCACACTGTCTTGTTGTCCTGCGGCGAAAACTCGCTTGTTGATATGCTCGACGGAAACAAAGGGCTACATGCACGGGTGTTTGAGTTTTTCAATCTTGACATTACCTTGTCCGCTTCTCATGCAGACGAAATAAAGCACCTTTGTAAAAACATATACGGTGCAATCGGTTGCGCTTTTGTAACTTATCTTCTCAATCACAAGGCGCAGACAGAAGACGAATTTCGCAGCTTTCGTAAGGCAATTTCAAGACGGGTGAAAAAACTGTCTGCAATCAGTGCGCGAGTAGCGGAACATATTGCGGTGGTTGCTCTTTCCGCAGAAATAGCACATCGTCTCGGTTTGAACATCTCTTTCACAAAAGTCAGAGAAATGCTGATTGACAATCATATGCAAGCCGTAAAGAGCTTACCTTCTGTCGTGTCAAATCATGATAAGCTCATGTCCTATGTTTCAAGAAATGGTTCCCGTTTCCCACGAGCAAGCCTATACGGTTTCAACAATGACGGTTATGTGACACCGGAGCAAGTGGTTTTCGTCGATTCGGCTTTTGATGATATGTGCAAGAAGCTCAATATCGACAAAGGCTTATTTTTGAGCGAACTCAAAAGCAACGGTTATCTTGACTGTCCGCCGGATAGATACTACAAAAAGAAATCCGTCGGTGGAATAAAGTGCAAATGCTATGTTGTCAACAAGGTTTCTAAACCCGACAGTCAACCGGCAATAAAAAGAGCAATATGACAAATATTTCAGAAAGGAGGAGGCGTACTTCCGTCCATTCTGAAGTACGCCAACAAACATATGAGCTCAATTAGAAAAAGACTTAGCCAAAAAACAAACAAAGTAACCTATCAGGTCGTCCTCGAGGTCGGCAAAGATGCAAACGGCAAACGTATGCATGAATACCGTACCTTTTCAAACAAAAAGGATGCCGAGTTGTTCTTGAAAGAATCGGACATTCACCTGAATCACGGTTCCTTTGTTCAAACAAGCAAAGTAACTGTCAAAGATGTTGCCGAGATGTGGTTAACCTATATAGAAGGTAAAAACCGCAAAAGCAACACTTTGAGAGGATATAAGGTTAATGTAAACAACCATATTATCCCCTCGATCGGAGACATAAAGATTCAGAAGCTGACTTCCTATCACATCAATGATATGATATCAGAAATGCAGAAAGAAGAATTGTCGGCAACGACGATAAGATATGTCGCAACAAATCTTCAGCAAATTCTGAAGTTTGCTGTCAACCGACAGATACTTTGGAAATCGCCATATATCGACATTGACCTTCCACCGTTGATTCCGTACCAATGTAAACCGTACAGCATCGAAGAATTAAGACAGCTGTTACAGGCTTCCAAGAATACGGAGTTCGAATACATTGTTCGAATAGCGGCGGAAACCGGAGTCAGAATCGGTGAGCTTCTTGCTTTGAAGTGGTCTGATGTAGACTTCAAGAACAACATGATAACCATACACGGTACTGTTGTCTATACAAAAGGCAAGGGCTGTATAATAACCTCTCCCAAGTCACTGAAAAGCAACAGAACCATTCCGGTCACATCGAAACTGATTGATGACCTGAAAAGGTTGAAACTAACCGAAGGAAAACGCTTGAAGGCTTTCAAGAAAGGAAGCCGCATTGAGGATAAAACAATTATCCACAACAACAAGTGGACGCTTTGTATTCCAAGCGAGGTTTCCATTAGGTTTTCTCGGTTCTTAAAAGAAAACGGTTTGAGAAAAATCCGTTTTCATGATCTGAGACATACTCATGCGTCATTACTTGTCAACGAATATGGTATGAATGTAACAGCTGTCCGGGATCGTCTCGGTCATAGCCGGGCTTCTACAACGATGAACTGCTATATCAGCGGAACATCAAAGCAACAACTCAGTGGAGTTGAGAAGCTCATGGAAGATATAATCTGAAGAAAGAAGCTGTCAAAGTGCAGTGATATAAATTGTGTGTATTAAGAAAAAGTTTAAATTATGGCTTCTATGTAAGTCAGATATATGTATAAGTATAATAAGAAAAATAATTAAATTAGAAATTTATGCTTCCCTGTGAAGCTACCATATATGAATGAAAAGAATAAACGATTTAATCCCTCTTGCACCGAGTTTGAAAGCAAGAGGGAATTTTTTATCGTACGCACAAAGGCAGTTAACGCCTTTTCCCGTTAAAAACCCGTCCGTTTTCCGCCCAAAACCCGTTACTTGACCGGCACGAAAATCCCGGTTCATTCGATACTTTCGTGCCTTTTTTTCGGAAAACCCGTCTGTTTTCAAAAAGGGGTGTGTAATATAGAAAAGAACGAGATATGAACCGTTTTGGCTCATATCTCACTTTTTCATCGGCTGTTTTCATTGAACCATGTTTCAAGCTCTTTCCTCGGAACATAGATTCTTCCGCCTATTTTGGTGTATCTGAGGTTGTTGACAACAAATTCCCTGATTTTCTTCTTCGACATCGGAAGAAACTCTCTTTCAATGTCGTCAACGCTCATGTATGCCCTTTTCAGCTCTGCCATACCATCAATCCTTTCATTTTATGTTGCTAATGGATTGTTCGTTATTTTCGGGCTAAAAACGGCAAAAAACGCTGTGTAGGCAAAAAGGGCTTATTTTATGCGCTTAAAATATCCTCTGAATTTCGTCGGCGAAACGTCGGCAAGAGGGTAAAAAAACGATAATTAAAACGCAAAAAAACAAGGGCTTTCAATCGCTTGAAAACCCTTATTCATTCATGGCGGAGAGCATGGGATTCGAACCCACGAAGCCGTTGTTGCGACTTACACGATTTCCAATCGTGCTCCTTCGACCAGCTCGGACAACTCTCCGTATCAATCGTGCCTTGCTATTATACATAAGACGAAAGAAAAAATCAAGTCTTTTCTGAAAGTTCTTTCGGATTTCCGGTCTTTTTCCCGAAAAAGGCAAAACCTTGCGTAAAATGCATTACAGCCGGACAAAGCAAAAATCCTTCTGCTCTTATCCGGCTGCAACGGGTTGTGAAAAACTGAAAACAAACAAAAAAACATGACCCTGAACCGCTTCAGGGCCATACCGGTTTTCCCCCTTGCACTCCCCCACACTTTTCCGATGTGACCATTTTATTCCTTCCGTTTCCTGTTTTCAACTGCTTCAATTAAAAACGTATAAACTTTTTTCGTTGAAGCGGTCGGTTTTTCATGTCTGTACGGCAAAAGCAACACACTTTCATTCTCTTTGGACACTTTTATCCGACCCGGATCGTCTTATCTGAACAGCCGTTCCATATTTTCATCGGAGTATTCGACTTCGCTTGATAATAACCTTGCCGTTTCTACCGCCAAAAGTAGACCTGTTTCTCCGCTTCTCCTTTTTTCTTCGGCGCACAGCGCTTCAAAAATCCTGACCATACCGCTGATTGACAAAATCGCTTTTTGACTTTCAAGATAAGGCGTGTAACGGAAAACAAGATAGACTGCAAACTGCTCAAGTATTGTCTGACCGCATTCGTCCGTCCGGTCAATCGTCTTGCCGTCGGTTCCGGCAAGCTTCAAAAGCCTTTGCGTCCACGTTTCGTCGAGCCGTTCAAGACTCAGGAAGATTCCGGCAAGCTCTTTTATACTCCGGGTGTCTTTGAGGTGACACAAGGCAAGAACGTTTTCCATTCTTTCGTGTACCGGAAACCGTCTGTCCTGTAAAAGACCGGTCATGCGGCTGCGCAAGTCGAAAAGCGCCCTCTCCTCTTCGGTCAGCGGTTCGGTTTCTCCGTCGTCCGCAAGCGTAAGCAGCTTTACTTTGTCTTTGTTGCCGAGAATCAGCCCGCCCGCCGCTTCACAGCATAATCCTAAGCCGATTTCTGTCCGGTCGGAATAGTAATTGCGGAATCTCGGGTGGTCGGCGCAAATCTGACAAAGCGCTCCCTCACCGAATCCGGTTATGAGTGCGCAAAGCCCGTTCTTGTCGAGCATCGGACACCGTTCGTCCTCGCCCTCAAGAATAAAATGCGGCGTATCATCGTCTGAAATCGAACCGAGAAGCTTCTCCCCCATACTTCCGCCAATGCTTTTATAATAGGTATAGGTGTCGTCGTCAATATCAATCTCCCACCCGGCACAGCAGGTGTGTTCGCACTTGTCGGCCTTGCACCGGAAAGCCGGGTAATAATCGGGCGCCACTGTTTTCATGCTTTCACTTCCGTCATTTTGTTTACATTTTATTCTATCACAGCATCGAAAAAAAACAAGACCTTTTGCAAGACCTTTTTTCTGTACCGTCAAGTATTGATGAAAAAAGCAAACTATGGTACAATCATAACGCAAATCCGAAATGAAAGATAAAGGGAAACTGAAAATCATGAAAAAGAATCATTTTTTTGCCATGCATTCCAGAATGAAATATATCAACCGCTGGGCGCTGATGAGAAACACCCAAAGCGAAAACATCAGCGAGCACAGCAACGATGTCGCCGCTATTGCCCACGCAATCGCCGTCATCAGAAATGTCCGCTTCGGCGGAAACGTCAACGCCGAACGGGCGGCTCTTTTCGGGCTGTATCATGATATGCCCGAAATCATTACCGGCGATATGCCCACCCCCGTCAAGTATCACAGCCAGGCTATGCGGCAGGAGTTTCAGCAGGTCGAGTCTCTCGCCTGCGAAAGGCTCCTTTCGATGCTTCCCGACGACATGAGACCGTATTATGCGGACTGCTTTTTCCCGAAAGAGGAGGACGAAACCCTTTGGAAAATCGTCAAGGCGGCGGACAAAATCTCAGCCCTCATCAAATGCATCGAGGAGCAGAACGCCGGCAACCGTGAATTTGATGCGGCGATCCGCTCAACCAAAAAGGCGATTGCTGCGCTCGGTCTTCCCGAAGCGGACGCTTTTGTCGAGGACTTTATCCCCTCGTTCTTCTTAAGTCTTGACGAACAGAACCAATAAACTTTGCTCAGCGGATAAATATTTAACAAATCGTCAAAAACCTTAATGAAATCTTATGTTGCTTTTTTGCTTTTGTTACTGTATAATAAAATAACTATCTGGCAAGCTCTAAAAACTCAAGGCGTTTGGCATAGTGCACAAATGATGCCGGATTTTAGGCAAAAAACCGCAGGAATACTCTGTGTATTTCAAGGTTTTTTAACGACAAAGACGGCATTAGTTGGGCATTATGATGAATGCCGGGATGTTTTTAGAGGTTGCCATCTATAAGGAGTTGTCAAAATGGAACCCATTAAAGTTGATTTCACCGGTGGTTCCGGTAAGGGCTCGGGAAAAGGCAAGGACGCTTATCTTGTTCCCGAAAAATCAATTGTAAAACTCATTATCCGCCTTGTCGGAACGGTGGTCGGCGCCCTTGTCGCCTATTACTTCATGCTTCCTCCTATGAATTTCAAAAGTCTCGATATGTATATCTATTTTGCGGTCGTGCTCGGAATCTATATCGGACTTACCTTCCTGATGTCCCCGAAGCCGGAATATACGGGCTATGTAAAAAAGCAGTCCATTCCCGCAATCGTTATTGCGGCGGTGCTTGCGGTCGTTGTGCTTATCGGCTTTCTTGTGTCAAGCGTGTTCTTCAGAGCCGCTTCCTATCACAAGATCATTGCCGTTGACGATCAGAAAACCTTCTCTTCCGATATCAGCGAAGCCGATTTCACGTCGATTCCCGTCCTCGACGACGCTTCGTCCGCCGTACTTGCCAACCGTGCGCTTGGTGATCTTGCTTCCATCAACAAGGTTTCACAGTTCGAGGTTTCAAGCGAATTTACCCAGATCAACTACAAAAACGAGCCGGTACGGGTCACCACCCTTTCCTACGGCGATATCTTCAAATGGATCAAAAACACCTCAACGGGCTTCCCGGGCTATATCGTTGTCAACATGGTCAGCCAGAAAACCGACCTTGTGCTTCTTCCCGAGGGGCAGTATATCCGCTATTCACCGAACGAGCATTTCGGAAAATACCTGATGCGTCACGTCCGCTTCAACTACCCGACTTATCTGTTTGACGAGCCGCATTTTGAAATCGACGAACAGGGTCAGCCGTTCTGGCTTTGCCCCGTACTGGATAAGACAATCGGTCTTTTCGGCGGTACCGACGTCAAGGGCGTCGTCATCGTCAGTGCCATCACGGGCGAATGCAACGAATATTCGATTGAGCAGGTCAAGACGGAAAAAGAGCTTCAGTGGATCGACAGCATCTACTCGTCCTCTCTTCTCGTTGAACAGTACAACTATTACGGCAAATACGGCAGCGGCTTCATCAACTCCGTTCTCGGTCAGGAGGGCGTTAAGGTCGCAACCGAAGGCTCGAACTTCCTTGCCAAAGACGACGACGTCTATATGTATACGGGTGTCACCTCCGCCGGCGGCGACCAGGCCATCATCGGCTTCGTTCTGATCAACATGAGAACCAAGGCCGCAAACTTCTACTCGGTTTCCGGCGCGAAGGAAACCTCGGCGATGGAATCCGCACAAGGCGAGGTTCAGGACTACAAGTTCACCGCCTCGTTCCCGATTCTGATCAACATCAGCGGTCAGCCGACCTACTTTATGGCGCTCAAGGACTCCGGTAACCTTGTCAAGCGGTACGCCATGGTTAACGTCCAGCATTATCAGGTTATTGTAACCGGCGACACGATTGCAAAGTGTACCGAAGCGTACGCACAAAAGCTTAAGGAAAACAACATCAACATCAAGGTCGACATCGACCGGATCGAAAACGAAACCCAGAACACCGGCGAAGACGGACCGGAAACACCGGCAAAGCCCGAAGCCGAAAAGCTCAAGGGCAAGATTGCCGACATCAGAACGGCGGTCATGGGCGGCGAAAGCGTCTACTTCATCAAGCTTGAAAACAGCAAGGTTTACTTCAAAATCAAGGCTTCCGACGCACTGAATGTTGTGATTCTCAACGTCGGCGACACCGTTACCGTCGAATATGAAAAGGCGGCCTCCGGCGACGTGATTGACGCTATCAGCGTGAAGTAAAAAAACAATACCACCAATGCGGTCTTCCCTATCGGCGGACCGCATTCGTTTTTTCTCTTGCTTTTCTGAATATTTCACTTATTTTTGAAAAACCTGTTGACATCAATGTATCAGTGTGGTAGTATGTTACTACGCTAAAGCGTTGGAAAACGTAAAAAAAGAAAAGGAGTTTTCACTATGAACAAAAAAGTACTTGCTCTTGTTCTTGCCATCGTTATGATGCTGTCCTTTGCCGCCTGCGGCGGAAACGGCGGCGACACAACCACCGCAGCAGGAGACACAACCGCTGCCGGCGAGACAACCGCAGCCGAAGACGCAACCGCTGAAGCTGGCGAATCCGACCTTGCTTACATTCAGAACAAAGGCGAAATGGTAATCGGCTACACCTTATTCGCTCCGATGAACTACGAAGACGACAACGGTGAACTGACCGGCTTTGAAACCGAGTTTGCCAAGGCTGTCTGCAAGGAACTCGGCGTCACTCCGAAATTCCAGCTGATCGTTTGGGATTCCAAGGAAACCGAACTGAAGTCCAAGAGCATCGACTGTATCTGGAACGGTATGACAATCAATGATGATCTTGAAAAGAATCTTTCAATCTCTACTCCGTACATGGCCAACAAGCAGGTTCTCATCGTTAAGAAAGAAAACGCTGACAAATATCTGAAGGCTGAAGATATGAAGAATGCCAATATCGTAGCCGAAAAAGGCTCAGCCGGTGAGAGAACGGCACAAACAAATGAATTTTTCGCCGGCGCAAATTACACCGCTGTTGAAGATCAACAAACAGCTCTGATGGAAGTTTTCGGCAACAAGGCAGACGGCTGTGTTGTTGACTACGTTCTTTCCATCGGCATGATCGGCGAAGGCACCAGTTACGAAGATCTCGTTGTAGTTGATTCTCTTGCATTTGAACCCGAGCAGTACGGTATCGCTTTCCGTAAGGGCAGCGACGTTACCGCAAAGGTCAACGAAGCCATCACCAAGCTTGTCGAAAGCGGCGAACTTCAGAAAATCGCTGAAAAGTATAAGCTTGCTGAGCAGATCATCGCAAAATAAGTAATTGATTTCAAAATGACCGATGCCGTCCTTAAAAGACGGCATTTTGGTTGTTTAAACTGTTTGATAAAAAAACAGGAAAGGACGGACTGACTGCTTTACGGTCAGCCGGGGTCAGAAAAATGAGTTTCAGTACAGTCAATTCCGAATTGTTCATTGGCTTTTTTGAAAATGTCAAGCTGTTCGGTATCACCCTTCTTTTTGCGCTTCCGTTGGGTCTGATTATTGCGTTCGGCTCGATGTCGAAGTTTTCGCCCGTCAAGCTCCTTACACGGGGTTTTGTCTGGATTATCCGGGGAACGCCGTTGATGCTTCAGCTTTTCGTTGTGTTCTATGTGCCCGGACTGCTGTTTGACATAAGGTTTCCCGGCAGCAACCCGAGAATGACAGCGGCGGCGATTGCGTTCGTTATCAACTACGCCTGTTATTTTTCCGAAATCTACCGCGGCGGCATCGAATCGATTCCGAAAGGCCAGTACGAAGCCGGCCAGGTTTTAGGCATGACGAAAACGCAGGTCTTTTTCAAGGTCATTTTACTTCAGGTCATCAAGCGCATCGTTCCGCCGATGAGCAACGAGTTTATGACGCTGATTAAGGATACGTCGCTTGCAAGAGTAATCGCTGTTGCCGACATCATCATGGTTGCGGGCAAGTTCTCGGCAAGAGGTATTATCTGGCCGCTGTTTTACACGGCGCTGTTCTTCCTTGTTTTCTGCGGACTGATGACCGTCATTTTCGGAAGAATCGAAAAGCGGCTTGACTATTTCAAGGCGTAAGGAGGGTTTCACATGGCGATACTTGAAGTGACAAACTTAACAAAAAGCTTCGGCAAAACCAAGGTTTTAAAGGGAATCTCCTTTCAGCTTGAAAAAGGGAACGTCCTTTCGGTCATCGGCTCGTCGGGAAGCGGAAAAACGACGCTTCTTCGCTGTATCAACTTTCTTGAAACGGCGGACGGCGGTAAAATCGTCGTTGACGGCGACACGATTTTCGACAGCGAAAGCGATGTGAAGCTTTCGAAAAAGCAACAGCTGGAAAAGCAACTGAAAATCGGTCTTGTCTTTCAGGATTTCAATCTGTTTCCGCAGTACAACGTGCTGGACAACGTGACGCTTGCGCTGAAAATCCGGGCGAAAGAGCGTCCCGACTTTAAGAAGAACAAAAAGCAGATTTACGCCGAAATCGAGCAAAAAGCCTTGGCACTGCTAAAAAAAATGGGGCTTTCCGACAAGGTGAAAAACTACCCGTGCGAGCTTTCCGGCGGTCAGAAACAGCGTGTTTCGATTGCAAGAGCGATGGCACTCGAGCCGAAGATTCTCTTCTTTGACGAACCGACGTCGGCGCTCGACCCGGAGCTGACCGGTGAGATTCTGAAAGTCATCCGGGAGCTTGCCGAAGAGCATATGACGATGGTCATCGTCACGCACGAAATGACCTTCGCAAGGGAAGTGTCGGATTACATCGTCTTTATGGACGACGGCATTATCGCCGAAGAGGGCAAGGCCGAAGAGGTCATCGGCAACCCGAAAACCGAACGGCTCAAGGCATTCTTAAGCAAAATTTCAGATTGATAACAAAGGGGTGCTCTTAAAACAGAGTGCCCCCTTTTCTTCAGTTGACGAAAACGGCAAACCGTGCTATAATTTCAGTCGGTGATGAAAATGGAAAAAGAGAACCCTACCGTCCGTTCCGTCGCAAAAGTGGTAAAGAGTCTTGCAACACTGCTGATGATCGGCTCGATTATGGCATTTTCGGGCGGTCTTTTGACATACGGGGTTTTAACGCTGATTTTCGACAAAACGACGGTTTCCGCCGCCGACTTGCCCGGAGCATTTGCCACTTCCGCCATGGAAGGCACACAGGATATCCCTGTTGCCCGGGTGTTCGCCTCGTATATTCCGACCTTTGCGGGCGTATTTTTCAGCATCTTTTTCTTTTTTCAGCTTCGGAAAACCGCTGAAAAAACGGAACAGCACGAAGCTCTGTTTTACAAAGGCAGTTACAAAGAGCTTCTGAAGCTTGCCGCCGCTGCGCTGATAACGAACGGTACGCAGTATATCATTTATTTCGGTCTGAAGTACTCGCTTTCAGCCGATACGCTCCCGAAGAATTTCGGCAATGCTTATCTGCTCATTTCGTTGATTCTTTTTATCGCCGCCTTTCTCTTTCGAAAGCATGAAAAAGCCGACCTCATGTCGGCAGGAAATATCAATAAAAACGGTGAATTTTCGCCCGAAAAGGAGTATCAACCATGACCGCTATCGTATACACAACCAACACAGGCTCAACAAAACGCTACGCCGAAATGCTCGGCGAAAAAACAGGCTTTCCCGTTTTTGATTTAAGCAAGGCCGCTTCGGTCGAAAAGGACAGTGAAATCATTTACCTCGGCTGGGTGATGGCCGGCGCCGTTCAGGGTCTTGAACAGGCAAGAGAAGCGTTCGGCTCCCTGAAAGCCGTTTGCGCCGTCGGCACGCTTCCGGGCGAAAAAGCCGAAGCCGACATCAAAGAAAAGAACAAAATTACCGAACCGTTTTTCTTTTTACACGGTGCTTTCGACCTGTCGAAGCTCAAAGGCATGTACAAAATGATGATGGGCATGATGCTCAGAATGATGAAAGCGAAGCTCAAAGAGAGCGGAGACCCCGACAGTAAAAAGATTCTTGAGACATTTGAAGCCGGTATGGACTTTGTCAGCGAAGACAACCTCACGCCGATTCTCGAATGGCTGAACAATCAATAAACGCAAAAACGAAGCACACCGGAAAGCGGCTGCTTCGTTTTTTGATTCAGACAGTTATCACCCTTTGTTACGTGATTTTTCTGCGTTTGTCAAGTTTATTCCGTTGACACAAAATTGCTTTTTGTGATATAATCTTCCCAGCTTTTAGCCCATAGGGAAATACTACATAATCGGTAGGCGGTTACAACTCTCGCCCTCGCAAGGGGGTGGTTCAGATGCAATATGTCACATACGAAAATCTGTTAACGTTTTCGATTGTCATAATAAGCATTATAGAATTGACAGTGTTAGTTCTTGAACATAAAAAGAAATAACCGCCCACACTCTCCAATGTTGCGGTTATTCTTTTAACTTGAAACTTGAGGGCGTGTAACCGCTTATCGCAGTGTTTCCCTGTGTTTATATTATATGCTGTTTTTCTGCGTTTGTCAAGTTTATTCCGTTGACACAAAATTGCTTTTTGTGATATAATTTTCCCGGCAAAATGCCCGTAAGAGTACTACATAAACGGTAGGCGGTCTCCCGAAAGGGAGGTGATAACGATGGTAACATTATCTGAACTTATTTTGTTCATCACAATGCTTACAGCAGTTATCTCCCTTTGTTACGAGATTTTTTCGGATAACAAAAGGTCTTAATTTTTCCATAAATTAAGAAACACCGCCTCTCTCCCAAGTTGCGGTGTTTTCTTAAATAAATACGCAATTTGAGACCGCTTATCGCAGTACTCTTACGTCACTATTATATGCTGTTTTTCTGCGTTTGTCAACCGTCTGACGGCGCAGATTTTTTATATCGACTTATAAAACGCTTCGCACGCTCTGTAAGTGCTGTACACGTCGGCCTTTGCGACGATTTCATACGGCGAATGCATCGACAGCACGGGAACGCCGAGGTCAACGACATTCACGTCAAGGTTCGCAATATACATCGCAACGGTTCCGCCGCCGCCCTCGTCAACCTTGCCCATTTCGCCGGTCTGCCAGCAGACAGAAGCGTCATTGAGAATCTTTCTGACCTTTCCGACAAATTCTGCGCTTGCGTCCGAGGTGCCGGACTTGCCTCTTGCGCCGGTATACTTGGTGACGACGACGCCGTGATTGAGGAAAGCGGCATTGTTTTTGTCGTGTACCGAAGCAAAGGTCGGGTCAAAGCCTGCGTTAACATCGGCGGAAAGACATTCGCTTTTTGAAAGAGCGTGTCTGCCTTCCATGTTATCAAGCGCCGCAAGGTCGGCGATGAAATACTTAAGATACGAGGAGTTAAGCCCCGTGTTACCGTCCGAGCCGATTTCCTCTTTGTCGGCAAGAACCGCTACTGCGGTGTGCTCGGGTGCGTCCGTCAGGCTGAACAACGCTTCAAAAGCCGGGTAGGCGCAGACTCTGTCGTCGTGGCCGTAGCCGCCTATCAGGCTTTCGTCAAAGCCGACACTGTCAACGGTGAACGCCGGAACAAGCTCTAATTCGGCGGAAATAAAGTCCTCTTCGATAATGCCGTATTTTTCGTTGAGAAGCTTCAAGATGTTCAGTTTGACAAGCTCGCTGCCGCTGTCGGACTTGAACGGACGGCTGCCGATGAGGATATTCAGCTCCTCACCCTTGAGTCCCTCGGAAAGGGTACGCTTGCTTTGCTCTTTGGCAAGATGCGGAAGCAGATCCGTCACAACAAACTTCGGCTCGCCCGGTTTTTCGCCGAGGCTGACGGTGATCGAAGTTCCGTCGCTTCTGACGAGTACGCCGTGAAGCGAAAGAGGAATCGCACCCCATTGATACTTGCGAAGACCGCCGTAATAGTGCGTCTTGAAATAGGCAAGCTCGTTGTCCTCATAAAGCGGCGTCGGCTTTAAGTCGAGACGGGGCGAGTCGATGTGAGAAGCGACGATTTTTGCGCCCTCGGTGACGCCCTTTTTCCCCATCACGGCAAGAATGACCGCCTTACCCCGGTTATCGTAATAAACCTTATCGCTGGGTTTGTAGGATTTTGTCCGGTCGAAAGCGGTAAAGCCGTTTTTCTTTGCCTTTTCGATGATGTAGGCGTTACATTCCCGTTCGGTTTTCGCCGTCCCGAGAAACTCCATATACCCGGCGCAGAATTCGTCCGCTTTTGCGGTCTCTTCGCCGAAGCGTTCATCAAAATGGTCTTTCTTCAAGCAAAGCTTTTCTTTCAAAAGCTCCGCTTCTGTTTTTTCTTTACTCATAATAAGTCCTCCTTGGATGTGCTTAATATTTAAAAATCATACAAATCTTTATAAATTTGTTTGGTTTTCATGACGTTTTCGACATACTGCGCCGTGGACGGAAACGGGATTTTTTTCAGCGTTTTTCCGTCGTCGGAATATTCCTTGTTTTTCAGCCACTTGGCGGCATTTCCGAGTCCCGCATGGTAAGCGGCGACGGCTACCGCCTCATCACCGAAATCGTCTAATAAATAGCGGTAAAGATAGCAGCCGAAGCGGATTGACGTTTCGGGGTCAAACATCATCTCGTCGGAAAGGTCGGGTTCCTTCAGCCGCATTTTCAGCCAGTCGAACGTGTCCGGCATCAGCTGCATCAAGCCCTTGGCGTTGACCGAAGAAACGGCGTTTTTGTCGAAATCGCTTTCACACTTAATCACCGCATAAATAAAAGATTTTTCAAGATTATATTCTTCGCAATACATTTCGACAAATTCGGAATATTCGGTCGGATATAATGTTTTTGTTATTGAGGTTCGTCCGAAGTGAAAAATCACGGCGATGACCGCAGCAACAACGATGACAAGAAGTGTACAAACAACAACGGCTTTTTTCTTTTTCTTCATAGCAATCAGTCCGAAGACGTCTCCTTTTCGATTTTCAAAAGCTCTTCTTCGAGCGAAAACGGCGGATAGTTTCGTATCAGTATATCGGCTTGGCGCAAATAATATTCGTCGTCTTTCTGGGCGTTAATTCGCCGCATGGCTTCTTCTTCGGTGATCCCGTCACGGGACAAAATCCGTTTCAGCCGGATTGCAAGCGGAGCCGTTACGACGATAATTTTATCACACCGTTCCTTAGACGGACTTTCAAGAAGTGCCGCCGCATCAAAAAGGCAGTTTTCATACCCCGCTTTTTCGGCTTTCATAATTTCAAGCGAAAACAGGCGGTCGATTTCACCGTGGGTGATTTCGTTCAGCTTCCTTGTGTTTTCGGGAGAGGAGAAAGCCCGCTCGGCGGTTTTTCTCCGGTCGAGCGTACCGTCCGGCAAGAGGATATCTTCCCCGAAACAGTCCGCAAGCTGTTTTAAAACAGGCGAGCCTTTTCCGACGGCTTTCCGGGCTAAAATATCGCCGTCAACAACACAAAAGCCTTTGTCACGGAGAAATTTTGCGACGGTGGTTTTCCCCGACCCGCTTTTTCCCGTAAGTCCCCAGACGGTCATCATTCGCTCATTCCTTTCTGTTATAGATATAAATTTTAGTCGCATGGCGACGGCAATCCCGGGGTGCATGGTGCTTGATTGAAAGCTGAGTGCCCGAGCCGGTCGCAAGGCGACACCAGTGGCCGGGGTGCACGGTACTTGATCGAAAGCTGAGTGCCCGAGCCGTAAGCTGAGCGGTGAGCACTCCCTCAGTCACTTCGTGACAGCTCCCTCACCAGGGAGCCAAATAGCATCGACCTAAAAGAAAGTCAATACAGCCTCCCTCGTGAGGGAGGTGGCGGCGTCAGCCGTCTCAGGGAGTAAGCTAAGGCGGCCGGGTGCGGCGAAGCCGCACGTTTTGCGTGCCGACGGCACGCAAAACACAAAGCCGTCCGGCTTTGTCGGCCGCCGCCCCGCCTCCGGCTGTATTTTCCCCGAAGCCGCCCGACTTCCCTCCGCTTATAATCTACAAGCTTCCCGTCACAGAAAAGCCGTTCCTGCGGGCGAACCTCTTCCCGACGGAACAAAGTACACCCGCAACCACAACTATTCATTATTCACTATTCATTATTCATTAAAATCCCACGGCTCGGGCTGTCGGGTAGAAGTACAGCTCTCTCTGCCCCGGCATTGGAGTCGCCCAGCGACAAACTAAAATTTACCGCTCATTTTACAGCTCTACAACATGAAACGCCGCCGCCCGGACAAGCCGGTTAAACACGGCAAGTCCCATTCCGTCTGCAAGCGGATACCGGGCATACACGGTTTTGTAGCCTTTTTCGTCAGCTTCTCTGAGCGCCTCAAAAATCCGGTTTGCCTGAGAAGCGGAGTCGTTTTCGTCGCCGTAGGTCAGGACATGAACTCCGTTAAGCTTTCCGGCGTCACCGTCAAAGCAGAGTGCGGCGGTGCTTTCGTCCGCCCGTTCTTCCACATATCTTTTATATTTTTCAAAGTCGCCCTTTATTATTATAACCTCGGCAGACGGCGAATAATGCTTGTATTTCATGCCCGGTGAAGCGGCAACCGTGCCCTCCTGAAGCTTGTTGAACACGGCAGGGTCAATTTCAATTTCGCCGAGCACGCTTTCGAGCATTTCCGGCGTGATTCCGCCGGGTCGCAGCAGCCTCGGCTTCTCACCGGCAAGCGTGATAACCGTCGATTCCACACCGACTTTGCACTCGCCGCCGTCTACAATATATTCGATTTTACCGTCAAGGTCATGAAGAACATGAGCGGCTGTGGTCGGGCTTGGTTTTCCCGAGGTGTTCGCCGACGGTGCGGCAAGCGGAACACCCGCCTTTTCGATAAGTGCTCTTGCAATCGGGTGGCCCGGCATTCTTACGGCAACCGTGTCAAGGCCGCCGCTCGTTTTCGCCGGGACAAGCTCTGACTTTGGCAAAATGATCGTCAGCGGCCCCGGCCAGTATGCTTTTGCAAGCCGTTCGGCGCTTTCGGGAATCGCTTTTACAAGCGGCTTCCACTCGTCAAATCGGGCGATATGCACAATCAGCGGATTGTCACTCGGCCGACCTTTCGCTTCGTAAATCTTTCCGACCGCTCTTTCGTCAAGCGCATTGGCGGCAAGGCCGTATACGGTTTCGGTCGGAATCGCCGCAAGTCCGCCGAGTCGAAGCGTCTGTCCGACCTCTTCGAGTCGGGAGTCGCCGGCGTCGTTAATTTTCAACAGTTCGGTTTTCATTATGATTCCTCTTTTTGCAGTTTCTTTGCAGTGTCAAAGGTGATAAGCGCGTCAATCACTTCATCCATGTCGCCGTTTAAAAACTGCTCCAGCTTATAGATGGTAAGACCTATCCGGTGGTCGGAAACACGACCCTGCGGATAGTTATAGGTGCGGATCCGCTCGCTCCGGTCGCCCGTTCCGACCTGCGACTTTCTTTCGTCGGCGATGGAGCTTGCCTGCTTTTGCCGTTCGGCTTCGAGGATTCTCGACTTGAGTACCCGCATCGCCTTGTCACGGTTTTTATGCTGGCTTCTTTCGTCCTGACATTCAACAACCGTTCCCGTCGGAATGTGCGTGATACGGATTGCGGATTCGGTCTTGTTGATATGCTGACCGCCGGCACCGCTTGAACGGAAGGTATCAATCTGCAAGTCGGCGGGGTTGATTTCGATGTCCACGTCCTCGGCTTCGGGAAGCACGGCGACCGTTGCGGTGGAGGTGTGGATTCTGCCCTGCGATTCGGTTTCGGGCACACGCTGAACACGGTGAACGCCGCTTTCGAACTTCAGACGGGAATAAGCCCCCTCGCCGCTTATCATAAAGCTGATTTCCTTAAAGCCGCCAAGCTCGGTATCGTTTGCATACAGCACCTCGGTCTTGAAGCCCTTTTTCTCGGCGTACATCGAGTACATGCGGAAAAGCACCGCCGCAAACAAAGCCGACTCCTCACCGCCGGCACCGCCCCGGATTTCGACGATGACGTTTTTATCGTCGTTCGGGTCCTTCGGCAACAGCAGGATTTTCAGTTCTTCGGTCAAAGCTTCGACTTTCTCTTTGCCTTCTTCGATTTCGGCAAGCACCATTTCCCGCATCTCTTTATCGAGTCCGCCGTCGTCAAGCATCTGCTTCGCTCCTTCAAGGTCACTTGCCGCTTTTTTATATTCCCGGTATTTTTCAACAATCGGGGTGAGCGCTTTCTGCTCTTTCATGAGCGATTTATATTGTTCCATATCGGATATGATATTCGGGTCAAAAAGCTTTTCGCTGATTTCGTCAAAGTGCTTTTCGACCTCACTGAGCTTTTCTAGCATTGGTCTCCCCCTCTTTGCGGACGATCTTCTTGATGTTCTTTTCCGCCTTTCTTCTCGGCACCATCACTTCACGGTCACACTTGCGGCACCGGATTTTAAAATCCATGCCGACCCGAAGCACGTCAAATTCATGGCAGCCGCAGGGATGGTCTTTTTTCATCACAAGGATATCTCCGACTCTTACGTCCATAAGTCCTCCGAAAACAGATAGTAGATTTTAGATGTTGGATGTTAGATATTATAGCAGATTTTGGGAAGAATATCAATGAGCAATACAGAATTCAGACAACAGAGAACAGAGGTCAGAAAAGTGGTTTTATGCGGTAAATTTTAGTTTGTCGGTCGTGTGACGACACCAATGCCGGGGTACACGGTGCTTGATTGAAAGATGGGTGCCCGAGCTGTGGGATTTTAATGAATAATGAATAGTGAATAATGAATAGTTGTGGTCGCGGGTGTACTTTGTTCCGTCGGGAAGAGGTTCGCCCGCAGAAACGGCTTTTCTGTGACGGGAAGCTTGTAGATTATAAGCGGAGGGAAGTCGGGCGGCTTCGGGGAAAATACAGCCGGAGGCGGGGCGGCGGCCGACAAAGCCGGACGGCTTTGTGTTTTGCGTGCCGTCGGCACGCAAAACGTGCGGCTTCGCCGCACCCGGCCGCCTTAGCTTACTCCCTGAGACGGCTGACGCCGCCAACTCCCTCACGAGGGAGGCTATATTGCCTTTTTTGAGGTCGATGATAATCGGCTCCCTGGTGAGGGAGCTGTCACGAAGTGACTGAGGGAGTGCTCACCGCCAGCTCACGGCTCGGGCACCCATCTTTCAATCAAGTACCGTGTACCCCGGGATTGCCGTCGCCACACGACAAACTACAATTTATCGAAATACTTTCTCGAAGGCACCCGACTTTCCGTCATTTTCAATCTACAAACTTCCCTTCAAGAAAATCAAACTCTGCGGACAGCGACTTTACTTCGGAACCGAGTTGACCCGCGACCACAACTATTCATTATTCACTATTCATTATTCATTAAAATCCCACGGCTCGGGCTGTCAGTTTTCAGTCAAGCACCATGTACCCCGGCATTGCCGTCGCCATGCTACTAAATGAAAAATTTATTTCATATAAATTAAAGAAAAGGCAGTCTCTGAAGCCTGCCTAAGTATGTCAAAGCCCGAAAGGGCGGAAAGGGTCTTTAAAATGAAAAAGTATTATCCGGAAAACTATCTCATCGCAACAAAAGAAAACGAAAACTGTCTTTCGACACGGGCGGCGCTCAAGGAAGCCTATTATAACGGGCGTATCTTAGAAGCCAGAGCCGTGGTCTGCGACAAGGAGCATAATCTTCACGTCGACCTCGGCGTCATGAAAGGCATCATGCCCCGTGAAGAATGTGCCATCGGAATCGACGACGGCTCGGTAAGAGACATTGCAATTATTTCAAGAGTCAATAAGCCGGTCATGTTCAAGATCACCGGCTTTGACACCGACGAAGAGGGCAAACCGGTTGCGGTTTTGAGCCGAAAAGCCGTTCAGAACGAATGCATGAGCGAATATATCTCCTCGCTCGTTCCCGGCTGTGTCATTGACGCCGTTGTCACCCACATGGAGTCGTTCGGGGTGTTTGCCGACATCGGAGCCGGAATCTGCGCGCTGATGCCGATAGACAGCATTTCCGTTTCCCGTATCCCCCACCCGTCGGCACGGTTTTCCGCCGGTCAGAAAATCAAGGCGGTCGTCAAAAGCATCGACGAAAACGGGCGAATTACCTTAAGCTATAAAGAACTTTTAGGCACATGGGAGGAGAACGCAAGCCTCTTCAAAGCCGGCGAAACCGTACCGGGCATTGTCCGCTCGGTCGAACGCTACGGCATTTTCGTTGAGCTTAAGCCGAACCTTGCCGGGCTTGCCGAATATGTGCCGGGCGTTGTGCCCGGTCAGCACGCAAGCGTTTATATCAAGAACCTCATTCCCGAACGGATGAAAATCAAGCTGATTATCGTTGACTCGTTTGATGCACAATATCCGAACGAACCGGTGACCTATTATAACACCTCGGACTTTATCGACCGTTGGGTGTATTCGCCCGAATGCAGCGACAAAAAAATTGAGACTGTTTTTTCGGATTATGAATTGACTACGAAGGCGATATGATATAAAATAAAAGATAACCCCATAAGGAGAAACCGAAGTAAAGGACAGTGGAGAAAATGAGTATCAAGGAAACGATCAAAAAACGCAATAAGCAAATCCGGCTTTCTGCCGAACGGGCGGCCATCAATGCCGTCGCCGAGGTCGGAGTCGATGCACTTTGTGCCCCGCCGCAGCTTGCCAAAGCGAAAAAAGTGCTGTTTGTTCAGCCGCACCCCGACGACAATCAGATCGGAGCCGGCGGAACCATGGCGTGGCTTGTGTCGCTCGGCGTTGAAGTGTACGAGCTGACCGTAACGGACGACCGCTATGCCGACCCCCGATACAAGGGCAAGGAAAACGAGGTCGTCACAACCCGTCAGAAAGAAGCCATGGCGGCGCAGAAATATCTCGGCGTGAAGAACGCAGGCTTTTTGGGCTTCGCCGACAAGACGAGAGCCTCCGTTGACGAAATCTCACAGGCGATTTTGCCGGTTATCCGGGAAATCAAGCCCGATTTTGTTTTAACCGTTGACCCGACCCTTGTTTCGGAATGTCATTCCGACCATATCAAGGTCGGCACGGCCGTCAAGTATGCCTGTATCGACAGCTGGTGCAACTTCTATCCCGATTTTAAAGAGGACGGCTCGTTCCGGGACGACACATGGAAGTGTCAGGGAATCGGTTTTTATTACACCGACAAGCCGAACGCACTGATTGACATCAGCGACTTTGAGGAAAAGAAGATGGAAAGCATCCTGCTTCATAAGTCGCAGTACGATGCGGCGCTGACGCTTGCTATCCGCTTACAGCAGCAATTCTTCGCCAAAGGCACGGAGTTCAAAGCGGCGGAACCGCTCCGGCTTCAATCTGCCTTGCAGATGCACTGCTTTAACCTTCCGATTGAATAAAACTTACACCGTCGGACGATTCCGGCGGTGTTTTTCTTTTCGAAAAAAGGAAACGGGATCAGAAAGCGGACAGGAAGCCGGTAAAACCCCTCTGTCGCCCTGCGACATCTCCCCTTCAGGGGAGAAAAATACGATATCAGGTTGTTACATTTTCGCTATTGCCGGAAAGCCGCATACCGCCGCCGGGAAGGTGGCGTAGGAGAGGAACCGGGCGGCAGAGGTGAGCACTCCCTCAGTCAGCAAAGCTGACAGCTCCCTCAGAGAGGGAGCCAAAGGCACCCGACTTGAAGAAAACTCAGTCAGCCTCCCTCGTGAGGGAGGTGGCGGCGACAGCCGCCTCTGGGAGTAAGCTAAGGCGGCCGGGTGCGGCGAAGCCGCACGTTTTGCGTGCCGTCGGCACGGAAAACACAAAGCCGTCAGGCTTTGTCGGCCGCCGTCCCGCCTCCGGCTGTATTTTCCCCGAAGCCGCCCGACTTCCCTCCGCTTATAATCTACAAGCTTCCCGTCACAGAAAAGCCGTTTCTGCGGGCGAACCTCTTCCCGACGGAACAAAGTACACCTGCAACCACTTCTGATATCTGATCTCTAACATCTAAAATCTGTTTTGCGCCCGCCATATGCCGCAGGCATATATCATACAGCGAAGCCTGCTGCACCTTTCTTCTTGCTCGGGCAATCAGGTGAAAACATAGCACAATCTATCTCGGGGATTGGTGTCGCCACGCGACCGCGACCACTTCTAATATCTAATTTCTAACATCTAAAATCTGTTTTGCACCCGCAGCTATTCATTATTCACTATTCATTATTCATTAAAAAAACTCACTGCTCGCTTTCAAGCGATTGAAAAAACTCATGCGCCAACACATACGCTCTCTTTCCGTCATGTGAGATATACGACGAATGGTCGGCGCCCTTGATGATTGCGATTTTGCTGTCCTTTATCGAATCATGAATCAACACCGTGTCCGAAAGATACATGATGTCGTGTTCGCCGGCCACGATATAGGCGGGGCATTGGATTTTCGAAAGCTTTTGCGCATCAATCTGAGGTAACGTCAGCATCATTTCATTGAGCTTGTCGTGTCTTCCCCGGTCATTGAACTTCACACCGAGGATAAAATACGGCTTCATCGTGTCGGGGCTTGTGTTCGCACCGCAGGAAACGAAACCGCCGAGTAAATCGGGATAGGTGTACGCCACGGTAAGCGCATTGATGCCGCCGTCGCTGTGGCCGAGGATATAGGGCTTTTCGAGCTTCATCGCTTCGATGAACTCCTTGATGTCTTTTGCCATCAGATCGTAGGAGATTTCGTCCGGGTCACTGCTTTGGCCGTGACAGCGGCTGTCGATCGCATATACGGTGTAATCGTTCGCAAGATACAGCGCCGCTTCTTCAAGCGACTTGTGACTGCCGCCGTTCCCGTGGACAAGAATCAGCGGATGCCCTTTTTCGCCGTAAACCGCATAGTGCATTTTCACTTCGCTCAGCTGAACGTCGTCCTCTTTAACGGGGCCCGACACCGGCTCAGGAAGTGACGAAGTGTCGATTGTAATCAGATTGTGTTTTTTCGACTGGACACGAACCGTCGTCAGCCATGCGCCGGCTCCGATTGCGCACGCAAGAGCGACACAGCCGATTCCGATTGCTATTTTTTTACCTTTTTTCATTTTCGTTTCTCCTTTGCTTTTCTTCATGGTACTGTAAAGATATGATACCATACCGAAGCGATAGAATCAATAAAAAAATCCGCCTGTCAACCGATAGGCGGATTTGCGGTTATTTGTTTTTCATCACTCGGCGACCGTGAATTCAACATAGGCGGTTGCCGGGACTGTTTCGGTGCCGTTGAAGTCCGACTCGACTTCGTAATCAAACGCAAGGCGGTAATCGCCGGGAACAAGAACCGGAACCGCACAGTTTTTGACAGAGAAAGACTCTTCAAAGGTTTCACCCGGATAATAGACCGTTCCGTCTTCGACATAAGTGTCGCCGGAGCTGTCTTTCATCAGAACGTTTCTCCATTCGCCGGCAATCTTCACCTGAAGCTTGAGCATTCCGTTGCTCGGAGAAGATGACGAAACATCAATTTTTCTTCTTGTTTCGTTGGTGATCTGTACGTTGATGACGTCTGTTTTTGAAGTGATTGTCTCGTTCGTGATTTTGAGGGTTACGGCGTCGTTCTTCGCCGGCAGGAACAGGCAGAGAACGAAAAGAATCATGGCGGTTACTTTCGCAAAAAAGGCTTTCGGGTTTTCAAGAATGTTCGGCATAGAGGTTCTCCTTTCGGTTTCAATATATTTGTTGACAATATCTGTCAATAAAATACTAACACAATTTGAATTTTGTGTCAATAGTTTGGACTAAAGAAGCTAAAGGCTCCTTTTAGTTCCTATTATAAGTCAGGATGCACTCAGCAAATTTCCCTTTTCCTCTTGACAAAACGGACTTTTTGAGCTAAAATAATAATAGAACATTTGTTCGAAACATCAGGCTGCTTCTATATTCTTGGAGACTACTACGCACTTCTTGAATATACGAGCAGCTTTTTTTATGAAGAAGGAGGAGAAACTTATCCGAATCAATTACGACAGAACACAGCCGGACGCCGATAAAAAATTTTTGTACACCTTGGCGAAAAAAACCATGGAGCTGCCGACGCTCACCGAGGACGAACGGGTTGCGTTTTTTGACGACATTCTGTTTCGCAGCAGCGTCATGGGTATCGGCGGGTGCGCCGAATATTACAGCACGGGCGGCGACACCGAAAACATGTATGTGCTTGACCGGGCGAAGGACGGAAAAGTGCGCAGTACGATTAAAAACTATGTGCTGATTTTAAGCTATGACCAATTTTTTATGTCGCTTCGGTACAATCAGGTTGCCGAACGGTTTGAGCTTCACGGTGAGCCGTGGACGGACAAGCAGCAAAGCAAGGCGCTTCGGTATATTGAGGAAACCTATGACGGCATCAAGTCCGCCGCCGATTTTTCCCACGCCATGAACATCGTTGCCGAGGAAATCAGCTATAACCCGATTGTTCACCGGATTGAACGCATCGAATGGGACGGTCACGACAGAATCCCGTATTTTCTTTCGGAAATTATGGGCTGTGAGGACAGCGCATACATCAGGGAATGCTCCCGGCTGATTTTTCATTGCGGAATCAGCCGCCTGATGCAGCCGGGCTGTAAGGTGGACGACGTCATCATTTTGCAAGGGAAACAGGGCTGCGGGAAATCCACGATTGTCGAAATGCTGGCGATGAACGACGAATGGTTCGGGCGGGTCAACGATATCCGGGACAACAAGGGCGCCGAAGCCGTCAAGGGCAAATGGATCTGTGAGGTCAGCGAGCTTCTTGCGTTCAACACCGCCCGGGGTCACGAGGAGCTGAAAAGCTTTTTTGACGCAAGAAAGGACACCTACCGCAAGCCGTACGCCGTCAACGCCGAGGACTACCCGAGACGGTGCATTTTCATCGGCACAACGAACAAGGAGCAATTTTTAACCGACAAGACGGGCAACCGACGGTTTTACCCGGTGCAGTGCCGGTCGGACGGCAACACCATTCACAAGGAAAAGAAGATGATTGCGTCGTACATCGAGCAGTGCTGGGCGCAGGCGCTGAGTCTCTACGAAAAGGGCGAAATCCGCCCGTACATAGACCCGAAAATGCGGAAAACGGCGGAAGAAAACCGCTCTCTTGCCGAAGAGGACGATTACCGGGTCGGGCTGATTGCCGACTATCTCAAGGACAAGACAGCGGTGTGCACGCTGGAGCTGTGGCAGGAGGCACTCAAAAACGGAAGCTATGCGAACCCGTCAAGACGGGACAGCCTTGAAATCGGGCAGATTATGGGACAGTTTCCGATGTGGGAGAGGGAGAAGAAGCCAAAAGTATTCAGTCATTACGGAACACAGCGAGGCTGGAGAAAGAAAAGCACAGATAATAATGACTATGAAGAAATAAAAGACCGTTAAAAGTAGACTTTGTAAGGGACTTTGTAAGTGCGATAAACCCTTATAAATAGAGGGATTTCAGCACTTCTCTTACAAACATTACATAAATTTCCGAAAAGTCGGACAGAGAAACAGAAAATAAATATAGGAAAACTTTGTTATGTTTGTAAGTAGGGGAGACTGCGTGTGGTCGCCCGGGTTTTGTTCCTTTGTTACATTTTCGCTATCGCCGGACAGACGCATACCGCCGCCGGAAAGGTGGCGCAGGAGAGGAACCGGGCGGCAGAGGGAAGGAAGAAACCCCTCTGACGGCTGACGCCGCCATCTCCCCTTTCAGGGGAGAAAATATGCTATCAAGTCCGATATAAAGGGATTCTCCCCTGAAAGGTTATTCCCCTGTTAGGGGAAATGTCTGCGAAAGCAGACAAAAGGGTGCCCGTTTCCGGAGGAAAAGATGTCACGAAGTGACAGAGGGGTCACAAGGCGGCCGGGTGCGGCGAAGCCGCACGTTTTGCGTGCCGTCGGCACGCAAAACACAAAGCCGTCCGGCTTTGTCGGCCGCCGCCCCGCCTCCGGCTGTATTTTCCCCGAAGCCGCACGACTTCCCTCCGCTTATAATCTACAAGCTTCCCGTCACGAAAAAGGCTGCTCCGCGGTGGAACAGCCTTTTGTTATTTCGTGGGTAAACCTGCGACCGCCATATGCCGCAGGCATATATCATACGGCTCGCCGTATTTCACAGCGCTCTGCGCTATATCACACGCCGCAAGGCGTATATCATTTAATACGCTTTTCCCCAGTAGACAAGGTGTTTTGCCGGTTTTCCGCAGCATACGCAGGTGTCGGAAACCACTTCCTGCTCTAAGGGCATACAGCGTGAGCCGACGCCCGTAACCTCTTTGACCTTGTCTTCGCACGCTTCGTCGCCGCACCACATCGCCTTGATGAAGCCGTCGCCGTTCTTTTCGAGTGCTTCGGTGATTTCGTCAAGCGTCTTGCAGGTGTAGGTTCTTCTTTCGCGGTTTTCGAGCGCATTCCGGTACAGGGCGTCATGTACTTCGCAAAGCTTCGCCTTGACGCTGTCGGCAAGTCCGTCGAGCGAAACGAAAGTCTTTTCCCGGTTGTGACGGGTGACGAGTACACACTGATTGTTTTCGATATCACGGGGGCCGAGCTCGATTCTGACGGGCACGCCTTTCATTTCGTATTCCGAGAACTTCCAGCCGGGACTGTTGTCACTGTCGTCCAGCTTGACACGGATTCCTGCCTTTTCAAGTTCAGCCTTGACTGCGTTCGCCTTGTCAAGAACACCGGGCTTGTGCTGAGCGACCGGAATGATGATCGCCTGAATGGGAGCCACGGCAGGCGGAAGCACAAGTCCGTTGTTGTCGCCGTGGGTCATGATGATTGCGCCGATGAGCCGTGTTGTCACGCCCCATGAGGTCTGATGCGGATATTCGAGCTTGTTTTCCTTGCTCTGATACTGAATGCCGAACGCTTTGGCAAAGCCGTCGCCGAAATAGTGGGAGGTTCCTGCCTGAAGCGCCTTGCCGTCATGCATGAGTGCTTCAATGGCGTAGGTCGAAACCGCACCGGCGAACTTGTCGCTTTCGGTTTTCTTGCCCTGAATGACGGGCATGGCAAGCGAATCTTCACAGAATTTTGTGTAGACGCCGAGCATTCTTTCGGTTTCCTCGATCGCCTCCTTAGCGGTGGCATGAATGGTGTGACCCTCCTGCCAGAGGAATTCACGGCTCCGAAGGAACGGTCTTGTCGTCTTTTCCCAACGGACAACGCTCACCCATTGGTTATAAAGCTTCGGCAAATCTCTGTGCGAATGCACAATGTTGGCGTAATGCTCACAGAAAAGCGTTTCCGACGTCGGACGGACGCAAAGTCTTTCTTCAAGCTTTTCGTTTCCGCCGTGGGTGACCCATGCGACCTCGGGCGCAAAGCCTTCAACGTGATCCTTTTCCTTTTGAAGAAGGCTTTCGGGAATGAACATCGGCATGCAGACGTTTTCGTGTCCGGTTGCCTTGAACATGCCGTCAAGGATTTTCTGCATATTTTCCCATATTGCGTAGCCGTACGGACGGATGACCATACAGCCCTTTACGCTTGTGTATTCGATAAGCTCCGCCTTTTTGACGATATCGGTGTACCATTTGGCGAAGTCCTCTTCCATGGAAGTGATATCTTCCACCATCTTTTTTTGTTCAGCCATCATGATTTTCCTTTCAAATTATGCTTTTCAATAATAATCTTCCGTTTTTCCGTCACAGAAAAGCCGTTTCTGCGGCCGCCGGCTGACCTTTGGCACAAAGGAAACCCGCGACCGCAACTATTCACTATTCATTATTCATTATTCACTAAAACAGCTTCCTGCCCGGGCAGTTGTGTATAAACTTAGCACAAGCCCGCCCGGGAGTGGTGTCGTCTTACGACTTCTTAACGCTGATCGTCACCTTTGCGTCCGCCGCTTCGCAGTCCTTGGTGTAGTCGGCATTATCCATCGCTTCGCCGACAAGAAGCTCGTCGGCAAGAAGCTCTTCGGCCATATACGCCTTGTTTTCGGTAAGTGTCGAAAGGACAAAGTCGCTGTCGGAAGCGATTGCCATAATAACTCTCTGCTCAACCTCGTAGCCGGCTTCCTTTCTGACAAGCTGGCACTGACGGACAACGTCTCTGACGGTACCCTCTTTGATAAGCGCATCGGTCAGAACAACATCAAGCGCCACAACGGTCTTGTTCTGACACTCGGCGGATACGATACCCTCTTTTGTCTTCGACATGACGGTGAAGATTGCCGGGTCGTAAGCCTCGTCAAAGCCTTTGACAAGTACTTTTTCGCCGTTCTGAGCGGCTTTCGTGTATGCAGCCATTTCGTCGGCTGTTGCCGATTCAAGAGCCTGCTTCATCTTGTTGACGTTCTGCTTGAGAACGGCACCGGCGGCACGGAAGTTGACGGTCAGGTAGCTGTCTTCAAGCTGCGCCTTATCCTTGACGGGAACAAGCTCTTTAATATTCAGCTCGTCAAGAATGTTCTTTTCGAACACCTTGATTTTTTCGATTTCCTTGTCGTCAGCGCAGACATAGAGCTTCGAAAGCGGCTGACGAACCTTGATCTGATGCTCGTTGCGAAGTCTCATCGCTACGGCGATAATGTCTCTTGCGTCGGCGGTCTGAGAAATGATACCGTCGTCCTCAAAGCCGGGGATTACTTCCGGCCAGTCGCTCAGGTGAACAGAAAGCTCACTTGACGGAAGAACACGGCGGGTCAGATTCTGCCAGATGCTTTCGGTCATGAACGGAATAATCGGTGCCATGACCTTGACGCAGGCGTTGATGGCGTTGAACAGCGTCCAGTACGCAATCATCTTATCCTTTTCGTCGCCTGTTTTCCAGAAGCGGCGGCGGTTGGTACGGATGTACCAGTTCGAAATATCGTCAACAAAGATTTCGAAATCCTTGATTACGTTATAAGCCTTGAAGTCGTCCATCTGAGCGGTCGCCTTTTTGATGAACTCGTTCGTTCTTGTGACAAGCCACTTGTCGGTGACGGTCATCGCGCTCTTGTCGGGGGTGTAGCCCTCAAAATTCGGCTTGTCGATTCTTGCGTAGGTTTCAAAGAACGTGTAAGTGTTCCAGAAAGAAAGGAGCTTTCTTCTTGCCTCGTCGCCGAGGTTGTAGCCGAAGCGGACGTCGTTTGCGACCGGGGCGCCGGCGTACATATACCGGACGGTATCCGCACCGATTTTTTCCGCCGCTTCGTCAAAGCGGATCATGAAGCCGGTTTTCGAAAATTTCGAGCCGTCCTCGGCAACCACGCTGCTGTGGCAAAGAACACGCTCATACGGTGCTCTGTCCTCAAGTACGGTGCTCATGAACAGCATCGAATAGAACCAGAGACGAACCTGCTCACGCATTTCAACGACCCATTCGGCCGGGTAGTTCTTTTTCCATTCCTCTTTATCGGTGAAGTAGCCCGTAGTCGAGAACGGAACGATACCGGCGTCAAGCCATACGTCGCCGATTTCGCTGATACGCTGGACTTCAGAGCCGCACTTCGGGCACTTGATTTTCACTTCGTCAATCCACGGTCTGTGAAGCTCGGGAAGTGCGTCCACCTTGGCCGGGTCAACAGCGAGCTTCCGAAGTTCTTCTTTACTGCCGACAACATGAACGTTGCCGCAGTCGGGGCAGACATAAAACGGAAGCGGCATACCGTAGTAACGCTTACGGGAGATATTCCAGTCGCCCATGTTATTCAGCCAGTCAATCATTCTCTTGCCGTTCGATTCCGGCTCCCATTTAACGGAGGAAGCCGCCTTGATGAGTCTCGGCTTTAATTCGTCCGTTCTGATGTACCATGCCGGAACAAGACGGAAAATAACCTCGCTCTTACAACGCCAGCATACCGGGTAGCTGTGCTCGATCGGCATAACCTTGTAAAGCTTGTTTCTCTTTTCAAGCTCGTCGAAAACCTCGGGAGCGATTTTGGCGCTGTCCTTGCCGGTCATGAAGCCGAAGCCCTTCAGGAAGATACCCATATCGTCAACGGGCATCACCTCGGGCAGGCCGATACGCTTGCCAAGCTCGTTATCTTCGACACCGCAGCCCGGAGCGATATGAACGACGCCCGTACCCTCTTCGGCGTCAACGTCCTCCCAGGCGACGATTTTATGGTCAACGTCCTTTTGTGCGTCAAGCTCCGGGAAGCAGGTTTCATAAGACAGTCCGACAAGCTCACTGCCTTTGAGCATACGGAGCACTTCGAGCTTGTCCTCGCCTAAGTGCTTGATAGCGTTCTTGGCAAGGAACAGCGTGTCGCTGTCACTCTTGATTTTCACTTCAACGTAGTCGATGTCGGGATTGACGGCAAGGGCAACGTTCGACGAAAGCGTCCACGGCGTGGTTGTCCAGACAAGAATCTTCGAATTTGTACCGACAATCGGAAGCTTGAAGAAAACCGAATTGTGGGTGATGTTCTTGTAAGAGCCGGTCATTTCGTGCTCGGAAAGGGAGGTCCCGCACCGCGGGCACCACGGCATCGGCTTGTATTCACGCTGAATCCAGCCGTTGTCGTCACAGACCTTCAGGAAATGCCAGATACCCTCGATATTCTGGTCGGTGTTGGTGTAATAGGAGTTGTCCCACTGCATCCACTGACCGAGCCGTTTGGACTGATCGGCGATGATGCCCGAGAAATGCTTGACACGGTCAACGCACTTTTTTGTGAAGTTATCCATGCCGTAGTTTTCGATGTCCTTTTTGGTCTTGAAGCCAAGCTCTTTTTCAACCTCAACCTCGACCCAGAGACCCTGGGAGTCGAAGCCGTTCTGACAGCGGCAGTCGTAGCCTCTCATGTATTTATAGCGGATGAAGGTATCCTTGAGCGTTCTGCCCCATGCGTGGTGGATACCCATCGGATTGTTGGCGGTAATCGGTCCGTCAATAAAACGGAAACGCTCGTGACCTGCGTTCTTTTCCTTGCGCAGATTAAAGCAGTCGTTATCTTCCCAAAACTTCAGCATATCATGCTCCATCTCAATGAAGCTGTTGCTTTTTTGATTTTCAGCCATTCTTTTTTCCTCCGTGAAAAATTTTTACAGATATACCGATATATTATACTATATCGCCTTTTACTTTGCAAGAAGTTCACGGCAAAAAAATGAACAACTTGAAAGAACACAGAAGTATTTTACGGGAAATATGATGTTTTGTTTTTATTTTTCTGAATCAGAAACCAATTTTGTCTTTCTTGTGTCATACTTAAGCAGACAAGAGTCAAACACGATGCGCCTGAAAACGAATATTTTACGCACCTTGTTATGCTTTCAGCCTTGCCATACGTCAGTATGCCTGCGGCTTCAAGCTACACAATGCACGCAAAATATTCGCTTTCAGGTTCTTCGAAGTTTTAAGCGAGTAAATTTTTGTCTAGACAAGAAAGAAAGCGGAGAAATGCTGACGCATTTCGAGCATTTCTGCCGCAGTATCGGCGGAAATTTATCGCTTAAAACCGCATCGGGTTTGATTCTCGTCTGCTTAGACGTAATTTATATTACAGGAGGAGAATTTATGAAGAAAAAAGTAATCTCTGTTGTTCTTACCGTCACGCTTCTTTTAGGCGTTCTTATGACACCGGCTTCTGCCGCTTTTGACAAGCAGGACGTCACAAGCTTTTTCCGTGATGCACTGACAAAAACGGTTGCTTTGGTTGTGGAGACCGCAACAAAGGCACTCAATCTTTCGCTCAAGGATACGGCGGCGGTCGTCAAAGAAAGCGACTTTACGCTGACCGATTTTTACGCCGGTAACGACGAAATCCTGCAAGAGCCTGCCGCCGGTGCCGGCTGGTCACTCGGCTATTCAAGCGAAAGCCTTGTCCCCGAAAACTGGCAGGATTATGACCTTTATCTCGGCGGATTCATGAACGAGCTGAACTTTTTCTCGAACGATGTGCGTGAAATCTACGACGACATGAAAGTGCGCACCATCGCCCTTTCCGACAATTCCAGCCGGGGCATCAGCGTTTTTGCCACGATCGACAGCATCGGCATGACGAATACCGATATCCGGGCAATCCGGGCACTTCTCTCTGACTTTGCCGAAAAGAATAACATCAACTCGATCAACATTTTCGCAACGCATTGTCATTCGTGCATCGACACGCAGGGACTTTGGACAAAGACCTTGCCGAAGCTTCCGCTGAATATCGCCGGCGCACTTTTAGGCGTTGAAAATCTCAAGCAGGGAACCGACCCGGAATACATGGAGTTTCTTTCCGAACGGGTCAGAAAGAGCATTGAAACGGCTGTCAATTCCATGGAAAAAGGCGAAATGACCTTTGCTCAAAAGGATCTCGGCGAAGAATACTTCAATAACAAAAACCGCACGACTGCAACGGCTTTGATGACCGATCTTACAAGATTTGCGTTTTATCCGTACAACAAGTCCGTCGCTCCGACGATTATCGCCAACATGGCGGCTCACCCCGACATCGTCGGTCTTGCCGTCGAAAACGACAGCGCAAAGGGACACGCTCTTTCGGGCGACTACGTTTACTATATCGGCGAAACGCTCAACAAGGCCGGCTACAACTTCATGTTCTTCAACGGCGCCATCTGCGGAATCTACATCGGCAGAGAACCGGCACTTGACGGCATCGAAACACAAAAGAGAGTCGAAATTTCTCAGCGTTACGGACGTGAAATCGGCAAGATTCTTCTTGCGATGACAAAGACGCTCGACGAAATCAAGAGAGACGATTTTCTCATGAACACAACCGACACGCCCGAACAGATGGCAGGCGAGGACTACACCTTATGGTACGAAAACTGGGAGCCGGTCGAGGAAACCGCCGTCAAGCCGCTTTTGAATGTCAGAGTGAAGTCCGTCCGGGTCAACGTCACGAACAATCTGATTATTTCCGCCGGAAAGACAAGGCTTGTCAACCATACGATGATTAAGGACAACGCCGGCAAGTATTATGTTTCGACCGAAATCGGCTTTGTTCAGATCGGCGACCAGAAAATCGCCATGGTTCCGGGCGAAATGAGTCAGGATCTTGCCATAGGCGGCGCATCGCTCACCGCCGAAGGCTCTATCAGCCACACCGCCTTCACCGAAAGAACGATAAGCGAAATTTTCGGCGAAGACGTGCTTGTGTTCGGTCTTGCCAACGATGCGGTCGGCTATATCGTACCCGACAACGATTATGCAATGGGACTTCTTTTCGACCACTATCAGGAATCGCTGTCTCTCGGCAAGAACACCGCTTCGTTCCTCATGCAGCAGTTTGAAGAGCTGAACGAGGAAATCGGCTGATATAAAAAACTGAACAGACAAAAAGACAAAGGCTGCTTTTTGAGTCGTACTCTAAAGGACAAAAAAGAGTTAATGTAGCAAAAAACTACATTAACTCTTACTTTTTTTGCACTGACACTAAAAGTGGTGAGTAAGTGCGCCTTTAATTTCAAGTGATATTCTTTCCTTCGGAAAGAGTGATATTATGCACTTTTCGGCATAGTGATATTGAAATCTTCGATTTCAGTGTTATTTTATTCGCATAAAACTGTCCGAAGGACAATATCACAATGCGTAGCATTATATAACTGCGAAGCAATATCACTCGCCGAAAGGCGAATAAACCTGCGTGAGTGTCCTGTGGACACCCACGCATTGAAGCGGCCTTTTTTGATGCGG
Source organism: uncultured Clostridia bacterium (assembly GCA_945863885.1). Classification (GTDB taxonomy): domain Bacteria; phylum Bacillota; class Clostridia; order Oscillospirales; family Acutalibacteraceae; genus UBA6857. The sequence continues at coordinate 34,050 of CAMAZY010000011.1, forward strand.
ATTTTGTCTGCTCTGCTCGGCGCCGGGAGAATTGCGGCGAAAGCTATTGAATAAATCGGTCAGTCATGATAAAATGAAACGAAGTATTATTTGGAGATGGTCGAATGCCCGAAATCAGCATAATCGTTCCCGTTTATAAGGTTGAAAAGTACCTTAATCGGTGCATTGATTCGATTTTAGCGCAAAGCTTTCCGGATTTTGAGCTGATTTTAGTCGACGACGGCTCCCCCGACAAAAGCGGAAAAATCTGTGACGACTACTCCGCAAAAGACAGCCGGGTCAAGGTGATTCATAAGGAGAACGGGGGGTTGTCGTCTGCACGGAATGCGGGCTTGGATATGGCAGCCGGCAGTTATGTCGGGTTTGTTGACAGTGATGATTGGATTGACTCCGATATGTATAAAGTCCTTTATGAGAATATTGTGTCGACAAATTCGGATATTTCGGAATGTTGTTTCGTTCGTGTCAAAAGTGATTCTCCACAAAGCAGTATTCAAACGACTGAAAGAATTGTATTGTCCGGAAACGAAGCTCTGATAGAATTGTATAGCGCCAACTTTTACGGCTCGGTAGTTTGTGTCAATAAATTATACCGAAAGGATTTGTTTGAGAAGCTTCGCTTTCCGGTCGGAAAAATAAATGAGGATCAATATTTGACGCCCAAATTATATCATCAATCCGATAAAATCGTTTTCACGAATTATATCGGCTATTTTTATTACTGCAATGAAAACAGTATAACGCAAAGTCAATTCAGCCTCAAAAAGCTCGATGCCGTTTATTCGTACCGGGATACAAGGAATTATTATATCCACAACAATTTAAAAGAGGCGCTTGCTTGTCATGACGCTACATATTGTTTTGTACTGTTAAAGTATATAAAAAAATTAAAGGAATTTGACAGAAACAGCGTTCACATCAAAGAATTAAAGCATGAATTTGATCGTCTGTTTTTTTCGTTTCTGCGATGTAATAAGCTGTCAATGAAATCGAAGCTGCTTTTGATTTTCAAGCGAATTATCGTTTGAGTGACAAAGATAAGGAACGGAAAAATTCTGCGATTGTTGAAAAATGAGGTGTCCTGATATGATAAAAGTCAGTATTATTGTGCCTGTATATAATATTGAACGGTTTCTGCCAAGATGTATTGATTCAATTCTTGCTCAGACCTACACGGACTTTGAGCTGATTTTAGTCGACGACGGCTCCCCGGACAAAAGCGGAAAAATCTGTGACGACTACGCCGCAAAAGACAGCCGAATCAAGGTGATTCACAAGGAAAACGCCGGCGTTTCGGCGGCAAGAAACAGCGGGCTTGATGTGTCAGGCGGAAAATACATCATGTTTTGCGACAGTGACGATTCTGTTGAGCCGTGCTGGTGTGAAAAAATGCTTGCATTATTTGAATCTGAGCATGTTGATCTGGGCCTTTGCGGCTACAGCATGTTTGATGCCGAAACAAACGCCAATGTCGGCAACAAAATTCTTTCGGACGAAGAAATTTCAATATATAATCGGAATGAAGTTTTTGAATTCAGAAAAGCGCAGGTTATTGAATGTGTCTGGAATAAAATATTCAGAAAAAAAATCATTGATGATTTTTCCTTACGATTTGATGAAAGCCTTTCTTACGGCGAAGATTTCCTGTTTGTAATGAAATATATTCAAAGCGCTAAGGGCGACTTTGCATTTTACAATACGGCTTTGTATGATTATGCCGTCGGCATGAGCGAAAGCCTGTCAAATAAGTATATAGACAAGCTTTGGAACATTATGCAGTATATCTATGATGAATTCGACCGTACATTGGAATGCTGCGGCGTTGATATCTCGTCTATCCCGAAGGCCGATTATTATAAAAGCCCGATCTGGTTTGTCATTTACTCGCTCAACAACACCATGTCCAAACAAAATAAAAGCGGATTTTTGAAAAAGTACAAAGAAAACGCAGAAATTCTGCACAGCGAACGGTGTAAAACCGCTTTCAAAAACGGCAGTTTTGATAATTATAATCCTCTGTTCGCCCGAATTCTGAAAACAAGGTGCTTTTTGTTGATATATTTGTTCAACAAAGCCGTCGAGATTAAAAACGGGATTTTTTCGAAGAAATCTGCGAAAAGAATCGGAATTATAACGATCAATGATAATAAAAATTACGGTAACAGACTGCAGGCTTTTGCCATGCAGCAATATCTGAAAAAGTTCGGCTTTTCATCCGAAGATATTCTCTTTAGCAATTATGATAACAGTTTCTATAAAAAGGAAAAGCAGTCCCCGATTTTAGCTTTGAAAAATGCTCTTGCGAAAATACCTTTTATCAATAAGCTTATAAAAAAAATCAAGCATCGCCAGGACAGCCTGATCGAAATCAGAATCAAAGCATTCACACAATTCAACAAAAAACATATCGCTGTCAGCAAGGAAAAAATCAAAGGCTCAAAAGTCAGCAGAAAAACCCGAAGCCAGTATGATTATTATGTCGCAGGCAGTGACCAGATATGGAATCCGACCTTCGGCTTGGGAACGCCGGTATCCTACCTTCAATTTGCGCCGAAGAAAAAGCGGATTGCAATTTCTGCAAGCTTCGGTGTTGATGAAATGCCGGAACAGTTCAAAAATCAGGCAAGGCACTATCTTGACGGGATGCACTTTATCTCCGTACGGGAAGAGACCGGCAGACAGATTGTAAGAGAGCTGACCGGAAACGACTGCGAGGTTTTTCTTGACCCGACGATGTTAGTCAGCCCGGACGTGTATTCGCCGCTTCTTGAAAGCGCAAAAGCCGTACTGCCCGAAAACTATGTGCTGTGCTTCTTTTTGGGCGAGCTTTCGGATAAAAGAAAGAGCTTTATCGAGCGCTTCGCCGCCGAGAAGGGCTGTCAGACGGTGTATCTCAATTCGCCGGACTATCCCGAACAGTTCGTCTGCGACCCCTGCGACTTTTTGAAAGCTATCAAAAATTGCCGATATCTTTTCACCGATTCTTTTCACGGCTGTGTCTTTTCGATTCTGTTTCAACGGCAGCTGTTCGCCATGGAACGGGAGGGAAAGACCGTAAAAATGTCGGGCAGAATCCGGACGTTGTTCGATAAATTCGGCCTGACCGACCGTCTTGTCTGCGAGGACGACACACTTCCCGAGCCAATCAGCGAGAACCGGTTCGAAAAGATTTTTGCAATATTGGAAAACGAAAGAAAGCGGACAACCGATATACTCAGTCAAATTCTGAAATAGCATACAGCCGCCAAAATAACTTTGACAGGAAATTGAACAAATGAAAATTGAACGAAGTAAAAACGCATCACGAAACATTGTTTTCGGCGTCATTCAAAAAGTTTATAATCTTTTGATTCCGTTTGCCACCCGGACGATTATGATTTATGCTCTGGGTATGAATTATCTCGGACTCAACAGCCTTTTTACCTCGGTGCTGTCGGTTCTGAATCTTGCGGAATTAGGCGTCGGCAGCGCCATGGTTTTCAGTATGTATAAGCCGATTGCCGAAGATGACGAAAAAACAATTTGTGCGCTGATGAAGCTGTACCGGCTGTATTACCGGATCATCGGCGGGGTAATTCTTGCCGCCGGACTGCTGATTACGCCGTTTATCCCGAAGCTGATTAAAAGTGATGTTCCGCCCGATATCAATGTTTACGTTCTGTATCTGATGAATCTTGCGTCAACGGTTATCACCTATTGGCTGTTCGCCTATAAAAACTGCCTTTTGTCCGCCCATCAGCGGGGCGACGTCAACTCGAAAATTTCCATGGTGATTTCGGTTCTTCAGGTAATTGCGCAGATAGCGGTGCTGCTGCTTACCAAAAACTACTATTTATACGTCCTGGTTTTGATCCTTTCGGGAATCCTGACAAATATCACAACTGCTGTCGTTGTCAACAAAATGTATCCGGCTTACAAGCCGCAAGGGGAATTACCGAAAGAGCAGGTCAAGTCGATCAACGGACGGGTCCGTGACTTGTTTACCTCCAAAATCGGTTCTGTTGTCGTCGATTCAGCCGATACGGTTGTCATCTCCGCCTTTTTGGGGCTGACTTCTCTTGCGGTTTATCAGAATTACTTTTATATTCTGACCTCAATTTTCGGCTTTGTCAGTATCATTTTTTACTCGTGTACCGCCGGAATCGGAAACAGCCTCATCACCGAGACAGAAGAGAAAAACTTCCGGGATTTCAACACCTTTACGTTCATTGTTATCTGGCTTTCCTGCTTTTGCGTGTGCTGTCTTGCGACGCTGTATCAGCCGTTTATGCAGCTTTGGGCGGGCGAAAAAAATATGCTGTCATACGGCTATGTCATCGTTTTTTGCGTTTACTTCTTTATTAAAGAAATCAACTCCCTGCTTAATCTCTACAAGGACGCCGCCGGCATCTGGCACGCTGACCGCTTCCGTCCGCTTGTTACAGCCCTTGCAAATCTCGGCATGAATCTGATTATGGTGCAGTTCTGGGGTCTTTACGGCATTTTGCTGTCAACGATACTGAGCATGGCTTTTGTCGGTATGCCCTGGCTGTTTCACAATCTTTTCACAACGATTTTCCGTTCCGGACTGAAAGGCTATCTGAAAAAAACAGCGTGTTATACGATTATGACCGTTGCGATTTGTGCGATTTGTATTGTCTGCTGTTCGTTCCGTCTGGAATCTTTGATATCGGAAATATTAGTAAAGCTTCTGATTTCCGGCGTTCTTTCGAATGTGCTGCTGTTCATTCTGCTTTTCAGAACGAAAGAGTTCAAACAGGCCGCCGCCATTCTTGACACGGTCACAAAAGGAAAAATTAAAATTTTAAGGAAGCTGATGAAATGATTTCGGTGGATTATGAAAAATGCTGCGGCTGTTTTGCGTGCAGCAACAGTTGTCCGAAAAGCGCAGTCCGTATGATTCCGTCCGACGAAGGCTTCTTTTATCCGGAAATTGACAAGGCGTTGTGCGTTGACTGCGGCCGGTGCGAAAGCGTTTGCCCACTTACACAAAAAAAGGAAGAAACCGGAAAAATGCCCGAAGCCTTTGCGGCATACGGTAAAAACGAGGAGATACGAAAAGACAGCTCGTCGGGCGGGATTTTCTCCTTGCTTGCCGAAGAGGTGCTGTCCGCCGGCGGTGTCGTATACGGTGCGGCGTTTGACGAAAGCTTCAACGTTCGGCATATTGAAATCAGCGACAAGGCGGAGCTTTCGAAGCTTCGGATGAGTAAATATGTCCAAAGCCTTGTGGGCGATACCTTCACGTCGGTCAAAGAAAAGCTCAGTAAGGGCGTCACGGTTTTTTATACCGGAACGCCGTGTCAGATTGACGGCTTGCGGCTGTTTTTGGGAAAGGACTATGACAATCTGATTTGTGCGGACATTGTCTGCCACGGTGTACCGTCCGAGCTTGTGTGGCAAAAATATCTATTATATAAAGATATAAATGATGTTTCTGATATACAGTTCCGAAGCAAAGTCAACGGTTGGCTTAATTTTACATTAGTAATTAAATCCGATCAAAAAAATTATTCTGCGATATTTAGTGACGATCCATATATGAAGCTTTTCTTACGAAATGTTTCATTGAGAAAGTCCTGCTACGACTGTCCGTCAAAGGGACTTCAAAGAAGAAGCGATATCACGCTTGCCGATTTTTGGGGGATCGACCGCTTGGACAGTGAAATGTTTGACGATAAAGGGACTTCGTTTTTGCTGGTTCATACCGAAAAGGGGAGGGCGCTTCTAAACGCAATCCAAGACAAAATAAAGATAAAACAGGTTTCTGTAAGTGATGCGGTTAAATTCAATGCAAATGCCGTACGCAGTGAAAAAATGCCCGAAAAGCGAGACCGCTTTTTCAGCGAAATAAAAGGGGACAAGCCCTGCGATTTCGAAAAGCTCGCCAAAAAATACTGCACACAGAAGACACCGGCAGCAGTCAAGGTAAAAGTCGTTGTCAAGAAAGCGTTAAAGGCGCTCGAACGAAGAAAATAAGTAAGCCCTGAATAACCCGGCGTAACAGCAAACAGAAGTAACCCCCGAAGAATTGCCTCTCTCAAAAGAGCGACATTCTCCGGGGGCGTTTTATTCAGATTTCAGCGGCAACCGTCTTTCGCCGGTGCGAAAAAGATTCGTCAGATATTCTTTGATATCAATGCCGTTTGCCTGTGCGGTGTTGATGACCGAACAGTCGAAGGACCGGCATCGGTTCCTTTCGGCGAAGCGGAAAACAGCCGTTTTTTCCTGCCGGCGGCAAAAGAATTTATCCTCACAACGCCGCTGATGGTTGCAGTATGTTTTTCCGTTTATTCCGTGAAGTTCACACCGGACGGAACCCGTCATGCCCGATGATTGACCTTTAGCCGCCTCTTGTGCCCGGTTCTACCGCAAAAAAGAGAGGGGGGACGGGCTTGCCCTATGAGCCAAGGCAAGCCCGCTTTTTATGAAGGGTGTTGAAGCTATCAATGAAAAACAAACCGGAGTTATCGGCCATTGTGTAAAGCAGCCGTAAGACTGTCGGCTCGTTATGCTTTTATTATACATATCATTTTTGATTTTTAAGGACTTTTGCCTTAACGGTTGTATTTTTCGTCTGAACGGTATGAAAAGCTTTTATTCATACTGTGCCATCGTGGCCATTTTCGCTCTTGCGAAATTTTTGCTGTCCGATATCCGGTACGGACACCGTTCGTTTTTCAACTTTCCCTGCATTTTTTCAAGAGCCTGTCCATTTTCATGCTGATCTGACGGTTCTCTTCATCAGCCAAACGGGCAGACAAGGCCTTGACGATTCTTTCTCTGTCCTGAAGCTTTTCTTTTTCAAGCAGTTCATCAAGTAACGTCAGCACAAACATTCTGCTGTGACAGTCCGCACTGTTTATAAAACCTGCCAACGCTTCTTCATACGCTTCACCGCCCTGAATCAAAATCAACGAATACAAGGCAGCAATTTCCACCCACTCGCTCGGATCATCAAGCAGAGCGGTGAAGCGGTCTTTCCATTTTGCCTTTTCGGTCGGACTTTCGTTTTCGGCTGCCGCTGCCGCTGACATGGCGGCATAGCCCCTTACCAGATAATGGGCATCGTTTGTTTTTTGCATCAATTTTTCAGCCACACGGTCGCCGCCCAGCATTTGTAACGAAGTACACGCTTCGCATCGGACTAAATAATCCGCATCATCGGCCAGACGCAGCAGTATGTCCTCGCTTCGTTTATCGGTAACGCCGAACAGCCTTTCGGCGACCCGCATACGCACTTCACCGCTGTTATCCTTCGACAGTCCGGCAACGGTATTCCACATTTCATCGTCAAACAGGATAATATCTTCGATATGTTCCAAAAAGTCAAGTTTTTCGTCTGTTGTTTCAAGCATGGTGTCCTCCCCCTTGTGTTATTCTATATGCTGATAAATCCAAGCCTTGCTGTCCGGAAAACACTGCGTTCTCGCCTGATACGGAATCAGGATCTGTTTTTCTTTATCGACCCGAAAGAGAATCGCATTCCCCATAAAGCCCGGTTTTTTCAATTGAATCTCGCTGTTTGAAATCAAGATGTACTTCTCTTCTCCGTCTACCACTCTCGACCGGAAAGAAAACACGCCGTAATAAACTTTTTCGGACAAATTAACCTTGCATAACTCCCTTTTCCAAAGGAAAGAACGAGCCGTATCCTGTGTTATCCGAACACGAGTTATCAAAATCCGATAAGGATACAGACAGATTTTACAGACGTTTATAAAAAATAAAACGCACAGCAGTACGAGCCAATCAAACCCGAACTGAAAAAGACTATAAATATAAAAAGAGACACAGAACAAATCATAAAATGCGCAGAATATGCAGTTCTTTCTCATGCCTTTCGACAAATAAATCTCCATATGTTCACCGTCCGCTTCCCATGCAATAGATTCCGATTCTTTGCTGTCAGACAGACTCACGTCAGCTTAACGATTCTTCCGACTGTCGCCGGAGCGAAGCAAGGAAGCCGCTTTTTGGTCATACGGAAAAACGATCACTTTTTTGCGGTCGTAGGTTGCGTAAAACTTCTTTTCGAAAAGGCTTTTCTGCCTGCGTTCACAAATAAAAGGCTCATTTGAAACGGCAACAAACTTTCTTTCGGGCTTATACCGAAATCTTACATAAAAATCTGTCCGGTATATCGTTTTATTCAAATCCACTTCGCAAATCTTTTTTCCGAGCAAAGAGTAAGCGGTACAGCGGCCGTCTGCTATCAGAATGCGGGTCATATTCCTGTAATTGAGCATAAACGGAAACGCCGCAATCAAAAGACCCATCGGCACACCGATAAAAATCATGAAGAAGTCGTCTGCGCCCCCGCCGGTGTACTGTAAAGCCGTATACACAACCGATCCGATTATCATACAAATTCCGAGCACCGAAAAGCATATGATAGCATCAAGATACAGCTTCCACATCTTGATTTTCACAGAACTCCCCCCTTTGGCTTTTAAGGAACCTCTGAATAAATCACAGCAAATGCTTTGATGTACAGCTTACTTGCAAATTTTCCGCCAGAACAGCACAAAAACTGCTTGAAATCCGCCAGGATTCCTGCACAGTTTTTGCACAATCTGACGAAAAATTTGACGGCGCAATCTGCACATCAGATTTAATCAGAGTTTCCTTAACGTTTTTCGAGCGGACTATTTTCCGCTGAAAATGAATCAAGAATGCGGACTTATTTTCGTTCGGCCGCAAACACAAACATTTTGCTATCATCAAATTTATCCGGAAAATATCTTTCTACGGTGTTTTTCAAGTTCTTTTGCGGATAGGATAAAAAGATAATATCCTTGTCCGTGTTTCTTTCAAACGCCTTGTTGATTTCATTGACGTCCCGTTGCCTTTTTGAAAAGAACACATAACAAACGGGACTTGGTCCCGACATTTTTTCAAAAATTCCGACTTGCCTGATATCTTCGGCGGCGATTCGCCTGAACGTAAAAAACAAGAATTTCACTTCAACATACTTTTCACAAAGTGTAACCCGAAGAAGCGTCAGCGGAACGGGAAGCGAGGCAAGGGCTTCAACAAGAATGAACAGACAGATAAATTCTTTGAAGCGCTCCCATGAATATTCCTTTTCTGCAAGCCACAAAATCACCGACACAACAGCAAGCAGTGCCCAAAGAAGGATCTGACCGAACGCCGCCGCAGTCGAACGGAAAAAAGATTGTTTCCTCAAGTCAAGCACCTCCCGGTCATTATTCGGACTTGCTGTTTCCGAGTAAACTTCAGATACGAAACCGCTTTATTCTGACTCGGCTATCAAGCGGTACTTTTTCACCTCTGTGCGGAACATCAGGCTTCCGCAGTGCTGACACACCTGAGTGGAACCGTCAACGATAAATTCAACCGTTCCGCAATCTTCAGTGCACACAGCTAACGCAATATCAATTTCCTCGGGAAATTCGTTTTTATCGCCAATGGGCAAGTATTCCTCCAAAAACGGTGTATGGGGTTCAAACTTCATTCCGACTCACCTTCTCGTATCTTTCTGTTCATTCAGCCTTTCTATTCTGACAATGTCACATTATTTCCGTTGACCGTAAGCTGATACTCTCCGTCAGCATACGGAATATACGCATAATAAGTGCCGTATTCTTTATCCGGAAAAACGGTTTCCTTCGGCAAACAGGTAAATACCGACTTGTAATTGTCGTGCAGGTCGACCGGCTCTCCCTCGGTATCGAAAACCGTAATATAACAGTCTTCCGTCTTTTGGTGTTGATATACACAAACGGACACGGAACCGACCCTTTCGCTTTTTATAATTTTTGTATCAGCGCCCCGACCGAGCTTCCAGCCGTCAGCCGCTTTCGGTATAATCAGGTATTGATTGACATTTCCTTTTTCGCCGACAACCAGACTGCTGTTTTTGCCGTCAACGGTCAGCTTTACTTTCGTTTTCATGTTGATGTATTGAAAAGCCGACTCAGGCGTCTGAAACGTGACAAAAGCATTTTCGAACGGAATGAGCATTGAAAGACTTACCGTAATAACCGCCGTGCAAGCTAAGACAAGCGTAACAGCACGCTTTCGTTTGATTCCGGATTTTCGGATACAAATAAAAGCAACAGCAAAAACAAGCAGAGCCAAAAGCAATCTGACAAAGCCGAACATCAAAACAAGCCTCCTTACAGATACCGATAGCCGGAAGAGCTTTATCTTATCCCGATATCAGTATAGCCATATTTACCTTTATTGTCAATGCTTTTTGTGAATTTGTATTTCAATCCGGCCATTGGGCAAGGCAATACAAAAACCGAGTGTCAACAGAAAAATCCCGTCTGCCGAAGCAAACGGGAGATCGGAAAAGAGTGATTATAAGCCTCTTTGTATCGGTTTTTCAGCCGGGCACATTACTTTTCGGCAAAAAGCAAACAGATATCGTCTTCACGGTCTTTTGTTCCGCTGTCTTCCCTATCGGAAGCGAAACAGATACAGACACTCTTACCGGGCAAAAGCTTTTCGGGTCCGGCGTTTCCTCTTATGGTTGCGCCGACTAAGATTTTCCCCTTCAGCAGCAGTTCCACGACTCCTTCATAGTCAGAAAGACTGACCGCTTTTTCCGACAAGTCCTCTTTTGTGATTTCGCTAAAGGCGGTTTCATACAACCTTCTTGACTCTGTCACAAAATAATACGCCATTTGCGCTTCGACGGTTTTCCCGTCAAGCACCTTTGCGATTTTCTCGTCAACAGTATAGTCGTCTATCTGCTCACAATAAAACGTTCTGCCGTTTCTGTGGCGGAAGCTTTTGACAAAACCGTTTTCCGTCCAAAGTTCCGTTATCCATTCGTCCCGTTGCTCGTCATAGTCTTCCATAATATCATCCAAGGTTCTCTTTTCAAGATGATCCTGAAAGCTTTCATACCCCATACCGAATCCCCTCCAAAGACAAACACTTCCGGTTTTGCTGATATTGAGCCCGGCAAATATCAGCAAAAAATTCAACCTGCCGCAGAATTCCAATACCGGAAATCGATCTTCAACCGTTTCCGTTTAAGAATTGCTTATATTGCTTATCAATCTTGCTGAATGTCACCACAGCAGTAATACCCGCAATCAGCCACAAATACGGGAACCCGCCGGCAATAAGCGACAAAACAAACTCAACAATGCCGAGCACAAGAATCAGTATCGCACAAACTTTGCTTTTTGCAAGATGCATACCTAAAGCCAGGCCGGCTAAGAGTAACGAATCAATGATCCCTATTGGATTTAACAGGAACGCTGAAATTAAGTTTATACCGGCGCAAACATAACATAAAATCGCAACACCGGTAATGTCTTTTCTCAATGAATTTTGTGTATACTTCTCGATAAACTCTTTTCTGCTGACTTGATAACCGGCAGGAAAAGCCGGGCCTTCCGCATACGCATACGGATTTTCCTGTGAAAAGTCCTGCTGAGCAGGCACCGGATTTTGCGAAAAAGCGCCTTGAACACTTTGCTCCGGCCGCCGTTGACCGCAGATCGGACAAAGAGCAATATCCTCTGTCATTTTTGCACCGCAATTTGTGCAGAAAACCGATGCCGAAGATTCTGCCGCCACAGCCTCCATAATCTGCATGGTTTCGGCACTGCCGGTATCGGGAAACATTTGTGCCGTCGGATTGCCGAAAGCAACGTCCGGATTCTGCGCAGGATTCGGCGGACAGGCTGCAGTCTGCATAGAAAAATTCGCCAGAATGTTTTCAACAACACGTATTCTTTCCTTCCATGGGCCTTTCACCGCCGCACCGAGGCTGCTATCCACATCAATTTCCCCGACATAAACCCCCGGTAAGAGAGCATATTTCATCCATGTCTCCATTCTTACCATGCCCGGAAAATAAGTGAATTTAAAGAAAGACGGACCGCACGCAATCCCCTTTCCTTTTTTAAACACGTTTTCATTATCATATTGTGTGTACTCATATCCTTCACTTTGAAGGTATTGATCGATTGCGGCGTGCACCGCTGAAAAATCCGCATTGATTTGAAAATCCTCAACGAAACGAGCCATTTTTATCCTCCTGATTTTTTTGAAAATTGTTTATCAAGGTGCCCTATATGCCCCTGTTTTCTCAATGAGATAATTATACTAAAAGAGCATATAAAAATCAATATAACTTGCATCTATATCGTGACATCTTTAAAAGGGCAAAGAATTATCCCTTGAGACTCGAAAGGTTCTCACAAAGGATAAGAATGTAGACGATAAAATTGATGCCATTCTTACAAACAAGTGGCTCGGCATTCCGATTTTTGCTGCGGTAATGTTCCTTGTGTTCTATATTTCTCAAAGCACACTCGGCGCTTGAATTGCCGAAGGCTATGAGCTTGAAAACGGCACTGTAATCCCCGGGCTTGTAACTCTTCTTGAAATGTTTCAAGGTTGGGTAGGCGGACTTCTTGAAAATGCCAATCCTCTGATTTCCGCAATTCTTGTTGACGGTGTTATCGGTGGTGTGGTTGCCGTTGCAGCAATGATTGCCGTTGTTGTCGGACTCATTTTGAACACCAACAAAAAGATGACGTCCGAGTATTCGCTGAAAGGTACAAAATAAAATCTAAAGTTAGGACTATTGTTATGGAAAACGTTATTGCAGTTTTAATTTTGCTTACGATTGCAGCAGGGCGGAATAACACAATTATGATGTTTTTCGTGTACGGCAACGATCGTATCAAATTCACGTTCTCCACTTGAAATAGCAATTCCAACGGTAATATATTCAGCACAAGACCCGTGAATGCCATCACAATTTACGCCTTTGTAGATATTTCCGTTCTTGCATAAAACTGCACATCCAACCGTGTGATTGTAAACGCCATCATCAAAATTGTTCGCTAATACCTGCAAACCAATTTTAATTAGTTCTTTATCTTTTTCAGTGATAGGATATCTTTCCACAGAAATGCCTTCTGTTAAATGTCGAATTTTGTTGAACTGATTATACCGCAAAAAATGTTGCTTTTCAATGATATATCGCTGGCGCAATATGATATACGGCGTTGCCGTATGATATACTTGCCTGCGGCAAGCATGATATAATATCCGTTCCTCCATATGCCGAAGGCATATATCATCGCACGAAATGCGATATCATACCGAAGGTATATCACCCGTTCCGGCAGGAACGGATATAATTGTAAAAAACCTCTTTTGTCTACCAGACAAAAGAGGTTTTTTACATGCGAAAGAGCGACCAAAAGTAGTACAAGTAGGGGTAAGAAAGACTAAAAGTAGTGTATTTTACTCAGTATTTCTCAAAAAATATGGCCCGCAAAGATCGCATTCGTGAGTTTTAATATATGTCCACGAATAATCTTTAGCAACGACATAAAACTCTGTCAGGTTCTCGTCGATCTTTTCTGCAGTGTCATATTGAGGAGAAAACTTGTCCGTTACACCGCCGTTATTAAACATGTCACAGAAGATGCAGTCGGTTTTCACAGCTTCATTATAAGCTTGCCGTGCGGCATCTCCAGTCAACAGTCCATCCGGTTTGATAAGTTCCCAGGAAAAAACGTGCCAAATATATTGATCCTTGACATACTTTTCATACTGACTCTTATTGATGCCTTGCGCAAAATGACGCAGCCATTGGTTGATGAATTTCTGCTTTGCCATAGAAAATTTAGCCATACTCTCACCCCCTTTATTTAATTATACTATACCGCTGTATTAGTGTAAAGAAAAACCTCTTTTGTTTTGGTAGACAAAAGAGGTTTCTTTCGTGCGAAAGAGCGACCAAACGGTGTATAAGTGAGGGTAAGAACGACCAAAAGTAGTATAAATCTTCTATTTGTCGGCCATCTTTCGGTTTAACTGATGAAAATAATCATTATATGTGTAGTAGTCATCGCTTTGATAAACAAAATCTTCACAAAAGTCGAGAGAAGCAACCGCTCGTTCTTCAAAGGGATCTGTTTGATCAAACAAGTCAAGCATATCCTCTTTGCTAGTTATTGTTATACCTTTTGTGCAAATGAGCTGATTCTCTTCATTCCCGTAAGGACACATATTGCCGTGTCGGCAGGTCATACAGCAAGCCAGCTTCACATCTTTAGGAAGCTTCATTTGTAAATCGGCAAGCGTATCTATCCAGAGATAATCTGCACCATATCCTTTGTATTCAATTTCGTTAAATAACAAGGTGATTTCTGATTGGAGATTTGCTATAACCTCGCTATCGTCATAAGTAATCTCTATAGGAACCATTGTTTTGCCGTTTGATGTAAGCAAAGGAACTTTACCTCGTAGTACCTTTTTCATTTTGAATTCTCCTTTGCTGTTTTGCAGGATGCGATCAAAAGCCTGCGGATATTGCCGCAAAGTTTCTCGGTATGTTGATATGTTGCATTATCTATCCGTTTGGTTTCAAACATAAGTTTTAGCCAATAGCTTGTTTCGTTAGATTCTTTCAATGCAATTTCCAATTTTGCTACAAAGTCTTTCTTGCTCTGCGCGTACTGTGCTTCGTGAATATTGGCACCGACCGATGTACCCGCTCTTGCAAGCTGATCGGTCATATAAGAACTTTTCGGTGCAGTTACACCGTCAACAAGATTTACGATAGCAACAGCAAATTCAAAGGATAAGTCAAGTAATTTGTTTTCTGACATAAATGCACCCTCTTTCGCCATTATTATATCACAGATTTGTTACATTTTTCAATGATATATCGCTGACGCGATATGATATACGGCAAGCCGTATGATATACTTGCTTCGCAAGCATGATATAATATCCGTTCCTCATATGCCGCAGGCATATATCATCGCACGACAGTGCGATATCATATCGAAGATATATCACCCGTTCCACAAGGAACGGATATCATTGAAAAAAGTCACCTTTGTCGGTAGACAAAAGTGACTTTTTTCATGTGTCTCGGTAACGGAATTCAAACTAAGTTTTATTCTCATTAAGCATTAGCAGTGAATTTAAGTTTTTACTCATCATAATATACTCTTCAATTAGGAATCTATTTCTCAGTCTTTTATATGGTAACCCCAAAATAATCCCACGGATTTTCAAAGAAAACCGGATACTCTAAAATAGTCTCATCAGGTCTAAGCAAGTCTAAAGAGTAGATTGGACTAACTTAGAATGAATCAGAAAAAAGAAAAAGGATGAGACAAATGGGTACAGAAATACAAACGGTAAAGAATCAGATGACGCTGAAGAACTGGGCGGAAGAGGTGACAGAATGTTAGTCATCGGGCATGACGGTATCCGCCTGGTGTGAACTTCACGGAATCAATGTAAAAACATACTACTACCATCTGCGACGGGTTCGAGAAAGCTTGCTCACAGAAAGCCGTGTTGTTCCGTTGAGCACGAAAAACATTTCGGATAATATTGAAATCTTCAGCGGCGATATGAGGATAACTCTGCCCTGCGGATGTTCGGAAGAAACTCTGTCAACGGTTCTTAAGGTGCTGAAAAATGCTCAGTGATCTTGCCTGTGGTTGTGAAGTGTATCTGGTTACAGGATATACGGACATGAGGAAAGGAATCGACGGCCTTGCCACCATCGTGCAGGGAAAGCTGTCCCTGGATCCGTTCAGCCGGAGCCTTTACCTGTTCTGCGGAAGAAACCGCAGTAAGATAAAAGGACTGCTGTGGGAGGGCGACGGATTTCTGCTATTGTATAAACGCCTGGATAACGGCTCTTTCCGTTGGCCGAGGAATGAAACGGAAGCCCGCAAACTGACACCGCAGCAGATCCGATGGCTGATGGAAGGTCTTGCTATCGAACAGCCGAAAGCCATCAAGGCATCAAAACCCGGAAATATTTACTAAAAGATAACACATAATCCTTGCCGCTGTCACACTTCTCTGATAAGATTAATGTATCAATTCAGAGAGGTGTTTTTCTATGGCAAAAGAAGTGAAAACAAAGGAAGAATTAGTCCGTGAAAACGCCGATCTGAAAGAAGAAAACGAGGAACTGAAACGACAGCTTGCCGTTCTGAAAAGAGCGGCTTTCGGACAGAAAAGCGAGAAGAGATCTGTGGAAGTTAATCCCAATCAGCTGAGTCTTTTCAATGAAGCGGAAAAAGAACAGTCCGTTTCCGAGCGTGAAGAAGAAAAGTCCATTGTGGTAAACGGTCATTCCCGTAAGAAGAAAAGAACAAGAGACGAAATCTTCAAAGAGCTTCCCGTAGAGGAAGTGATTCATAAAGCTGATGTCACTGTCTGCCCGGAATGTCAATCGCCGATGCAGACTATCGGAAAGGAATATATACATGAAGAGCTGGTGTATGTTCCGGCTAAAATGTTCAGACGCAAACATTATGTGGAAGTAGTCAAATGTCCCGAATGCGGAGAGTATACAGAAAAATCAACAAACGACAAAACAGTAATCGTAAAAGGGAAAGCTCCTGAAACCGTATTGCCGAAAAGCTACTGTTCACCGGAGCTTCTTGCCCATATCTTCTATGAGAAGTATGCCAAAGCCGTACCGCTTGAAAGGCTGTCAAAAGACTTCAGAAGCATGAAAGCGGAAATATCAACGCCCACTCTTGCTAACTGGGTCATAGAAGCGTCGGAACGATATCTGAAACCGATCTATGAACAGCTGCATACGGAGCTTCTGAAAGAAAGGGTCATTCATGCCGATGAAACGGTGGTTCAGGTATTGCATGAACAAGACCGGAAAGCCAAGACCCAATCCCGTATGTGGGTATATTGTACAGACAAAATCAAGCTGTATCAGTACACCCGGACGAGGAACGGAGAAAATGCGGAAGCCTTTCTGAAAGGGTACACAGGTTATCTGGTCTGTGACGGCTATGACGGTTACAACAAGCTGAAAAATGTCACCCGCTGCGGATGCTGGGCTCATGCAAGAAGAAAGTTCTATGAAGCCTTACCTGCAGATGAAGAAATCAAAAAAATATCAAGAGCCAACGAAGGCTTTGAAAGAATCAACCAACTGTTTAATCTCGAAAGGGACTACTCTTCACTAAGTCCGGAAGAACGATATACACAGCGGCAGGAACGCTCCCGAAAGGTTCTTGACGATTTTTACGCATGGCTTGAAACAGTGAATCCTTCACAGGGAACCGGTCTTGCCAAAGCGGTTCAGTATGCACGAAACGAGAAGAGCTATCTTTACGCTTTCCTTGAAGATCCGCAGATTCCGATAGACAACAACTTAGCCGAAAGAGCGGTAAAACCTTTTGTCATCGGCAGGAAAAACTGGCTGTTCTCCACTTCGCCGAAAGGAGCCGATGCCAGTGCCGCAGCCTATTCAATCATCAACACCGCACAGGCAAACGGCATTGATGTCAAAGAATATCTAACGAACATCTTTCGCACCGGCGAAAGACGGCTGCCTCTGAAATCTGAATAAAACAGCCCCCGGAGATGTCACTCTTTTGAGAGAGCAAATTCTTCGGGAGTTAATTCTATTTGCTGGGACGCAGGGTTATTTTGGGATTACCTTTTCTTGAAGATCCGCAGATTCCGATAGACAACAACCTGGCCGAAAGAGCGGTAAAACCTTTTGTCATCGGCAGGAAAAACTGGCTGTTTTCTACCTCGCCGAAAGGAGCCGATGCCAGTGCGGCAGCCTATTCAATTATTAACACCGCACAGGCGAACGGCATTGATGTCAGAGAATATCTGACGAACATCTTCCGCACCGGCGAAAGGCGGCTGCCGCTGAAATCTGAATAAGACATCCCCCGGAGAATTTCGCTCGTTTGAGAGGGCAAATTCTTCGGGGGGTTAATTCTATTTGCTGGGACGCAGGGTTATTTTGGGGTTACTTTATATGTTAAAATGTTATCCTGATTAAGCTAAAAACCATTCAGTCCAAGAATTTATAAAAAAAAACAACAACATTACAAAACTCTAAAAAACAGACTTCTTATCGAACTCTTTGGTCAGATTTTGAAGTCTGTTTAATTTAGCTTTTAATGTAATAAAGCACTAAATTCATTACATTCTTATCTTATTATTTGAATGTGCTGAGTTATAGAGGTAATTCAAAAAATGTTTGGCATTTAACTTGTTATTAGAATACAGATAAAAAAACTTATAACCTTGTTTAGGTGTGCTCTCCTCTTTTTTTTCAAGAGCATAATAGGTATTATATCCATCTGGAGAGTCATTATACCTTATATAGATGTTTTTAGAATCCATATTGGCAAAAAAGCTATTTTTGGCGGGTAATATAACATAATTCAAATCAACGACCGAGCCATCGTCCAATTTATACTCCTTTAAAACATCTAAAACTTTTAAGAGTTCCTCTTTCCCCTCTAAATCATCATCTGAAGAAATTTCTTTATATAAAGATTCATCTATTTGTTTTGTATAACTTAAATCTTCAATGCGATTTAAATAATTGATTAACGGAGCAACAAACACAGAAACTTCTGCAGCTTTATTTTCATCTGCATCCAAACAAAATAAAAATTCTTCGTGAGATTTCCAAATTGGTCTTTTACGCTCTTTTCGTGCAAAAAATTCCGATACACTTTTAATAGATATTTGCTGTTTCATAAGACTCAGCAACTCAATATCTGATAAAAGATTAATCGAACCACAACTATGAGAATTTCCTTCTTTTGATAACGATTTAGAAGAAAATATAAATCGGATTAATTCATCTCCAGAAAGCTTTTGTTCATTAACGTTTAAAGTAGTGTTCTTTAAACTTTCTCCTATCGCCCTACGTAAAATGTACGATTCATATATTACTACCGGATGATTAATTATCCATCTTGCCTGTAAATTTTTAGCCGTAAAAACATTACTAATTACACTCAACGCACTTTTCTTAAAAGAAGGATAGTACACATTATTATTGCAAATCATACATATGCTATCCAACAATCGTTCTGTATCTAATACAATATTATCATAACCAGACATTCGGGTATCTCTAGCTATGTAATCCAATTTGTCAACATCAACAGTTTCAGAATTCAACAATCGAATCAAACAATTCTTTATGCCCTTTTCGATATTTACTTCTGCTGTATCGTTAGGAACACTCGCATAACAACAGCCAATAATAGAACGAACAACCAAATCTAAATCAAGAATCTTTTGATCACATTCATCAAAATAGGAGCAAAACTCAGCAAACTTACGGCAAGAAATAATCGCACTCATAATTTCATGTTCGGCAGGCGATTTACCTTTAGGTGATAATGTATATTTATAATCCTCCACAAAAATTCCGAATTTTTCTGGAGCTAATTTTTTAGAAAGTTCTGATAACAACTCTCTGTTAATTGCAGAATCAATATTCGAAACCTTTTGCTGATAGTTGTATAAATCTTCACAAGTGTGAGAAAACGGAGCATGACCTATATCATGTAGTAAGCAACCAATCAAAAACGAATTGCTGTACTTATGAATTATATCAATATTATCCTCACTAGAATTTTTAATAAATCCTTCAATAGCTTTTTGACCCAGATGATATACTCCTATAGAATGTATAAATCTGTCATGCCTTGCTGATGGATATAAGACTCTATAACTAGTTTGTTCCACCCATTTCAGACGTTGAAATTCTGCTGTATCAATTATTCGCCAGAAAGGTTCATCTATTTGAATATATCCGTGTATGGCATCTTTTATACTCTTTTGTTTCAACTTCCTCACTCCAAAATACTTTTAGAAACACGTTTCATTTCATCAATTACAAATTTGGGAATTCCTAATCTAAAATATCTAATGAGAAGTGATTGGAAGTTTTCTATATCTTTTACTACATTAAAACATTCATCATCATATGATTCAATTAAGAAAGAATAATTCTGTTTAAATTCTATGACATTAGACAGATCAAAATTAGTGTAATAATTATACTTTTCTAAATTTGAAGAGAGCTTATCATCAAAATCATATAGTTTTTCAAATTCAATCTTAAAATCGTCTTTTTCTAAAGATTCAATTACAAAATTTCCAATAATCAAATCACTACTAATAATTTTACACACTTAAAAAACTCCATTCTTTGTTAATTAATGTTGATTCTACCACATTTGCGCTTAAGATTCAATACATTTTAATACAGCAAGGCAATTTCCAACATAAATGTGTTCCATGTTTTTCTTAAACGCCAAAAGCCCGCACCATTACATAGAGAAGAAATAACCGATATTACAAAAGTCTATAATAAAATAAATTTCTATTCAAATGCTTTGGTTCGGATTTGAAGTCTGTTCAAAATTTACACCCCTATTTTTATTTCTTCTGGCATTTTTGCTATGTTGTTTTGTTGTTTAAAAATCACTTCGTCAGCATTTTTATAACTCTGCTGCATCTTTTCTCTTTTGAGTGATAGCTTGTTTAATAAGTAATTATAACGAACCTGGAATTCAGCAAAGACTTCACTCCATGTTTTAACATAAACTTTATAATTATCTACTTTAAACACCAACGATTTTTCTCCGTGAGCTTTATTGTTATTAATTTCATTTTCGATATATTTATTAGATGAAAACCTGTTTCCTACCAAATAGAACTCCCATCTCATATTGGGAGCATTAAACTCATCAACACTCCTAATCACAGACATATATTTTTTTACCTGGCTTAATTGTTTCTCACCAAGTTTGATGTTGGGATGCTTAAGTTCTACAACGATATTATCTATTGTGTCACTATGAATATTTTGTCTTACTGCAAATATATCCATTTGTTTCAACTTATCCGGATGCTCGATACCTTTGTCTTCATACTCTTTATGAAGAAGGTACATATACCTTCTTAATGCTTCTTCAAAATTTGGTTCTGCAGCAGTAACCAAATTATATTGTTCACCAAATATCCAATAATGGCTTTCTATCATTTTTTGGATATGGTCTATTTCGTTAGCTTTCAAATCTTTATTAAACACTAATTGCTTAAGATCTTCAATAGCTGAAAATCTAGCTTCTAACACTTTTATCGTTTTAGTTATATTGGATAAACTTGCATAGTTTAGAATTTCCGAAAGTTCTTTACGATCATTTGAATCCATATCTAAAATCTCTTCCAGAATTTCAAATAAGGAGTTGACCTCACCACTTTCCATTATCAAATCTATTAAACGTATAAAAGTTTTACGTTGCTCTTTATTCATGCTTGAAGAAAAAATCTTCGGTTGTGCAATATATAGGCAAGAAATCACTTCTTCAACTTGGCTTTTTCTAAAACTCAACAAAGGGTCATTCTCGTCATAATTAGGGAATGCTGAATTTATTTCTAAACTTTCAATTACTTCCGAAACGTGATTTTTTAAAAATGGTCTCCTTTTATCAAAAAGTTTCTGATTGATTTCTCGCATCAGCAATTGAAAGTTATTGCTTCTCTTAGTGTATATGACATTTCCATTAATATCAATTTGTTCGTTTTCGCTATTGCTTTTGAAATCAAAATTGTCAAATAAAGGACTCTTAATAAACACACTATGGTAAAAGGAATCGCCTTTATTGTTGTATGTTGTATTTTCTTTTTGTTTTTCATCTCCATTGCTATCTATATAATAGTATTTCGAATATTCAGCCAATTTTAATTTCCAACATATAAATTTAGCCACATAAAGCGGTTTAATACCGTCTTCATTAACCTCTACAGATTCTTTTTCTAAAATAAGGTTTGTATAATCCAATTTTTCACCGTTGATAAGGATTTTATATCCTTTATCTTCGTTTAATTCTAAATACCAACAAAACTCTTTGCAGAGTTGTTCTTTAATCGCTGAGATAGTAAATTCTTCTGAATTCACATTTATAAACTCTACAGCTGTCCCCGTTGATTTTTCGACAACAACTGGGTCATTATGATTATAATGATTTAAATCATTTACATCTATAGCAATCGTATATTCATAATTTATATTATCACGAGAATATACCGTTGTCCAAGTAGCTTGAGAAGCGAAAGTAAAAAAAGTCAGTCTGCCAACACCGTTTTTACCATGTACATCAGATTGCTTGATATTGGGATCATAAATTTTTTCGGATTGAAAAAAGGGTGTGAATTTTTCATCTAATAAATCCCTATCAATGCCATAACCATTATCAGAAACTTTAATGGAAGATATTGAATCCAGTTCATTATACATGATTTCAATATTAACTTGTGTTGCTTTCGCATCGAAACCATTCCAAATATATTCGCATATCGATTTTAATGCGGTGTATCTTTTAAGTGAATTTCTAATACCTTTAGAGGTAATTTGTACATTATTATCACTCATATTACTACCCCCAATAAATTATACATATTCATTATAAACGATTTGATAAAATTATTCAATATGCGATTCTTACAATAATTAACCTCGATTCTCACGATAATTAAACTCACAATTATATAATTTTTCAAAGAAAACGGCGATGTTAAAAAAAGTCTCACCTTTCTCCCCAAGCAGGAATGTATTCACAAGTAAAAACTCTATTGCTCCCGAACTAGTACAAATTCTATTTCAGTTGTCAGGTATGGCAATTAAGTAGCAAAAATTTTTTGATTCTCATCAAAAAATTATCAACATCCAAAAGCGCAATAGTTTTACTCTTTATTATCAGTGTTTTTCTAAGACTGAACTGCTCAACATCTATCGTTCCATTTTTCACAATTGTTTCAATAAGTTCTTTTATTTGCTTGTTGAGGTATCATACTGCCAAAAGCTTTCCCTAAAGACTGATTATATCGTTCTCCAAGTCTTAGCATTTTTGAATGAGATATTGCGGATATATTCTTCCCTTTCAAGAAAGATTTGACTGTATTTAATGATAGCCCCGTAATTCCCACAATATCATTGATAGACAAGTTGCATTCATTCATATATGTATTCAAGACATTTCATTTTCAGCTTTAAGAGAGTCAATCGCTTGTTCCTCAAAATAAACACCGATATTCATTGACCTGAGCTTTCTGACCCAACTGAGACTGTCAACCGTATTTCTCGCAAATCTGGAAATAGACTTCGTTAGAATCATATCTATCTTTCCTTTTTCGCAGTCACGCATCAGCCTTAAAAAATCTTTTCTTTTGGCTGTCCCCGTACCTGTTACACCCTCATCGGCATACACTCCGGAAAATACCCAACTCGGATTTTTTGCTATTGCTTCGGTATAATATGCGATCTGTGCCTCATAGCTGTTTAACTGTTCTTCTTCATCGGTTGAAACACGGCAGTATGCTGCCACCCTGAGTTTGGTTGAAGAATGAATTTGCTTCATCAGTAATGGATTTGCTTCAATCTTTGTTACGCTTTTTACCGGATTCGTTTGCATTATTTCACTCCCGGATTTGCCGTTATTTGAGCATCGTTTATAAATACAGCCGCTATTTTACCGTCCGGACAAATCCTCACCTGTTTGATATATTTTTTGATTGCCTTTTCTTCCATTTTCTTAAGTGTTGATAATTGCGAAACATTACGAATCAATTCGTCACTAACTTCGCCTTCGTCGTAATGACAGCAATCAAACCTTGCCGAAGCCAAAGAAAAAATACTTTTGGCGGCAACGGAAAAGTCTATATTCGGTTGTTCGCATAAACGTAAGAGCTCGTTTTCCTGGCTTATCACTTCTTTTTTCGGTTTATAGTACGAGGTTGAAGTCACTCTTAAAGTGTCGGGATTCTCAATTACCGAGTTGAAAATCCGTGCAACCGCATTTATCAGGTACGCATCATCAATATATGTACTGCAGCTACAACCGGAAGAACAAAGCCACTTTTCTCTTGTTCCCCAAGTGTTAACTCTCTTGAACCTGTTCCCACATTCGCCACATACGCAAATCTTTCTCAAAAGTTCAACTTCAGCCGATTGCTTTTTCTGCTTACAGGATTTTTGACTCTTTACTTTTTCAGCCTGCTGAAAAATGGTTGATGAAATGATCGTCGGATAAATATCCGTCCCCATATATTTTTTGTTTTCTATCATTCGATTTATTATATTTTTGTTCCACCTGACTTCGTCCTGAAAATAAGCCACATTCCTTGAATTGAGAAAAGAAGCAATTGTATCAAGCGTTTTGCCTGATATGTATAAGGAAAAAACCTCCTTAACAATCTGTGCTTCATCTGTTTTTATCTTTGTTTTTCCGTCTTCAACCTGATAACCGTATAAAATCGTTCTGCATGACATTCATCTCACCTCCGTCAAATTTATTCCGAGTTGCAGCCCACCCTTTAATCTGAAGTCTATCTTTCCGTCGCTTCCGACAACAATCTTTCCAACTGTCGCCGAAAACAAATCCTCATCAAACTGTAATACTGTTTTTGGGTATTCGTCCAAAGTCTCTTTAAGAGTCTTTAAATCTTCGATATGCTTTTCTTCAAAAATAGTTCCTTAATAATTTTAGCATTTCGTTTTACTCACTAAAGATTTCTCACTTGCGTGAGTAAGGAGATCTTACGCCTTTCTTGATGACCCATAAATCCTGATAGACAACAGTTCCTCTTCAAAATCCTCATTTGATTGAAGCCATGAGGAATCTTCGTCGTTCTCATCATCGCTGATTTCAAACGATAACGGATACATAATTGAAGCCTTTATTTTTTCAACTACATTTTCTGAATTCAGCGATTTCTTCAATTCCTGTTCCCGATTGATTCGTTTTTCTTCACATCTTAGAATCCGCATTGTTTTATTATTTAATTCGCACACCTCACCTGTGCTTCTGACTCTTTCAAAACGTTTACCGTCAGTGCTTGTCCACAAGTCATAGTCAAACTCTTTATTCTTATACATTTTTGTAATCTCCGAATTTTTGAATTTGTGTTAATTTCAAAAATTCGGAGATTACGGGTACTTAGCTATGTAGCAAAACAAAAATGAAAAAAGCCCTTTCTGCACTAAAGCAAAATGGGCAAAATAGCGTGACGAAGCAGCGGTTAAGCCGCCCGTCACTCTTGTGGGTTTTATTGCGGTATTCTTAATATGAGCTACATGAGGTGAAATAAGTTGTTTTTTAGTTAACGACGAAAACGGCACTGCAAGACTGTTATTGTTTTTTATGTCTGTCATTGTTTTGATTCCCTATTTCCTGTCTTTTATTTTTTGTCTTTATTATATATTTTATGATTACAAAGTTTGTTCCTTCTTTTAAATTATCTGTTTTTATGGCAATGCTTAATTGAAGCTATGTAAAAATCACAAGCCTAACCAACAAAAAGCCACATAGTTGTAAATAACACCCAGCTATGCCTAAAGTCATACCAAATCGACTCCAACGACTTAGTTTTTGATTTTACTTTTCTACAATATGTGCAAATGGGAATTCATATTCATTGAACATTATCTATTCCAAGATCATTTCATTGTTCTATTGTTTCCTTATGTATGGTTTTATTCTTTTTCCCTAATGCACTGCGAAATAGAAATTCTAAAAAACTTTGAAGCAGATATGACAGAGACCAAAATTGAAAGCAATAAATACAGTATTGAAAATATAAGCATTATTCTTATTGGCATATTTGTCAAAGGA
Organism: uncultured Clostridia bacterium; assembly: GCA_945863885.1. Classification (GTDB taxonomy): domain Bacteria; phylum Bacillota; class Clostridia; order Oscillospirales; family Acutalibacteraceae; genus UBA6857. Next base: position 59,498 of record CAMAZY010000011.1, read on the forward strand.
ACAGAGAAAATACTGTTATTTAGAATTTTACAACAAGTAATTGCGATAATATTTCCTATAATAATAGGTATTCCAGATTCAATTGCATTTTCAACAATTGCAATTCTTATATAATCTTTAATAGTTAACCCACAAGCGCGTAATGCGCCTATGATTTTCTTACGTTGCTTAGAACGAATATTGATATTAATTACCATACTTGAAATAGATACTAAAACAAAAGCCGTAGCGCCAATTTTACTTACCCACTCAAAACTGTCAGCAATAGTTTCGAGTTGAATTCTTTCTTCGAGGTTTCGTGTTAATTGCACATTTGCACTATCTTTATATGCATCAGCTATCTCATATAGTATGCTATCAATTTTCACTGTTTTTTCTGGATCCAGTATATCAATATATAGCTCTTTATATTTAAGAGGAATATCGTTTAACTCAAAAGAACTTTCATCCCAAAGCAAGGTAGTTCCCATTAGTGCATAATGTTCTATTGACATTTCATTAAAGTCATCCTCATCAATAGAGGCTAAAACAGTAACAGAAAAGTTTACAGTTTTAACTGAGGTTTCAGATATTAGTGCTTGAGTAAGATTGACTATCTCTCCTGTTTTAAAAATATCTTCTCCCCTATTAAAAGCAATTACATGCTTTCCATCTCTTAATTTGCTCAAATCAACATTGTTCTTTTTACAATATTTTTTTACTATTTCTTTTATATTCTTATAATCAGTACCGACGAGAGATATTGGATACAAGTTGTCTTTTTCCGAAAATCCATAATGTTTTTTGTCGTTCGCTGTCATATTTACTATGTTTTCCCTGTTAGTTGAAAACATACTTATACTTTTTATTGGGATTATTCTTTCGACTTCATCGCATTCTTCTAACAGGTTAAATTCATTCTGTGACAAACCTACATATGGATTAAGTGGTATATAACTTGTTTTGTCATACGAACCATCATATATTCTTGCAGTATAATCACATGGTACACTGTGTTCAGATGTATATCTTATTGATGAAGAAGAAAACAACCCAATATATAAGACTATGATAGAAAGCAATATCATTAGTGCGGCAGTTGTTGACACATCAGGACGAAGATTGTAACTTTTTACAGAATATAGAAGCACGGGATTGGAGGAGTGGAAATTACTCTTTTTTGTGATGCTTTGTGTTTTGGCATAGTTGTTAAGATTAGAACATACTGTTTCGTTGATTCTTCGTTTTAATCCATAAAACAATATAAAACACAATAAGATTGCTATGAAAATAACAAATAGCAGTATAAAATCATATCTAACAGAGTGTTCAAATGCCTCAATTCTATGTAAAATAATCAAAGCGATGCTCATTCCAAAAAAAGAGCCTAATATTACTGCTGGAATAACTTCAAGAAATGTTTTAAACATATGATATTTTAATAAATCCGATGAAGAAAATCCTATCAATTTAAGTAGTCCAATTCTGGTTTCATCGTTCACTTTCTTTGAAGCCGCAAGATTGAACATCAAAAATAAAGAAATTGTAAAAGTTGAAACTATTGAAATTACTCCGAATAGCTTTTCATCTATTCCCCAAAACGAACTTATAGAGGCTTCGCTTTTGTGATTATCTTGAACCCTCAAATTTTCATTTTGGTTTTCAAGCATTCTTAAAAAAGACCCTGCATTTTGTTTAGTTGGAATTTTCACAGAGATAAATGTAAACATTGGATTTCTATAAGCAGTGTCAACAGCTTTTTTAGAAATAAATGCGTTTGGAAGGGAATATTCATTATCTTCATTTTGCCACTGCTTTTTAGAGTAATCAGATAATACTGCGCTAAGAACTAATTCTGTTTGTTTATCGTCAATTAATACATTAATTTTATCTCCAATACTAGCATTAGGGTAAAATATTGCCAATGTGGACCGTTCCAATGCTATTTCATTCTTCTCTTCTGGCATCCGTCCATTTAGAATATGTATTTTATTAATATTTAATGCGTTTTCATCTGCTGTTCCAATCAAAAAACACTTATCTCTAAACGTAGTATTTTTTCCAATGTTATACACAATAAGCTTCCCATATTTTTCAACTTCCGAACTACTCGAAATATTTTCAAGTAAAGTTTCATTTTCAGATACAATAATATAATCATAAATGCCATATTCGTTTTCTTTCTTTATTTCTGATGTGTGAATATAACTATAGATTACTATAAATTGTCCTGTAAGAAATATAGAGCAAATAAAGCATATCATGGCGGTTTTGAAGAAATTTGCTGGATATGCTTTTATGTATTTTAGAACAAATCGATAAATCGTTTTCATTAGGTTTCTCCTTGGATTTTACCATCTTGTAATATTATTGTTTTTTCACATAAATCAGTAAAATCGGAATCGTGAGTAACAACAATCAGTGTTGATTGATAACTTTTATGTATCGAAATTATCGCTTCCTTCACTTTTTCAGAAGAAGCAAAATCAAGATTCCCTGTAGGCTCATCGCAGAGAATCAAATTTGGTTTATTAATAAGTGCTCTTGCAATAGCAACTCTTTGTTGTTGTCCTCCAGAACATTGTCCAGGTAAATGGCTGAGTCGATTTTTTAATTCTAAAGCACTGATAAGATAATCAAAATAATCATTATCAATAGATTTCCTAGCCAGTAATGCAGGATAAATGATGTTCTCTTTTACATTGAGTTCAGGCACTAGATTATAGGATTGAAATACAAAGCCAATGTTTTGTCTCCGGTAAATTGAAAGCTCATTTTCTTTCATGGACGTTATATCAAGATCGTTAATTAAAACTCTGCCACTGGTTGGTTTGTCAAGTCCACCAAGAATGTGCAACAAAGTAGACTTTCCGCAACCACTTTTTCCAAGTATGCAAAAAGACAGTCCATCATCCATTTGTAAAGTCACTCCGTTTAACGCTCTGACTTCATCACCCTGTGTTTCATTATATATTTTAAAGATATTTTCTACTTTAATCATTTTTACACCTTTTCTTTTCAATATATTCGCCTATTATTCTTCCGCAATAAAGACCTATAATTATCAAAAGTAAGTTACCTGTATCGAAAAATATTCCAGATCCACCGACAACGGTTTCAAAAAACATGATTGTCTCAATAAGAGAAAATATAACAGTGCTGATTATCAAAAAACTATACGTTTTTTTTAATTTATATCTCTGCGGCAATAGAAGTGCAAAAACAAGGGCAAAAATAAAAGTTGAAATATATTGACTTAATAATGTAGTTGCGTAATTTGATTTCAGGGAACCAAGCATATCGGTAAGCAACCATACAAACGGAATAAAGTTTTTATAGCCAACCGTATTTTTTATCTCTTTAAAAAGACCTTCTAAATTATTTATTACATCTATATCTCTTAAGTTATAATATAGGAACAGCATTGCAAAAACAAATATTGTGGAGCTTATAAATATTTGCCTTAATGTCACTTTTCGTCGTATGAGTTTTATTGAAATTATAATTGTAAAAAGTATTGTAGCAATGCCGCCCCATGTCTCAAATGGTATCATGATTGTCGAAATAGAAGTCATAAAGTATTCCCCATTTACTGTTTGCTCACTGCATTTATTCTTTATATTTTCTTTTATTCGCTGGATATAATATTTTTATCATATTTGTTGCAATTAGAGAAGTGCGGCAACCTGTAAGAGTTGCCGCGTTTTGTCATTTCCATGTTCTAGAAGTCGTTGTTAGTTTACCGCCCAATTGAGCTGTACCAGATGAATCCTTTACAATTTTTACATATGCATATTTGTTGCTGATTTTATCGGGATTGGAATTTGACCAATAATAGTAACCTCCTACTCCAGATGTTTGACAAGCAACATTACCACCAAATTTATTATAAGTTCCCCATGTGCGTGTATACAACTCGAGATGATATTTTTGTGAAGTTGATGAAGGAGTTGTTACTTGTATATTGGTTGCACCTATACTTAGTTGACTATGTGGATATTTTCCCAAATTTTGGCTATTAAATGTTGAAACATTGTCCGTGTATTTACTTCCATATATCCAATTTGGATCACTCTCACTTGCAGCCAGTGCGGTTAACCCAAATAAACAGGTTAAGATAAACACAACTGTAATAATTGAAACAATAAATTTTGTTTTCATAAGATTTCTCCTTCTGTTAATGTTATTTTAGTCACAATTTCTATAATGTATTTCTTTTTTGATGTTTCAATAATAGAGATTGTTAACTAATATTACAAGTGTTTTGTCAAACTGCAAGAAATTTTTGTCAAATCACAAAAAAAATGACAATTGCAGTTCTAAATCTAATCAAATGTTCTTTAGTTTCCCGGCTATCAACAATATGCTTTCTAAAAGTAAGCTGACAACACAAGAAGTTGAAATGCTTTTTAGTTCAAGTAAATAAAATATTAAAGTCAATGCAACGATCAGACCGGTAATAATCCGAGTCACTTTTCTGTAATGGTTTTTATCCTGTTTACTCAATGGTTTTTCCAAAGAATCCAAAGGAGATAAAGCTAATATGCATATTAATGATAATATCAATATAAACGCTAGAATATAATCTAAATTATATTGTATAAAAAGTTTGATACCTAATATACATAATAGTATTGCGCTCGTTGTATAAACCGAACATTTTAATTCACTTGAAGCATGAACTCCACCGGCGTAACTGCGTATTGAGCAAAAGAGTATAAAGAACACTATACTTTCAATAGCTATATGCAATATTAATCCGAACGTTGCTGCTATGAAAAAAAATAAAACACGTGATAGTATTACAAAAAAACCATATGAATACAAATCTTTATCTTCTTCTGTTATTACAGCAGTGGCACACAGATGGTCGGCAATTTTTGCTGACAACTTGCTAACCATTATTTAGAGTTCTTTTTGAAACGCTCTATTTCTGCGGGTACTTTTGGCTGATAAACACCGACACATGTAGTTGTATTGGCGTCTCTTGTCAAAGCTTTTTCCGCAACTTTTTTTACAATTTTTGCAGTTACTTTTTTTTGCTTAAACATAACCATTCCTCCTTTCGACAATAAACTACCATATTCCTATTTAACTTTCAACACCATTCGCAGTAATGCAGAAAAAACTGTAAAAACTACAGAAAATAACACCATTACAGAACATTCAAATTTTTGCGCATTTTTTACAACTGTCGCAGAATCATTCTGTAATAGTTTGTTTTATTGTAAAATTGTAAATGATACCATATTTTAGGTGATGTCATATGTTGAAATTAGATAAAAAACTAATTGGAATAAGAATTATGCAAAAGAGAAAAGAACAAGGTCTTAGTCAAGAAAAATTGGCAGAACAAATCGGAATTTCTAAAAACCACTTATCAAATATAGAAAGAGGTAACAATGTTCCTACCTTAAAATTTATTGTTGATATTTGTAATATTTTAGGAGAAACGCCTGACTATTATATTCTTGGCATTATATCAAACGAAACTCATGAGATTGAACAACTAATCAGGCGACTACCTCTATCTCAGCAAAAAATACTCTATATTCTTATAGAAACCTATTTAAACAATATTTAGTATTATTGACATAATATAGAATTAATGATAAAATGCACTCATCGAACGGTGGGTGTATTTCACTTTATACAATGCACTTCAATGCATGAGCACTCAGCCTCTTAATCACATGTAATTTTAGGAAGTGGAAATATGAGGATATTGATTTGTGATGATGAAAAGAAGTATATACAAGATCTGAAAGTTCATATTGAAGAATATATGAATAACAGATTTGTTAAATTTACTCTTGATTTCACAACAGATCCCCACGATATTTTAAACAATAATCGATCTTATGATCTTGTTTTTCTTGATATTCAAATGAATGAAATCAACGGCATTTCATTGGCAAATGAGTTAAAGGGAAGAAACGGCAAAGTTGTAATTTTCTTTGTCACATCTTTTAATCAATATCAGGACGATGCCATGGATTTAAGAGCTTTTCGCTTTTTTGAAAAACCGTTTGATCCGGAGCGTCTTTACGCCGGTCTTGAGAAAGCAATGGAGTATATTGATGAAAGCTATGTTGATTTTTATCTTTACAGTGATAAATCTCAATGCCGGGTTTTGGTGGATGATGTGATTTATGTCGAGCGTCAAAATCGAAAGGTTGCCTTAAACACGGTTCAAGGACAGTATATAACAAGTAAAAAGTTGGAAGAATGGTGTGAAATTCTACCCGGTTCATTTTTCTATCAGGTTCACAAGTCATTTCTAGTGAATCTACATTATGTTGAACGTTATAATTATACTGAATTGTTTTTAACGGATGGAACCAGAATTCCGATAGCCTCTCGTAAACAAGCTGGTTTTCATAAATATTGGTTTCAATACCTGAGAAGGAGATAAATATGGTTCAAAATATTGCACTTGTATTTATTTATTCTTTTGAGATGCTCATAGAATACATCTTCTTTTCAAAAATTGCCGAACCAAAAAGCCACATCGGTCTTCGAATTTTAGCCGGTATTCTTATATTTGACAATGCGGTTATTATAAATGCGTTTTTTTCAAACTCCATCCTGATAAATGCGATATATTTTTTTGCCGCAAACCTGATTGCTTCTTTTCTATGCTTTTCTCTGCCGATTTTGCAAAGGCTTTTTTATGTGGTTGTGCTTTATATTTTCTCTGTTCTTCCTGAATTCGGAACCATATTCATTCTTTCCTGCATTTTCAAAGTCGAGGCAAATGCCTACAATTCAGATCCGGCTCTTTTAATCATGATCGGCTGTATCAGCAAATCTCTCTATTTTATTATCAGTCTTATTCTTTTGCGATTTATTGAGAAAGATAAGGAGCACTCTGGCTTTCCCCTTACCTTTTATCTTTATCCCTGCTCTACCGCATTTTCAATCATTTTGTTTTGGGTACTTGCGATAAAATATGTATTTTCCTATGGAATCCGTATAGCACTTGTCATAGCAAGTCTGGCCCTGCTCGGCGGAACAATCGTACTCTTCCTTTCGTATCAGCAAAGCTTGAAAAAAGAGAAGCAGTATGTTGCTGTAAAAAGTGAACTTATTCGCATGAAAACCGAGAAAACATATTATGATATTCTTGAACATCAAAATCAACAGCTGATGATATACGCACATGATGCCAAAAATCATTTAACGGCAATTAAAGGGCTGAATACCAATCCTGAGATTGATGATTATATATCAAAAATGATCAGCAATCTTTCCGATTACAGCAATGTCTGTCACAGTGGGAACATGATGCTCGATGTCATTTTAAATCGCTACAAGACCGAAAGTAAAATGAAAGACATAAGTTTCTCTTTCGATGTCAAATTATCCAACCTCAGCTATATTGACAATTTCGATCTGGTAACGATACTGAACAATTTATTGGATAATGCTTTCGAAGCCGCTGAAAAATCAAGCAAAAAAAGGGTTTCGATTGAAACAGACCGTCGCAATCATTACGAAGTAATCATCATAACCAACAGCTGCGATCAGGAACCAATCATAAAAGAAGATCATCTAATAACAACAAAGAAAGAAAAAACAATACACGGATTGGGTTTAAAGAGCGTATCGGAAGCTTTAAAAAAATATGACGGCGATATTGATTGGGAGTATAGTAAGGATAAAAAGCAATTTATTTCTACTGTCATGATAAAACAACCAACAACTTAGCAAAAACATTTGAGCAGAAAAACTAGCTGAACGCAAGTTTTTCTGCTCTCTGTATAATTACAATCCATACTTTACAAGAACCAATTCCAACAAATTGGGCTCTTACAATTGAAGTTCAAAACTATTCTTACTCATAAAACCTCAGCGCATCCACCCTGACCCCATTCTGAATCACTTCAAAATGAAGATGCGGACCGGTTGAATATCCTGTTGAACCGACTTTTGCAATCACCTGTCCCTGCTTTACAGTCTGTCCTGCCGAGACAAGTAAAGCCGAACAATGACCGTAAAGCGTTGAGTAGGTACCGTTGTGCATGATTTTTACATAAAAGCCATAGCCGCCTGCATTGTAGGTTGCCGCAACGACTGTTCCGTCAGCCGCCGCAAGAATCGGTGTCCCTTCGGGTGCTGCAATATCCGTTCCGCCGTGTGTTTTGACAACACCGGAAATCGGATCAACTCTTGTACCGAAGCGAGAGGTTATCGTGCCGTTTATGGAAAGCGGCCACGAGAATATGTCGGTTCCTACAAAGGCACTGTCACCTTGGATAATTTCGCCGCTGTTACCAATCAGATCGTCCCATAAAGAGTCGTATTCTTCACTTGTCAGCTCTTGCAATTGTGCTTTCTGCTCATCGTTGAAGTTGTAAAGCTGAGCGATTTGTTCTTTGCTGAGCTGAACAACAGAAACCGTCAGCACCTGTTTGGTCACATATTCCGTTGTCTTGATTTGTCTGCCGTCCTCATCGGTGGTAATAACAGTCTCGGCAACGGTTTTCGGGGTAACAACACCTGTCATTTTGTTCATGTCTTTCATGATACTCCGGAGTAAATCCATTTTTTCATCATCAAGAGTTACAACCTCAAGCGGATTTTCGCCTGAGGTTGTTTTTATCGCATAGACTGCCAAAACATCTTTCCAGTCAATGGAGGTGTCGCCTTGAATTTCAATTAAATCGTAGGTGTACGATGCTTTCATCGCCGTCAGATTCGCATAATGTTCGGACGTCAGTTCGGAGATTGCCTGTGACATTGTCTTTTGGGTTCCGGTGGTTTCATCGTTGGCAAGAAAAATACCGAAGCAAGTACCGCCGATTGCACCGATCAAACAGATAACAACTACAATAACGATTGCCGGCACGCCTCCTGCCACGATTAACGCACCGAGTTCTTTCACGGCGGCAGCGATTGCCTTTCCGGCTTCTACAACAGCTTTCGACGTTGCTTTTACTGCTTTGACAGTTACCTTTACCGTAGCTTTTGCCGCCTGAGCGGTTTTCTTCGCAACATCAGTCGATGTTTTCACCGTATTCTTTGCCGTTTTAACCGATTTGTCAGCAGCCTTAACATCTTTGTCAGCCTTTTTAATCTTGCTTATAGATTTTGCTGTACTCTTTTCAAGCTGTTTCACCTTATGAGCATCAGCACCGAGTGTCCGGACACCTTGCTTATCAGCGTTGATTTTCTTGACGGTCGGCTTACCCTTTGTCTTGGGAGCCAATTGTTTTCTCTGCCGAGGCTTTTTAATTTCATCAATATTGGTTTCTGTCTGTTGTTTGACCTTAGGCGGGGCTTGGGTCTTTTCTTTGACAGCCGGTATGTCTTGTTTTTAATCTCATTGTTGATTCGATAAAACTTCTCGGGATATTTGAAATCCTTTGTGTACTTTTTGAGTTGCTCATCAGACAAGCTGCCGAAGTTTTCGCCGGAACAATCGCAGATAAATGCGGTGCCGGAAATGATATCAACAAGTTTCTTGTCCTCGTCATAAATGCCTCGGTTCAGCGGTAAACCTTGCAACTTGCCCTCATCATTGAGCACAACACAAACGGGTTCGTCGAAGTAATAGGCGGCCTCAATATTGCCGCCGACAATTGTCTGCAAGTCTTTTAAAGATGTCCCGATTTCCGCTGTTCTTGCGAGCTTACCGGGCTCAAGCAAAACAACTTTCATTTTCTCGGGAGCCGTTTCTTTTGCTTCAAAATCCACTCCCGTAAAGCTGTCGGCATCAAGAATATATTCTCCGTCCTTCCATGCCTGCAACACGATTTGCTGTGCCTGCTCCTGTGTTTCCGCTTCAACCTCCACACTCTTTTCCAGCGTTTCGGTAATCGTTACCTGATACTTTTTCATCTATTTTCCCTCCCTTCTTTTTTGATTTAATACGGCAGATTTTTAGTGTAGCAAAGATAATCGTTTACATCTTTTCCGACCGGTACAAAGTGCTTTTTGACTGTGTATTTGTCTCTTAATATGGTGCTGATAACCTCGGATGCTCTGCGTCCTGCGGCGTCATTATCCAAATGAAGATAGACTGTTTTTATCTGTGGGTTATCTTTGAGAATTGTTCTTAATGCAATCGGCAGCCGGGAGTTTTCCGGATTCTTTGTCGGCTTATATACCCCGGACAACGAAACAAGGCTCTGACTTTTAAAATCAGAACCTTGTTCGTAAAGAAGCGTGGCATAAGACAATAAATCTATTGCACCCTCAAAAATATGAATGTTTGATTACAGGCTAAAAATTCAAGAAAAAACGCTCCGTATTTTATCTGCTTTCCAAAAAGAAAAGCCAACAGTCTCTTACAAACTGTCAGCTTAAAACTTTATGTACCTATTAACAAGTGACGAGTTATCCTTACGGCAACATTTCTTTTGAAACAGCGTACTTTAACGTCCGATCGCAAGTATACATCCGAAAACTCTTTTTCGTAACCGTTTGGACAGAATAATTCATTCAATTCTCAAGGCAAGCAAAATATTTCAAAACATTGCCGAAAGAAGAAAAGTTCTTACAAATTACCGCTATCTTCTCATTGTTATTTATCTGATGCATACCGGGTAAAATTTTCAATACCTTAATACTAATACCTGGCATATTAAAATGTGACTGCCTATATCCTCCGAAATACAGTTCCATGTTCATACATCCCCTCGTTTTCATCATATCGTTTTACGATCTATCCTCATTATTCAAACCTATTCATGCAGTCTTTCTTCTGATTCAAATCATCACAATCTGTTTTATTAACTTCCCATGCTGAGTGTTTGACAAATAATTACTCCGCTTACAAGAGGCTTGATTAGTTAAATCAATAGTAGTCATTTTAAAAATAATACTATACATTTTAAAGAAGCACAAAACACTATCCAAGAATAAAATGTGCGCTTTTTTCACGTTTTTCTCGTCATTTTTGCTTTTTTTGTTGAAAGCCGAGTTAAATTCTTGTATAATAAATAACGGATAATATCTAATTATCTTGCAATAACTGTTAATTATTGTGAGCTGAATTAATTATCAGTCTTTATTCAGGAAGAGGGATATCATGAAGATTTTGAAGTTTTGGGAGCAAGTTCAAGTTCCAATTTCACAGGCGGAGTTAAATATAGTACTTATTGCACATGTACGTGAACCACGTGGCTATATGAACATTTCACAGCTTCAGTGTAGCGAAATAGAGCGTTTTTCAATAGACGAATTTAACGAAATATATCAGGGCATTGTTTCAGCAGGATACTTTGTTCAAGCTATATATTTCAACGAAATTGACTTTATAAATGATTATATTGAGCATCCAAGCCATTATAAAAACAGCTTAATATACACTTTAGCTAGAAACGGTATTGGTAATAATAAAAAAACAATTATTCCCTCGTTTTGTGAACTGGTTGGGCTGAGATATACAACATCTTCTTCATTATCGTGTGCCTTAGCTCGTAATAAATATTATTTTTCGTCATTATTTGATGCTCATAATATACCTGTACCAAAGAGTTGGTTGTATACTGAAAATAGGATTTGGATAAATGGAACACCGGAGAACGGTACAAAGGTCATTTACAAACCAACTTCCGAATCTGCCAGTCAAGGCATAAGTGAATCCAAGATTGATATATTTTCAGCCGAACTAAGCACTAATCAATTAAGTGCAAGCCATATTGTTCAAGAGTATATCGAAGGTTCTGAGTGCGAAGTCCCTATTTTTAAAGTAGGAGACACCGTGTATGTTTTGCCGCCAATTGGTATTGATCTTCGAGGAAAGAATGTTCTGGACGAATATGCTTCTGACCATAATCAGTATGGTTTTTACCAATTAGAGAAACGCTTCTCGTCGGAAACTGTGGCCACCATTAAAAAAAGTGCAGAGAGAGCTTTTCGCTTACTGCAGATGGATGTGTATGGACGAATTGATTTCCGTATTTCACAAAATGGGCAACCGTTTATATTTGATGTCTCCACAACACCATACACCACAAAGCATAGTTCCTTTGCATATGCATTCGAGCTGATGGGATTTGAATACCATGATATCTATTGTGCAATCATTTCTGCAGCTCTAATGCGGAAATAAACATATACACTTAGAAAGACAAAAATTGCAAATCAGATAGGAGAAAACCACGCCCCCAGAAATAACATGAGTCGTCTTGCACATGTCTACATGCCGTTTGAATAATGCTATGATACTCAAAAGGATCACCGTTAAATCTTGTCTGAAGAGTCAATAATTCTTCTTGAACAAATCGCCTTTTTTGAAGAATTATTCGATAGTGACGAAGAAGTGGGGCATCTAGTAATTTTAGTTTATCTATGGCTTTCTTTGCGTTTGTTACATCCCCTTTTAACAAAGCGTTTGCATAATTTAAATCATGTAAATAATACTGATAGAATTCATCGAGATCAGGAAGTAACCTATTTGCATTGGATAGTTCCAACTCCCATGTGTCTGTCTGACATAACATAGACAAGCCTATGTAATTGAAAAGTACAACATGTGATACCTCATCGCACTGATGACCAATTATTTTTGAAAATTGATTAACGGATTTGTGCGCTGCCAATAAGATTTTCTTTCGATCGCCACAAGCATTCTTTTCTTCTGCTAAAAATTCTAACAGTATTCGATTGTTTTCAATTTTGTATTGGCTCGGATAATACCAACCATCACCGTTGTTCATTATTGAAATACACTCTTCTATAGCTGCTTTTGCGATGTGGTACTGACCTGAGACAATAGCGTTGCCAGAATGGTTACATAGTGCCATATATGTGCCATTTCGATTGCAGTGTTTTTTATAAAAACGAATGCTTTCCTCTGTCTGACGACATGCGACGATAGCTGCATAGTATAGTGCTGCCTTGCGATTATAACACGCCTCAAATTCATCAAATTCAGGAATTCCTATATGCTCCTGAATTATTCGAATAATCTTGTTCTTAAGGATATTAACTTTTTCACGGTCATTTGATCGGTCAATATACGCATCCAACAATACCAGTGCGGCTCGGCAATATTGTTCATTTTCCAAATAACCGATATCTTCAATAGTGTTATAAAGTTCATTAGCGGATTGTATGATTATTCTTAGATCTTCCGCCAACTGAATATGACATAAAAGAATAAGTCGTTGACACTCAGCAAGACATGCTGGAATAAGGCGGCTAGGCGTAATTGCTTGGAAATGCAGTAATGCATTTTTGTAATTATATTTTGTAAACTCTTGATAACCGTTGATGAACTCAACTAACACATTATGCTGAGTGTCAATAGCACTTGGAGGAAGCCGATTGATGAGTTTTTCAATATAATCTAATATGTTATAAACATCGTCTGTATTACCAATTTCGGTAGAACGTCTAAAATACGCTAAAAGTAAGAGTTGCCATGCTTCTACAATTGTTTTTGTATCGGATAATTGTAAACTTAGAGCCAAGTGCTTTCCACGAGAATAATAATCCTCAGGATGATGTTCTTGCAAAAATTCAGAAAATTTATGATGATAATATCTTTCCTTTTTAGCAAGTTTAACCTTGAAATAATCCTTTACTTTATCGTTGGCAAAGAGAAATCTATTTTCACCTTTGATAAGCATTTGCTCTTCTGCTAGTTGGAGATATTCTTCAGCAAGATATTCTGTTTCATACTTATCTTTAGGTGTGGAATCCAGAAAAAAAGCGGCCTCATCCTTTGAAAAATAACTGTCAACTATTGAGAGTGGTTCCAGGATTTTGCGTACTTCTTGTTTTTCTGTAGGCAAACAATCGCACCTGCGATCCATAATTTCAATAAAATTATTAGTGTTCTCACCGTTTTCGGCATAATAATTGGCCGCCATTATAGCCAATGAGAGGTCGTTACCAGCACAGATACGAATATCTTCAATGTGAATTTGCTCTGTATGCCCATTTTCACGTAGAATATGCAATAAACTTTCATCTGGGATATCAGGAACCCCTATATATTCCCAAGAAACCGGAACTTCTATAGACTTATTGTCCTGAGCAACAATCAATGCAACTAAATGATATTCGGATAATACTTCCAATTGTGGATGCATTATTTTTTGAAGTAATTGTTTTGATGGTATGTCCCACAATTCAAAGTTATCTGCAATAAATAGAATTTTTCGATTGGCATCTGTCTGCTTCTTGATGTTGGAAATAATGGCTTCTTCGCTTGGCGTTAGGAAATAGTTTGTTGAGGTCGTAGTAATTGAAGTACCGAATTCAAGTGAAACTGGCACTGGTAAAAAACTAATGCCAAATGAAATATCACTTCCAAGATTAAGTTTCTTTTTTGAATATAGTTTGGTACCAATGTGCCATGTCAGATACGGAGATAAATTAGGATCAATTCCTTCAATGTAGAAGATAGTCCATCCTTCCATCAGATTATTGGCTAAACTAAGAGCAATAGTAGATTTACCGCATCCTACATCGCCATACAATGTGATACCTTTATTCTCATCGTCAGTTATTAGTCTATCGTAAAGAAGGTCGACTAGTTCCTGTTCAAATTCAGCTAAAGACATGTATTCACCTCAAAATCAACCTTTTAATAATGATGCATCCTTTATTATCAGCTCACAATAATTAACAGTTATTGCAAGATAATTAGATATTATCCTGCAAAAAAGCAGTCCCACAACTGGACCGCTCAAAAATATATTTGAAGGACTCAAAAACATGAATAAAAAAAATACGTCTAAAATCATTTTTAAAGTAACATTTTATTTTATCTCTTTATGGTTGCTTTTCTTTCTTGGGGCAATTAGCACTGTTACACTTTTTAAAGACGGGCATTTTATAGGAAAAGAGAACATTCTAAAAAACAACATTTTTACAATCATACTTCTTGTTTTAAGTGTTATATCATTGTCGCTCACGAAAGTAATTAACCACAGTCGAAAAGGAGCTTTATGCCCAAGTTACAAAATTACTTCTGTAAAAAATGAAAATTATGAAGTGATGACTTTTATTGCTACATATATTATTCCTTTGGTATGTATCAATTTGACTGAAATTAAGTTTTTTATTATTTTTCTCTTATTAGTCATCACACTTGGTGTTATAGTTACAAAAATGGATTTATATATGGCAAACCCAACATTAGCTTTGCTTGGCTATAAATTGTATTCAATAGAAGTCGCCGGAGAGCCGAACAAGACCTATATTGTAATTACAAAGGATATTATTAATAAGGACGATAATATTGAATGGAAATCTCTTGATAATGAAAGATGGTATGTTAGGAAGGTATAATAATGCGTATAGAAGAATTAAAATCTAAATTATCTTATATTTTAAATAACACTAAATCCATATCACTATTCTTAGTTTTACAAGATAATAGCAAAATCTCAATTAAAAAAGCTGATATCGATAATGGTATAACAACAGATGAACTTAATAAAATGTTTAGAGATCGTCTAAATGAAATAATTTCAAATGACGAACTTTCATTAATTAACCTATCTACTGCTGATGAGAGATGCACTGCGATCTATGAATATGACTACAACGAGTATCCAGGTAAAATGTCTTATATTAACGATTTTGATATAAAACAAGCTGTTTATTATGATAATTTTTCTTTTGCCCATGACAACTTGAATTCGTTAATCGGATATATGATCTATATTGGTGATATGACAAACGGTGTTGTATGTTTTAAAAAGCATTATCCGATATCAGTCATAAAAAGAGGAACTTTTCTTATCCACAAGTGTAATGAACGATTCGAAAAAATGGATACCGATGACATAATTCGCTTAAATAGTGATATAAGTCTTTTTAAACTGGATGATAAAATATTTATAATAAATGTTGAAACTATAGAAAAACACCTTGGTTTTGAAGAATTGATTCGAAAACGCGCAGACACAGCCCTATCGGCTATTGAGAACAAAGGAATAGTCGAAGATATGAGCGAATTGAGAGAGGCCTCACATGACTTGTCTTTTTCAAAAAAATTATCCAAAATTGCCGGACAATCTCTTATCATCACTAAATCTATACCAAATGAAAAAGTCATTGAATTTTCACGGAATCATCCAGGCTTAAAGAATAAATTTACATATAATGATGTGGGGAATAAAATCATTCTCAAAACAAAAGCATCCAAAGCTGCATTTCTCAAGCTCTTAAATGATGATTTCTTGATATCCGAGTTAACAAATCAGTCCTATGATTCGTTAGCCAAAGATAGAATATAAACATTTAAAATTTGCAGGATAACTATAAATTATCATTGGAGGTATCATCATGAAAATAGTTCTAG
>CAMAZY010000012.1 GCA_945863885.1 uncultured Clostridia bacterium
GAACACATCTCAATATCGACTACTGCAATGAAAATATCAAAAAAGTCTATCACGAATTGTTTGACGAAGCTCTTGAAAAATATAATTCCAAGCAGACAAGAGCCGACCGCAGAATAGAAAACTACTATGAAAAAATCCGTAATTCAAAGCAAGAAAAGCCGTTTCACGAACTGATTTTACAGATTGGCGATAAGGAAAATATGAGTGCCGAAAGCGAAAACGGAGAGCTTGCAAGACAAATTTTAGATGAATATTACAGTGGATTTCAAGAGAGAAACCCCAACTTAAAAGTGTTCTCGGCTCATCTGCATATGGATGAAGCAACGCCCCATTTGCACATAGATTTTGTTCCGTTCACCACCGGAAGCAAGCGAGGACTTGATACAAGAGTGTCACTCAAACAGGCGCTTGCCGTACAAGGTTTTAAGGGCGGAACCCGTGGAGATACCGAGTGGAATCAGTGGGTAAGTGCAGAAAAATCCGCCTTAGCGTTTGTTATGGAACGCCACGGAATTGAGTGGGAACACAAGGGTACTCACGAAAAACATCTGTCTGTTCTTGATTACAAAAAGCAAGAACGAGAGAAAGAACTTGATGCTCTTGAAGATAAACTTGCCGAGAAAAAAGACGAGTTTCGTGTTATGGCTGACCGCATTGAGAACTTTGATAACGGAGAAAAATCCTTGCAGAAACTTGATGAAAGTATAATGAATGAGCCTGAATATCAACTGCCTGAACCGCCTGCAATGATGTCGGCGAGAAGTTATAAATCAAAGTTTATTGAGCCGCTTATAGTTCGATTTAAGTCTTTAATCAGCACCTTATTTGCACGATATTTCAAGGCGATAGATAGTTATAATAGGTTAAATATTACGAATGCAAATCTGTACCGTGCTAACGAAAAGCTTGAAAAGGTAAACGATAAATTATCACAAGAAAATGAGAATCTGCGTGCGGAAAACAGGGATTACAAACTTCTCCGCAAAGTGTTTGGTCATAAACAAATTGATGACTTGCTTGAAAAGGCAAGAAATATCAAAGGTCAAAAGCGTGACAATACACGCTCAAGATAAATAAATTTTTAGGAGGAAAACAAAATGGCAAAGACAATTTTTGAACAAATGGGCGGCACTTACACGCAGGTTGGAGATTATCTTCTCCCCGATTTGAAACTGCCCGAGGAAGAAACGCAAGCGAACATCGGCGTGTGGGGTATGAGGCATAAACGATTCTTGAAAGAAAATCATCGTGTATTATATGCTAACCTGATGACTTCAGGAAAGCTTGTCACATACCTTGATGACATCGAACGGCAAGCCACCACTATGTTTCTCCGGCTGGTAAAAGAACTCGCCGAAAAAGAAAATGTAACCGAAGAACTCAAAGCAACAGACCAAATGCTGTGGGTACAAAAGATGAACAATATCCGTAACCGTGCAACGGAAATTGTAAATTCAGAATTGATTTACACAGTATAAACACAACGGCGGCAGGGAGAAATCTCTGCTGCTATTTGCTGGTTGTTGCTTAAAAACAGTTGACTTATTTACGGATTTAATATATACTTAAAATATGAAATTGTAAACTGCGATATTTATACTTTGATAGAGGTTGCAATATGATTACAGCT
Organism: uncultured Clostridia bacterium; assembly: GCA_945863885.1. Taxonomy (GTDB): domain Bacteria; phylum Bacillota; class Clostridia; order Oscillospirales; family Acutalibacteraceae; genus UBA6857. The sequence goes on from CAMAZY010000012.1 coordinate 1,631, forward strand.
AAAATTGGAAATAGAATACGTGAACTGAGAACCCAAACAGGATTAAGTCAAGAAAAATTTGCTCAAAAAATAGGTATGGACAGAACGTATTTTGCAAGTGTTGAGCTTGGAAAACGAAACATTTCTATTGTTAACATCGAAAAAATAGCGAACGGTTTGGAAATATCGCTTTCTGAGTTGTTTAAAGATATTTAATCTGAGTCCGGTTTATCGGACGGAATGTTTTGTATAGTAAAGTTAGAATGATTGTCGGAGGAGTTGCAATGAGTGTAGCTGAAAAGACATATAAAACCTCATTGATTAATAATAGACGTTACTTAGGTAATAAATATAAGTTGCTTTCATTTATTACCGGTGTTGTAAACGAAGAATGTGCTGACATCGAAACAGTTGCGGATATTTTTGCAGGAACCGGTGCTGTTTCCTCTGCTTTTGCAGATAAGGTACTTATTACTAATGACTTGATGTATAGTAATTATATTTGCAATTATGCGTGGTTTGGCGCTGAAAGCTATGACCAACAAAAAATAATTGATTATGTTGTTAGGTACAATGCAAAAACAAATTGCGGTGAAAATTATATGACACGCAATTTTGCCGATACCTATTTTAGTAAAAAAGATTGTGCAAAAATAGGATATGTTCGTGAGGATATAGAAAGAAATTATAAAAAAGGAAATTTAAACAAGCGAGAAAGAGCAATTTTAATTACATCATTGCTATATGCAATGGATAAAATTGCTGTAACCTGCGGACATTATGATGCATACAGAAAAGGCGCAAAATTTGAGGGCTCATTAGAACTTTATGTTCCTCTGGCAGAGGTTAAAAATAATCCGAAAAATCAATGCTTTAATGAGGATGCTAATAATCTTGTTAAGAGAATAGAGGCTGACCTTGTTTATATAGACCCGCCGTATAATTCAAGACAATATTGTGACTCATATCATTTGCTGGAAAATGTTGCACGCTGGGAGAAACCCGAGGTTTTCGGTGTGGCTAAAAAGATGGATAGAAGCGGTATGAAGAGTAAATATTGTACAATCGGAGCAACAAAAGCATTTGAAACACTTATAAATGATATAAAGGCTAGATACATTTTGCTTTCGTATAACAATATGGCTGAAAAAGGCAACTGCCGCTCTAATGCCAAAATTTCCGATGAGGACATTATGAGGATACTTAGCCGAAAAGGGACTGTAAAGGTTTTTGAGGAGAGCTACAAAGCGTTTACAACCGGAAAATCAGACATACCGGAAAACGCCGAAAGATTATTTTTGTGTATTTGCTTTGATGAGGAGTAAATCAATATGATACAATCACCGCTTAATTATACCGGTGGCAAGTATAAGTTGTTACCTCAAATATTGCCGCTGTTCCCTAAAGATATAGATGTATTTGTTGACTTGTTCTGCGGTGGCTGTAATGTCGGTATCAATATTGATTGCAACCGAGTTATATATAATGACTTGAATGAAAACTTGCTGTATTTATATAATACTTTCAAAAACCTTGATAAAGAATCTGTTTTGGAATGGATTTATGAAATAATAGAAAAATATGGCTTATCCCTTGTAAGTAAAAATGGCTATGATTATTACGGTTGTGAAAGCAGCAAAGGACTTGGAGATTATAACAGAGAAGGATATTTGAAATTGCGTGCGGATTTTAATCAGAAACACGCAAATGGAAATTTTGATTATTACTACTATGTTATGCTATATGTGATAATCGTATATGCTTTTAATAATCAAATTAGATTTAACTCTAACGGTGAATTCAATTTGCCGGTCGGTAAAAGGGATTTCAATAAGAAAATGGAGCAAAAGCTTGTTGATTTTATTGACAGAATTCAAGAGCAAAATTGCATTTTTACTTGTCGTGACTTTAGAGAATTTAATACATCCGCATTAACACCGCAAGATTTTGTATATGTTGATCCCCCATATTTAATTACTTGTGCTACATATAACGAGCAAGGAGGCTGGGATGAAACTGCCGAAAAAGATTTACTCGCCTTTTTAGATGACCTGAATGGGAGAAATATCCGATTTGCATTGTCCAATGTACTGAGAAGCAAAGGTAAGGAAAATGATATACTAATTGAGTGGCTTGATAGAAATGCTGACAGATATAAGACTATACGACTTAATTACAGCTATTCAAATTCAAATTATCAAACAAAAGATAAAACTTCTTCTTCGGAAGAGGTACTGATAATAAATTATTGAGGGGAATATGGCTATGCCAAATGTAATTCCATATAAAAGTTTTTGTTGGAGTTTGGGAACCACCAGTTTCAGAACAAAAAACTTTAATAAAACCATTGAGGAACAACTTGCACTGTTAAATGAGTTTTGGTCACTTGAAGAGAACAAAGGTGAAAATTGGTCGGGGAACAAAGAGTTGCAAACTCGTTATTACGATTTTATGAAAACGAAAGGGTTTGTTGAAGGTGAGGCTGGGAACAAACCAAAGGACGCTCGTGAAAAAACATCAGGGTTAGTTGATATTGGTTTGATTGATGACGGAAGAAAATTGAGTGATGTCGGAAAGGCGTTGCTTAAAATAAGTACTGAAAATGATTTTTCTTCTGACAATCAGTTTCAAATAGATAAAGATAGTTTTATATATCTTAAACAGCTTTTGAAAACATATTACAATATTGACGGTCGTATCGTTCGTCCTTTTTTGGTGTTGTTGCATTTGCTTAACAAGTTTGATTACTTAACACTTGATGAGTATACATATCTTTTGCCGCTATGTATAGGAAAAAATGAAACAACTGAAATCATTAACGGCATTTCACGATTGCGTTCCAATGCTACATCTATTGATCAAATTGTTATAAACCGATTGATGGAAATGTCTAACTACAAAACGGCATTAGACTATTTTTTAGAAAACGAAGTTACAGAAGAATTAGTATGTGAAATAGGTCTCAACAGAAAAAGTCGACAGTATGACAAACCATATCTCAAGCTATATCAAGCTCTGTATAAAGTCTTTGTGTTGAATGATGTTGATAGCTTGATCTCTGTTTACAGTGCAACCAGAGATATAAAAATAGGCAAATGGTGGCGTAATTATTTATTTGATACTACATCTGAAAAATCCATTAGTAATCATCCTGCGGCTCATTTGAAAACTACACTATTCAGCGAAGTTGACAGTGAAACCGCTTTTAGAGTTGCATTTTTCAAAATAATGCACTTGTTTAAAGCAAAGGCTACACTTTCGGATTATCTTGACCTTAACCGCAGATATATTAAAACGACAGATGTTGTTTTGTTTGAAGATGACACGATAAAGTTTGATATTGTTCCGAAGCATTTCTTCAAAACGATAGCAGAAGATTTCTATAAAGACACATTTACTGTTTCTGAGTTGTTGTATGAAAACTGTGATATGGTTGAAATATCCGATTGCCTTGTAGTTGATGATAGTGCTATTGTTGCCGGAATTAACGAAGAACTAGGAATAAATGTTTCAGATATGCAATCGGCACGTGTTGCTCTTGAAGATACACGTTATCAAAGATTGCAGCACCTTATTGATACTAAATTTACCGATGACAAGATATTGTCGCTTTTGGATTGCTTTGAAAGCAGAAATGATGACGAAATCAGGAGTATGGTTACCGACAACGCCGATATACCAACTATATTTGAATATGTGCTTGGTATCTTATGGTATAAAACAAGCGAGCGACACGGCAAAATTCTGGACTATATGAAACTTTCACTTGACGCCGATTTATTGCCAAAAACTCACGCAGCAGGCGGCGAAGCTGATATAGTTTACGAATATGAAGCTACTGATTGTTATCCGGAGCACACACTTTTGCTTGAAGCAACTCTTGCTGACAGTACAAATCAGCGCAGAATGGAAATGGAGCCGGTATCAAGACATTTAGGTATGCATTTGATACGTACGGGTAATTTGAATTCGTATTGCGTGTTTGCTACAAATTATCTTAACATAAATGTAATTTCCGACTTCCGTAGCAGAAAGACAACTCCATTTTATGATCCGCAAGACTATTCAAAGTCTGTAAACGGAATGAAAATTATCCCTCTTCAAACATCAGAGCTGAAAAAGATTGTATCAAACAGCAAGACTTATAAGGAGTTGTATCCGATATTTGAGGAGGCGTTTAATTCAACATTGCCTCCACACGAGTGGTATAATACAAATATATGTGAGATTTTTTAAAAGCGGTTTGCACCGTAAAACTATTTTTATTAAGGAGACAAATTATGGCAACGTCTGAACAATTATTATCTTTGATAAGGGCTCATTACGAAAATGATAATGAACGCTTCAAAACGATTGCGTTGCAAATCGCTGCACATGAATCAAAAATTGGGCATACAGTTCTTGCGCAATCATTAAAAGATATGGTTATGAAACAGAAAACAAATCAAATTGTTCATTCTATAAAACCTGTGGATAATAGTTTGATCACACAGAGAATTTCAAAAAGCAGAAAAAGTGATTTGATTGTTTCTGAGAAATTAGATAGACAAATAAATAATGTTATTTTAGAATATGCGCAACGTTCAAAGTTGAGTAAGAATGGCTACACAAATAGACGCAAGATTTTATTAGAAGGATTGCCTGGAACAGGTAAAACTCTAACCGCTTCTGTTTTAGCAACTGAATTAAAATTACCATTGTTTATAGTACAGACCGACAAACTCATTAGTAAGTATATGGGTGAAACCGGGACAAAACTACGCCAAATTTTTGATGCAATCTCACAAGATGTTGGAATATATTTTTTTGATGAATTTGATTCTATAGGTGCAGAACGTTCTTCTGATAATGATGTTAAAGAAATGCACCGTGTGTTGAATTTGTTTTTACAATTCATAGAACAAGATACATCAGACAGCATTATTATAGCTGCGACAAACAGTGGAAGCCTTTTAGATCAAGCGTTATTTAGGCGCTTTGATGATGTTTTACGTTTTGATTTGCCTTCAAGCAATGAAATAAAAAAACTGTTTGAATTAAAGCTCAATAAGTTTATGTCCTCGAAAACAATTAACCAAGAAATAATAGATTTAGCGGTTGGGTTATGCCACGCTGATATTGCTAAAGCTTGTGAAAATGCAATTAAACAAGCAATATTAAATGATAAAAAATATGTTTCCCGGGATAATATTAAAGAAATGCTCATAGAAAGGAAAATTGTTTATCAATCAAAGGAGGCTAAATAATGGATAGGCACGACAATGTCTTTCTTTCAGATACTACTGAAACATACGATTTTAGCTCTACTCCAAAACCAGGTGGAGAATTACAGATACCTTTTCGCACAAATCGTCAGTCTCATAGTGACAAATTGGTTGCACAATTTCGTGAGGCTCAAAATCACTTTAATTCTTATACCCCAGAACAAGTTGCAGCTATTTCTTATAACACAGGCACATATGTGGAATTTGTAGGTGCTGAAAATTGTGATTTGGTGACAAAAAGTCTTGAAGACAACCGACAAGGAATAAAACTTTTAAATGTACGTGATGTTGTTTCTGCATATGATGAAAATCATATTCCCAAAATAACAACAAAAGCGACTGTTTTTATTCCTACTGGCAAAGAAGATGTCTTTATAAAAAAGATTACAGATTTTGCCGCGAAGCAAACTAAAAGCGGAAAACCTAAAAACAACGATCTTGTTAGTAGTATTGAATCTATTTCGGATGCAATAAAAATAAGTTCTTTTTGGGTTGGACGTCCTAACGAAATGCCAAATGAAACTAAGCGGTGGTATGAATTATGGGTAGATGTCGACGAAGAAAATTTTGATATAGTTTTGCAAAATACCTTTAATATTTTCGATGCTTTAAATTTAGAGCATAGAGAAGAAACAGAGTATATTAGATTCCCTGAAAGATTGGTACTTCCTGTTTTTGCTAATCGTTTAGAATTACTTAGTTTGATAAAACAAGGGGTTACAATAGCCGAAATACGTAAACCTGCAGAACCTAATGCGTTCTTCCTTGATTCATCTGTAACAGAACAAACTGAGTGGGCAGATGATTTGTTTGCAAGAACAAAATTTAACGACTCTGGAGTAACAGTATGTATTTTAGATACAGGTGTTAATAATAATCATAAATTGATTTCACCGTATATGCCAATATCTGGAACAACGGTTAACAGTTCTTGGGGAACACAAGATAAAAACGGACACGGTACTAATATGGCTGGTGTAATCTTGTACAATGATTTAAAGCGATATTTAATTACCAATGCACCTTTTGAATTGAATCACACTATCGAATCAGTGAAAATTATAGAGCCAAGTTCGCCAATGCCTACACAAGTAACACTTTATGGTTCTGTAACAGAACAGGCGGCGTTATTGCCTGAGATTTCTAATCCAACTGTCAAGCGTATTTATTGCATGGCAATCACAGATCCTACTAGTGGCTTCAATGATGGTCAACCATCATCTTGGTCTGCTGCAGTTGACAAAATATCAGCAGAAGGTAAAAAGAGGCTATTTATTATTTCCGGTGGCAATGTCGAAGAAGGTGAATTGAAAACTAGTGGTTATCCCAATGCTTGCTTGAATAAATCTATAGAAGATCCTGCTCAAGCATGGAATGCTTTAACAGTAGGAGCTTATTCCATAGATTCAACTATTCAGCCAGGCAGAGAAACTAAAGGATATTATCCGGTTGCTCAATATGGTGAATTGTCTCCGTATAGTTCGACCTCTAATGAGTGGAAAACTCAATGGCCAATCAAACCTGAAGTAGTATGTGATGGCGGAAATGTTGCAAGTGATGGAACAAATTTTATTCAGGGAATGGATGAACTGTCCAAATTAACGTTATCTAAAGATATAAATCGAAGACTATTTGATACGATTTGGGCAACAAGTGCAGCTACGGCACAATGTTCATATATAGCAGCTGAGCTAATGGCTGCATATCCATCAATGAGGCCAGAAACATTACGTGCATTAATTGTTCACTCGGCTCGTTGGACTACTCAAATGATAAACCAATTTGGGGTACCTGATACAAAATCTCAAGGACGAAAAAAATTACTTAGGACTTGTGGATACGGAGTCCCTAATCTTGAAATAGCAAAAGATACGCTTAATAATCGCGTAAATATGATTGTTGAGGGGGAACTTCAGCCATACGAGAAAAAGCAGGGTTCTTCTCCGAAAATGAAAGAGATGCACTTACATACCCTACCTTGGCCTGAAAGTGTACTGCAAACACTAGAAAATAAAATGGTTAAAGTAAGAGTTACTTTGTCATATTTTATAGAGCCTGGTCCAGGACAAAAAGGATGGAAAAACAAGTACAGATATTCATCTTGTGGTCTTCGTTTTGACATGAAACGTCCAAACGAAACATTGGAACAATTTCAACAGCGAATCAACAATCTTATGCGTGATGATGATTATCAAAATACGAGTACCACGGAGAATAATTGGTATTTAGGCTCAAAAAATAGAGATGTAGGTTCTATTCATTCTGATGTTTGGGAAGATACAGCAATAAACTTAGCGCAAAGCGGCATTATTGCTGTATATCCTGTTGTGGGTTGGTGGAGAGAACGAACAACGCTGAAGAAATACAATTCTAAGATACCTTATTCTTTAGTTGTAACAATAGAAACACCAGAAGAAAATGTCGATCTATATACCCCAATTATGACAAAGATAGCCAGTAGAGTTACTGTTCCGATTACAACAAGTAACAACACATAAGATTATGTTGCCAAACTACAAGTATCGTTATAAATAAAAGAATTCAAAAGGACTAAAGCAATGCAACTTAAAGCGTTTGATTTTTTAAATATATATAATATGCTTGTTGTTGTGGCAACGAAATGGCAACAAAAAATCGGATAGCGTATGCTTTACCGATAATACAAATAATGTAGATACTCTCTGCTAAATCTCATAAACAAACTTGTTTAGAATTGATTTACAGAGAGCGAGTGGGAATAATCACAGAAAGTCTAAAAGCCCAGTAATATCAAGGATTTTCGGACTTTGCCCACCCATTTTGATAACGATTTGATAACATCATTTGAAGTGACTATTATTCTATACCCCAAGTGGCTTGTAGGTTATCAGAATAATTCTCAAATGGCTGTTACCAAGAAATAAATCTGTATTATACGATTAAAAAGCCCTTAACTGTGGATTTGTACCGCAGTTAAGGGCTTTTTGTCGTCTTTTTTCTTAGTCGGGTTTCAGGCGATCTTTGAAGGTGTCTAACATTACATCGTTCAGTTCCCCTGAAGGAACCTTTACCCAGCCGCCCGTCGTGTCGAACTTAGGATAGTGGTAACGCCATTGGTCGTAGGTATCTTTATCAATCTCACCTGCATCGAGTTTGGCTTTTTGTTCTTTCCAAGCGGTAAGCATACGAATAATCTCTACGGCATCCTTGCCCTTCTCAGAGTTGACTTTAAGACAGACTTCCCCATCTGCTTCGCTGACAGTAATGCCGTAAATGTCCTCAAGGGCAAACAGCGTGTGCATCAGACCAATGTAACTGTCAATATCGGGCACATTCAACGCTTCCGGTGCTACATCCAAAACTTGTGCCAACGCTGCGGCAATATCCGCTTTTGGAGTACGGGAACCTGTTTCATACTGTGCCATACGAACATCAGCAGATTTATCGGGAAAACCAAGTTGTAAACCGAGATATTTCTGTGTCATTCCACGCAGATTGCGGAAAAAGTGAATTCTTTCGCTAATAGCCATAGCAATTACGCTCCTTGCTTATATACTGTGCAATCAGTATAAGAACCTGTCAAGCATCGGGTAGTATTTTCTGCGAAAATCTCCACCCTAACTTGCTTGACAGAACCTTGTATTGGGTGCAATTTCATTGTACACCCAGTATAGCATAAATGTTTAGTGCTGTCAAGAGAAATCAAAGCAAAAAAGTTTAGTATTTTCTCGCAAACCACTTGACAAAAGCAAATATGCTTAGTATAATGATATTAAACTAAGCATATACGCTTAGTGAAAATGAATGACCGTCCAAGTGGGATATGATTTTGCCAAGACCTCCGAGTGGCGACGGAGCGAGCGAGACAACGCCGCTGAAAAAGCAGGGGCAGGAACGGCACTTGGGTAGAACGGCGCCCCATTATACTAACCGAAGAAAGGAGGAAACTTATGGGACAACAGTTTATGCGAGTGGAAGAAGTCGCTGAGATTCTCGATGTTTCAACCTCGTATGCCTACAAAGTCATACGAGAGCTGAACGAGGAACTGAAGCGTAAAGGCTTTATTACCATATCAGGAAGAGTCAACAGAGAGTATTTTAATGAAAGGCTGTACCAAGCCAGAAAGGAGAACAAAAATGCCTGTTTATAAAAATGAAGATAACGGCACTTGGTATGTTTTAACACGATATGTAGATTGGAAAGGCGAGCGCAAACAGAAATGCAAGCGAGGCTTTGAAACCAAACGAGAGGCGCAGGAGTGGGAGCGAGTATTTAAGCAGCAAAGTGCTGCCGATATGGATATGAACTTTTCCGCCTTTGTTGAGCTTTATATAAAGGACATAAAACCCCGCTTAAAAGAAAACACTTGGCTGACCAAAAAGCATATCATTGAAACCAAGATTTTACCCTATTTTGAAAAGAAAAATGTCAGTGAGATCACCACAAAGGATGTAATCGCTTGGCAGAATGAACTGCTCGCTTTTCGTGATGAAAAGAAGAAGCCGTATTCACAGACCTATCTCAAAACCGTCCACAATCAGCTTAGTGCCATCTTTAACCACGCTGTAAGACATTATGACCTTCGTTCCAATCCCGCCGCAAAAGCCGGGAATATGGGCACAGAGGAACGCAAGGAAATGAAGTTTTGGACGAAAGAAGAGTACAAGAAGTTTGCCGATGAAATGATGGACAAGCCCGTATCCTACTACGCATTTGAAATGCTTTACTGGTGTGGCATTCGTGAGGGCGAGTTACTCGCTCTGACTGCGGGGGACTTCGACTTTGAAAAAGGTACTGTTACAATCAGCAAATCTTATCAGCGTTTGCACGGCGAAGATGTCATTACCACACCGAAAACAAGGAAAAGCAACCGCACAATTAAAATGCCGCAGTTTCTCTGTGAGGAAATGCAGGATTATATCGGTATGCTTTACGGCTACAAAAAGAAGGACCGTATATTCCCCATTTCAAAGAATTATCTGCACCGAGAAATGGATCGTGGCTCAAGAGCCGCAGGGGTGAAACGTATCCGCATTCACGACTTGCGCCATAGCCATATTTCCCTGCTCATAGATATGGGCTTTTCTGCGGTGGCAATTGCCGACCGTGTCGGTCACGAAAGCATTGAGATCACATATCGCTATGCACACCTATTCCCGTCAAAGCAGACGGAAATGGCAAAGAAACTTGAATATGAAAGGATGGATATTGAAAATGTCCGCTAAAAATCTTGACCGCCACAACCGTTGGAGGAGCAAAACAATCGCTTTTCGTATGTCACCACAGGAGGCTGATGTTTTGGACAGTAATGTCAGAATATCGGGACTGACAAAGCAGGATTATCTTTGTGCCCGTGCCCTGCAGCAGCAAATAACGGTGGTTGGCAATCCGAGAGTCTATAAGGCTCTTCGAAACGAGCTTGCCGCCGTCCTCGATGAACTTAAACGCATCGAAGCCGGCGCAGGAGTTCACGACGACTTGCTCGACCGTATTGAGCAGATTAACACCACGCTATATGGAATGAAGGAGCGAAAGGATGGCATATAAAACCGAAAAGACTGTTCCACAAGTATCTGTTGGCGCAGATACGGAACAGCCTTCTCAAAAATGTATTGCAAATATTATAACCTATGACTCCTCCAATTTCAATAGTTTTGAGAAAAATTGAAAGGAGGTAACGCCTATGGCGGAATTAAAAATCATCAGTATGGATGAAGTGCCTGTCGAAGAAGTGGAATGGCTGTGGTATCCCTATATCCCATACGGTAAGTTGACAATCATTCACGGCGACGGTGGTGAGGGTAAAACCACTTTGATACTGCGATTGGCGGCTCTGTTGTCGAGGGGAGAAAAACTTCCTTGCGACGACACTGAGCGCGAGCCTATCAAGGTAATATATCAAACCGCAGAGGACGGGCTTGGAGACACCATCAAGCCCCGTCTTCTTGCCGGTAATGCAGACTGCTCACAAATCAAGGTGATCGACGAATCTGAGGCAGCATTGACGATGCTTGACGAGAGAGTAGAGAAGGCTATTGCAGAAACGGGTGCAAGGGTAATGATTTTAGATCCAATGCAAGCCTATATCGGCGCAAAGGTAGATATGAACCGAGCAAATGAAGTCCGTACCATTCTCTCTCAGCTTGGCAGGATCGCTGAGAAATACCGTTGTGCGATTATACTTGTGGGACACTTAAACAAGGCACAGGGTAACAAATCCAATTACAGAGGTCTTGGCTCCATAGACTTTCAAGCAACAGCAAGAAGCGTGCTTGTAGTCGGCAGAGTAAAGGATAAGCCGGAGATACGAGTGGCGGCACATCAAAAATCTTCCCTCGCACCGGAAGGCAAGCCTATCGCCTTTGAACTGAGTGAAGCCAACGGCTTCAAACGGCTCGGTCATTATGAAATTTCCATCGACGATCTTCTCAGCGGTATCAGTCGTGAGAAAAAATCCGATTTGGCTGAAAATTTAATAACCGATTGTCTGTCAAAAGGTAAATACCCTCAGCAGATAATTTTGAAAAAAGCACAAAACATAGGTATCTCAAAAAGGGTTCTTGATGAAGCGAAAAAGTCTTTAGGAGTTATCTCAATTAAAGAGGGTTGTCAATGGTATTGGCAACTACCCGAAGAAAAAGAGAGCGGCGACCAGTAAGGTTGCAACATTGCAAAGGTGCGGGACTTTCGCAATCTTGCAATGTTCTTTTTCGGCAGGTATGCCAATACGAAGTTTAGGCGGGGTGCAGGGTGTCCTTTTCAAAGGGCGGCTCTGCTGGAGAGTTGTCCGCAGACAACGGGGCAACGCCCCGCACCCCCCTCGGAGAGCGCAAAACCTGCTTGCAGGTTGCATTTTTGATAGGCTTGCCTGTCAAAAGTGCTTTTGCGTTACTTTTGACAAAAGTAACAAAACCGAGAACGGTTAAATTTTAGAGATTGGAGGTATAAAAATGAAAAGAACGATAAGCGCAATGGTCGGTAAAGGATCTGTCAATCACAACAGCCGCAAGTTCAAAGCTGAAAATGTTGATGGCAGCCGAACACATCTTAACATAGACTACTGCAATGAAAATATCAAAACAGTCTATCACAAATTGTTCGATGAAGCTCTTGAAAGATATAATTCCAAGCAGACAAGGGCCGACCGTAAGATAGAAAATTACTACGAAAAAATCAGAAATTCTAAGCAAGAAAAACCGTTTCACGAACTCATTTTGCAGATAGGCGATAAGGAAAATATGAGTGCGGAAAGTGAAAACGGAGAGATTGCCCGACAGATTTTAGATGAATACTATCGTGGGTTTCAGGAGCGTAATCCGCAGCTAAAAGTGTTCTCTGCTCATCTTCATATGGACGAGGCAACACCCCATCTACACATTGATTTTGTACCGTTTACCACTGGAAGCAAGCGTGGGCTTGATACAAGAGTGTCACTAAAACAGGCGCTTGCCGCACAGGGATTTAAGGGCGGAACCCGCGGAGATACCGAGTGGAATCAATGGGTAAGCGCAGAAAAATCCGCACTTGCATTTGTTATGGAGCGTCACGGGATTGAATGGGAACACAAGGGTACTCACGAAAAACACTTGTCTGTTTTGGATTACAAAAAACAGGAGCGAGAAAAAGAAATTGCTGTATTGGACAACCAACTTGCCGAGAAAAAAGACGAGTTTCGTGTTATGGCTGACCGCATTGAGAACTTCGATAACGGAGAAAAATCCTTGCAGAAACTTGATGAAAGCATAATGAATGAGCCTGAATATCAGTTGCCTGAACCGCCTGCAATGATGTCGGCAAGAACTTATAAGGCAAAGTTTGTTGAACCGCTTATAGCCCGATTTAAGTCTTTAATAAGCACCTTATTTGCACGATATTTCAAGGCGTTGGACAGTTACCACAGATTGAACATCACAAACGGAAACCTATACTCCTTGCCGCCTTGGCGGTAATATACGTGCTGTTGTCCGTCGCTTTCCCCGAAAGAAAATCCGCAACAGGCTTCACGATTTCATTCATCACGACGATTCCCGAAACGGGATAGCCGGGAAGTCCCACCACCGGCACTTTGCCGATTAAGCCAAGCACAGCCGGCTTTCCGGGCTTTGCGGCGATTCCGTGAACGAGAACGGTGCCGAGGGAGTCGATGATATCACTTGTATAGTCGTCCCGCCCTGCCGAGGAGCCGGCAAGCACTAAAACAGCGTCACATTCTTCGGCAGCTTGCCTGATTGCGGCGGTCAAAAGCTCCTTTTTATCGGGCACAATATCATACACCTTGCTGTCTGCGTCGATTTCGCCGAGCATACCCGAAAATATGACGGAGTTGAACTCGATGATTTCACCCTTTTTCGGGTGTGAGGTCGGACTGACAATTTCGTCGCCGGTCGGAATGATGCCGAAAAGCGGTATTTTGATACATTCGACCTCGGGCACGCCGCCGGCAAGAAGTGCACCGCAAAGCTGAGGGGTCAGCACGGTAAACGAGGGCGCAAGCATATCGCCCATACAGATATCCTCGCCGATTTGCCGGACATTCTGCCACGGGTGAGCGGACGCATAAATCAGAACGCCGCCCTCCTTTCCGGTGATATCCTCGACCATGATAACCGCATCGTATTCGTCGGGAATTGCGTCGCCGGTATCGACAACGCAAAAGCTTCCTTCGGGCAAAAACAGCGGCTCATTTTCGGCGGCTGTTACCGTGTCGGAAGCCTTGACGGCAATGCCGTCCATGGCACTTGCGTTATAATGCGGCGAGCAGATGACGGCGTATGCGGCTTTTGAAAGCACCCGTCCGAACGCTTCGTTTGTTTTTACCGTTTCGGTTTTTCGCTCACCGGCTGCCGCTTTGACGGCACCGAGATAGAGCTTCCGTGCTTCGTCAACCGGGATATTATTGAGGTAGTTTTGTTTCATTTTATCACCTTAGTTAAAACAGATTCACCGTGACCGCTTCGCCGGTTTTCAGTCCCTCGCAGTTGCGGTCGATGACGACATAGCCGTCGCTTCCGGACAACAGAGAGACAATGCCGGACTTTCCGAAAACCGGGTCAGCCCTGCCGTCAGAAAGCCTGACGCAGACAAGCTCTTCTCTTCCGTGGTTGGATGGAAGATTGCAGGAAAGCACCGCTGTTTCGGTCCGTCTCGGTTTTGTAACCGCACCGAGCCTTTCTAAAAGCGGAAGCACGACCCTGACCGATGCGAAGTAGGCCGCTGTCGGGTGACCGGGCAGCCCGAAAACAGGCTTATTGAAGCACTCGCCGAAAATGGTCGGCTTGCCGGGCTTCATGGAAAAGCCGTGGAAAAAAAGACTGCCGTTTTCGCTGATGATTTCGGCGGTGAGGTCTCTTGCGCCTGCAGAGGAGCCACCCGAAAGCAAGATCACGTCGCTTTCTTTCGCCGCTTTTTGTAAGACTTTTTCGAGTTCGTCCTTGCTGTCCCGGACAATTCCGAAATCAACGACATCACATCCGTTTTCCGTAAGAAGTGCCGACAACATGACGGAATTGATGTTGCGTATTTTTCCGTCCGTCGGGTTTTCGGTTATCGGTATCAGCTCGTCACCGGTTGAAATGACGGCGACAACCGGCTTTTTCATGCATTCGACCCCGGTGATGCCGAGAGAAGCAAGAATGCCGATATGCTTGGAAGAAAGGACGGTGCCTTTTTTGATGACTGTTTTTCCGGGCGTGATATCGTCTCCCTTTTTTGTCACGTTTTCAAAGGGTCCGACTGCTTTGAAAACAAGACAAAGTCCTTCAAAATCGGTCTGCGTGTGCTCGAGCATCACAACTGCGTCCGCACCCTCGGGGAGCATACCGCCGGTGGAGATTTTCATACATTCGCCTTTTTGGATTCCGATGTCGGCTTTTTCGCCCATCAGGATTTCGCCTTTGAGTGTCAGCATCGCCGGAATACTTTCCGACGAGCCGTAGGTGTCCGAAGCCGAAACCGCAAAGCCGTCAACGGTCGAGCGGGAAAACGGCGGAATAAACTCGCCCGACAGGATATCTTTTGCGGCCATTCTGCCAAGACAGTTTGCAAGTGAAACCGTTTCGGTACCGATCGAATCCGTCTGCACACTACTAAGCACGGTATCAATTGCTTCGTTGGTTGAAATCACGTTCAGCATAGTCTGTCCTTCCTCTTAATCGCCGCTCACAGAAAACTGAGCGATAAATTTTTTACCCCAGTCGCTTTTTTGCTCCTTGAAAAAGTCCGAAGGCTTTGCGTCCTCTGTCACCAGCCCGTTGTGAAGCAGGAGAATCCGGTCGGCGTGTTTTCCGGCTTCAACGGGGGAATGGGTCGAAAAAATCACGGTACAGCCGCTGTCTTTCCGGTATTCTTCAATTGCCCGCCAGACGCAGTCTGCGCCGTCAATGTCTACCGCTCCCGTCGGCTCGTCCAAAACAAGCGTGTCACATTCATTGACAAGAAGCCTTGCCAGTGCCAGCCTTTGGGCTTCTCCGCCCGAAAGCTTTTTGGCGTTCTGATTTTTCAGCTCATACAGCCCCAACCGCTTCAATATTGTTTCGGCTCGTTCGGTTTTTTTGTCGCCGCTCATGGCATACAGCACATTTTTTTCGACACTCATCGAAAAAGCATAGCTTGCCTGCGGTATAGATAGGATTTTTCCGAAGCCGTTCGCCGTACCGCTGTCGGCTTTCGTAAGACCCGAAAGAATTTTTAAAAGCGTGCTTTTTCCGCTGCCGTTCGGGCCGGTCACAGCAAGCGTTTCGCCTTTTTCCACCGCAAGGCGGTCAACCGAAAGGACGGTTTTTTCGCCGTAGTGTTTTGTAAGATTTTCTATGTCAGGCATGTTCCGTCCCTCCGTTCAGCGTCCGGCTTTTCCGTCTTTTGAAAAGACGCCGGCTAAAATATTGACAACAAGCGAAATCAGCAGGAGCACGCACCCGAGAGCGAGCGCAAAGCTGAAATTCCCCTTATTGGTTTCGAGCATAATCGCCGTCGTCATGACCCGGGTTTTCCATTGAATGTTGCCGCCGACAAGGCTGACCGCACCGACCTCGGCTATCGACCGGGAAAAGGCGGTCAGCACCACGCTGACAAGGGCGTATTTATTCTCGTTCAAAAGAAGCCGGAGCGTTTTGGCTTTCGAAAGTCCGAGCCCCTTGGCGGTTTGTGAAACGGCAGTCAGGTTCGTTGACACAACGGAGGCGGTGATACTCGATACAATCGGGATAATCAGTATACACTGCGCAATGACCATGACTTCCACCGTAAAAAGAAGCCCGAGCCGCCCGAACGGGCCGTATTTTGTAAACAGCATATACACGATGAGGCCTGCCACCACAGGAGGCAGACCCATCAGCGTGTTTACGGTTTTTTTCACAAGTCCTCTGCCCCTGAAGCGTCCGCTTTCAATCAGCACGCCGAGCGGCAACCCGACAAGACAGGAAATCAGCGTGCTGAAAAAGGACATACGAAGCGTCACGGCAAGAATCTGCAAAAGCTCCTTGTCCATACTGCGAAGCATTTCAAAGGCCTCAGTTATGCTATTCAATTTTACTTTTCAATCAGGAAGAAAAGCGGCTGACCGTACTGCTCTTTGCCGTATTCGGCGATAAGCTTGCTTGCCTCGTCGCCCGTCATCCACTCGATTAAAGCCTTGGCGCCCTCGGTCTTTTAGGTCCGAATCTTCTCAACGACGACCTTGAAAAAATCATCAAGTGGAACTATGAGCTTGACGAGCTCGGAATCGACACCATCTCCGCCGCCGGCTCAGTCGCTTTTGCGATGGAGCTTTGTGAAAAGGGCATGTGGGACTGCGGTCTGAATTTCGGCGAAACCGACAATTTAAGTCAGGTCTTTGAGGATATCGCTTACCGGCGCGGCATCGGCGACGAGCTTGCCAACGGCACAAGAAAAATGAGCGAAAAATTCGGCGGAAAGGAATTTGCCATCAACGCAAAGGGTCTTGAGCTTGCAGCCTACGAGCCGAGAGGAGCCGTCGGTCACGGTCTGGGCTACGCCACGTCAAACCGTGGCGGCTGTCACCTGAATGCAGGCTATCTTGTTGTTTTAGAGGGTCTCGGACTGAATATTGATGCGTACACGCCCAAGGGCAAGGCCGGTCTTGTCGTCACGTTCCAGAACGTCATGGAGGGTGCTTCGGCGGCAGGCTTCTGTGTGTTTACCTCGTATGCGATTTTGCCGTATTTTCTTGTTGCACGACCGACAAGCCTTTTAACAAGAGCGGTGCAGACCGTGCTGAAATATTCGACGCCGATTATTTTAATCGCTTCGAGATTCCCGAAGATTTTACATCTGAATATTCCGCTTGTTCAGTACCCGAGAGTCTACAACGCTGCTACGGGTGCCCACTTTAAAATCGGCGACTTTTTACGCAACGGCGAGCTTGGCTACAACACCGAACGGCTTGCGAATATCATTTTAGGATTGCCCGTCGGAGAGGACACCGACACGCTCCCGAAGCGTCTGACCGACGAGGAGCAGGTACCGGGCGACAAGAGAACGAAAGTGCCGCTTGACAAGATGAAAAAGAGCTATTACCTGATGCGCGGCTGGAAGGACGGTGCGCCGACGATGAAAACGCTCAAAAAAGTCGGGGTACGGATTCCCGACTGTATCAAGGAGGTTTATCCGTATGGTAAAGGTTAAGATTTTCGGTGTATTACGGGCAACCATCGGCTTGCCGTATCTTGAAACCGAAGCCGCAACGGTAGCCGGGGTGTTTGACAATATCTCAAAAATCATGAAACAGCGTTATGAAGACGACCTCAAAGCCGCACACGTGGGCGAGGAAAGAAGCGTTGCCTTAACGCCGCATGAGTCGCTTTCGTTCGGCGACGCCATCGTCTATGTGGACGGCGAACGCTGTATGAAAAAGAAAATGAAGCTCAGCGGAAACGAAGAAATCTGGCTGTTGTCTCCGGCGGCGGGCGGCTGATGAGGGTTTCAGAAAGTACGGAAATAAACGATGAATAAATTTTCAAAAAATATCGGAGGTTTCCACGATTCTCATTTTTATACTTTGACAAATAATACAAATCGATGACTTTTGTTTAATAAAAAATTCAAGCCATATGGCATAATGCGCAAATGATATCGAATTGAAGCAGATAAAAATCCTTGGAATACGCTGTGTATTTCAAGGATTTTTAGCAACAAAGACGGTATTCGTTGGGCACTATGACGAATGTCGGGACGTTTTTAGCGGTTGCCTTTTTATATTTATATCATGAAGTTACAAATTGCGAACAAAGGAGCGACTGCTTTGCTGCCGATTTTCCCTCGCGGTTCGATAAAATTTAACAAAAAACCAAGTGCAAAACAAGTGCAAAAAAAATGCCTGAAACCCTTGCAGTTTCAAGCATTTTCGAAAAATGGTCGGAGTGACGGGACTTGAACCCATGGCCTCTTGGTCCCGAACCAAGCGCGATACCAAACTTCGCCACACCCCGAAGCAACAGTCAAGATTATACCTGACAAATCAAAAAAAATCAAGTCCTTTTTCAAGATTTTTTTAATTTAGGCGATTTTCATGCAGATTTTTTCATTCCCGGTTGAAAATGAGCCGGTTTCGTGCTATAGTACTCAGTCGAAAGGGTGATAAAAATGAACCTGACTGTCAGAAAATATAATGAATATGATATCGGTGAGATGACCGCCATCTGGAATGAGGTTGTATCGGCCGCCGACGCTTTTCCGCAGCTTGACTGTTTAACCGATTATGAAAGCGTAAACTTTTTCGCTTCGCAAAGCTACTGCGGCGTCTGCGAGGACACTGAAACCGGCAAAGTTGTCGGACTTTATATTCTGCACCCCAACAACGTCGGGCGCTGCGGCCATATAGCAAACGCAAGCTTCGCCGTAAAAAGCGGCTTGAGGGGCAATCATATCGGAGAAAAGCTCGTCTGCGACTGTCTTGATACCGCAAAAGAACTCGGCTTTCGGATTCTTCAGTTTAACGCTGTTGTAAAAAGCAACGCAGCCGCACACAGACTTTACAAAAAGCTCGGCTTTGTGACGCTCGGAACCGTACCCGGCGGCTTTTTGAAAAACGACGGAGAATACGAGGACATTGTGCTGTATTATCATACCCTGTAACTGTGCTTACCCTTTATTTCGGCGGATACCTGCTTTCAAGATACGAAAGCAGGCTTACTTTCTTGTTTTCCGCTTTCTCGTCGATAACGGCGCTTAACAGGATATCCAATGCCCTGCCGATTCTTCTGCCCTCATAGCCGAGACATTTTAAGTCGTTTCCGTTCACGGCAAGCTGTCGGAGAGAAAAGCATTGCGATTTTTCGATTACCGATGCCGTCAGGCTCTCGAGTTCATCAAAATGCTTTTGCCTTGATAAAAATGCCGGAGCCTGGGCAAGATTGTCCGCCCTTTGCAGTTCAATCAGGTCATAAAGCGTCTGCTCTCCCAATTTTTGCAGCTTTCGCTTCACCGTCCGTTCGTCCGCTTCTATCGGGGAATCATGGATTCTGACAAGCTTTTCCGTGTGCTCCGACGTAAAATTGTCCGCTTTCAGACGTAACAGCGCCTGCCGGGCTTTAGCCGCACCTTTCGGCGCATGGGAATAAAAGTGACCGACTCCCCCGCTGTCAAGCGAAAAGCAATCCGGTTTTGCACAGTCGTGAAACAATGCGGCAAACCGCATATACGGCTCGGGTCTGACCGCATCAACGACTCTGACGGTGTGTTCGAGAACGTCATATATATGATGGTAGTTATGCTGATTGAAGCCTTTCATTCCGCCGATTTCAGGAAGTATCTCAACTAAGATATCATAATACTTTGCGACGGTTTGTCCGGCAAATTGTCCGCAAAGTATCCTTTTAAGCTCACTGTATATTCTTTCGACCGAAAGATTGTGCATCAGTGTACGACAAGCAACCATCGCTTTTTCGGTTTCGCTGTCAATTGTAAAGCCCAACTTTGACGAAAACCGTAAAGCCCTGAGAATTCTCAATGAGTCCTCTTTGAATCTGTCCTCAGCCTTTCCGATACAGCGGATTGTCTTTTTTTCGATATCCCGAAGTCCCCCGAACATATCGATTATTTTTCCGTCTTTATCAAGGCAAAGAGCATTGACGGTAAAATCCCGCCTTGACAGATCGTCAGATAAGTTTTCCGAAAAGGAAACACGATCCGGGTGTCTGTTGTCCGAATATTCACTTTCTGTACGGAAGGTCGTGATCTCGAGCGCTTCCCCGCCGACGAGCACCGTAACCGTGCCGTGCTTAAGCCCGGTTTCGATCACCTTATAATCCCGGAAGATTGCCTTGACCTGTTCCGGTTTTGCCGGTGTGGTGATGTCTGTGTCGTGTGCTTCAATCCCCATTACGCTGTCCCTGACACAGCCTCCGACAAGATAGGATTGAAATCCGGCTTGCGAAAGTATGCGCAAAACGGTTTTTGCATTTTCATTTATCACATTTATCACCAGCTTTCTCAGTGTTCATACCAAGATTATACATTATATTAATTTTTTTTCAATAGGCTTGTTTTTAAGGCTCAAATATGATAGAATTTTTTTGAAATATAAATAGAAATCAGGGGAATTTTATGGATAATTCGAGCCACTTGTTCAGAAAAGCCGTCATCGGCGGATTCAATAAAGACGACGTCATTGACTACATAGAAAGCATGAAAAACGAGTTTTTTGAATACAGAAAGCAGGTTGAGACAACAATCGGCGAACTGAATCAGAAGATTAAAGAGCTTGAAGAGGCCGGCAATGCTGTCTGTCCGACACAAGAGCCGTCTGAAAAGGAACCGGACTCTGATCCTCTTGAACCGCTTGAAAGCGAATTCAAAAACAACGTCAGCTTCTCCGTCGGTGAGATCAATGCGGCAACGGATCATCTTAAGAAAACAGCCGACAAGCTTTGCGAAAACCTTACGGAATTTATGGATAAAATCAGCTCGAACTGCATTTCCGTTACGGTCGAAGCACCGATCCGTCAGACTGATGATGCCGACGAGCCGACCGAAGAGCCGGTACCCGAATTAAAAGACCTGATCGGGGATGAAGCGGTCGGGGCGGACAAGCCGTCCGATGAGGAAATCGCCTCCGCCTATCAGCAGGCTATCCGGATCAAGGGCAGTTCTGTTCTTCACGATGCCTTTAATCAGGGCGAAAACGATTCGGTATCGCCCGATGACCAAAAGCAACGAGAACAAAAGGAGGATTCCTTCTCACAGCTTCTTGATTCAATTTTAAGCGCCGGGGAAAGAAATGAACAGACCCCTGCGGAAGAAAAGAAAGAAGAAAACGAAAAATCGATTCTTGACGATCTGCTTTCGTCAAGCTCATTCTTTGATTGATTGATTGCTTCACAACCTGTATTTTGGTCTTTACAGGTTGTGTTTCAATATAGGAAACTATCCAGAAAGGAATCAGACTTGTGTCTGAAAAAGACGATGAATACAAAAAGCTTAATCAAAAGAATCATACTTCTGATGCTCGTTGCTGTCTTGCTTTCAGCTTTCACCGCACCGTGCTCTCTTGCGGCGGATACCGATTTTGAAAAATCGATTTCTGCTTTTCCCGAAAGCTACAAGCCGGCGCTCAGAAAGCTGCACGAAAGTCACCCCGATTGGAGCTTTGCGCCGCTTTTCACCGGTCTTGACTGGACCGATGCCGTAAACGGCGAATACAAAGACGATATCAGTCTTGTGATTAACAGCTCGGCGTATACCGATATCTTCAAAAGCCGTGAGCCGGACGATTTCAACTCTGCAACAGGAAAATATATCGAAAAAGACTACGGATTTGTAAAAGCCAACAAACTTGCCATATCCTATTATATGGATCCGAGAAACTTTCTGACCGAGGAAGGAATTTTTCAGTTTGAAGATTTCTCGTTCAGCAATTCTATTACGATCGAATCAATTGAACACGTCCTCAAAGGTACGTTCATGGCCGACAAAACCATTTCTTATCTCGATAAAGACGGAAACACCGTCAAAACCGACGAAAAGTATTCACAGGTACTCTATCAGGCGGGTAAGCTCTACAACACCAACCCTTGCTTTTTAGCGGCTAAAATCATCAGCGAGGTCGGCAAAAACGGAAGCGGCAGTGTCAGCGGAAAATACGGCTCTTACCCCGGCATCTATAATTTTTATAACATCGGCGCCAACGACAATCCGTCGGGTGCGATTTCCGGCGGTCTGAAGTGGGCAAGCACCGGCACAACGTATCAAAGACCGTGGGATTCGCCGAAAAAATCCATTATCGGCGGCGCGCAGTTTATCGCTGAAAAGTATATTTCCAAAGGACAGCACACAAGCTATCTTCAGCGCTTCAACGTCAATCCCGACGCTTCTTATCCCGTTTATACCCATCAGTACATGACAAATCTTTCGGGAGCAGCCATTCCGGCTTACTCCAATTACACGGCTTACCGCGCCGCCGGTATGCTTGACCTTGAATTCCGGTTTCTGATTCCGGTTTATAAAAATATGCCGGGCTACGTCAACTGTGACGGATTTGTAAAAGCCGCCGACTCCTATAATCAGCAGGGCGCTTTTTCCACCGCCAATACGGCTTTTAACGTCAGAAAGGGCCCGTCAACCTCCTACGACAAATACTCTTTCACCGTTCTGTCGGGAACCGCCGTAAAGGTGCTTGGTGATGTCATGACCGACTCTCTTTATTATGACAATATCATGCGTTACCCGTATTGGAAAAAGATCAGCTTCACAAGCGGTTCGACTTCTTATACCGGTTACGTTTACAGCAATTTTATCAGTCTTTCGACCTGCACCGTTGTACCGGTCGGAGCCTACACCCCCGTTGAGTTTAAAAACAACACCGAGCTTTCGTTGAAATACATATCGTCCGATCCGGCAACGGCGACTGTTGTAAACGACAAAACCATCAAATTCTTAAAACCGGGAACGGTTGAAATTACCGCATACGATTCAATCGGCAACTATCAGGTAATCAAGTACAAGGTCGTTGATTCTGCTTCGGCGTACAGCATAAAAAACGTTAAAGCGGCCGAAGACGAGGACGGTAATGTAACCGTCAGCTTCGACAAAAACAGCAAATATAACTACTACGAGGTGTTCCTGACCGACGCCGATAACAATCCCGTCAAGTCCGCCGTCGTCAGCAAAAATTCCGCTGTCTTTAAGGATTTTACGGTCAGTCAGAGCTTAAAAGTCTATGTCAGGGGTCTTTATAAAAGCGGCAACAACAAGACATATTCTGTCTTTGCCAATCCCGTTACGCTTGTCCTCAAGCCCCCGACACCGACCGGTGTTACTGCCGTTCAAAACGGATATCACGGTGTCAAGGTCTCCTGGAGCAAGGTGAACGGCGCCGCCGGATACGAAGTATATTCCCGTGACAGCAAGGGCAATTATACCTTGCTCGGCTCGGCTTCGGGGTCAGCAACCTACTATCTTGACAACAGCCGCAGTCTCATCGACGGCGCAGCATACAGCGTCAGAGCTTATATGAATTCCGACACGGGTACAAAGGTATATTCGGATTATTCCGAAGTCTTTGACTTTGCGCCGGTCAAGATAACGGTAAAAGCCGCAAGCGGACTCAGACAAAAAGGAACGACAACAACCGGCTATACGTTATATTGGAACGCTGTCGATGACGCAGACGGCTATGAGGTGTACCGCTACAACACGACAAAGAAAGCGTACGAAAAAATCGCTACACCGACAAAGACCGAGTATACGGTCAACGGTCTTTCTCCCTCGGGCATAGCACGATACAAGGTTCGTGCCGTTGTCAATGCGTTTTCTAACACCTATTATTCCGATTATACGGCTTATCTTGACGCTGAAACTTGTCCCGATGCGGTGAAAAAGGTCGTGCAGAGTTCGACAACCGCTACGTCCTATCGGCTGAAATGGAGCGCCGTGAAAAACGCCGACGGATACAGAATCTACCGTTACGACAGCAAGAAAAAGGCGTATGTCAAATTAGCGGACACAGCCAACACATACTATACCGTTACATCCCTTCAGGCAAGCCGCAAGGACACATACAAGGTAAGAGCCTTTTCCAAAACGACCAGCGGAACCGTGTACGGAAACAACGTTTCGTATACCGCTTCTACCTGCCCCGCCGCTGTCTCGACATTCAGGCAAAAGTCAACAACAACGACCGGCTACACGCTTTATTGGAACAGTGTTCAGAATGCAACGGGATACCGCATCTATCGGTACGACACCAAACAAAAGGCTTATGTGAAGCTTGCCGACACGAAGAACACCTATTATAAGATTTCGTCCTTAAAGGCAGGTCAATCAGCCAAATATAAGGTAAGAGCCTATACGACAACGCCGAGCGGTTCGGTATTCGGCGCAACTGTCACCTACACCGCTTCGACCTGCCCCGCTGCCGTTTCTTCAATCAAACAGCAGTCAACGACAACCACCGGCTACACGCTTTATTGGAGTAAGGTTGCCAACGCAACCGGCTATCGGATTTTCAAATACGACAGCAAGCAAAAAAAGTATGTCAAGCTTAAGGATGTCAGCACGAATTCCGTTAAAATTACCGGCAAAAAATCAAAACAATCCGACAGCTACAAAATCTATGCTTTCACTAAAACGGCAAGCGGAAATGCGTACTCTTCTTCGAGTCCGGCCTTTACGGCAAAAACAAAGTAACCGCAAAAGCCCACAGCAAAAGAACATTATTCCGTTTTTTGGTTGACACAGTCACAGATTATTGATAAGATTAAGAATGAAACTATTGAAAGGCGATGTTACATCTTGGAAAAAGGTAAATTTTATATCACAACGGCAATCGCATATACTTCAAGAAAGCCCCATATCGGCAACAGCTATGAAATCGTTCTCACTGATGCCATTGCCCGCTATAAAAGACTTCAGGGCTATGACGTTTTCTTCCTGACCGGAACGGACGAACACGGACAAAAAATCGAAGAATATGCCAAACAGGCCGGCGTGACACCGAAGCAGTATGTTGACAAGGTCGCAGGAGAAATCAAAGGCATCTGCGACACCCTGAATACAACCTACGACAAATTCATCAGAACCACCGACGACTATCACGAAAAAACGGTGCAGAAGATTTTCAAAAAGCTTTACGATCAGGGAGACATCTACAAAAGCGAATATGAAGGTCTGTACTGTACGCCCTGTGAATCATTCTGGACCGAGTCTCAGCTTGTGGACGGAAAATGTCCCGACTGCGGCAGAGAGGTAAAGAAAGCCAAGGAAGAAGCGTACTTCCTGCGTCTTTCGAAGTATCAGAAGCAGCTTGAAGAGTACATCGAACAAAACGACAATTTCATTTATCCCGAAAGCCGCAAAAAAGAGATG
Source organism: uncultured Clostridia bacterium (assembly GCA_945863885.1). GTDB lineage: Bacteria > Bacillota > Clostridia > Oscillospirales > Acutalibacteraceae > UBA6857. The sequence goes on from CAMAZY010000012.1 coordinate 27,173, forward strand.
CTCAACAACTTCATCAAGCCCGGTCTTCAGGATCTTTGCGTTTCGAGAACCTCGTTCAAATGGGGCATTCCCGTCACCTTTGACGACAAGCACGTCATCTATGTCTGGATCGACGCTCTTTCGAACTATATCACCGCTTTGGGCTACGACCCGGACGGAAGCTCGGAGCAATATAAAAAGTATTGGCCGGCGGACGTTCACATTATCGGCAAGGACATTGTGCGGTTCCATACGATTTATTGGCCGATCATGCTTATGGCTTTAGGCGAGCCGCTCCCGAAGCAGGTTTACGGTCACCCGTGGCTTCTTTTCGGCGACGACAAGATGTCCAAGTCAAGAGGAAACGTCATTTATGCCGATGATCTTGTCAAGCTTTTGGGCGTTGATGCTGTCCGCTATTATCTTCTTGCGGAAATGCCGCACGCAAACGACGGCTCCATCACCTATAAGACCATTATCGAACGATACAATTCTGATCTTGCCAACACGCTCGGCAATCTCGTCAACAGAACGATCGCCATGAGCGGCAAATACTTCGGCGGCACGGTCATGGAACCGGTCTGTGAAGAAGAAGTTGACAATGAACTGAAAACAGCGGCAAAGAGCATGGTAGAGAACGTCGACAAATATATCAACAGCTACCGTATGGCTGACGCCGTGGAAGCCGTCATGAGCTTTGCAAAACGCTGCAACAAATATATCGACGAGACAACACCGTGGGCTTTAGCAAAAGACGAAAGCAAAAAAGGTCGCCTCGGCACCGTTCTTTACAATCTTCTTGAATCGATCCGCTTTATTGCCGTACTGCTTTCCCCGTTTATGCCGGACACTTCAAAGGCAATATTCGAACAGATGAACTGCAATGTGAACAGCTACGACAGCCTTTCCTCGTTCGGCGCTCTTAAGCCCGGCTCGGTCGTCGGCACGCCTACCCCGCTGTTTGCAAGAATCGACAGCGAAAAAATGCTTGCCGAAATCGAAGAAGCCCAAAAGAAAGCCGCCGCAAACGAAAAGACGATTGAAGAAATCGAAGGCGTTGCCAAAATCGGCATTGACGACTTTGCAAAGGTCGACCTTCGGGTTGCCGAAATCAAAGACTGCGTACCTGTCAAAAGAGCGAAGAAGCTTTTACAGCTCACACTTGACGACGGAACGGGCAAGGACAGAACGGTCGCTTCCGGCATTGCACAGTGGTACAAGCCCGAACAACTGATCGGCAAAAAGGTTATCGTGGTATCGAACCTCAAGCCTGCCACGCTTTGCGGTGTCGAAAGCTGCGGAATGATTCTTGCCGCCGACTGTGCCGAAAACGACGTCAAGGTTGTTTTTGTTGACGGTATGCCGAACGGAGCGAAGGTCCGATAATGTATAACAATATTTTCGATACGCATGCCCATTATGACGACGAAAAATTTGACGGGGACAGAGCCGAGGTTCTGTCCTTTGTCAAAGCGAACGGCGTCAGCAGAATCATTGACTGCGGCTGTGACCTGAAAAGCTCGCTTGCGGCCGTAATTTTAAGCGAAGAATACGACTTTATTTATGCCGCTGTCGGCGTCCATGCACACGAAGCAGACGAAGCCGCAGAAAAGGATTTCGCTGAAATTGAAAAGCTGTATGCCCATAAAAAAGTCGTTGCCGTCGGCGAAATCGGACTTGATTATCACTACGACTTTTCGCCGAGAGAAAGACAGCTTGAAGTTTTCGAACATCAGCTGATTCTTGCAAACAAATTGGACCTCCCCGTCATTATCCATGACAGAGAAGCCCACGAGGATACACTAAGATTATTAAAGAAGCACCGTCCGAAAGGTGTCGTTCACTGTTTTTCGGGCAGTGTTGAAAGCGCAAAGGAAGTACTGTCGCTCGGTATGTATATCGGACTCGGCGGCGCTGTCACGTTTAAAAACGCAAAAAAACCCGTCGAAGTTGCGAAGTTTGTCCCCGATGATTATTTGCTTCTTGAAACCGACTGTCCGTATATGGCACCCGTTCCGTACCGAGGCAAGCGATGCGATTCGTCCATGATCGCATCAACAGCCGAATTGATCGCCTCGGTCAGAAACACAGACACACAGACGCTCATTGACCGCTGTCATGAAAATGCCGACAGACTATTTCGTTTATAATTCAATTTCATATCATCAGACATGCAAAAGCACCGTATCCGAAACATCCGGATACGGTGCAGATTTTGTTATCTTACTCTGACATTGCATTTCGCAATACAGTTTGTACCGTCAGTGCTGATCGCTCTGATTTCACAGGTACCCTTTCCCTTGGCGATTATTTTTCCGGTGGAATCAACCGTAGCCACCTTCGTATTGGTGGATACCCACTTGACTTTCTTATTGCTTGCCGTAGCGGGCAAAACAGTCGCTTTTAACGTATAGGTGGCTCCCCTGTCCATAACCAGTGAGGTCTGATTCAGAAGAATACCGATAACCTCAATTTTCTTGACCTCAACTAAGCAAACAGCGCCCTTTCCGCTTCCGCCGTCCGCCGGCTTGCAGGTTACATAGGCCTTACCGGTTCCGACAGCCTTGATTTTACCGGCAGATGTCACCGTAACAACTTTCGTGTTCGAGGAAGTCCATTTTACGCTCTTATTGGTTGCGTTCGACGGGGAAATCGTGGCCTTGAGCGTATACGTTTTTCCGTAATTGAGCGTCAGAGACGTTCTGTTTAACGTTACCTTGGAAATCTTAATCGGCTTTACGGTAACCGTGCAGGTCGCCTTCTTGTTATTCGCTCTTGTCGTGCAGGTTATCGTAACCTTACCCGGTTTCAGTCCTTTTACGACACCGTTTGAGCTGACGGATGCGATTGAAGTGTTGCTCGACTTCCAGTAAACGGATTTTTCCGTTGCATTGGCAGGAGAAATTGTCGCTTTCAAAGTGTATGTCTTTCCGGGATCGATGCTGACGCTTGCAGCATTCAGCTTGACCGATGTCGGATTGACCGCCTTGACCGTTACGGTACAGGTATCTTTCTTGCCGGAGTCAAGAAGCGTTACCGTGATGGTCGCTCTGCCCGGACGGACGCCGGTAACAAGACCCTTTGAATCGACTTTTGCAATCGCCGTATCGCTTGAGGTCCACTTACAGTCTTTCAGCGTTGCATCAGACGGGTAGATTCTCGGTCCGAGCTGAATACTCTTACCGCTGCTGATGGAATAAGCACTTTGCTTGAATTCAATCTTTGTGGTTTCTACAATCTGCTTGACGGTAACCTTGCAGGTCGCCGTATAGCCGCCGTTTGCGGTTTTGCAGGTGATGACTGCAGTTCCCGGACGGACAGCTTTTACAACACCCGTACTGCTGACAGAAGCAATCTTCGGATTCGATGAGGTCCACGTTACATTTTTATTGGTAGCGTCGCTCGGAAGAACGGTCGCCTTGAGCGTGTAGCTCTTTGTGCGATAAATCGAGAATGACGTGCGGTTAAGGGTAACGCCGGTCGTTCTGACCTTAATATTGAACAGACAGCGGGCATATACCGCTTTATTGTCGACCGAACGGCAAACAACATAGGCGCTTCCTTTGCCAACGCCTGTGACGCGTCCGTTTTTGTCAACCGTCAGAACCTTTGTATCAGAAGACGTATAGGTAACATCTTTAAAGGTTGCATTGGAAGGAGATACCGAGGAAGTAAGCTGATAGGTGCTGCCTTTATAAAGGTTCTTTTCGGTGGTATTCAGCTTGACGGAAGTAACCTCCGTTTTCTTCAGAACGGTGATTTTAAACTTCGCCGTGTACCCGCCGTCAGCGGCTTTACAATAAATGTAAGCACTTCCCGAACCGACGCCGTAAACAACGCCGGACGAGGATACTGTCGCCACCTTGGTGTTCGACGACGACCATGTCACGGATTTATTCGAGGCTGTTGACGGTAAAATCTGAGCGGTAAGCTTCAGGCTCTTCGTATTATAAACCTTATCGGTCGACGACGTGATCTTAATGCCGCTGACAGGTGTGACGACCTTAACCGTACAGGAAGCCTTATAGCCGCCGTCGACTGTCTTTGCGGTAATTTTTGCCGTACCGTTTCCGACAGCGGTAACAACACCGGAGGAAGAAACCGTCGCCACCTTAGGATTGCTTGTTGTCCAGGTAACGGACTTATTCTTTGCATTGGTCGGCTTGATATAAGGCGTGATTTTTTTGGTCGTATTGACATTGAGCGTGACGGAATACGGACGGACATAAATGCTTCCGACACGGTCAGTGGCACCGATCAGACCGAGCGGGAACGTTTCCGCCCAGATTCTTTGAAGTATATCGGTCGGATGCGCACCGTCAATTGTATATTCCGGAAGGAAGGCGTCGGGATCAACGGGATTTGCCGAAACCTTGTTGAGATTGACAAATCCGTCATGAATATCGGTTCTTGCAAGCCATGTGTTGACGTCTTTTGCAATCTGCCAGTCATGCTGGAATTCTTCCTCTGTACGGACATATTTGGCCTCGGTGCCGAAATATGCACGCGTGTTTCCCTTCCATTGTGTAATACTACAGACGATAACTTTCTTGCCGGCGTCATGGCAGGCATTGATCACCTTAGTAAAGCCAGCGGCAATTTCTTTCGCCGTCGGCTGTTTCAGGTTCGGGTATTGCTGCTTAATGTCATTACACACCGGGTGCATGATATCGTTGGCACCAACCTTAAGGATAACATATTTTATACCCGACTGAGAAAGAACATCACGTGTCAATCGATCGATAAGCGACTCACCAAAAATAAGTCCAACATAGCCAAGACCTTCGTGAAGAAGCATATTGCCGATAATGCCCTTACCCATAACACCGATATCGGTAATGCCTTGTTTATTGATCTGCTCGGCAAGATGAAGCGGAAATTCATTTGAGACAGTTGAATCGCCGATTACGGCAACAGAATAGGCGCTGTTCGTCTCAGACAGAACATCAACGGTAGCAAGACAGGGCACAACTCTGACAAAGCTGTATTTCAGAGCAATATCCAGATCAAAGCCGATAAGAGAACTGATAAGATCGGAAATATTCTTATCAATTGCCTGCGTCAGATTGAACGATTTTTCTCTCGTCTGATCATTTTCGTTGATTGTAATAAAAGAGGTGCCGCCGGAAAGACCCATGGTGCGTATTTCAGTAAAATCCTTAACATAAAGGCTGATGGCAATGTTTTCAAGCGCCTTCACTTCAAAATTGATCGGATCGGAATACCATTCGGCACCTGCGGGGATCGTCACGCTCGGACTTCCGCCGTTGAAGGTGACAACTTTCAATGTATCAAGAAGAATGTCCGAGGTCGCATCATCGGGGACGATGGATTCCGTCTTTGCCTTGGCAACGGTGGCGGAATTGATCGTCAACGGCGCTTCTCCGTAATAGTTAGAGAACTTGATTCTGATTTTATTGCCGCTTGCCGTGGGCGTAATAACCGTTCGACAGGTAACACTGCCGACAACCGGGGCAATATTTTCATAGTTCATAATGGAAATATCGGTCGGTGCAGTGCCCCACGCAGCGACCCAGTTTCCGGAATCAGACGCCGCCGACGCACCGGTCGCAGCACCGACAATAACAAGTATAGAAAAAGCAAATAATGTCAAAAGCTTCGATATCTTCTTCATGATAATCTCCCTTCCTGAAGCAATAACTATACAAGGATAATCATAATATTTTAAAGATTTATTGTCAACAAAAAATGAAAAACTGTACTAAAGTTTAAAAAATGTTCATGAATTAACAACAGTTTATTTTTCGCTTTTCGGATTCCTCGTGCCGTCATTTTTGTCCTTTTCTTTTTTCGTGTCGGCTTTGTTCCGGCTTTTTTCCGACTGCTTCGACTTTTTGTTCCCGTCGGTGGTCAGAGCATAAAGCTTCGGCTTTTTGCCCGTCTTTTCGGAATAAATCCGGACAACGGCAAAATAGACCAGCACAATCAGTGCAATAATCTCCAATGCGATAAAAACCTTCGATTTGAGCACGTTTGAAATTCCTGTCATGATAAGTCCCGGAAGACTCAAGCCCACGGAATCGGCGGCAACAAGATTAACCGTGGCAAGAACCTTGTTGGCGTAAATAATATTGGCCTGACAGATTACCTTTCCCTTTGAGACAGGTGCCATCACCTTAGACGCAAGAGAGTCTTTCACCGGTTCAATCAGAACCGAATAGCTCGTAACCTTAGACGGTACAAGAACCGAAACCTCACTTTCCGGTGTCAGCTGAAGACTGTCCGTATCCTTGCCGCAGGAAACGGGAACACTGTAAACGATCTGACCCGGACTTGCAACAATCCGGAACCGGATATTGTTGTACGCCCATTTAAGCATCGCTCTGGCATCGGTCATACTGGTGTTTTCGTCCACCTTGTCGTTGTCGATGTCCGTCAGCCGGCCTTTCATGACAACGGTCAGATAGGAATACCCGTCCATGGACGACGTGACGGCAATACACTCCCCTGCATCATCGGTCGTTGTCTGCTTTCCGCCCGTAACAGACGGATGATAGTAGTCGGCAATAGACGAGGTTGCCATTCTATTGCTGCCGACAAAAGTCCTTTCGTCGCTCTGATCAGTTTTCGGCAAGGTGCACTGCTTCAGGCCGAACGCTTTGGAAAAGACGGGATACTCAAGCGCATATTTTACAATTTTTGAGACGTCCTTGGCGGTGGTATACTGACCCTCTGAATCGAACCCGAGCATATCGGTTATCTTCGTGTCGGTACAGCCGATTTTATTTACCAGTTTATTCATCTCTTCTACGAATGCTTCTTTTGTTTTGCTGATGCTGTAAGCAATCACACTTTCAACATCATTTGCGCCGTAAACGATCAGACAATCGACAAGCTGACGCTTTGTAAACGTCTCCCCTGCTTTGATTCCGGCGATACGGACACCGTAATCATATTTTACAAGTGAAAGCGATTCCTGTGTAACCGTTACGCTTTGTTTCAGATCGCCCCACTGTTCGATGGCGACAACAGCGGCAACGAGCTTTGCGAAAGCGGCAGGCGCCACCGCTTTATCCTCGTTTTTACTGAAAATCACCTCGTCGTTATCGAGGCTGATCATATAATAAGCATACGACCGCAGTTCTTGCGTAATCTGCTCCGAGTTGAAATCGGCCGAACAAAGAAAGGCAGAGGAAATCATCGAAAAAGACAGCAAAACCGCAAAAAAATAAAGAGCCAATTTTTTCATAAAACACACCCGCATTATATTGACAACAAGATTGAAATATACAATAAAATATGATAAAATGCTCTTGAAAGCATTTTCACTGATCGTGTAAAGAGTATATCTATTATAGCAAAACCTGTCAGGAAAATAAACGCTTTTCCCCAAAATTTACAATTATTTTCATTATTTGACGAGGGTGAATTTTCATTTGTACGCGGCACATACAAATGAAAATTCACTCAGAATGAAAGAAAGGAACTGTACAAAGGATAAAAACTTTTCTCATCGGTTACTTTGTACAAAACGGATTGATTATGATATATGTTACAGGAGACACACACGGTATCCCGTCAAGGTTTGACGAGCCTTGCCTCCGCTCACTCGGGCGTGACGACACGCTGATTGTCTGCGGAGACTTCGGCTTTCTCTGGGACGGCTCAAAAGAAGAGATGAATACGCTCAAAAAGCTGAGCAAAAAGAAGTACACCATTTGCTTTATCGACGGAACACATGAAAACTTCGATATGTTAAACAAGCTTAAGGTGAAAAGATGGAACGGCGGAAAGGTTCATCAGATTTCCGACAACATCATTCACCTGATGCGCGGTCAGGTTTTCACCATCGACGGGCAGAAGATTTTCACAATGGGCGGCGGCGAAAGCCCCGATATTGAAATCCGGTTTGAAATGAACACTTGGTCCGAATTGGAAATACCAACAAGAGATGAACTGATCGAAGGTGTTGACAATCTTCAGAAATATCAAGGCAACGTCGATATCGTGATTACACATGAGCCGCCCGCTAAAATCAAGGATTTCATGATGTTAAAGCAACCGCACGAGGCAAGCATTACCGCTATCAATACCTATCTTGAAGACGTCAACCGCACCTGCAAATTCAAGCATTGGTATTTCGGCTCGCTTCATATCGACAAATTTATATCTTCCACCCATGTCAGCGTATTCAACAACATCATCAACGCCGTCACGGGAAAACCGGTCAAATAAAAAGGAGGGATTTCGTTGGATATCATTAAATCAATACTCAAACTCAACTGGAAAGCGGTCGGCAAATCAGATCAAAAGCGTATCGATTCTCAGACACCGACTGAGGGGATCACACAAATCCTCGATATTCCGTATATCGACGACAGTGAAAAGGGACATCTTCTGGATATCTATTATCCTGAAGAAACCGCCGGAAAGCTTCCGGTGATTATCGATATTCACGGCGGCGGCTGGATGTACGGCTACAAGGAAATCAACAAGTATTATTGCCTGAAGCTTGCCTCGAAGGGCTTTCTTGTCGCTTCCGTCAATTACCGCCTGGTTGACGAGGTGCTTTTCCCCCACCAAGTCAAAGACATTTTTGCGGCGCTCGGCTGGCTGTCCGATAATCTTTCCGCCTACCCTGCTGACCTTAACAATGTTTTTCTGACGGGCGACTCTGCCGGTGGTCATCTTTCCTGTATTACAAGCGCTGTCTGTCTTGACAAGGCTCTTCAGCGTGAGCTTGGTGTCACACCGCCTGCGTTTTCATTCGGTGCGGTCGCAGTCGTCTCCCCTGCCGTCAATCTCTTTTCGAATCCGACGACAAAGCTTATGCCGAGGATTTTACTCGGCACGAAAGAAAACACGGTTTTTGAAAAGTATATGGATTTCGGACAAATTGCTTCAAGCGGTCTTCCGCCGTACTACATCATCACGTCAAGCGGGGACTTTATAAGAAAGCAGTCGTATGAGTTAAAAGCGATTTTAGATAAAATCGGCGTCGAGAATCACCTTTCGGATTATGTTGTGCTTCTTGACGACAAAAAGCTTCCGCACGTTTTCAGCGTCACCAACCCCTATTCCGGTCCGGGAGAAAGAGCTGTCACGGAGGTTACCGACTTCTTCAAGTCAAAGCTCAGAGTTACAGCCGCAAAATAAAGCAAACGCCGCATCAACAAAGATGCGGCACTTTTTATGTTTTACTTGAATCGGAACATCTTATGAAACTTCTTTTGCCAAACGGCAAGATAGACGGTAACAAGACGAGTCAAAAGAAAATCAAAGAGAATAAATACAAGGTTTCCGAGGATCAGCATCACGGGAATCGCAAATCTTGCCCACCGGGCGTCACCGTCAATTCCCATCAGCTCATTAAACGGCATACCGAAAACCTTAACAAGAAGTATATACGATATGACAACGGCAACATTAAACACGACGAATTTCAGTACATATCCCAACGCCTTCGGAAGCTTGCTTTCAAAAATCGCTTTTACAATCGGATAGTAGCCGAAAAACGCCGTATATAAGACAGCCGCTTCCTTGTTCGGCAAAACAAGCATTCCGATAATCGCCGTTGCAGCATAAACACCGAACGCCCAGGACTTTCCCATTTCGATCACACAGAACATTGTGATCACTCCGGCAAAAGCGGGCAGAGCATAAACAAAAATTTCAAGCGCAGTCGGTATCAGAAGCACCACGCTTAAAGCAACAAGCATACCGCCGATTGCGGTTTTTGCCGTTTTACTCATGACTTGAAAATACCGAAAAGCCCGCCTGAAACGGGCTTCTTCCTTTCATTAAAATTGAAATCAGTTGACGACGTCAGCAACAGGGAATCAGATCTCCGCCGAAACATTCACAACAGGAATCGGCACAAAGAAGTCCGCAACAGACGTCGCTGCAATCGGTTGAGCTTCCGCGTCTTGTTGTATTGAAGCCGCCGCTTCGCTGATTGTTGACGGTCTGATACATATTGCTGTATTCAAGATTTGACGGATCCATTTTATAGGCGGTCGAAAAATAGGTGTACGCCTGATCCACCCAGCCACGGTTATAGTTAATCATACCTTTCAGATAATACCACTGGGCATCCCGGGACGACGACGGCATATTTTCAAGCAGGATTTCGGCATCGTCAAGCCGGTTCATATTGATAAGATTTCTGACGTAGCTGTAATCGTTCGACGACGAAGAGTACGAGCCGTATCCCGACGAACCGGACGCTTTTCCGGAAATAATCGCATCGTAAGCCTCATTGATTTCCTGCATTTTTTCGTTCGCAACCTCTTGAAGAGGGCTTCCGTTATAGTTGTCCGGATGATACTTTTTCGCAAGCTTTCTGTATGCCGCCTTGACTTCATCGGTTGATGCCGTCCGGCTTACACCAAGCACTTCATAGGGATCTTTCATTTTTCTTTTCCTTTCAAAACTTTATTCATGGATGCTGACATTCCGTCCGTAAGAATATTTTCGATAATCGGCACGAAATAGTCGGATTTGAGATTTGAAAGCTCCTCAAGTGCACGGGCACGGCTCATATTCAAAGTCGCCTCAATCTCTTTTTTGATTTCCTCGTTAAAATCTTGTATCGTTTGGATCTGATAACGATTGACAAAAACATTAAAGCTTTTATTTTTCAGATCTTTTTCGACATCGTCGGCAGCGTCAAGCAGATACACCCACCGCCCGACCGAATAGCCGAAACGGTAAAGCGCAACATTGTCGGCGTCGTCGTAGCAAAAAATTTTGCCCAAGGTATCGGCGCTTTCGTGTGCCGCCTTGTCCGTATTATCTGTTGCATTCGCTTCCGTATACGCCTGACGGCTCATACCGCCCGAAATAATCGAGTCAAGTCTTTCATACTTTTTCATCGCTTTCTTACGAAGTCTTGACGCATATGGTACGATCATCCGCATCAAAAGTCGTTTAAAAAAGCCGCTGTCTGCGATGTTATCCTTTATTTTATAATAAAACATAAGAACCGTGACGGCCGCCGCAAACGAAAGAAATGAACTGCAGTCAACACAATAGTGACACCGCTTGGTCAAATTGAACGGACATCGGCCTTTTTTGAAGGTCGGCAAAGCATTTTTCACAGACAGCATCACAACCAACAAAAACGTTACGTCATAGCTTAAAAGCAGCCTTGAACAAATGCCGTACTGCTTTCCGAGCGTCCGGCAAAGCGAACAGTAAAGACCTCGGTAAGCCTCATAATCCTTGATTTTCAGCTCCGGCTTATAGGTTTTTACATAGCCTAACAATCAGTTCACCTCAATATGAAAAGAACGAACTAAGGTAAAGATTACCAATATATGTCGTAATTATTAAGATAATAATTTGTCAACCTAAAAAATACTTAATTTTATTGATTATTCCCGGATATTATAATATAATTATTTCGTTAAAAGGAGGTTAAAGCCATGGCACTTATTAAAAAAGAAGCATATTTTGAATCCTCGACCGGTGAAAATCATGTTCACTGTCTGATCTGGCGGGACGACGAAACCGAACCGGTCGGAATTTTTCAGATTGCACACGGTGTTTCGGAGCACATCGGCCGTTACGACGATTTTGCCCGTTTTTTAGCTTCAAAAGGCTATATTGTTTGCGGCAATGACCACTTAGGTCACGGACTGACCGCTTCTTCCATCAACGATATTGGCTTTTTCGCCGAAAAAGACGGAGACATCCGACTTGTTGACGATATGCACATCTTAAGTCAGATTATGACAAAGCGCTATCCTTCCCTGCCGCTGTTTCTTTTCGGCCACAGTATGGGCTCTTTTTGCGCAAGAGTCTATGCGGCGAACTTCGGGTATGAGCTTTCAGGTCTGATTCTTTGCGCAACGGGAGAGCTTCCCGCAAGCGCTGTCGTTTTGGAAGAGCCGCTCCGATTCCTTTGCGATAAGCTCGGACCGAGAGCAAGCGTACCGAACTCGCTTTTCGATAAGCTCAGCTGTATCGGTATTAAAGACAAAAAGACCGAAAAAGACTGGCTGAGCCGAAGCGAACAAAATGTTGAAAGCTATCTGAACGATCCGCTTTGCGGCTGTGAAATGAAGCTCGGCGCGGTCAGAGATATTGTCAGTCTTGCAAACTCCGCCTGCTCCACCGTCTGGGCAACGCTTGTCCCGACAGAGCTTCCGATTCTTCTTGTTTCCGGCGCAAAAGATCCCATCGGCTTCAACGGTAAGGGTGTTATCGCCGTCAGCGACAACCTTGAAGAAGCCGGCCATACGCCCGACGTGATCATGTACCCCGGAGACAGACACGAAATTCTCAACGAAGAAAACCACGAAAAGGTTTATGAGGACATTTTTAACTGGCTTTGCGAACACAATGCGCTGACCTTACTTGATGCATTTGCAAAAATGACTGACGAAAGCGGAGCAGAAGAATGACGGATTCATTTTCAACGGTGCTTGCCGTAAGCGTTCTTGATGAACCCAAGGGGATTGTCGACAAGCTTGAAGCACACCGCAAGGGCATTTTGCACAGAGCGTTTTCCATTTTTCTGACCGACGAAAACGGCAATATGCTCATTCAAAAAAGAGCCGCAGGCAAGTATCACTCCGGCGGACTTTGGAGCAATGCCTGCTGCAGTCACCCGACGATTGACGACATAACGGCACAGGCAAATGAAAGACTTTTTCAGGAGCTCGGAATCCGTACCGAACTGAAAGAAATTGGCAGCTTTATTTATCGCTGTGTTTTTTCTGACGGTCTTATTGAATACGAATATGACCATATACTCGTCGGGAAAATCAGAAGTGACGAGAAACTCACAGTAAATCCGGAAGAAGCCGAAGCAATACGGTTTATCCCCTTAGACGAATTAAAAGATTTACTTGAGCATCAGCCCGAAATCTTTTCTGCGTGGTTCATTACCGCCGCACCGAAAGTGATATCCTGCATCGAAAAACGCTGAGCACAGAATCAGGTACCATTTTTTTCAAACTCGATAATGAAATAATATCCCCGCCGTTTGTCAATAATCTTTTTGACAAAGGTGGGGATCATTTTGAGTTATAACAAAGTTGAAATTTGCGGAATTGACACTTCTTCGTTAAAAGTCATGAGTGAAAAAGAAAAAATCCGACTGCTTGAAAAAGCAAAAAACGGAGACAAAGAGGCACGGGAAGAGCTGATTAACGGAAACCTCCGGTTGGTACTCAGCGTGATTCAGCGTTTTACCAATCGGGGAGAAAATCCGGATGACCTCTTTCAGGTCGGCTGTATCGGCCTTATCAAGGCGATTGACAACTTTGATACCGGACACAATGTCCGATTTTCAACCTACGCCGTTCCGATGATTATCGGTGAAGTCCGCCGCCATCTTCGGGATTACACACCCGTAAGAGTCAGCCGTTCGATCCGTGATACGGCGTATCATGCCATGCAGATTCGGGAAAGACTGCAAAACGAAACGCAAAAAGAGCCGTCGGTTGAAGAGATTGCAAAAGAAATGGGGCTGAAAAAAGAAGCCGTTGTCATTGCTCTTGAGGCGGTTGTCGCCCCCGTTTCGCTATATGAGCCGGTCTATTTTGAGGGCGGCGACACGATCTACGTTATGGATCAGATCGGTGACAACAGTACCGATTCCGAATGGATTGACGAAATCATGGTCAAAAAAGCGATTTCCGCCTTAAGCGAAAGAGAAAAGCAGATATTAGCCCTGCGTTTTACAAACGGACTGACACAAACCGAGGTCGCAAAAGAAATCGGCATCTCTCAGGCGCAGGTCTCACGACTTGAAAAAGGAGCGCTTGACAAAATCAAAAGTCACCGGAAAATTACGGATTAACGGTTCATCATTCCGAGCGTGTCAGACACCGAAAGCACCCTTGCAATCCGGACAGATATCGGACAGGCACGGCAAACCGCCTTCGTCTTGAAAGACGTTGTTTTCCATAGATTTTATCCCGCATTTTATTGACTTTTTTCGTGCGTTACAGTATCATATCCCTCGGTGATGAAAATGAATATGAAAATTGACCGGTTCAATAAAGAGCAAAAATCATGTTTCAATATTAAAAACTGCACAGCCGTCCACGGCGGTGAGTGCTTTTTAATCATGACCGACAGCGCCAATATCCTTGTTGACAGCGGCTACGGCTTCTGCGCAGATAAGACGCTCGAAAAAATCAAAGGCTTTCTCGGCAAAAAGCCGCTCGATTATCTGCTGCTGACGCATTCCCACTATGACCACGCCATGGGAAGCGCACAGATCGGGCTTTTCTATCCGGATATGAAAATCATCGCAAGCGATTACTGCAAAACCATACTCGAAAAGCCGTCCGCAAGGCTTGCCATCAGAAAAATGGACGTCAGTGCCGCAAAAATATACGGCTATCGAGAGCCTTGCGATCTGACCGGAAAATTGAGAGTCGATATCACCGTAAAAGACGGCGAAGAATTTATGCTCGGTGAACACCTTGTCAAAGCCGTATCCCTCCCCGGTCACACAAAGTGCTGTATGGGCTACTATTTTATCGAGCAGAAGATGATGATTTCGTGCGAAACGATCGGTCTTTACGCCGGCTTCGATACAGTTCTCCCCGGCTGTCTTGTCGGCTATCAGATGACGATTGACTCGTGCCGTAAAATACGGTCGTATGATATGAAAGAGATGCTGATCTCTCACAGCGGTATGCTGTACGGTGACGATATTTATCACTTTCTTGATACAGCAAGAGAAAGCACCGACGAATGTAAGGATTTCATCCTTGACGCTTGGAAAAACGGGCTTGATGTCAGACAGACAATAGAAAGCTATAAGAAAAAGTATTACACAAGCGATATCGCCGAGTTTTATCCCGAGCCGGCGCTTGTTGCAAACCTGAGTGCTCAGATCCCGATGTTTATCAAGGAGTGCGGACAAACGAACTAAGGAACCTCTGAATAAATCACAGCATACGCTTTGATGTACATCTTACTTGCATATTTCCCGCCAGAACAGCACAAAAACCACTTGAAATCCGACAGGATTCCTGCACGGCTTTTGCACTTTTCTGACGAAAAATCTGACGGCGTAATCTGTACATCAGATTGAATCAGAGCTTCCCTAAAAAATCCGAGGCTATTCACTCACTGACAGCCTCGGATATATTATTGTTTCTTGTGACACTCAGCACTCATCGGACAGCTTGAACAGCCGCAGCCGCAGGAGGATTTCCCCTGCTTTTTATTTTTTATCATTCCGGCAATAACCAAAACGACAACGACAACAAGAATCAGACAAATAATAATCGTCGCAAGATTTTGCGAAAGCCATTGAAGCATTTTTACCGCCTCCGTAATTCTATTAGTTAGCATTTGCTAACCACATTCATCATACACCGTCTTTCCCTTTTTGTCAAGGGGAAAAGATAAAAAACAGCGGGCATTTCCGAATCGAAATGTCCGCCGCTTTGTCTTTTTCTTATTCAATCGCTTCGAGTCTTTGTCTGAACTCTTCAATCTTTTCCTTGCTGTACATCTTGGAAAGAACCACCATGCCCTGATTCGGCGTAAAGCCTAAGCTCAAAGCAAGATTCTTCATCGGGTGATTGACAATCTCGGGGCAAAGCTCGTCAACGATTTTCATAACCTCGGGATCTTTCATCAGTACACTGAATTTGGTGTCGAATGAATACTTTGACATAATACAGTTCTCCTTTGATTATTTCTTATGCGATTCACCGTAAGCGATACCCTTTTCAAGTGCTTTCAGATTCAGCTCGAGTACTTCGGGCTTTTTGGTCTTGAATTTATCCTCAAGACTCTTGATGAAAACTTCCTTGCTGACAATACCCGTGCTTCCGATAAGGGCGCCGATAATAACGGTATTGGCGACCTTGACCGAGCCAAGCTCAAGCGCAACATCGTCAACGGGAACGGCAAGAACTCGGACGTCCGTTCGGTCAAGTCCGGACTTGACACGGCTTGAATTCAGAACGAGCAATCCGCCTTCTTTGACGGATTCGGCAAATTTCGCATAAGCCTGCTCATTCATCGCAACAAGGGTGTCACACTTTTTCGTAAGCGGCGAAATGATTTCGTCGTCACTGATGATAACCGTACATTTTGCACTGCCGCCTCTTTGCTCCGGACCGTATTCGGGAAGGAAGGTCGAGTGCTTGCTCATGTCAATAGCGGTGTGAGCGAGCATGATGCCGGCGCTCATGATTCCCTGTCCGCCCGAACCGGAAAATACAAATGATTTTTTCATTATGCTTCGCCCTCCTTGTCCTTATAGATACCCGGCTTAAAGTACGGGATTGTGTTCGTGTTCATATATTCGAGCGTCTGAAGCGGCGTCATACCCCAGTTTGTCGGACAGTTCGTCAGAAGCTCAATAAAAGTGAAGCCTTTTCCTGCCATCTGAAGCTCAAAGGCTTTTCTGATGCCTTTCTTGGCGTCCGCAACGCCTTTCGGGGAGTTGAGCGCATATCGTGCGACAAAGACGGGAGCCTTCAAAACGGAAATCAGCTCGCACATCTGAAGCGGATAGCCCGTTGTTTCCGGGTCACGTCCGTAGATGGTTGTGGTTGTCTTTTGTCCGATCAGCGTCGTCGGAGCCATCTGACCGCCGGTCATGCCGTAGGTCTGATTGTTAGCGAAAATAACAGTGAAGTTTTCGCCCCGGTTCGCCGCCGACATGATTTCGGCAAGGCCGATAGCGGCAAGGTCGCCGTCACCCTGATAGGTGAAGACAAGGCGATCGGGCAAACAGCGCTTGAGTCCCGTTGCCACGGCGGGAGCGCGTCCGTGAGCCGAACCGATTACATCGCCGGCCCAGGTATAAAGATTCAAGGCAGAACAACCGACGGATACAACGTTGATTGCGTTATTCACCTGATCAAGCTCGCCGATTACATCGGCAACAAGTCTTGTTGCAAGAGCATGCATACAGCCGGGGCAATAGCTTGTTGCCATCGGCATGAGTGATTTCGGTCTTTTATAGTCCGGCATGATTATTCTCCCTCCTTGATAAATTCCTTGATTGCGCTAAGTACGCCTTCATCATCAAGAAGCATACCGCCCGAGCGACCGTATTCGTAAACCGGGCAGCGTCCCTTGACCTGAAGCTCAATATCGTCACGCATCTGCGTAGGAATGGTCATTTCGATATCGATGATACCCTTGACCTTGTCGTAATCAAGACCGTCAAGGCTCATTTTCGGGAACGGATAAAGTGTAATCGGACGAATCATACCGATTTTGATACCCTCGGCTCTTAAGGTGTTGACAGCCTCTTTTGCGACTCTTGCGGCAATACCGTAAGCGACAACAACATATTCGGCGTCGTCAATTAAATATTCTTCCACCTTAACGTCGTTCATCTCCCAGCCCTTATAGGTCATGCCCTTGAATTTGTTGAGCATTTCAAGCGCAGGCTCGGGAAGAATCGGCGTAATCATGTGCGACTCCTCACGGCCGTCCACTCTTGCAAGACACCAATCCTTCGTATTGTTGAAGTTGACTTCTTTCATCGGCGGAAGCGTAACTTCCTCCATGATGGCGCCGAGACAGCCGTCCATCAGAACAAGAACAGGACCTCTGTCCCGTTCGGCATACTCCCAGGCATCATACATCACGTCAACCGCTTCCTGAAGCGTTGCCGGAGCAAATACCATCGCACGGAAGCCGCCGTGACCTAACGCCTTCGTCGCCTGAAGATAATCGGACTGAGCCGGCTGAATCGAGCCGAGTCCCGGACCGCCTCTTGATACGTTGACAATAACGGCGGGAAGCTGAGCGGAAGCAAGATATGAAATGCCCTCTGCCTTGAGGCTGATGCCCGGGCCGGAAGAGCTTGTCATCGCTCTTTTACCCGAAGCGGATGCACCGTAAACCATATTGATCGAAGCGACTTCGCTTTCGCCCTGAACAAAAGCGCCGCCGACCTCAGGAAGTCTCCAGGAGAGATATTCGGGGATTTCGTTCTGCGGCGTGATCGGATAACCGGCAAAGAAGCGGCAGCCGCCTCTTACGGCCGCTTCGGCAATCGCTTCGCAGCCTTTCATAAATCTTTTTTCCATTTTTCACGCCTCCTTATTTCGCTTGTGAAGTGACTTCGATTGCGCCCTCGGGACACATCAAAGCACATATCGCACATGACGTACACTTGTCAGCATCAATGTTAACCGGGTAGAAAAAGCCTTTCTGGCTTCTTTCTTTCCCCATTTCAAGAATGTGTCTCGGGCAAAACTTGATACAATATCCGCAGCCCTTACACATCAATTGATTGATAGTAATCATTTGTTTCAGTCTCCTCTTTAAGTTTTCAAAAACAAAATCTTTTCAACAAACGGTTTGGCCGTTATATTTATCGAATATTATAGCACAGTTTTCACTGTTTGTAAATTGCAAATACTCACAAGCTGTAACAATTTCAGTCCAATTTCAGTCCGCTTTTCTCGTTGCCCTCACCTTTTCCGGATCGGCACTTGTCAGCTTCATAAAATCAATTTTCATAAGCGGCGTTTGCGGAAGCTCGTCCATGAAAACAATGTCTCTCGGGACATAGAACTTCGAGAAATTGTCTTCACAGGCTTTACAGATTTCCTGCTTATACGCCTGCTCATCGCCTGACTGACGCAAAGAGGCGTACAGTCTTACCATTGATCTGCCGTTGTCCCAGCCCTGAACAGCACAGCAGTCCTTAATAAACGGCATATCGCCGACAAGCTTTTCGATATCCGACGGATAGACATTGTAGCCGGCAATGATAATCAGCCTCTTCTTTCTTCCGGAGAAGTAGAAATAGCCGTCGTCGTCAACATAGCCGAGGTCGCCGGAAAGCACCCACTTCGTACCGTTTTCATCGGTATAAAGACCGTAATCGTCTTTTTCATTTTCGGTATAATAGCCGGACATGATTGTCGGTCCCGAAATAACGAATTCACCGACCGTACCGTTCGGTACTCTCTTATGGTCATCGTCCCAGATTTCAATGTTTACGCCTCGTATCGCTTTACCGATCGAGCCTTTCCGGAAATCGTCATTCGTATTCGTGCAGCATACAGATCCGATTTCCGTCAGTCCGTAGCCCTGACGAAGCCGTCCGGTAGCACCCCATTTTTCGAAGAGAGCGTTATATTCTTCAATAAAGCCTTCGGAAATATCGTCACCGCCGCAGAACATCATGCGGATATTTTTCAGATGCGGCCCGTCAAAGCCTTTTTGCCGCATCAGCTTTTGGAACATCAGCGGGATTCCGCCGAAGCCGACAATTTTATACTTTTTCATCAGACGGACAAAAATCTTTGCATCAAACTGCATCATCGGAATCAGCCGGGCACTGTTACAAAGAGCCATATGTACGGCGATAACCAGTCCGAAACAATGGAAAAGCGGCAAAACAATGATTTCCGCTTCCTCGCCCGGCTCATGAATTTCATCAATGTCGGACACACGACAGGTCAGTTCGTTGAGCGCCTTACTTGTCAGCTTGATGGTTTTACTCTTGCCTGTCGTGCCGCCGCCGTTGAGATAAACGGCAATATCGTCACCGTTATTGATTTCTCCTTTAACGCTTGCGGTTGTTTTCAGTGCATCTTTATAGTAACTTGCGTTTTGATACTTTGTGAAAACCTTTTTAACTATTCCCTCGGCAAATTTTGAACCGTAACGCTTGTACCCCTCGGAATAGTCCGAGCTGCAACAAACAAGGCACGGCAGTCCGCTTTTATTGATCGTGTCGATGTGATCCTTTGCCAAAAGATCAAGCACCATAACACCCTTGGAATGGGTGAACTCCATCTGTTCTTGGAGAAACTCCGTCGCCATGAGCGGATGAACCATGCTGACGATTACACCGATTTTATTCAGCGCATAAAAAGCAAGAATGCTTTGCACGGTTGTGGGCATGAAAATCGTATAAACATCGCCTTTACGAAGTCCGAGGTCATGGTAAAAGTAAGCGGCAAGTGATTCAATGTCTCTGAACATTTCGGATTTACGGTACATCACGCCGAAATGCTGCATCATGTAGACATCGCCGTAAATAGACGTGCATTTTCTTAAGTAGTCATAACAGTTATTTTGTTCCGGGGCAGGCAGCATAGTTTTTCTCTCCTTTATGATGATTTGATATAAAACAGAATGAGAATATCCTGTATATTAAATAAAATTGTATCGATCAGAAGTTTATAAATTGTTAATCGAGTGTTTAAAGTTAGTGAACAAAAACATAATTTTATGTAAATATTCAATATTTTTTGTTAATAATCAACACTTTTTATAGAACATGTATCATAATCGGAGTAAGAAAAGTCTGCATTTCCGGTAAAACAAAAACAGAGCTGCATGATACAGCCCTGTTAAAGTACACGTTGTTTTCTTATTTTTCTATCGGAAAGTCGTACCAGTATTCCCGTCTGCGCTTCGTGAACCACTTATAACCTCCGTAGAAAACGACCGAAGCGGCAACAATGCCGAAGCCCCAATAGATATGGCTATTGCTTCCGCCGGATACCTTTATCTGATTCCACAAATCGGCAAACATGATAAGCGTTTCCTGCGGAAGATTATGGAAATACTCCGTTTTCGGCATATCCTCGGGGTCGGGATACAGATACTTATTCTCCCGCATTTCCTCGTAATCGTCGCTGTTGAGCGCACCGATGTTCGGCGTAGCGTAGCCGATTGCCCACGCATTACTCAGCGCAACCTCGGGGTCGAGCAGGAAGTTGATATACTTTTTCGCCGCTTCGACATTCTGCGCACACTTCGGGATACACATCGCATCAACAAAAATGTTGACGCCCTCCTCGGGATAGACGAACTCGAGATCGGGGTTGACCTCCTGCATACAGACAAAGTCACCGACATAGTACGGCACCATCGCCGCCTCGCCGCTTTCCATTTTGTTGTAAACCTCGTCCATGACGTAGCCCTGAAGAAGCGGCTTCTGATCAATAAGCATCTGCGCAACGTCACCGAGCTCTTTTTCATCGGTAGAATTGAGCGAATAGCCTAAAATCTTCTGCGGAATCGCAAAGGCGTCACGGGGATTGTCAATCATCAAAATCTTGCCCGCATACTTTTCGTCCCACATGATTTTCCAGCTTGTCGGCGTTTCGTCAACCATTTTTGTATTGTAGATAAGTCCCACCATACCGACATTGTAAACGGCGGAATATTCGTCGTTCGGGTCGTAGTACATTCCTGTGTACTGCTTGTCGATATACTTGAAGTTCGGAAGCGACTTGACATCAAACTTCACAAGCAGATCTTCGGCAATCATCCGCTCGATCATGTAGTCGGACGGAATGATAATGTCGTAGCTTGCGCCGCCGTTTTTGATTTTTGCGTACATGTCCTCGTTGCTTTCAAAGGTAACATAATTGACCTTGATGCCCGTCAGCTTTTCAAATTCCTTGTTGACGTCAATCATTCCGTCCTCATAGCTTTCGCTGATGTATTCGCCCCAGTTGAAAACATTGATGACCTCGCCTTTTTGGGCGCCCTTATAGTAATCCTCGTTTTCGTAGGCAAAGGACGAAATGCTCAAAGCAGCAAAAAGCAGAACGGTTATCATCATGCCGAATACAAACTTTTTCATTCCGCTTTCGCCTCCTTATTCAGTTTATTGCGCATTCTCTTTTCGCCTCTGACCTGCGAGACGTTCAAGAGAATGAGCAGAAGCAAAATCGCAACAAAAATCAGCGTTGACAGCGCATACATATCGGGTGTAACACGCTTTTTCGTCATCGAAAAAATCCGGATCGGCAGCGTTTCAAAGCTCGGCCCTTGGGTAAAGTAGCTGATGACGAAATCGTCAAGCGACAGCGTAAAGGACATCATAAGACCCGATATAATGCCGGTCGAAATCGACGGCAAAGTTACCTTGAAAAACGCCTGAAGCGGTGTACAGCCTAAATCCATCGCCGCTTCGGGAAGGTGCGGGTCAAGCTGTCTTAGCTTCGGAAGAACGGACAAAATGACATACGGCAAATTGAACGTGATGTGCGCTATCAGCATCGTCCAGAACCCGAGCGCATCGACAACGCCGAGCATCTTTGCCACAAAGACAAACAGAAGCATCATCGAAATACCGGTGACGATTTCCGGATTCATCATCGGGATATTCGTCACGCTCATTGTCGCCCGTTTCGCCCATTTGTTTCTCATGGCGTTGATGCCGACGGCGGCGGCGGTTCCCATCACAGTAGCGCAAAGAGAAGAGCTGACCGCCAGAATCAGTGTATTGTAAAGAGACTTGATTGTCGCTTCGTCATGAAGCAAGGACTCATACCAACGGGTCGAAAAGCCCGTCATGACGCTTGTACTTGCCGAGGCGTTGAATGAGAAGATAATCATGACGACAATCGGCGCATACAGGAAAAGCATGATAAACGCTACATACAGCTTTGAAAGCGGAGACATTTTTCTTTTCATATCAGAACACCTCCGTCATCATCGTCGCCCGTAAAGCGATTCATAACCGCCATACAGATCAAAATCAGGAACATCAGAACGAGCGAAAGCGCCGCACCGAGGTTATAGTTATTCGAGGACTTGAACTGCATTTCAATAACGTCGCCGATAAGCGCAAAAGCATTTCCGCCGAGCTTCTTGGAAATATAGAAGGTCGAAACCGACGGCACGAAAACCATCGTAAAGCCCGAAGCGATACCCGGCATACTCAGCGGCAGAATCACCTTGCGAAGAACGGTCAGCTTATTGGCACCTAAATCCTCCGCCGCTTCAATCAGTCCGTTGTCGATTTTTGACATGATGGAGTACAGCGGCAAAATCATATACGGGATATAGTTATAAATCATGCCGAGCACAACGGCGCCCTGCGTGTTGATCATGTGAACATTCGGCAGATGTAAAATCGAAAGAGCCGAATTGATGATGCCCGTGTCCTGAAGAAGAATCATCAGAGAATAGGTACGAATCAGAAGATTCATCCACATCGGAAGCATAACAAGCATCATCATCGTGCGCTGAACATTCAGGTTGCTTCTTGCCATGATGAAAGCCAAAGGATACGCTAAGATAAGGCTGATGACCGTAGCAACAAAGCCGAGCCAGATGGAGTTGAGCATGATATCCTTGTACTTTCCGATCTGGGAAACATATTCGAGGGTGAAGGCTCCGTTTGCGTCAACGAGTGAGTAATAGACGACAAACACAAGCGGTACAATGATAAAAATTGCCGCCCAGAGAAGATACGGAGACGCAATCAGCTTTTGTGAAAGGCTTTTTTGTTTCATCTATCACTCCTCCTCCAACGAAACATCGGAAAGATGCTCGATTTCGTCGCTGAAAGAGCTGTAATCGCCGTAAAGTCCCGAATACTTGGACTTTTTCATAACGTGAATTGCGTCCGGCTCAATTTCGATTCCGATTTCGGTTCCGACGGGATAGTAATCCGTCGTCTGAATCATCCATTTGAAGTTCTGAATATCGACGATCATTTCAAAGTGAACGCCCTTGAAGGTATTCGAAGTGATAACGCCGCTTATCATACCCTTTTCGACGGGTACAACGTCAACATCCTCGGGACGGATAACGATATCGACCTCCTCATTGACAGCGAAGCCTTTATCGAGGCATTGGAACACAGCACCGGAAAACTTCGCCTTGAAGTCGTCAAGCATCACGCCGTCAAGAATATTACTTTCTCCGATGAAGTCGGCGACAAAGGCGTTTTTCGGCTCGTTATAAATATCAATGGGAGATCCGATCTGCTGAATCTTACCCTCATTCATGACAACAACGGTGTCGGACATCGAAAGTGCCTCCTGTTGGTCATGCGTCACGAAAATAAACGTGATGCCAAGGCGCTTCTGAATGTTTTTAAGCTCCACCTGCATATCCTTGCGAAGCTTTAAGTCCAAAGCCGCCAGCGGCTCATCGAGAAGAAGAACCCGGGGTTCGACCGCCAACGCTCTTGCAATCGCAACTCTCTGCTGCTGTCCACCGGAAAGTGACGACACGTCACGGCGCTGAAAGCCCTTGAGATTGACAAGAGAAAGCATCTCCTCAACCTTACGGCTGATATCCTTTTCTTTCATCTTTTTGTTGCGAAGTCCGAAAGCGACATTCTCGTATACATTCAGATGCGGGAAAAGCTGGTATCGCTGGAAAATAGTATTGACTTGTCGTTTATGAGGAGGCAGAGAATTGATGTCCTTGCCCTCAAAAATGACCTGACCGCTGTCCGCTTCTAAAAAGCCGGCGATTATCCGCAAGGTCGTAGTCTTTCCGCAGCCCGACGGGCCGAGAAACGTAATGAATTCTTTGTCCTTGATATTCAGACTGATATCGTCAAGGACAACTTCATCGTCAAATTTCTTTGAGATGTTTTTCAGTGCGATAATAATATTATCTTCCATGAGTAAACCCCTTTCCCTGCATGGCATTTCGCCATGCCCGCTCGATTTAATATTCAAGTTCTCCCTCTTTGAAGTTGCAGTCGGTTTTTCAAAGAAGGTCAAAAAAGCATAAAAAATAACCGACTGAGAACTGCCGCCTGACGGTCGTGTTCCCTCGTCGGTTACCACGGGTACAAAAACAAAATTCATAAGTTTTCATATTCGTAATACACTTTTGTAAACTTGACAGATAAAATATAGAGCAAAACGCCGCAAATGTCAACAGTTTTTTCGTATTTTTTTGACATTTTCCGATAATTTGTTGAAAGAAAAACTTGATTTCATGAAAACACTCTGTTTTTCTCTGAATTTCTCATTTATTCTCAAAAAAAGTTTTTTGAAAATTTTGCGGTAAAATGCCCCGACCGAAGCCGGGGCGCATATTCTTATTTTTGCCCGTAATAGGCGTTTTTTCCGTGCTTTCTTAAAAAATGCTTATCAAGAAGTGTCTGCTGCATTCTTTCGCTGTCACCCAAAGCGAGATTATGCCACGCCATAAAGGCAACCTCTTCGAGCACAACCGCTTTATGAACGGCTTCGAATGCGTCTTTTCCCCAACAGAACGGACCGTGACTTGCGACGAGTGCCGCCGGAACTTCGTCGGGGTCGATATCCTTAAACGCTTCAACGATAACGTTGCCCGTTTCGTGCTCATATTCGCCGTTGATCTCCTCTTCGGTCATCAATCGTGTACACGGAATATCGCCGTAAAAGTCGTCTGCGTGCGTCGTTCCCAAGGCAGGGATACTGCGCTTTGACTGCGCAAAAACGGTCGCCCAGCGGCTGTGGGTATGCACAATACCGCCGATATTTTTAAAATTGCGGTACAAAACAAGGTGCGTCGGCGTGTCGGACGACGGACGGTAATCCCCCTCGACGGTCTTTCCGCTTTCAAGGTCAACAACGACCATATCCCCGGGCTTCATATTCTTATACGAAACGCCGCTCGGCTTGATAACGACAAGCCCCTTTTCACGGTCAACGGCACTCACGTTTCCCCATGTAAAAGTGACGAGATTGTATTCCGGAAGCATTGAATTCGCTTCGCAGACTTTCTTTTTTAATTCTTCAAGCATTGTTTATCCTCTTTTCCGTAAGCTTATCGGAAACACTCGGCGGCAGTCTTTTGTAAATCGACACAATCTTTATAGACCTTTATGTATTTTTCAAAGACGTCGGCATACTTTTTATCGGGCTTTTCACATTCGGTTTTCGCCGAAGCAAAAATTTCATTTTCAAGATAGTCACCGAGAGACTGACCGTCTTTTTTGTTTCTCATGTACGCCGCAAGAATCGCAATTCCCCATGCGCCGCCCTCGCCTGCCGACTTCATAACCTCAACAGGTACGCCCAAAGCGGACGCCATCAGACGCTGTGCTACGGTTTTCGTCTTGAAAAGACCGCCGTGACCCAAAAGCTTCGTCATTTTTACGCCCTCGGCACTGAGCTTTTCCATCCCGATTTTCAGCGTCGCAAAGCTTGAGAAAATGAGACTTTGCGCCATCGTGGAAAGAGTAAAATCGGCGTCGGGAAGTCTTATAAACATCGGTCTGCCTTCGGAAAGAGACAAAACCGGCTCGCCCGAAAAACAGTTATAGGACAGCACACCGCTGAATTTGTCGGGCTCCAGAGCGGCGAAATAGAACTTGTCGTAAAGATCGGCTTTTTTATACTTGACGTTCATCTTATCAAGAAGCTCACCGAAAATGCCGATCCATGCGTCAAGGTCGCCCGTACAGTTGTTGCAGTGCACCATCGCAACGGGATTCCCCTCGGGTGTCGTAATCATATCAATTTCGGGGTAGAGATTTTTCAGCTTTCTTTCCAAAACCACCATCGAAAAAACGGACGTTCCGGCGGAAACGTTGCCCGTTCCGGCTTTGACGCTGTTCGTCGCAACCATACCCGTATCGGCGTCACCCTCGGGCGGACAGAACGGAATCCCCGGCTTCAGGTCGCCGTCGGTATCAAGAAGCCATGCCCCGCTTTCGGTAAGACAGCCTGCGTTTTCGCCCGCCTTGAGCACCTTCGGAAGAAGTATCGAAAGACAAAGCGAATGGGCGGCATTTTCCTGAAGCGATTCAAATTTGCGCATCATCGTTTTATCGTAAGTGCCCGTCTCGCTGTCAACCGGGAACATACCCGAAGCGTCACCGATTCCGAGAACCTTCTTACCGGTAAGAAGATAGTGAACATAGCCGGCAAGCGTCGTCATAAAGCTTAAATTGTCAATGTGCTCTTCGCCGCAGTCAACCGCATACTGAAGATGGGCAATGCTCCACCGGTCGGGAATATTCACACCGAAAAGCTTCGTCAGCTTCACCGCCGAGTCGTGTGTCATCGTGTTTCTCCATGTTCTGAACGGAACGAGAAGCTTTCCGTCCGAGTCAAAGGCAAGATAACCGTGCATCATCGCCGAAACACCGATTGAGCCGATTTTTTCAAGCACAAGACCGTACGTTTCCAGTACATTCTTCTTAAGCTCAGCATAGCTTTGCTGCAGTCCTCGGATGATGCTTTCGTTCGAGTGTGTCCAGATTCCGTTCACAAGCTCGTTTTCCCATTCATACACACCCGACGCAATCAGTTCAGCGTCGTCACTTATCAGTACCGCTTTGATTCTCGTAGAGCCGTACTCAATTCCGAGAGAGGTTTTGCCCTCGATAATTTGTTTTCGAATTTTCTCCGTATTCATATTCATCCACCTTTCGGCATCATTGTAATATTATTGTATCATATCACAGGAAAAAAGCAACTGTTATTTTTCACTTCGGTTCACACCGATTCTTAAAACGCCGACCCGAAAACCGAGCCGGCGTTACAACATTATTTATTTTTGAACAAGGTCTTAAGATAATCAATGACCGCCTTGAAGAATCGGTAAATTGCCTGGAAGATATTGGTTGTGTAATCTCTCGTTTCTTCGTTTTCCTCGGTCAGCGGCTTGATGGCGTCCTCCCAGTAATAAAAACGCATATACTGCGGGAAACGAACATCATCGTCAATCGTCAGTTCCTTTTCGCTCCGGCAGGCGGCGATCATCAGATCGTTGACACAGCCCGGGAAGTTATTGTGGTCAAGGTCTTTTATAAACCATGTCGTGTCCGGGAAAAGACAGGTCGAAGCATCAATCTGCTTATCGGGAGAAATATACTTGTCGGTTCCGTTGGCAACTGCATTTTCCATATACTTCTTATCGAAGCAGGAATCAAGCGGACTTGTCGTCGCGCCGAACGACTGATGATATACCGAAATCTTGTTATCGTTGACGGTATTATAAGAAGTCGTAATCGGAATCATCTGGAAGCCGTACTTTGTAATATTCATCAGTCTGACACCGTCGTCATGCATGGAAACGAGAATATTTTTCAGCTGCTGTCTTACGGTTGCGTCGTAATGGTCAAGCTTTGCAATCAGTTCGGCGTATTCCTCGGTGTTATCGCCGAAAACAAGCTGCTTCGCCTGTTCGTAGTCCTCGGCGGCAACCATGCTCCAATAACCCGGCGAGGTACCGTAGCTTGCACGCATGATACGGGGAAGAACATTCGCATAAATCTTCGCATAAATCCGGTTGACGGCCGAAGCGGTAAGACCTAAGGTGTAGTTTTCGTTCAGAACGGAAATTGTCGCCTTGAGAATCTCATTGACCTGCCAGTCGTCGGCAATCCAGTTTTCGTTGAAATAACGGTCAATCGCATCGGAATTCAGTTCGATTTTACCGGCGAAAATATCGCTTAAAATCGTTGTCCCCTGAACGGCGGAAGCATACTGAACAAAGGTTTCGATATCGTCCCAGCCGTATTCGGCAAGATACGCAAACGCCATATCGCAGCCCATACAACGGGACAGAATCGACACCTTGTTGTGACCTGTCAGCTCTTTTACCGCCTGTACATAGCGGTTCAGATCGTCGGCGATATCGCACGGGTCAAGACGGGAATCATAGTGATAAACGAAAGAATACACGTTGTCATCCTTATGGGAATCATAAAGCGTTTCGGGCGACCATGACCATTCGATACCGCTTCCGTTCGTCACCGTACCGTCCTTATTCGGTGTAAAATCGGCAAACAGCGGTGCAGTCTGTTCATAAAGGAAGTCACAGTACGCATCATAATTGTTGGTTAAAACGGCTTTGGCTAAAATCGGCGCACCGGATTTTACCATACCGGTAAGAGCGTCGCCGCCGATATCAAGAAGATCCCGTCTGTCGGGCGAGGTCGGATCATCAAAAATCGTGCTTCTGCCGAAAACATAAATCATCGGTGTGTGTCCGCAGTTGCATTCCCCCTGAGCCGATGCCATCGGTACGGCAAGAGACAACACCATCACAAGACACAAAATGACGGAAATTGTTTTTTTAACGTTTTTCATTTGCACTCCTCCAAGATGAAATATTAAAATAATGTTAACATTATTAAAAATGAATGTCAATCTTTACATTGTCTAAGAATTGCCGAAAATGTTAATTTTTTATTAACAATAAGAAGGCAGCCGCAAGGGGCTGCCTTTCTTTATGATTCCGCAAAGCGGTAAAATACCCTCCAGTTTTCAGCCAGACCGATTTCAAGATCGTAGATATAGTTATAATTCGGGCCGTCATGCGCCTCAAGTTCATCGATCTGATAAATCTTGCCGGTCGAGAGAAGCTTTACGTTGTCAAAGTAAATACTTACATATCTTTTTTCGCCGTTATTATTATACGAAAAAACAAAGTGAACACGGTTTTTCAGTGTATCATGGAAATACCCTTCGACTTCTTCAAAGCTGAAATACGTTGCGTAATAGGAAGCGCCGGAATAATTCTCGTTGACGGTACGAACCGCCATCGCTTTCAAGGCATCAAAATCGTTCTTTGACACACTGGCGCCGTCGGACAAATAGTCACATTCAACGGGTGCAAGCTGCGTTTGCTTTTCGGGTATCACAATACCCTTTTCGCTGATACTCTTTTCATCGACATCAACACTGACCGTGATTTTTCCCGTTGATATATAGTTATCCGACGAGAAATCGACATAGAGTATCGTAAGCACGGAGCCTAACGAATCGACAAGCTCCAGTTCGTTTTCACCGGAAATCCGGAGAGTATATTTTCCGTACTGCTTTTGATAATTGTTCTTATATTGAACGGAACACTTGCCCTCTGTCTTG
Source organism: uncultured Clostridia bacterium (assembly GCA_945863885.1). GTDB lineage: Bacteria > Bacillota > Clostridia > Oscillospirales > Acutalibacteraceae > UBA6857. Next base: position 56,647 of record CAMAZY010000012.1, read on the forward strand.
TCATAAATGACCAGATCGATGGCATCGAACGGATTCACCTGTTCGGCGGACGGAAGATTCTCGATAACATAGGTTTTCTCGTACGATTTTTTACCGCTGAGTTTTTTTGAAAAATCATATGAATTGATGTATTTATAATCAATCGTAATCGTTGCCGTAATTTCCTCTCCGTTGGAAAGAAGCGTTGATTTGTCGAATGAAACATCAATGGCGTCTTCAAGCAGATCGTCGCCTAACCGGTTGTATTTTGCCCGGCCGAGCTCATTGATTATCGCCTCATAGTCAACAACATCCTCGGGGGAAACCTTAGCGTAACCGTCGTATCCTTCGGGCGATATTGCGTCCGATATATATTTACTCACAAAAACTCTTGAGGTTAATGTCAGAACGACAATGACTGCTGCCACAACAATCAGTACAACACTGATAAAGACAGCGATAACCTTTTTGTTGACAGCCGGCCTTTCTTTTCTTACCGGCTCTTGCTCCACTGGCATTTCATTGCCGCAGAAGGGGCAAAACGCAACATGATCCGGTACCTGATTTCCGCAATTTTGACAAAACACAGTTTTCACCTCCGAAATAAGAACAAAAACAAAACCGTTTTAATGATTGCTGAATACAATGATCTTATCTCTTTTTTCAAGATGTACTTTGATATCCGACTGATCGCCTTCAAACAGAATCATCTTTCCGCCCGGCTTAACGTAGCCGAGAACGATCGTCGGATTCCGCATATCGGTCGGCAGACTCTTATCCGTAGATGCGTCGTAAACAGCACGGATAAGCTCTGCGGCCGTGCAGTCTTCGGGAATATGTTTGAAATAGTCCACAACCTTTTTGGCATAAATCTCTTTACTTGTGAATCCGTCCTCCGTCGGGTCGGTATCATACGTCAGGATATCGGTATAGAAGTTGTAAAGCGCTTCCTTCTCGCCGATCTGTGTGATCATCTTACTGATGTAGCGGTTACTGATAACAACGTTATTGACGCTGTAACTGCTGACGATATCGTGATGCTTCGGATTGATAATTTCAACGATGATATCAATCCGTTCAACATCAAAGGCATCGCCGTATTGTTCTTTCTTTTCCCGGACAATATCCTGAACATAAACGAGATTGGCAAGAGCGCTTGCATCGATATCCTCGTTCAGAGCGGAATCGTCGGAAAGAATCAGCACACTGATGTCCTCGCCGCTTGTCGCAAGGAACTTGTCAATCGTGTTTTCAATCTGTTGGCGAAGAGTATTTTCATAAATGCTCGCCTTAATCGTTTCGGTGACAAACGGATACTGTTCGTAATTCATTTTTTCAAGATTCTTTTCATCGTCAATAATGACAAGACGCAAAACCTCATCTTTTCCGTCTTTATAATTCCACTCGCTTCTGTACGCCTCAAAACCGCGCATAATATCGTGGCATTTGCTGTTGTGACCGAGAATAATGACGTTTTTGTGTCCGGCGTCGTAATCTTCGTTGAGCGCAACCGTATAATCGGATTTTTCGACGCTGTCGGTTTTTTTGATATCCGACTCAGAGGCGGAAGAATAGCAGGCGTAGGACTCGCCGTCCTCGTCAATCACGGTAAGCGGAATTGCATTTTTATGATTGCTCAAATAGCTGCGTATGTAGCTATCATCATCAACAGGTTCGTGATCAACGGTATAAAACGTTGCGCCCTTATTCGAGAACAGCTCTTTATAGGCAAGATTGAGTTCGGGCATGATCGAGAACTGCGACAGGATCTGACCGAGGATTTTATTGACTCTTACGGGTACGATGTTGCACTTCCCTTTTACCTGCTTATAGCGGATAATCCGGTCAACAAGCTCCCATGTCCAGTCATCGGTAATTTCAACGATGATTTTCTGCTTGTCGTCCGAATAATCGGCGGCTGTAATGTCGGCAACCTGCATGAGGGTTTTGACGGTCTGAGAATTTCCGCGGCTTCTTTCGTCGGTAATTTCTTTTTGTTCGAATTTGCAAACCGTATTGTTGATATCGTTACCCAAAATAACAACGGATTTTGCGTGTTCAAGAGAAATATCGTGTAACTGCTTCGAAGAAAAGACGTCGCCTTCACGAACGATAACCGTAACGTTTCTTGTAAACTTATGCTCTCTGTATGCGAAGAACCGGCTGATAAAGTTGAGATCCTGATATTGCTTTCGGATTTTTTTGTTTTCTCTTGCTATTGTATCTTCAAGCCGCTCTTCGATCTCTTTTTCAATTTCCGTTTTTCTTGAATTGACTAAAACAACGACCTTTTGCTCATTTTTGCAATAAAGAAGGTCATTGATGATTTCCGAGGCTCTTGTATTCCAGTTCAGAATAACCGTATGATCGGAAATCACAAGCCTTTTATTACCGGAATTCGTGTTTTCAATAAATCCGGAAATATAGTTTGTAATGTAACCGATTACCGCACCGGTAAACGAAATCATTCCGATAAAGACGATTGCAAGACAAATCACCGCAACAGCAACGCCCGCCGTTCCGATATCCTCAATGACATAAGAAATACAGCCGGCATCAAGAATCATTGTTACCGTACAGAAAACCGCTTCAAAAAAGCCCATTTTTTCCGTTCCGGTCAAAGACAGATTGCTGATAATCACGGCCGCAATCAAAAAGAACACGATATTAAATAAAAGTATCCCGAGCAAAATCATTTTCCCCGGATTTTTGGCGATCTGAACGCTTATCCATTCTTTGATTTTTCTTTTCATTATATGTTCCCCCCGAAAGAATATTTCAAAAACGCTTATTTACCTGCCGGAAAATCGAGGCAATTTTTCCATTTTTGAATCAGTATTTTTATTTATACCATATATTCTCAAATTTGTCAAACTTCTTCACATTTTTGTCAAATTTCCATACATAATCCGATTCATAATCTGTTTTATCGCAAACCGCAAGGTAAAGAACCGCTGCGCACGTTGTAATATGACGCATAATTCCGGAAAAACAGCAAAAAATCAAGGCGGTAGGATTTCCTGCCGCCTTTGGTTTTGTAATGACTCAGTCAAGAATTCTGCCGTCGGTTGAAACGATCACAACCTGCCACGGAATGAATTTTCCGCTTGCCTGCAAGGCTCGTTTAACGGCGTTTTCTATACCGCCGCAGCAGGGCACTTCCATTCGGACAACCGTCACGCTTTTAATGTTGTTATTTGAAAGGATTGCCGTCAGCTTTTCGGCATAATCGCCCTCGTCAAGCTTCGGACAGCCGATGAGCGTCACTTTGTTGCGGATAAAATCCTTATGAAAATCACCGTAAGCGTAAGCCGTACAGTCGGCGGCGACAAGAAGGTTTGCCCCCTCGAAATACGGAGCATTGACCGGCACAAGCTTGATCTGAACCGGCCACTGCGAAAGCTGACTGCGGTTCACGGCTGCCGCTTCCGGCACATCGCCGACGCTCCTTTCGATTGCTTTTGACTGCGAACCCGGACAGCCGCAGGGCAAAGGATTCGCCTTTTTCTTCGATGCGAAAACCGCCTGTTCGTCATACGCCGGAGCCTCCCGCTCTTCAAAAGAAATAGCGTCCGTCGGACAAGCCGGCAAACAGTCCCCAAGCCCGTCGCAGTAGTCTTCTCTCGTCAGCTTTGCCTTACCGTCGACCATTTCGATTGCGCCCTCATGGCAGGCCTCGGCGCAAAGACCGCAGCCGATACATTTTTCTTCATCTATTTTGATAATTTTCCGTATCATGTTCATGACTCCTTTTCGATTTTGAATATATTGATCACATCGCTGTCGGGACAGCAAAAACGAATTTCACCGCACATTGCCTTCGGCGGCTCTCCGCCATACCGCAGAATATCGATATACGGAAAAGCAACGTGCAGCGCCATCGGGCAAAGTTCGCCCCGCTGTGTGTCGTAGTCAAAGGTGTCACCGATTCGGTGTCCTCTGTGGCAGGGGCAGTCCCCTTTTTTATCGATCAAAGTGATTCTTATTTTTGGTTTCATTTTATACCACCTCCACATTTTCAAGGAAGCTCTGATTCAATCCGATGTACAGATTGCGCCGTCAGATTTTTCGTCAGAAAAGTGCAAAAGGCGCGCAGGAATCCTGTCGGATTTGAAGCAGTATTTGTGCTGTTCCGGCGGAATATTGGCAAGGTAACTGTACATCAAAGCGTATGCTGTGCTCTATTCAGAGGTTCCTTAGGCAAAAGTCCATTGACTTTACGCTCCCATTATAACACAGCCGTCAAAAAAATCGGTTGTTTTTCCAACAGAAAGAGATTTTTATGAAAGAATATATTGCCATTTTAAAAAGAACAACACTATTCTCCGGCATCAGTGAGGACGACATTTTGAAAATGCTTGACTGCTTCGGTGCAAAGCTTTTGCCATATCACAAGGGCGAAACTGTATTACGGCAAGGTGAAAAACTCGACAGAATCCCGGTTTTAGTGAAAGGCCGCCTTCACATTCAGAATGAGGATTATTGGGGAAACCGAAGCATTTTAGGCAGCATTGATGTCGGCGAAATGTTCGGCGAAGCGTATCTTTCACCGGAAAGCAGTCCGCTTTTAAACGATGTTGTCGCCATCGAGGACAGTGCCGTTCTGTTTTTTGATGCAAATCGGATTCTGAATATCTGTTCGTCCGCCTGCCGGTTTCATGCCATGGTGGTGCAAAATCTATTTTTTGCTGTCTGTGAGAAAAACAGAAAACTCGTACAGAAGCTCGGCCATATGTCCAAGCGTACCACACGAGAAAAACTGATTTCGTATTTATCCGAAGAAGCCAAAAGTCATAACCGCTCACATTTTGAGATCCCCTTTAACCGTCAGCAGTTAGCCGACTATCTGTCGGTTGACCGCAGTGCGATGTCAAACGAGCTTTGCAAAATGCGTGACGAGGGGTTGATTGAGTTTCATAGGAATCGGTTTCGGCTCAAGTAATGAAGCAATGAAAAGCACAAACAAATCAGATTTATATAATTGCTTATATTGTAACCGGAGAAAAACCACTATAATTTATAACCACTGAAATGATAAAGCATATATTTCTGAATCAAGTTTTTTCTTAGTGTAGTATTTCATATCTAAAATATATGTTTTAAGACCTCCTTCGCCATCCGAGCTGAAAAACATCATATATTTTCCGTCAGGTGAAAAAGCGGTTTGAGAAACGATATATCCCGGAATGTGAAGTAATTGATAACTGTAATATTTATCATCATCTATGCTGTATTTACAAATCAAGCAGAAACCCATCGGAAGATCTTTTTCAAAAACAACAGTTTTATCACCTGAAAAACCTAAGCAGTTCCAATTTGATTTTATTGTTTTTTGACTTTCGTCGCCATATAAATAGGTATTCTCTTTCCATTTGTAAACAATTTCTTTTCCATTGGACCAAATCTTTTCCGCACAATAATCATTATGAAACTCAGCAGAAGTAATTGAACTGTTTTTTCTGAAGTCCCAAAAAATCAGGGAATCGTTATTCCTCAATAACAATCCATCATTATACTCCAATATCTGATCAGGTATAAAATCCAAATCACACTCATATACAGCCTTGTTTTCGCTGTTCATTATTGATAATAAAAAGCTATCGTAAGCATTCGATTTTATCAGTGAGCATTTTTCTCCGTTGCTCAGATATACAGTAGAAAGCACATTGCCGTATTCACTCAAAATCTTTTCTTTCTGTAATGTTTTACTATTGACATTCAATCGATATAATTCTGATTTCATTATATCGCTATCAGTTCCATCATTGTATTCACAATTCACTAACAGCGTAATCGTATCAACATTTACAGCATGGCAAAAAACATTCATTATCTTTACAACAAGACAAATAACAACAGCGGTCAGGAGCAGCACCAAAGGCAAGTACTTGCTTAAAGACTTTAACGGTTGTTTTTTCATATAAAATCTTCTCCTTCACATTATTTTTCGCATTTTTCGAACATCTTGGTCGCTATGTACATTTATCTGTCTTATCTTCTGAAACGAAGTGGAAATCGAGTGTATTTATAAAATTATTATAGCATAACAGCATAAAGCCTTCAACAAAAACTATCTTAAGTTTTTCTTAAATATCATGGCAAACATCGACAACTGCTCAACACAATGTAATGTAAAAAACTCCGGCATAACTCTCCGAAGTTTAAAACGATGAAAGCGACATCGGTATCCGGTGTCGCTTCGGTATTATTATAATCGGCTGATTTTTCCTGTTCACACAATGCCACCGACAGCACTGATATCATACTCCCGCACAAATGCGTTGACAAACAGCGGACCCATATCCATCGCAAGAATCATCGGCTTGCCGTCTTTCATCATGACGGTCATCCCTTCGCCTTCACTGAATTTTGTCAGGTTGCGGTCAAGAAGTTTTTCTACACTGCCGTCAACGGGATTGATTTTATATATTGCCTGAGTTTTATCGTTGGTGGCGGCTACCATATATCCGCCGAAAAATTCTGCGCCCTGAATGGCTTCGACGGTTTCGCTGAGCGGAATTTCCCTAATAAAACGCATACCGTCGGCGGTGTCATACACAAGCAGCTTCGTCGGCTGTTTTGAATGGTCACAGCAGTAAAGCAGTCCGTTTTCGGGATTGACACAAACCCACGGCAAGCCCCGTGTTACCTGCTTCGCATCTAAAATATAATACGCAACCAACTCAAGCGTCTTGGCGTCATAAACGCCGACAATCGGATAGTTCCATTGCTTGCTGTCCTCAAGTCCGGCATAAATATAACCGTTATAATAGCTCAGCCCGCCGATATGCTGTATTTCGTACTTGTCCGACAGTTCATCGGGAATCGCACGGTAGTTTGCGTTCAGGACGGTCTTCGCATCGTCTTCTGTCTGAATGAGTGTGGTTTTAGACGAGAAGAAAAGAGTTTGCCCATCGGTTGTGATACCCTGCGAATGAAAATAGGCGTCAATACCGACGATGTTGGTGCTCACAATATCGGTGCGCCGGGACTGCGATATCCGGTCGATTCCGTCGGTGGTCATAGTCAGCACAGACAGCACAAGGGCGAAAACCGTGGACAGTATTTTTTTGATGTAGATCAATTGCTCATTCATATTTTCTCCCGCTTTCGATAGCTTAAAAAGCAATATTTTCTTCAGTATAGCATAGGCGGTATAGGGAGTCAAGAAGTGTTGAGCGCTAAATACAAGCTGTAGGCAACCTCTAAAAACATTCCGGCGTTCGTCATAATGCCCAACTAATGCCGTCTTTGTCGCCCCAAATCCTTGAAATACATGAAGTATTCCTGCGGATTTTTGCCTGATACTCCGTTTCCTTTTGGGAAAGGGTGTCATTCAACTGCTGAATTTTACCCCGCAGATCCTTATTCTTTATACCCCAATATCCTCATGGCATTCAGAATCGCAATCACCGAAACGCCGACGTCGGCGAAAACCGCCGCCCACATGTGCAGAATTCCGAAAGCGACAAGCAAAAGAACCGCAAATTTCACAAAAAGAGCGAAGTAGATATTTTCTCTGACTATGCGAAGCGTTTTTTCCGAAATGCGCATCGCCGTACTAAGCTTTGACGGCTCATCGGTCATGATGACAATGTCGCTCGCTTCGATGGCAGCGTCCGAGCCGACGCCGCCCATGGCGATTCCGATGTCCGAAAGGGCAAGCACGGGAGCGTCGTTGATGCCGTCGCCGATAAAGACAAGCTTTTCGTTTTTCTTTTCGGCTTTGATGATTTTTTCGGTGATTTCCACCTTGTCCGCCGGTAAAAGCTCGGCGTGAAACTCATCAATGCCGATTTGCTTTGCGACTTTTTCGGCAATGGTCTTGCTGTCGCCCGTGAGCATGACGGTCTTTTTGATACCGAGGGCTTTGAGCTTTTCAATTGCTGATTTGGCGTCGGGCTTGATTTCGTCCTCAATTACGATATAGCCAAGGTAATCTCCGTCACGGCTTACATGAACCGCTGTGCCAGAAACGCTTTCGTCCGCCCTGACGCCGAGCGAGCGCATCAGCTTGAGATTGCCGGCGGCGCATTTCTTTCCGTCAAGCGTTACGGTGACGCCGTGACCGGCTTTTTCTTCGCAGTCGGTGATTCTCCTTTTGTCGATTTCTTTGCCGTAAGCCTTTGTGACCGAAACCGAAATCGGGTGGGTGGAGTTGCTTTCGGCATAGGCGGCTGTTTCAAGAAGCTCGCTTTCACTGCAATTGTTCGGCACGATGCGGCTGACCTTGAAAACACCCTTTGTCAGTGTGCCCGTTTTGTCGAAAACAACGGTTTTTGCTTTGGCAAGGTCTTCTAAATGGTTGCTTCCTTTAATCAGTACGCCGTTCTTCGACGAGGCGCCGATACCGCCGAAAAAGCTGATCGGAACGGAAATGACGAGCGCACACGGGCAGGAGGTAACAAGAAAAGCCAACGCCCGGTAAACCCATTTCGAAAAATCGGCAAAGCCCGTAAATATCGGAGGGATAAACGCTAAAAGCAAAGCGGCAACGACTACGGCGGGCGTATAGTATCGGGCGAATCTTGTAATAAAGCTTTCGCTTCTGGCTTTGTTATCGGCGGCGTTTTCGACAAGGTCAAGAATTTTGCTGACGGTTGACTGCCCGAATTCTTTTGTGACCTTCGCTTCAATCAGTCCGCTTAAGTTGATGCTTCCGCTTAAGATTTCATCGCCGGCCCCTTTTTCCGCCGGAAGAGATTCGCCCGTAAGGCTCGACGTGTCGAGAGCCGTACTGCCGCTTACGATTACGGCATCAAGCGGCACTCTTTCGCCCGGCTTTATGACAATAATGTCGCCGACCTGTACATCGTAGGGGTCTGACTTTTCGATTTTTTCGCCGTGCTTCACGTTCGCAAAATCGGGGCGGATATCCATCAGCTCGGACACGGACTTTCTCGACTTATCAACGGCGTAGTCCTGAAACAACTCGCCGACCTGATAAAAAAGCATGACCGCCGCACCCTCGGGACATTCGCCGATGATGAAAGCACCGACGGCGGCAATCGACATCAGAAAGTTTTCGTCAAAGACCTGCCCTTTGAAGATGTTCCGGACGGCACTGATAAACACGTCCGCTCCACCGATGAGAAGCGAAACGAGAAACACAATCCATGCGGCGGTTTGTGAAAACCGGTTCGTGACAAACCCGGCGATAAAAAATACCGCCGCCGCAAGAATTCGGATAAGCTGTTTTTTCTGACTGCTCATATGAAGCACTCCTTTTGTCGCTTGTTATGCTCTTTTTACCTCAACATCCGGCTCGTACTTATTTACGATAGCCGTCGCTTCTTTGACGATTTCGTCCATTTTGTCGTCCGCCGCTTCAATCGTCATTTTCGTTGTCATGAAGCTGACGGTGACTTTTTCTACGCCGGGAAGCTTGGCGATCGCTCTTTCCATTTTTGCCGCACAGTTGGCACAGTCGAGTCCGACGAGGCGGAAGCTTTTTTTCATAGTAAACGCTCCTTTATATTCAGTATGTGCTGAAGTGATTCGGTTAAACAATTGAACAATCGTTCAACTTTGATTGCATTATAGTTGAATAACCGTTCAACTGTCAAGAGCTTTTTGCATATTTTTATAAATTCGGCATAATTACCATAAACGCAAGGCTTTTTTTGTCGATATCTGCGCAGAATTTCCTTTTCTGCCCGGTCCGGATGATTTAAGAAAAAATTTACGGTTTATTCAGTATTAACAAAGGGCGCAGGATTGACTTTTTCCTGTGTTAAGTGATACAATAATATGAAAAAATTTGATTTTGAAACGGAGGGTATCTTCATGAACGATATAAAGGCTCTTTATAAGCTGTGGAAAGAAAAGGCCGTCAATGACCCCGACCTCGTAAACGAGCTTGCGGAAATTGACGGAAAGGAAGATGAAATATTAGACCGCTTTTATAAAAATCTTGAATTCGGTACAGCGGGACTCAGAGGCGTCATCGGCGCCGGCACAAACCGCATGAACATTTACACCGTCGGTCAGGCGACACAGGGACTTGCAAGCTTCCTTTTGGAAGAATATGAAAGCCCGTCGGTTGCGATTGCCTATGACTCAAGAATCAAGTCCGATACCTTTGCCCGCTATGCCGCCGGTGTCCTTGCCGCAAACGGCATCAAGGTGTATTTTTACCCCGAGCTTGTTCCGACTCCGATGCTGTCGTTTGCCGTAAGACGGCTCGGCTGTAAGTCGGGTATCATCATCACCGCAAGCCATAACCCGGCCAAGTACAACGGCTATAAGTGCTACGACCCCGAGGGTTATCAGATGACCGATGCGGCGGCGGATAAAACCTATTCCTATATTCAGAAAACCGATATGTTTGCCGATGTAAAAACGCTCGATTTTGAAGAGGGCGTTAATCAGGGTCTTATCGAGTATATCGGACAGGATATCGTCGATGAATTCTATGCAAACGTTGAAAAGTGCTGCTTAAGCCGTGATATCTGCAAAAACACCGACCTGAAAGTGATTTATTCACCGCTGAACGGAACGGGCAACAAACACGTCCGCCATATGCTGAAAACCATCGGTATCAAAAACGTCAGCGTTGTCAAGGAGCAGGAAAACCCCGACGGAAACTTCCCGACCTGTCCGTACCCGAACCCCGAAATCCGTCAGGTATTTGAATGTGCGCTTGAGATGACCAAGACCGATAAGGCCGACCTGCTTCTTGCGACCGACCCCGACTGCGACAGAGTCGGCATCGCCGTTTTAAACGGTGACGATTACGAACTGATGACGGGCAACGAGGTCGGCGTACTGCTGACAGAGTATCTTCTTTCGAGAAGAAAAGAGCTCGGCACACTTCCTGAAAACCCGATTATCGTAAAATCGTTCGTGACGACAAGCCTTGTCAACGCCGTCGCCGAAAAATACGGCGCCGAAACGGTCGAGTTACTTACCGGCTTCAAGTATATCGGCGAGTGCATCACGAAGCTCGAAGCCAAGGGCGAGGAAAGCCGCTTTGTTGCCGGCATGGAAGAAAGCTACGGCTATCTTGTCGGAACGCACGCAAGAGATAAGGACGCCGTTGTCGCTTCGACGATGATCTGCGAAATGGCGGCATATTACAAATCAAAAGGTAAGAGCCTTTATGAGGTTATGCAGGATATCTACCGTGAGCACGGCATGTATCTCAATCGTGTTCTTAACTTCGCTTTTGAGGGTGCGGCCGGCATGGCAAAGATGAAGTCGATTATGGATGTGCTTCGGAACAATGCTCCGAGTGAAATCGGCGGCATGAAGGTGCTTGCGGTTGCCGACTTTTTAAAGAGTGAAACGCTTGACACCGAAAGCGGAAAGGTGACGGCGATTAACCTTCCGAAGTCGAACGTCCTTTCCTATAAGCTTCCGTCGTCAAACGGCGTTATCGTAAGACCGAGCGGAACCGAGCCGAAAATCAAGGTATATCTGACTGCCTGCGCCAAGACAGCACAGGAGGCTGAAAAAATCGCCGCAACGCTCGGAACCGATATGGAAAAATATCTGAAGTAAGGAGAATGAAAGCACTATGATGCCGAAAAAAATGATTCGTATTATCAGTATCGTTTTAGCCGGTCTTATGATTTTAAGTGCGGTTGCGGTGCTGATCAATGTTTTTGCTGTTGACGAAAGCGCCGTTCTCTGCGCTGTCCCGACCGGGGACAACGACCTTGATTATATCGTTCCGATTGCCCTGATTGCGGTGGCGGCGGTTGCGGTTGTGCTGTGTCTTGTACTGCCGAAAATCAAAAAGAACAAAACGGACTGAACGTAAAGCGACAAAACAGATGAAAACGGTGCTTTCTTGTAAAGGTTAAACAAGAAGCACCGTACTTTTTTTGTTGAATTTGCTTGTTAACAATTTGTTGATAAAGTGACAACATTATGATAGAATTACTTGGTAACTTATTCGAAAGGAAGAACGAAGAAATGAAAAAATTCAAAAAACTGATGGCTGTGCTCCTTTGCGCTGTGTTGCTTTTAGGCTGTACATCGGCGGCTTTAGCGGCTGAAGGAGAAAAATATACCGAATATCCGGTTGTTATCGTTCCCGGCTATTCGTCCTCGTGGATGTACAAAGAAGGCGAAAACGGCGAAAAGATCCATGTCTGGGGTCTTGACATGAACGAAGTCGGCAAAAGAGTACTCAAGAGAATCGCTGATATCGGACTCGGTCTCGGTGCGCTCACGCAGGGCAACGCCGAGAAAATCGCCTCGACCGTCGGCGAAGAAATGGTGGATATGCTCGGCGACATGGCGTGCAATCCCGACGGCACAAGCAAGGTGGAACTCAAGAGATACTGTGTAACGGCTGAAGAAAGCTGCAGCGCAAATCTTCAGGAGCTTTATCCCGACGGAAAATTTCAGCATGAACCCGAAATCATGGGCGAATATGCGGGCTACATCGGAAAAGAAAACATCTTTAACTTTAACTGTGACTTCAGAATGGGCGCCGTTGCCTGTGCTACTCAGCTTGACACCTTTATTCAGTCCGTCAAAGCGTACACGGGTAAAGCCAAGGTTAACATTCTCGCTGTTTCTCACGGCGGACAGGTCTCCGGAACCTATCTGACCCTTTTCGGTGAAAAAGGCGATGTCAACAATGCGGTTCTGACCGTACCGGCGCTCGGCGGCGCAGGACTTGCCTACGATGTATTCAACGGCGACGTTAAATTTGACGAAAAAGGTCTTCTTGAATTTATTGAACACGGCAAGATGGAAGAAACCGACTACAACTGGCTCGTCAAAGCCGAAAAGCTCGGCTTCCTTGATGATATTGTCGACAATCTTCTCCCGTATATTTATGACATTTTAGGCTATTGGGGCAGTATGTGGGATTTCGTTCCGACCGAATACTACGAAGAGATGAAAGCGAAGCGTCTTGACCCCGTAGAAAGCGCCGCCCTTATCGAAAAGAGCGACTATATGCACTACAAAGTCATGCCTGATTTTGCAAACGGCTTCAAGAGAGCGGAAGCGGCGGGTAGCCACGTTTCGATCATCGCCGGCTATGACATCAAGGTTATCACGGGACTTAATGAAAGCTCGGATTCGATTATTACGATTGCTTCTTCAACCGGCGCAACCCCGGCACCGTTGGGTCAGCGTTTTGCGGACGGCTACACACAGAAAGTCGACACCGGCTTCTATCAGGTTTCTCCGTCGATGACGATTGACGCTTCTACCTGCTATATGCCGGAACATACCTGGTTTGTTGAAAATCTGTATCACGGTATGACCTATAAGGATTCGTATTCGGCAGAGCTGATGAAAACGCTTCTTCTGACGGATAAAATCGAGGACGTTCATTCCGACCCGGCTTTTCCGCAGTTCCACGCCACAACCAACGTTTCTCATTCGGTTCACGCCGCTTTCAACAAGAGCGTTGAGGGCTATGTCTCCTCAGATGATACGGCACTCGTCGTGAAGAATCTTTCCAAAAAGGATCAGATGAAGATTATGGGCGTTACCGCAAGAGGACTTGACATCACCTTCTACGGAATCGTTTCCAAGGTTCTTGAGCCGGGCGAAAGCGTTGAAATTCCGTTCAAGGGTGAAATTCCGGAAGTAAGCGTCAAGAATTTTGATATCGTTGTTGATTATGTCCTTGTCGGAAGCCCGACACCCGTCGGGGAAAGAAGCTTCGACTTTACGGTTATGAACGGCGAAAAGGCCGCTTATGACGAGAACAACCCCTATGTAACAGCGGATATCGACGGAAACGTTGATTCGGTTCTTACTGATCAGCTCGACAACATCTTCACAAATGTCGGGATTAAGCCGCTCATTTCGATTCTCTTCAATATCATTGAGCCGATTTTTGAGCTTGTGAAAAAGATTGTCGGAATCTTTGTAAAATAAAAGTAAAAGAAGCGGTCGCAAATCAGCAAAACGAAGAGCAACAGCCTCCTTTTAAGGGTTAGGTTCGCAAAAAGAAAAACTGCCGTCAGAAATTGGCAGCGGAAAGTATAACAATGCAGAGGTCGGTGAAAAATCGACCTCTTTTGTTGTATCTTCTGTTCGTCTTTGGTGGTCACATAATCATTTTTTCAAAGAGCGAGTGAGGATGATATTGTCGCCGCCCGGTGCCGTTACCGGGTCACAAGCGGCGAATATTCCCGGTTTTCAAAGGCTGTGGAGCTACCGCAGCAGAGAGCACGGGTCACCGTTGACGGACTCGGCAATGTCGGGGTCGGGAAGTGGAAGAAAAGGGTTGATAGTTCAGGCGAAAGTGGCATCATAAAATCACCGAGATATTACTCGGGAACCGGAGACAAAGTAGCAGAATTTAGTTCCAAATTAAAATCTGTGTCACTCCTGAAAAATATAAACCCATTTCAAACGAATATCTTTCATCTTTGCAAAAAAAAACAAAGAATAAGGTTAAATTCTGCTCAGCTCTCCCCTACCGACGGCTGCGTCTGCCACCTTTCGCTAAAGAGGAAGGTTTATCAGACTCCGCCTTCAGGAGGTGCTGTCCGCTTTGCTGACCGGGGAGGCTCTCGCTGAACGTTTAGTGAAAGGTAAAATTCTAAAAACTCACTTTCTGCGACCGCTAAGCTAAAATTTGTCTCCCGACTCTTGGCTCGGGCTGTCGGGTAAAATTATAGTACATTCTGACCCGGGATTGGGGTCGCCTTGCGACCGGCTCGGGCTGTCGGGTAGAATTATAGTACTGCCTGACTCGGGATGTTTTTAGCGGTTGCCTAAAATCAAATTCCCGCATTTGTAAAAAACGTGTTTACAAATTTTACAAATGATGTTATAATATCCTTATCAATTCAATATCAGCATCGGATTCAGGGAAATTCGGGTGAAAATCCCGGGCAACCGCCATTACCGTAATTCAGCTTCGCTGTTAAGTCGGAACGCCTGCCCGATGCGGTCAGTTTCACTTTTGGGTAAAAGGAAAAGTGCTTGACGTTCTTCGCTTTTTAGCGCATTGTTCAGTATATCTGCGTCCTTTCCCACCGAAAGGGCGCTTGTTTTTTTCGGAGGATTAAAATTGAAAAGAATCAGATTTTTTTCGCTTTTTCTCGCTGTTCTGCTTTTGCTTTGCGGCTGTTCGTCGACAACCGACCGTGACATAGCCGTTTCTTCGTCGGTACTTACGACGACCGAAGCCGTAGCAGTAAGTACAACCGCTGTTACAACGTCGGAGACTTCTGCGGTTCAAACCGAAACTACGGTAACAACAACACAGCCGCAGACAACAACCGCACAAGTGTCGGCATCAGCTTCGCAAGTATATTTGTCTTCCTCAGCGGCATCAACAATAGCTGTGACTTCTTCAACAACACAAGCCCAAACCGAAGCAAGCACAAAATCACTTTGGTCAATTTTCGGCGGCAGTTCGGATAAAGGCAACAAGAATAGCACCACCGCCAAATTGAATGAGAACAACCGAAACACCTGCTTCGTCTCTATCCGGTGCGAAACAATCAAGGACAATCTTTCCTCGTTAAAAAAGGGCAAAGGAGCCTTTGTACCGAAAAGCGGCGTCATTCTTGACCGGGCCGAAGTCAGCTTCCAAAACGGCGAATCCGCTTTTGACGTAATGAAAAGAGCGTGCAGTGAAAACGTCTGCACCGATAACTGTAAATACTGTCAGAAAAGCGGAATTCAGCTTGAATATAACTTTACGCCTGCCTTCGGAACGTACTATATCGAGGGAATTCATCAGCTTTACGAAAAGGACTGCGGCAGTATGTCCGGCTGGATGTTCAGCGTAAACGGCAACTTTCCGACCGACGGGTCAAGCTCTTATACCGTGAAGCCCGGCGACGAAATCGTGTTCGCCTATACCTGCGATATGGGCGACGATATCGGAAACGCTTATTAAGGTAACCTCTGCTTTGTACGGTGCACCGTGCAGGCAGTCTTACATAAAATCCATAAAAGAAAGGAACAACCAACATGAAAACATTCAAAAAGACAACAAGCGTGATTCTTTGTGCCGTCATGCTTCTTTGCTGTTTTGTCCCAGTCGCCTTTGCCGCCGGAAACGTTACGGTAAAGCTTCGTGTCGAAGGCATTGACTCTTGTATTTATTACGAAGATGTCACCGTCAGCAACGGCTCGACCGCCTATGACGTGCTCAAGACCGCAGACGACACAAGCGACGACCTTACCGTCACCGCCTATGACAGCACGTATGGCAAGTATATTGCCGGTATCAATGGCATTGTTGCAGGCTCCTATACCGAAAAAGCATGGGACGGATGGCTTTACCGTGTCAACGGCACAGAGCCTGAGGTCGGCATCGGCTCGTTCACCGTTTCAGACGGCGATTCGATCGTGGTTTACTACGGCGACCCGTACAATACCGGTATGCAGTACCCGACCGTAAAAACCGACAGGCTTTCGGACGGCAAGCTTACTTTCACAAGCCTTGACACCGTTTACGACGAAAACTGGAACGCCGAAACAAAAGAGGTCACTATCACCGGCTACACCCTCATCTGGGGTTGGGGCGACGGTCAGACGATGGAAATCACACCCGACGAAAACGGTATCTGCACGATTCCCGATGTGGTTCTCACCGACGGCGAACACAGTGTTCAGATTGTCAGAACCGACAGTGCGACCGGACTTCCGACCGTTTTACGGTTCGCACCCGATTATACGGTGAAAGTCAACGAGCCGACAAGCTTCTTTGCCAAAATCTTCTCCTTCTTCCAAAAGATCTTCAATGCCATCAAAAAGCTTCTGGGTATTGTTGACCGATAAAAAATGAAGTCCCGAGGTTCGCTTCGGGACTTCTTTTTGCTGTACGATACGGAAAAAGTGGGACTTTGTTCGCCTTTGTTCAGCCTTTGTTCCGGACTTTGTTCACCCTGAAAACCCTTTATTTATAAGGGTTTACGGCACTTTTTAAGGTCAAGTGAACAAAGTGAACATAAATTTGGAAAAGTCCGATGAGAACTTCAAAAATAATTATAGAAAACTTTGTTCACTTTGTTCTTTGTTCCTGTTGTGCTATCGCCGGACAACTATACCGGACACCGCTGTTTGTAAACGCATAGCTTTTCATCTTGGCGGGCATGCCGATGCCGCCGAAAAACAAGCACCGCTTCCCCTTTCTCGTTGCCGCAGTTCCGGCTTGCAATTTTACCACTTTCCATATCGATTGTTCTGCGTTTCCTTCATAGCGGCTTGAAAATAGAATCCCATTCAAAAACGCCGAGAACAGCCTTTTCGTTATTATCCCGAAAAAGTACGGCAAGATATTTTTGTCTAATATAATACACAAAGTGCGGCAGCCTCTTTACAGAGACTGCCGCATAATTTGCAGCTATATCAGCTTTATCAGTTTGACGACCGGATCAGGTCAGATCCTTGATTTCTCCGCCCCAGAATACCATATCTTCGCAGCAAGCGATTCTCTTGCGGAAGATCTTCGAGAACAGAGTATAGATGAATCTTACGATCTTTGACCAAAGGGTGTCGTTGTGGCACATGCATTCACATTCGCCATCATAATCCCTGTCGCAGGCGTCGCACTTGCCGTCGCCGTCCGTGTCAAGATGTCCTCTTGCAGGAATTTCTTTCTGTTCCTTGACAACTTTACCGCAGACATCGCAGTATTCACCGCTTGTCTTACCGGCTTCATCACAAGTCGGTTCAACGCCCGGAATCGCTACGATATGGTGTCCGACGAGCGGAAGCTCTCTTGTATGGGTTTCGCCGCAGCGGTCACAGGTACGGGTCTCTTTGCCCTTTTCGATGCAGGTCGAATTCTTCGTTCTGACCCATGCGCCCCAGTTGTGACCGAGCTTGGCAACAGCTTCTGTTACAGAAGTGCCGCAAAGGTCACAAGTACCGGTCTTTTCGCCTTCGGCGATGCAGGTCGGAGCCTTGGTTTCGGTCCAGCCTGATACGCTGTGAGCAAGCTTCGGAATTTCAACACCGTCAGCGTCATATTCGGGTCTTGCCGTTGTGGCACCGCAGTATGCGCAGTGATGTGACTTCCAGCCGGAGTGAGCGCAGGTGGCTTCGATGTCGATTGTCCAACCGGCTTCATATTCGTGGTTGCCCTTTGCACATTCGGCAAGGTGGCTTACATAGCCGTTGACTTCATCAACAAGAGCGTCGATGTCGTCCTGCTTGTCAGCACGGGTAGCATTCGGGTCGTTCTTGATGTCGTTGATGATGTCCTTGATTTCGTCAATACGGTTGGCAACGTCGGTCGGAACGTCAACAACTGCGTCAGCGTCGTCATATTTGCCGAGAGCCTCGTCAATAGCCGTGAAGTCGGGCTTGAGTGCGCCGGCGGCTGCGTCAAGAGCGTCCTTGAGAGCCGATGCCGCAGCATCAACAGTTGCCTGTTCGGAATCGATAAGGTTGTCCGCAACAGCGTTGTCGGTAAGAGCCGCATTCAGAGCGTCGATAGCGTCCTGAGTGAGGTCGCCGCTTGCAATAGCGTCATTGATATCGGATACGAGCTTGTCGTACTCGGTGTAGTCTGCTCTCGGTGCAGTTTCGGTGTAGGTATGAGCGGCGTCACGCTTACAAGTGTAGGTATAGTAACCGTCAACCCATGCACCGTCAACAACTGTCGGGCGGGTCAGAACACCGTCACCGTAGTCATGGCCGAGTGCTTCTACCGTAACGTCTGTTACTTCTGTTGTAAATGCTGCATCACTGAAG